>NZ_LZOZ01000001.1 GCF_001679485.1 Haemophilus sp. CCUG 60358
CCGTGGGCGTTGGAGAATTGGTTGGGGCTGCTCCTAGTACGAGAGGACCGGAGTGGACGCACCACTGGTGTTCCGGTTGTGTCGCCAGACGCATTGCCGGGTAGCTAAGTGCGGAAGAGATAAGTGCTGAAAGCATCTAAGCACGAAACTTGCCAAGAGATGAGTTCTCCCAGATTACAAATCTGTAAGGGTTGTTTAAGACTAAGACGTAGATAGGTCTGGTGTGTAAGCGGTGCGAGCCGTTGAGCTAACAGATACTAATTGCCCGAGAGGCTTAACTATACAACGCTCAAGGGTTTTGGGTGTTGTGGTATACAAAACGAACTCAGAGAAGAAAGAGAAAGTTTTGAAGTGAATCAGCTTGTTTGGTTGTGAGCGCTAGAGATAGCGGAGCAGAGAGAAAATAGAAAAGTTATTAAAGGAATAATCCTGGCGGCGATAGAGCGGTGGTCCCACCTGACCCCATACCGAACTCAGAAGTGAAACGCCGATGCGCCGATGGTAGTGTGGGGCTTCCCCATGTGAGAGTAGGACACCGCCAGGTACTGAATGTAGAACCCCGAGCTAAATGGCTTGGGGTTTTTGTCTATGGAGTTTTGTTAAAGATTACTTTGACACTATAAGCGCGGTAGAAAGTTAGGCTGTTTTTACGTAGAGAATATATAAAAAGGAGTTTATCTCAAATATCTGGGGATAGACTCCTTTAATCTTTTTAAGAAAATAGCTTATTCCAGAAAGAACAAACAAACTCTCTTTCTTCTGCAAACGCCGAATCATCAACAATAACAGGATTTCCTAATAAGTTCAGATGATGAATTTTATTACGTAGTGTCACGTAGCAGGATTTGAGCTTTTCACATTCAGTTAGAGAAATAATGTGATACTCAGCCATTGAATCAAAGATGCGGACGTTATCAGACCATTTTGTTAATATTGGATTAGCTGGGGCATTCGCGAGCATCAGATACTGGGCGATAAATTCAATATCAGTAATACCGCCACGATCGGTTTTGATATTAAAAAAGCCGTCTTTTGTATGAGATAAATATTCGTACATTTTTTCACGCATTTCTCTTACTTCAATTTTTAGCTGATTAATATCTCTTTGAGCAGAAAGTACATTACAGCGAATTTTTTCAAATTCTGCTTTTAATTCAGTTTCACCAAAAATAGCACGGCTACGGACAAGCGCTTGCTTTTCCCAAGTCCATGCTTCATTGAGTTGATAGTTTTCAAATGCTTGAAGTGAACAGCCTAATAAGCCCGCATCGCCTGAAGGACGTAATCGCATATCAATATCGTAAAGTACGCCTGCACTGGTGTTCATACTAAAAATGCTAACAATTTTTTGAGCCAATCTTAAATAGAATTGATTGCTATCAATGGACTTCTTCCCATCAACAGTCACTCCTTCAACAGCTTGATATAAAAAGACTAAATCCAAATCAGATTTATAACCGAGTTCAATTCCGCCTAATTTGCCGTAGCCAATAACTAAAAAACCTTTTTCAGTTTTATCTACAAGATGTTCGGGGATCCCAAATCGTTGACTGACTTGTTGCCAAGCAAAATTGACAACGGCATCAATGATTGCTTCTGCCAGATAAGTGAGATGATCGCTTACTTTCATAACAGGCAATACGTCGAGAATATCGGCGGCTGCAACACGTAATAAAATGGACTGTTTGAATTGGCGTAAACCGTCAATAAATTGTTCTTCATCATCTTGCGGTAATCGCAGCATATATTGCTTCAATTCATCAGGGTACTGTGTGAACGGTAATGGATTACGTAGTGCCTCAGTATTTAGTAATTCATCGAGTAGAATAGGGTGGCGAGCCACTTGTTCGGCGATCATCTGTGATTGCGAACATAGTTCAATAAGCTGCTCAATGGCTTGAGGATTTTCTAAGAGCAATTCCAAATAAGTCGTTCTACTCGCAATTTTATCGACAATATTGAGGATGCGTGGCAATAAAGTGCGGTAATTTTTTTGTTTAAATATTTGGGTGAAGATATTTGGCAATAAGTGAGCTAAAACTTCTCGACCTCGAGAGCCAATAACCCGGCGCGCAAGCCCATCTTTAAATTGAATAAGTTTATCTAAGATATCGGAAATCGCGTCTTCATCAATGTGATTATCGACTAGCATTTGTTCAATATCATCGAGATCACCTTCTAAAAAATCAATCCACTGATTATTATCATCGTTAGGTTCATCTTTTTCTTCACCAATTAATACATCAAAAACTGACCGCACTTTTTGCTGGTGTGCCTGTAATGTTTGATAGAAATCATCCCAGTTTTCAATTGGATAAGATTTTATCGTAGCCTGATTGTTCTCATCTAAATAAGTGTATTCTCGACAAGCGACCATTAATCTAAGGCGATTTTCTTCATCTGTTGGAAGTAGTTGCGTTTGTTGGTCATCAATGGCCTGAAGCACATTTTCTGTACGTCGTAGAAAGATATAAGCTTCTCTTAATTCACGGTATTGTTGAGGCGTAATTAAACCGAGATCTCGCATTTCAGGGAGAAGTTTAAGCAATTCATGTTGTTGGAGTTTGATCTCTCGTCCACCACGAATTAGCTGAAAAACTTGTACAATAAATTCGATTTCTCGAATCCCGCCTGCGCCTAACTTAATATTGTCTTTTAAGCCACGACGACGCACTTCACGCTCAATTTTACCTTTCATTTCACGTAATGCTTGAATCACACTAAAATCAATATAACGGCGATAAACAAAGGGGCGAAGTAATTGTTGTAAGGTTTTTGCATTGGGATCTTGCTCATCTGCGCCTAAAATACGCCCTTTTATCATGGCATAGCGTTCCCAGTCTCGCCCTTGATCTTGGTAATATTGCTCCATTGCAGAAAAACTTAAGGCAAGAGCCCCGCTGCCACCAAAAGGGCGAAGGCGCATATCCGTACGATAGACAAAACCATCTGGCGTGAATTGATCTAAAGCATTGATCAGACGTTGTCCTAAACGGGTAAAAAATTTGGCGTTGTCAATGGCTCGTCTTGCACCAATGGTTTCTCCCTGTGAAGGGTAAGTAAAAATTAAATCAATATCAGAGGAGAAATTTAGTTCAAAACCACCTAATTTTCCCATGCCAAGAATATAGAGTTGCTGTGGGTTGCCATTTTCATCGCAAGGCGTGCCCATTTCTTCGCAAGCTTGTTTGTACAGCCAATCTCTCGCACCAATGATAAGGCTCTCAGCAAGTTGAGAAAGACGAATAAAAATTTCTTCTACGGTGGCAAGATTCAAGCTTTGACAGAAACTAAGTTTTGCCATTTCTTGATTACGAAAATTTCGTAGCGTTTTGTAAAGCTGTTCTTCGTTTTGGATAGTGGAGAGTTGGTCAGCTAAACGGCTAGTATAATGTTGACAATCTGAAAATTGAGGAGGTGTTTGCCACCATTGGGCTAAAAAGTGCGGTTGTTTTTTTAAGACTTTTTCCAAGAAATCAGACAGACTGATGGCATAGTTTATTTGTCCGATTGGTGTCGTGAAATCTGTCGCGTCCCGCTCGATTTGTTGGGTTATTTCATCAAGATTCATTTCAGGGAAATGTTGGCAAAGCACTTCGCCAAGTTGAATGAGTTTTTCAGTCGAAAGCGGAAGTGAAAGCGCCATAATTTACCCCTTAAAATGTTCGTCAATCTTGCGTAGTACGATTTCTTTGGCCTGTTGCGGTTGTAGACTATCTAGCCAATTTAATGGTGTTTTCCAGCCGCGTAGCCAGGTGATTTGTCGTTTGGCTAATTGTCGAGTTGCACAAATACCGCGGAAGACCATTTCTTCATGATCATAGTCACCACGTAAATATTCCCACATTTGGCGATAGCCCACACAGCGGATAGAAGGCAAATCTGGATGGAGATCTTCTCGTTGGTAGAGTTTTTCCACTTCTTCTTGGAAACCTAATTCGATCATTTTATGAAAACGTTGTTCGATACGTTGATGTAGTACCGAACGATCTTCTGGTGCAATAGCAAATTGTAAAAATTGATAAGGCAATTCTTCGCCTTTTTGTTCGGTTAATTCTGTTAATGATTTGCCCGTTAAATAGAATACTTCTAATGCACGATTAATACGCTGTGAATCATTTGGGTTGATACGCTCTGCCGAAATAGGATCAATTTTTTGTAATTCTTGATGAAGTGCTGGCCAGCCAAGTTTTTGCGCTTTTTCTTCAATCTCTAATCGTAACTTTTCATCAGCAGATGGAAGGGGGGAAAGTCCCTCAATCAATGCTTTGTAATACAACATGGTGCCGCCAACCAAAAGCGGAATTTTGCCTTGCGCGGTAATATCGGCCATTTCTCTGAGCGCATCGTCACGAAAATTCATCGCAGAATAACTTTCAGCGGGATCTAAAATATCAATTAAGCGGTGAGGGGCAAGGGCTAGTTCTTCTTTAGAAGGCTTTGCCGTACCAATATCCATACCTTTATAAATTAATGCAGAATCGACACTGATCACTTCCACTGGCAGGCTTTGACGTAATTGAATAGCAAGATCCGTTTTTCCTGAGGCCGTCGGTCCCATCAGAAAAAGTGCGGTTGGTTTGGAGTCAGTTTTTTGTGTCATATTACAAATCAGTTAAAAAGGGCTGCCAGTTAATCGGTTTCAGTAATGTATTAAATTTCTCTTGATGAGCTTTATTCAGTAAGCGTTCCGTTTCACTTAATAAGCTGACTGCATCTGCTAATACTTGAATCGGTTTCACCTCTAGCACATGACAAAGTGCGGTCAGAAAATCAGGCATATTTTCTACATGTTTAGCAAGTAGGCTCACCACACATTTTTGTAAATTTTGTGTACGTAAAACCGCAGGCACTTTGTTTAATGTGAGGCGTAGCTGGGCTTCATTTTCAATAAATTCAAAACCACTTTGTTGGAAAAAAGCTTTTTGTTTTTGCCATTGTTCAAATTGTTTTTCATCTAAGCGAAAAATAATCGGAATGAGCAATGGCTGTTGTGAAACTTCACCTTGTTGTAAGGTTAATTCATAATTTAAGGTTTGCAATTTAGCTAATGACATCAAATAAAACTGCTGATTTTGTTGTAAAAGCAATGCTTTATTTTCAATTAATGCTAATGCGCGTAAATAGCCTGTTTCACTTGTCTGTGGGAGTTGTTGTTCAACGACAGGTTTTGTTAAAACTTGAGAATTTTCCGCAGGACGTACTAATTCACCATATAAGCGTTGTTCCGTCTTTGTAGGTTGTTCGCGATAACTATATGACGGAAGGTATTTACTACGGTTTGAAAAGTGCGGTCGATTTTCCGATTGTTTTTCACGAGATTGATGATAATTTGAGGCGAAAATATTTTGCCCTGCCGCTGCACGATTGGGTTTTGTTTCATAGTGCGTTTGATACGAAGCTGAAGGCTCTCTTGCCTCATTTATCGCTGGCGCTAAATCCAATTCAGCTTGAGGAATGGCATTGAGTGCATTTGTTACACCTTGGCAGATAAAATCATGAATTAAACGCGCTTGATGGAAACGAACTTCGTGTTTTGTTGGATGCACGTTGACATCGACATCATGTGGATTGAGATCGATAAATAGCACAAATGCAGGGTATTGCTCAGTATGCAAATGCTCCGCATAAGCTTGACGAATGGCGTGGGTGATCACTTTATCGCGCACCATTCGTCCATTGATATAGCAATAGCTCAAATCATTTTGAGAACGTGTAAATTCAGGTGTCGCCACCCAGCCAGAAAGATGCAAATCATCATGTTTCCAATCAATGCGTAAGGCATGTTGCACAAAATCATCGCCACAAATGGCGGCAACACGTTTGAGCTGTTGTTCTTCATTCGTTGCAGGACGATATTGTCGAATAATTTTGCCGTTATGTGTGAGCGTAAAAGCAATATTGAATTTTGCTAAAGCAATTCGGCGAATGACTTCATCTATATGAGCAAATTCTGTTTTATCAGTGCGTAAGAATTTACGGCGAGCAGGCGTGTTGAAAAAGAGATTAGCCACTTCAACCGTTGTACCAACAGGGTGAGAAGCAGGTTTAATTGTGGTTTCCATCTCTCGCCCTTGCGCATAGACTTGCCATGCTTCATTTTGCTCTGCTGTGCGAGAGGTAAGGGTTAGACGAGAAACTGAGCTGATACTGGCAAGGGCTTCACCACGGAAACCTAAACTTAAAATGGCTTCGAGATCATCAAGATCGGCAATTTTACTGGTTGCATGTCGAGCGAGTGCGAGACTTAATTCTTCTTTAGGAATACCACTGCCATTATCTCGAATACGAATTAGGCTGGCGCCACCATTTTCAATATCAATATGAATTTTATTGGCACCGGCATCAAGGCTGTTTTCCACCAATTCTTTCACCACAGAAGCAGGGCGTTCGACCACTTCACCTGCGGCAATCTGATTAGCCAGTTGTGGAGAAAGAATTTTGATTGCCATAGGATTCCTTATTTTTCTTTAAGTTTGATTTTTTGCCCAGTCACGACTTTGCCGTTTTTCAATGTTGGATTCAGTTTTAAAAGATGATTAACCGGTACATTGTATTCACGAGAGATGGCATAGATAGTTTGATCGGCTTTCACCGTATGGTAAAGTGGGATTTCTTTCTTGCCATTATCTTTCCTCTCATTCCCTTTTGAAGAAGTGTCTTTTTTATCGTTGTCTTTTTTCTCAGGCTCTTTTTTACTCTCGGTTTTTTCTTGTTTTTTATCTTTTTTAGAAACCGCTTTTTCAGCTTCAACAATCTTGCTGTTTTTTCCTTTGTTATCGGCTTTGGCTTTATCATCTGATTTAGGTTTTTCTTCTACCTTTTTGCCTTTGCCGTTATCCGGAATTTTAATGGTTTCATTTAACCAGAGTTCTTTACGTTTTAGTTTATTTAACTCAATAATTTCACTGACTTTTACATCGTATTTGTTTGCCAGGCTACCAATGCTTTCACCTGGTTTTACTTTATGACGTACGCCGCTGTCTTTGACATCGGAAGTGCGGTCTGATTTTTCTATGTTTTTCTCTTCTTTTTTAGTTGGTTCTTCCGCTTTTTTGACTTTGCCATTATCAGGAATCTTAATGGTTTCATTTAGCCAAAGTTCTTTGCGTTTCAGTTTATTTAACTCAATGATTTCGCTGACTTTGACATCATATTTATTTGCTAGGCTACCAATGCTTTCACCTGGTTTCACTTTATGGCGAATACCGCTGTCTTTCACATCGGAAGTGCGGTCTGATTTTTCATTATTTTTGTCGTTTGATTTTGTAGATTTGCTGTCTTGCTCATCACTAGGTGGAACAGCAATCGATTTTAAATTACCATTGCGATAAGCGACTAAGCCTTCATAAATCATATAAGCAATACGACGACGATAAGCAATGGTATTCAGTTTTTGTTCTTCTTCCATATTGGAAAGGAAGCCTGTTTCCACCAGAACAGAAGGAATGTCGGGTGAACGTAATACGCCAAGGCTTGCATGTTGTGGTGTGCTGCGGCTTAATGAGGTCACGCGAGCAAAGCGACGTAAAATACTGTTGCCGAGTTCATAACCTGTGCGTTGGCTGTGACCAAATTGCAGGTCGAGTACAGTTTGATCTAAATATTTGTCATTGTTATTGGAAAGTACTTTTCCTGCACCACCTAAAAGCTCAGAGCGTTTTTCATCGTCTTCTAACCATTGACCCATTTCATCGTTGGCACGGCGATTGGATAGCACCCAAACAGATGCACCACGTTGGTCTGCATTAAGAGAGGAGTCGGCATGGATAGACACGAGAAAATTTGCTTTGTATTTACGTGCAATTTCAGAGCGTTCTGGTACAGAAATGTAGTAATCGCTACTGCGTGTTAAGACGCCTTTGAAATTAGGATCTTTATCTAATAAGGCTTTTAATTCTCGAGCAATCGAAAGGGTGACATTTTTTTCATAAATGCCGAGATTTTTTCCGATAGCACCGGGATCTTTACCGCCGTGGCCAGGATCAATAGCAATTGTCCATTGTGGGGCAGCAAATACGGTGGTAGAAATTAGAGAAAATATTCCAAAAAGAAACGAAAATTTTGCTTTCATGTAAATCAATTTTATAGTTGTGTCAGAATATGCTCGCCCACTGAGTTTTGAGCAATTAGCGTAATGTTGCGAGCATCGTCGTAATAGTCAATATTCACCAATAAATCAGCTCCAGGCAAGATACCTTCACCTTTTTCTGCCCATTCGATTAAGCAGATGCAATTTTGGCTGAAATAATCACGAATACCCATAAATTCCAATTCTTCAGGATCGGCAAGACGATATAAATCAAAGTGATAAATCATTTTTCCTGCAATGTTATATTCTTCCACTAAGGTATAAGTAGGACTTTTGACATTGCCTTGGTAGCCTAAACCTTGCACCATTCCACGAGTCAGGGTGGTTTTTCCCGCACCAAGATCGCCATTAAAATAAAGCACAATAGCGTTATCTTTCGGTTGTTTTACAAGCACTTCTGCGAGTTTTTTACCAAAACGGAGCATCGTGCCTTCATCAGGAATGTATTGGGTTAATTCGGTCATTATTAGAGTGATTTTTTAGGTTAAAGTTTCTGGGGGATTTTATCGTATTTTGAAGGGAATATGTAGGGAAAATACAATAAAAAATCCGCTGCTTTTCAGCAACGGATTAAGAATTTGGAGCGGGAAACGAGGCTCGAACTCGCGACCCCGACCTTGGCAAGGTCGTGCTCTACCAACTGAGCTATTCCCGCAGGGCATTCATGTGAAAATTTGGAGCGGGAAACGAGGCTCGAACTCGCGACCCCGACCTTGGCAAGGTCGTGCTCTACCAACTGAGCTATTCCCGCATTTCACATTGGTGAATGAGGCATCATTATACGAAAAAATTTATTCAACGCAAGCGCAGATTTCGCAAATGATTGAGTTTGCCTAAGTTTTCATCAACCCAGATTAATAAAGTGCTCACGGTAGTAAGCTAACTCTTTAATTGATTCACGAATATCATCAAGGGCTAGATGAGTATTGCCTTTTTTGAACCCGTCTAAAATTTCTGGTTTCCAGCGAGAAGCCAATTCTTTTAATGTGCTGACATCCACATGGCGATAGTGGAAATAATCCGCTAAATCAGGCATATATTTATAAAGAAAGCGTTTATCTTGTGCGATGCTGTTGCCACAAATCGGTGAAGCACCTTTCGGCACCCAGCGTTTTAAAAAATCTAATGTTTGTAATTCTGCTGCACGTTCAGTGAGTTTGCTCGCTTTAACACGGTCAACTAAGCCATTTGCTGTGTGGGTTTTTACGCACCATTCCGACATTTTGTTTAATAATTCATCACTTTGATGAACTGCAATCACAGGTCCTTCAGCTAAAATATTGAGATCTTTATCTGTCACAATGGTTGCGATTTCAATAATGCGTTCTTTTTCAGGATCTAATCCGGTCATTTCTAAATCGATCCAAATCAGATTTTGTTTATCTAATTGCATAATATAAGGTATCCTATAAACATTTTTAATCCCGTTTATTTTAACGAAAAACATCGGAAAAAACGACCGCACTTTATGAGCAAACGTAAACTAACGCAAAATCAAACTCGTCGAATTCAATCAAATAACGCGAAAGCCTTGCATCGCCACAAGAAGAAAGAAGTGGAATGGCAAGATGATATGCTAGGCGAAAGCCAAGATGGGGTAGTCGTTACGCGTTACTCAGTTCATGCAGATGTGGAAAATGCACAAGGCGAAATTTTCCGTTGTAATTTACGTCGTACACTTTCTAGTCTCGTGGTTGGAGACAAAGTGATTTGGCGACAAGGCAATGAACAGCTCCAAGGTGTGAGTGGCGTGATTGAAGCCATTCACCCAAGACAAAACGAAATTGCTCGTCCAGATTACTATGATGGGCTGAAACCAATAGCGGCCAATATCGATCGTATTATTATTGTTTCTGCGGTGGTGCCGGTACTTTCACTCAATATTATCGATCGTTATTTAGTGGTGTGTGAAAATGCGGGGATCGAACCTGTCATTGTGGTGAATAAAGGCGATTTACTGAATGCTGAGCAAGAACAGGAAGTGGAAAGCCAATTACAGATTTACCGTGATATTGGTTATCAGACCATCATCATTTCTGCTGAAACCGGAAAAAATATGGAAAAATTGACAGCACTTTTAAGTGATGGCACATCCATTTTTGTGGGGCAATCTGGGGTAGGCAAATCCAGTTTAATTAACCATATTTTACCGACAGTCAATGCACAAGTAGGCGGTATTAGTGAAACCTCAGGCTTGGGTCAACATACCACAACTTCTTCTCGTTTATATCATTTGCCACAAGGCGGCAATTTGATTGATTCACCAGGGATTCGTGAGTTTGGTTTATGGCATTTGGAGCCTGATCAAATCACCAAAGGCTATCGTGAATTTCAATATGTCTTAGGCACGTGTAAGTTCCGTGATTGTAAACATTTGAACGATCCTGGCTGTGCATTACGTGAGGCTGTTGAAGCAGGTCGGATTTCACCGATACGCTATGAGAATTATCATCGCCTCATTGAAAGCTTGAGTGAGACGAAATCACAACGCCATTTTTCTGCGTAGTATATCTTTTACTCAAATTAGGTATGCAAACGTTTAAATTTTGTGATGTAGCTCAATTTTTTTTGTGTTTTGCCTTGATTATTGGGCATTTAATAGCGATACTACCAACGATTTATAGATTAAATTGCTTAAATTTTACTATTATTAAATAGAGGTAACATTATGTTCTCAAAAGATGTAGAAATTACAGCCCCTAATGGTTTACACACCCGTCCAGCGGCGCAATTTGTTAAAGAAGCGAAAGCCTTTGCTTCTGATGTAACAGTCACTTCTGGTGGAAAAAGTGCAAGTGCGAAAAGCTTATTTAAGCTACAAACCTTAGGTTTGACGCAAGGAACTGTAATCACCATCTCGGCTGAAGGTGAAGACGAACAAAAAGCCGTTGAACATTTAGTAGCATTAATTCCTACTTTAGAATAATTGACGATAGCCACAGGATTCCTATTCTGTGGCTATTGTTTATTTAGCCTTTAATAAATTATTTCGGAATGTAAAATTATGATTACAGGTATCCCAGCATCGCCAGGTATCGTTTTTGGTAAAGCTTTAGTATTAAAAGAAGAAAAAATTGTTCTGGATTTCCAAAAAATTTCAGAAGATCAAATCGACGCAGAAGTCGCTCGTTTTTATGCGGGTCGTGAAGCTGCTGTTGAGCAACTTAATTCCATTCATCAACGCGCATTAAAATCTTTAGGTGAAGAAAAAGCGGCGATCTTTGAAGGCCATTTAATGATCCTTGAAGACGAAGAATTAGAAGAAGAAATTCTTGATTATCTTCGTTCACACAAAGTGAATGCCAGTGTCGCTGCAAGTAAAATCATTGATCAACAAGTTGAAATGTTGTCTGAAATTGATGATGAATACTTAAAAGAACGTGCGGGTGATATTCGCGATATCGGTAATCGTTTAATCAAAAATATTTTAGGCATGCATATTGTGGATCTTGGTGATATTACCGAAGAGTCCATCCTTGTGGCTTACGATTTAACCCCATCAGAAACTGCTCAATTAAACTTAGAAAAAGTATTAGGTTTTATCACGGATATTGGTGGTAGAACATCTCACACCTCAATTATGGCTCGTTCACTTGAATTGCCGGCCATTGTAGGGACAAATGATGTCACAGCGCGAGTGAATACCGGTGATTATCTTATTTTGGATGCGGTAAACAACCGTGTTTACGTGAATCCGACTCAAGCTGAAATTGATGAATTAAAAACCTTAGAAGCAAAACTCGCTGAAGAAAAAGCAGAATTAGCGAAATTAAAAGATTTACCAGCTGTGACCCTTGATGGTCATAAAGTCGATGTAGTAGCGAATATTGGTACGATTCGTGATTGCGAAGGTGCACATCGTAATGGTGCAGAAGGGGTAGGTTTATACCGTACAGAATTCCTCTTTATGGATCGTGATCAATTACCGAGCGAAGAAGAGCAATTCATTGCTTATAAAGAAGTGGTTGAAGCAATGGAAGGGCGTCTAGTGGTATTACGTACCATGGATATCGGTGGTGACAAAGAGCTTCCATATTTAAATTTACCAAAAGAAATGAACCCATTCCTTGGATGGCGAGCAGTACGTATTGCCCTTGATCGTCGTGAAATTTTACATGCACAATTAAGAGCCGTATTACGTGCGTCTGCATTTGGTAAACTTGCTGTAATGTTCCCGATGATTATTTCGGTAGAAGAAATTCGTGAATTAAAATCAGTGCTTGAAACCTTAAAAGCAGAATTGCGTGCAGAAGGTAAAGCTTTTGATGAAAACATCCAAGTGGGTGTCATGGTTGAAACACCATCTGCAGCGGTGAATGCGAAATTCTTAGCGAAAGAAGTGGATTTCTTTAGTATTGGTACAAACGATTTAACGCAATATACGCTAGCCGTTGACCGTGGTAATGAATTAATTTCTCACTTATACAATCCAATGTCTCCTTCAGTACTAGGCTTGATCAAACAAGTGATTGATGCTTCTCATGCAGAAGGTAAATGGACAGGTATGTGTGGTGAGTTAGCCGGTGATGAACGAGCAACCTTATTGTTACTCGGTATGGGCTTAGATGAATTTAGTATGAGTGCAATTTCTGTGCCACGTATTAAAAAATTAATTCGTCATGTGAATTATCAAGAGGTGAAAGCCTTAGCTGATGAAGCATTACAAAAACCAACCGCTGCTGAAATTGAGCAATTAATTCAAGCTTTTTTAGCAGAAAAATCGTTAAACTAGATACAAAAACAGAGTTTTACGTTAAAATACTAGCCATCTTTAATAGATAGGAGATTAAAATGGGCTTATTTGACAAATTATTTGGTTCAAAAGAAAACAAAACAGTGGAAGTCGAAATTTATGCGCCACTTTCTGGTGAGATTGTGAATATCGAAGATGTACCAGATGTTGTTTTCTCTGAAAAAATCGTGGGTGATGGTATCGCGATTCGCCCAACAGGTAACAAAATTGTGGCGCCTGTTGATGGTGTAATTGGTAAAATTTTTGAAACCAACCATGCGTTTTCAATGGAATCAAAAGAGGGTGTTGAATTATTCGTTCACTTCGGTATTGATACCGTTGAATTAAAAGGTGAAGGATTCACTCGCATCGCACACGAAGGTCAAAGCGTAAAACGCGGCGACACAGTAATCGAATTTGATTTAGCAACATTAGAGTCAAAAGCAAAATCAGTTTTAACACCAGTTGTTATCTCTAACATGGATGAAATTTCATCTATCGAGAAAAAATCGGGTGAAGTGATTGCTGGAGAATCTGTTGTTTTAAGTTTAACAAAATAAGATTTACTGACTAAAAGATCCGCTTTAAATGAGCGGATTTTTTTATCCTTATTCTTTTTAAAGAAGGTAAAAATGATTTATCGATTAACTGGCCAAGTACAGCATTATGCTTGGGGCGGAAAAAACTATATTGCATCATTGATTGGATTAAATTCAGCGAAAGATCAACCTTGTGCGGAGTGGTGGTTAGGCGCACATCCATCAGCACCTTCTGAAATTGAGAATGTAACAGGTAAACAATCCCTTATTGAATTTTTATCGAAAAATCCGACCGCACTTGGGCAAGCTAGCCGCCAGCAATTTGGTGATGAACTCCCTTATTTATTAAAGATTTTAGATGTTGAAAAGCCGTTGTCGATTCAATTGCATCCAACTAAAGCGCAAGCTGAAAAGGGCTTTGAGGCTGAGAATGCAAAAGGCGTGGTATTAACAGACGGTACGCGGACTTATAAAGATCGAAATCACAAACCAGAAATGATGATTGCTTTATCTGATTTCTGGCTTTTACATGGTTTTAAAACAAAATCTCAAATTCTTGCCACATTAAATGCACGCCCCTCTTTGCAACCTTTGGCTGAAAAACTAAGCACACAAAGCCTTGCTGAATTTTATGCGGATGTAATGTTGGCGGATCAATCAACGCTCGCAAATTGGCTATTACCTATTATTGAAGCTAATCAACAGCCTTATAAAAATGGTGAGTTGACGCTACATAATCCTGATTATTGGATGCTTTATACCATGGAAGCCATGGCAATTTTGCCTGAAAAATTAGATGCCGGCTTGGTGTGTTTTTATCTCTTTAATATTGTGCATTTAAAAGAAGGAGAGGGCATTTTCCAAGATGCGGGTATTCCTCATGCTTACCTTCGCGGACAAAACGTGGAGTTAATGGCCTGTTCCGATAATGTGATTCGTGGTGGCTTAACACCAAAATATGTCGATATTGTCGAATTATTAAAAATTGTGGATTGTCGTGAAGTAACACCTCAAATTATCTCAGCAGCACCTCAAAATCAGTCAGAATTTACTTATAAAACGCCAGTAAAAGATTTTGCTTTAGCTCAAATTCGTATTGAACCAGAACAGCATACTAAAGTGAATCTTCAAAGTGCAGGTATTTTTTTGGTGATGCAAGGCGAGCTAAAAACACAAGAAAAATCAGCCGCACTTACCTTAAAACAAGGTGAATCAGCATTCATTACAGCGGATTCTAATGTTGAAATAATGAGTGAAAAAGGCGGTTATGCCTTCTTGGCAAAATTGCCATAAAAATTAATGTGATAAGTATCACGATTTGTGAACTTATCACTAGATTAGTCGAAGATTTTAGGTATAGTGGGCGTCATTCAGGCGCCCTTTTTTATGTGTCTAAATTGCATTGGGAGTTTTTATGTCGTTGCCTCGCTATTTTGAAAATCCGCAAACCTTGCATGTGAATACCACACCTCATCATGCTTATTTTATTCCTTTTTCTTCAGCAGAAAGTGCGGTCAAAAAGAGACGAGAATTTTCCCCTTATTTTACCTTACTAAATGGCGAATGGGATTTTGCTTATTTTGAAAGCTATACTCACTTGCCTCAAGATTTCCTTCATATTTCATTTACAGATAAAATCCCCGTTCCTTCAAATTGGCAAAATCATGGTTACGATAATCATCAATATACCAACGTAAATTATCCTTTCCCTTTTGATCCGCCTTATGTGCCCATTGAGAATCCTTGTGGTTTGTATCATCGCGTTTTTAATGTTGAAATCAATGCCGAAAAACGGTATCTCTTAAATTTTGAAGGGGTAGACAGCTGCTTATTTGTCTATGTGAATCACCAATTTGTAGGCTACAGCCAAATTAGTCATTGCACTAGCGAATTTGATATTACTGACTTTTTGCAACAAGGGAAAAATCACTTACATGTTCTCGTGTTGAAATGGTGTGATGGCAGTTATTTGGAAGATCAAGACAAATTCCGAATGTCCGGCATTTTTCGAGATGTTTATCTGTTAGCGCGAGAAAGAAATTACTTACAAGATTTCTTCATTCAAACACAATTTAATCAAGACCTTACCAAGGCTCAATTGTATGTAATCTGCCAGTTTGCAGAATGCGAACAATCCATTTCTTGGCAATTATTTGATCCTCAAGGCAAATTGATAATTGAACAAAAAGGGCATGCATTTCATGATGAAATTGAAAACGCCCAATTATGGCATGCTGAGAACCCATGTTTATACACGTTGATTTTGCAATATGGATCAGAAGTGATTTGCCAAAAGGTTGGCTTGCGTCATATCGAAGTGAAGAATGGCGTAATGTTATTTAATGGGCAAGCGATTCAGTTTAAAGGCATTAATCGTCACGATAGTGATCCGAAAACCGGTTATGCCATCAGCCGCGAACAAGCATTGCAAGATTTACGCGTAATGAAACAGCATAATTTTAATGCCATTCGCACAGCGCATTATCCTAATGCACCTTGGTTTACTGAATTGTGTGATGAATATGGTTTTTATGTGATTGCGGAAAGTGATATTGAATCGCACGGTACGAATGCAGTCTATGTGGAGTCGCCAGAAACAAGTATTTTGTTAGGGGTAAAAACAGAGATTGATCATGAAGCAATTCGTCAAAAAACAATCGACAATTATTGCTATATGGCTCGAAGCCCTGAATTTAATCAAGCCATTTTAGACCGCACTTATGCCAATGTTGAGCGAGATAAAAATCGTCCTTCTATTGTGATTTGGTCATTGGGAAATGAAAGTGGCTACGGCGAGAACTTTGAGCAAGCTGCCGCTTGGGTGAAACAGCGCGATTCAAGTCGCTTAGTGCATTATGAAAATGCGATCTTTCAACATTCAGCCCATCAAAATGACACATCCAATTTAGATTTTCATAGCGAAATGTATACCAGTACGGAAGAATTGGATGCTTATTTTGCCGATGCCCAAAATCAAAAGCCGTATCTTTTCTGTGAATATTTGCATGCGATGGGGAATTCTTGCGGAGACACAGAAGATTATTTCCAAGCGATGGAACGATATGCAGGCGCTTGTGGTGGCTTTGTGTGGGAGTGGTGCAATCATTCCCCTTATTTGCCAAATTCAAGCAAGATGGGCTATGGCGGAGATTTTAATGACATACCGAATGACGGTAATTTTTGTGCTGATGGATTGGTGACGGCAGACCGTCAAATTCAAAGCAATTTGTTGGAATACAAGAATGTGTATCGTCCAATTCGCGCTGCATTAAAAAATGGTCATGTTGAATTCAAAAATTATTTGGATTTTACGGATGCGGCAGAGGCTATTTCGATTCATTATCAAATCACCGAGGATTTTTCGGTTGTACAAGAAGGCCAAATTGAGAATTTAAAAATAGCACCAAAATCAACCGCTCTTTTGCCTTTACCATTGCCAGCAAGTAACGGTTCATTACAAGTTTTAACATTGACCTATTATCAAAAAACAGAAACGGGCTTGATTCCCCGAGGGCACAGTTTAGGATTTGATCAGATTATTTTGTCGGAGCAACCTCATTTATTCGCTGATGAGCTCAAATCAAATCTCCAACCGATTTCTGTTTCAGAACATGCCAATTTAATTTTAGTTAAAGTGGCAGATATTGAATACCAGTTTGATCAATATAAAGGCACTATTCAACAAATTCGCAAAGCGGGCGAGCCGTGGTTGAATCAAGCTGCCGATTTTAATATTTGGCGAGCGCCTTTAGATAATGATAGTTTAATGAAAGCACATTGGCTTGCAGCAGGTTACGATCGTGCGACGAGTCGAGTCTATGATTACCGTGTAACTGAGCAGGAAAGTGCGGTTGAAATTACCTTTAAATTAGGATTGGTTGCCGTATCAAAAGCGCGAATTCTGACATTGCATGTGGTGTATCGTATTGAGCAAAATGGATTACTTCGCATCAATATTCATGCTGAAAAACAACCGCACTTGCCATTCTTACCACGCTTTGGTTTGCGTTTCTTCCTTAATCAAGGATTTAACCAAGTGGAGTATGTAGGCTATGGTCCAACGGAAAGTTATCTAGATAAACATCACGCCACGGCTTTCGGTCGTTATAAGACAATACCAGAAAGTAATCATGTACCTTATTTAAAGCCGCAAGAAAATGGCAGTCACTATGGTTGTCGTGAAGTGAAGGTGGCGAATTCGGCTGATTGTTTTATCGTGCAAAGTCATGTGCCTTTTAGCATGAATGTTTCGCCTTATTCTCAAGAAGAATTGGGCAGTAAAAAGCACCAATATGATTTGGAGAAAAGTGGCAGTACGATCTTGTGTGTGGATTATAAAATGAGTGGGGTAGGATCCAACTCTTGTGGACCTGTATTAAAAGAACAATATCGTTTGAATGAAACGGAGTGGGATTGGTCGATCTCGCTACAAATTAACTAAGATGAAATAAAAAAGTGCGGTTGAAATTAACCGCACTTTTATGTTTTTAGCAAAAATTAAGCAACAACGTTAAATTGTTCTTTCATTAATGCTTCGAAATCAGTGCAACCGCCGATTGGTTTTTCATCGATAAAAATTTGTGGCACAGTTTCCACTTCTTTACCGACAGATTTTGATAAATCTGCTTTAGAAATACCTTCAGCGATAATATCTACATAGCGATAATCGAAATCCGCTACTTCACCTTTTAATTTTTCAGCAAGGTTTTTTGCACGTACACAATAAGGGCAGCCAGGACGACCAAAAATAACTACGAACATAAAATTTTCCTTTTATTTAAACAAAACTCCTAATGATTTTACTCTATTTCCACAAAAGCAGAAATCATTTTTCAGGATTATTGTGATTGGTGTAATATATCAACTCCTCTTTTCCTAAGGGTATAACTGAATGAAATTATTGATGCTTTGCCGTGAGCCTCGCCTTTATAGCTGCCAGCGTTTAAAAGAAGCAGCAGAAAGTTGCGGGCATCAAATGGATATTTTGGATCCTAATCGTTGCATTTTAAAACTTGATAAAAATCAACCGCACTTTTCTTTGTATTATCAACAAAATGCAGAAAGTGAGCTTTATTTATTGCCTGATTATGATGCTGTATTACCACGCTTTGGGACGACAAGCACCCAAATGGGCTGTGCGGTATTGCGTCATTTACAAGGAAAAGGCGTCTATTGCCTTAATAAAGAACAAGCATTTTTAGCCGCTCGCGATAAATGGCGCAGTTTGCAGATGTTATTGGAACAAGGCATTGCCGTGCCAAATTCAGTCTTATCAGGTTGTGAAGTTGAGCCAAAACAAGCCATTAAGCAAACAACCGCTCCAATGATTATTAAAACCTTAAAAGGCTCACAAGGTATTGGGGTGATCTTGGCTGAACGTCCACAAAGTGCGGTCAGTATTTTAGAAACGTTAAAAGATGCGAATGTGTCTGTTTTATTGCAAGATTTTGTCGAAGAGGCAAAAGGGACAGATATTCGCTGTTTTGTGATCGGTGATAAAGTCGTCGCCACAATGCAGCGTATTGGACAAGATGGCGAGTTTCGTGCAAATTTTCATCGTGGTGGCACAGCAGAAAAAATTAAACTCACTGAAGAGGAAAAATCCATCGCCATTCGTGCCACTAAAGCTTTAGGGCTTGCGGTAGCCGGTGTTGATTTGATTCGTTCAAAAGAAGGGTTATTGGTGCTTGAAGTGAATGCTAGCCCGGGGTTAGAAATGATTGAGAAAACCAGTGGCATTGATATTGCATTACAGATGATCTTGTTTTTAGAACAGCAAGTGAAGCAATAAAAGAAAAGGGCGAACTATATCATGTTCGCCCTTGTTGTTTATCCTTTTGCGTCTTGTTTAAAATCGTAATTTGGCGGTAATTCCGGCATCGTATTTTCTTCATCAAAAGGCTCGCTTGCCGGTTGATGTTGAAATTCTTTGCTATCGTGAGCCGGTTTTTCTTTACCTAATAATTGCGGTTGTAATTTGATAAAACTACTTTTATCTGAAAGCCATACATCAATAAACGCTTGTGTAAATTTTTGATCGAATTCGTGATCTAACACGGTGTCATTTAATACAAAATAGCCTTTATCCGCTAAGGCAACAAAATTTAAGATGTCGTTTGGTGAAAAATCAGGGAAGATTTCCTGCATTTTTTTGAGCCATGCCGTGGTGTCATCTTTACTCAAATTTTGTGATTCCATTTCTTTGGTTAAAGCAATGGCGAAGTTTTTTCCTTCTACTGGCTTTTCATATTTAATCGAAAACATTAACGGACGTTCATTTTTTTCATAGGAACCCGTTTCAGAATATAAGCCGACAGTATAAACATGGAATGGCCCCCATGTGTATTCAGCATTGCCGACCGGTTGCCATTGGGCAAAAAGTGCGGTGGAAAATAAGGCTGAAATGGCAGCAATAATAAATTTCAGTTTCATAGTTTTTTTCATGTCAAAAATATTGCCGTGATTATAACAAAAAAGCCCTTTAAAAAAACACAAATAAAAAGGCAGGATAGACCTGCCTTTGACACCAAATTATTGGCTGAGTTTATTTTAAGCTACCCACCATATCTTCTGGACGAACCCATTTGTCGAAATCTTCGGCTGAAACTAAGCCTAAGTTAATCGCTTCTTCACGTAGAGTTGTACCATTTTTGTGTGCAGTTTTCGCAATTTTCGCTGCATTTTCGTAACCAATGTGTGTATTAAGTGCGGTCACTAACATCAATGAATTTTCCAATTGTTGTTTAATGCGTGGGTAGTTTGGTTGAATACCGGTTGCGCAGTGTTCATCAAATGATACGCAAGCATCACCCAATAATTGTGCCGATTGTAAGAAATTCGCCACCATTACAGGGTTAAATACGTTTAATTGGAAGTGACCTTGTGAGCCAACAAATGCGATAGTGGTATCGTTACCGAATACTTGTGCACACACCATGGTTAGCGCTTCACATTGAGTTGGGTTCACTTTACCTGGCATGATTGAAGAACCTGGTTCATTTTCAGGAATTAAGATTTCACCGATACCAGAACGCGGGCCAGAGGCTAATAAACGAATGTCGTTTGCAATTTTGAATAAGCTCATCGCTAATTGTTTAATTGCACCGTGAGTTTCCACAATCGCATCGTGTGCGGCTAATGCTTCAAATTTGTTTTCTGCAGTCACAAATGGTAAGCCAGTGAATTTTGCAATGTAATCTGCTACTTTCACATCATAGCCTTTTGGTGTGTTCAAACCAGTACCCACAGCAGTACCACCAAGTGCTAATTGGCTTAAGTGTGGAAGGGTATTTCTTAGTGCACGTAAACCGAAATCTAATTGTGCGGCGTATGCAGAGAATTCTTGACCTAATGTTAATGGAGTTGCATCCATTAAGTGAGTGCGGCCAATTTTTACCACATCTTTAAATTCTGCAGATTTTTTAGCGAAAGTTTTTTGTAAACGTTCTACGCAAGGAATGGTGTGTTCAACCACTTTTTTGTATGCGGCAATGTGCATTGCAGTTGGGAAAGTGTCATTTGAAGATTGTGATTTGTTCACATCATCATTTGGGTGAACGAAGGATTTTTCGCCTAATTTACCACCATGTAAAACGTGAGCACGGTTTGCCACCACTTCGTTCACGTTCATGTTTGATTGTGTACCTGAACCGGTTTGCCAAATGACTAACGGGAATTGGTCGTCTAATTTTCCTGCAAGGATTTCATCACAGGCGGTTGCGATTAAATCACGTTTTTCTGCAGGTAATACACCTAAATCACAGTTTGCGAAAGCAGCGGCTTTTTTCAAATAACCGAACGCTTCAATAATTTCGTGCGGCATAGAAGCTGCCGGACCAATTTTGAAGTTGTTGCGAGAACGTTCGGTTTGTGCTGCCCAGTATTTGTCTGCAGGAACTTGAACTTCGCCCATAGTGTCTTTTTCAATACGAAATGCCATGTGATACTCCTATCATCGAAAATAAAAATAAATCTTGAAAATTCTAACACCTGCGAGTTATGAATGGAATGTAACATAAAGGTTAAAAGTTACTTTTGTGATGTAGATCATAAAAGTGCGGTAAAAAATTTCCGTGTTTTTTCTATTTGCGTTAATCACTTTGTTGATGATTTATTTTTTAGTGCTTTTTTGATAAAATCCGCCAGTTTATAAAACGATAAATGGAGAAGTCGCAATCATGGCAAAAAACGCACAATTTTATCTCTTAAATCCAGAAAAGAAGATAACAGTTGAGCAACTTGCCTGTGATCTTGCCGCTCAAGCGTGGCGTTTAGGCAAGCGAGTGTTAATCGCTTGTGAAACAGAAGAGCAAGCATTTTTAATTGATGAAACATTATGGCAACGGGATCCGAATGAGTTTGTTCCTCATAATCTTTCAGGCGAAGCAACACAATATGCCCCGCCAATTGAGATTAGTTGGAAAGGCAAACGAAATGCCCAGCGTCGAGATTTGCTGATCAATTTACAAATGGAAGTGCCGGATTTTAGCCACAGTTTTACACAATTAATTGATTTTGTACCGGTAGAAGAAACACAAAAAGCTCAAGCGCGTGAACGTTATAAACAACTGAGACAGTTAGGCTGGACGTTGAGCACGGAGCAGGTATAACGATATAAAAAAAACCCCCTCTTTAGAAAAGAGAGGCTGGGGGAGATTTGATAACAAGCGTGAATTTCTTTATGAGGTTGATATAACTTCTGCCGAATCTCCCCTAACCCCTCTTTGCCAAAGAGGGGATGGTTACAAAAATACTTAAAAATTGACCGCACTTTATGAACGATATTACCTTTTATCAACGCTTCGAAGCCGATATTCTCACTGGGCGTAAAACCATCACCATTCGAGATAAATCCGAAAGCCATTTTAAAGCAGGTGATATTTTACGTGTTGGTCGATTTGAAGATAATCAATATTTCTGCACGATTGAAGTGTTAAGAGTGTCGCCGATCATGCTCGATAATCTCACAGAACAGCACGCAGCTCAGGAAAATATGAGCTTGTCAGAATTGCGAGAAGTGATTAAAACAATTTATCCCAATGAAAATGAGTTTTGGGTGATTGAGTTTGACCTAATTAAGTAACCAAGATATCCAAGAGTGTTTCTTATGATTATTGTATTGTCAGCCATATTAGCATTTATTTCTTTTCCTTTTTTAATGAGTTTTGCTTGTATGGATGCTGGTATGGGGCCAGGCGGTCTAGGCTGTCTTGGTGTTGGAATAGGTTATACCATTGTTGCATTTATTGTTTTTGTTATTTTGGGTGTAATGTTGAATTCACGTTTTAAAAATAAAGTGCAACAAGAGAATGATGACAAGCCTTTTGATTTAAGCCAAATTAAAGAAGATAAATATCACGATATTATTCGTTACTATACTGAATCTGATGAAGAGCATAAGGCGCGAAGAAAATGAAAAAAATCGTTTTTATATTATTAAGTATGTTTCTCTATGGATGTGGAACTTTAACGACACTGAAAGATCCTTGCCCTTATATTGGAACTCGATACGATTACAATATGGTAGCTGGTAATTTTTACGATGGTGTTGGCTTTAAGCATATGACCAGACCATTATATTTTATCGATTGGCCTTTATCTGTTGTAGCTGATACCGCATTGTTACCGATCAATATTCCTCGTTACTATCTATCAGATGATGAAGCAAGAAAATCATGTGGGCAATATGGCGATCCAAATAATAAATATCCTTGGCTAGATAAGAAGTAAATTAAATTTTTTGTGACCGCACTTTATGAACGATATTACCTTTTATCAACGCTTCGAAGCTGATATTCTCGCTGGGCGTAAAACCATTACCATTCGAGATAAATCCGAAAGCCATTTCAAACCGGGCGATATTCTGCGAGTGGGGCGGTTTGAGGATAATCAATATTTCTGTACCATTAAAGTGTTAAGCGTGTCGCCGATTACTCTTGACAAGCTGACGGAACAACATGCGAAGCAGGAAAATATGGGGTTGGAAGAGTTGAAAAAGGTGATTCGGGGGATTTATCCGAGTGAAGAACAGTTTTACATTATTGAATTTATATTAAAATTTGTAGGTGAGTAAAAATGAGCGAATCAATTTTAATTTTTGGTGGAAAAAGCTTAAAAGAAATGAAAGAAGATGGCGGCATTGGTTGGTGGTGTGTTAATCAAGAGAGAGCTGAAAATTTAGAATATGCTGTGATAACTCGTTGTTTAACTCAAGAGTGGGCTACTCACGATGTCGAGCAGGGAACTGCAATTATGGTTTGCAAGCTTACGGGAATAGTTGGTAAAGCTATTGATAGTAATCGTAAATGTTTGGAGTTTAGTTCCTATGCGAAAATTAATATTCCAAATGCATGGCAAAAAATAACTAATAATCAAAGAAATCCATTCAAATATATTGAAACAAATAAATTATTAAAAGACTTAGAAATCAATATAAGTGAATTAAGTTGGTTAAACTTTTCTTAGTTTAATTTTAATAATGTAGGGTAGGTCTTAGCCTACCACTTCAATTTAAACAGTGGGCTAAAAGCCCACCCTACAAAAAGAGAACAACAATGACACAAAAATTCGAAATGGCAGACCGTTTTAATCCGTCTGCGGTAGAACAAGCCCTTTATCAACATTGGGAAGAGAGCGGTTATTTTAAACCGTCTGAAAATGAAAACGCGCCAAGCTATTGTATTGCGATTCCGCCACCGAATGTAACCGGCTCTTTACACATGGGGCATGCTTTCCAACAAACCTTAATGGATACCTTGATCCGTTTTAACCGTATGGAAGGACATAACACCTTATGGCAAGCGGGGACAGACCATGCGGGTATCGCAACCCAAATGGTAGTAGAGCGTAAAATTGCCGCAGAAGAAGGCAAAACTCGCCACGATTATGGTCGTGAAGCATTTATCAATAAAATTTGGGATTGGAAAGCCTATTCAGGCGGCACAATCAGCCAACAAATGCGTCGTTTAGGTAACTCAATCGACTGGGAACGTGAGCGTTTCACGATGGACGATGGTTTATCGAATGCAGTAAAAGAAGTGTTTGTTCGTTTGTACGAAGAAGGCTTGATTTACCGTGGTAAACGCTTAGTAAACTGGGATCCAAAACTTCACACCGCGATTTCTGATTTAGAAGTGGAAAACAAAGAGAGCAAAGGTTCGCTTTGGCATTTCCGCTATCCGTTAGCAAATGGCGCGAAAACGGCAGATGGTAAGGATTATTTAGTGGTGGCAACCACGCGTCCAGAAACCATGTTGGGCGATACAGCGGTTGCGGTGCATCCTGAAGATGAGCGTTATCAATCTTTAATCGGTAAAACGGTCGTTCTGCCATTGGCAAACCGTGAAATTCCGATTATTGCCGATGAATATGTGGATCGTGAATTCGGTACTGGTGTAGTGAAAATTACCCCTGCGCACGACTTTAACGACTACGAAGTCGGTAAACGTCACAGCTTGCCGATGGTTAACGTATTAACCTTAAATGCAGATATTCGTGATGAAGCAGAAATTATCGGTACTGATGGCAAACCACTTGCAGGCTATGAAGCGACTATTCCTGAAGATTACCGTGGCTTAGAGCGTTTTGCTGCTCGTAAGAAAATCGTGGCAGATTTTGAAGCGCTTGGTTTATTAGACGAAATTAAACCGCACGATCTCAAAGTGCCTTATGGCGACCGTGGTGGCGTGCCGATTGAGCCGATGCTAACTGACCAATGGTATGTGAGCGTGAAACCGCTTGCCGATGTGGCAATTAAAGCGGTGGAAGACGGCGAAATCCAATTCGTGCCGAAACAATACGAAAACCTTTATTTCTCTTGGATGCGTGATATTCAAGATTGGTGTATCTCTCGCCAACTTTGGTGGGGGCACCGCATTCCGGCGTGGTATGACGCGGAAGGCAATGTGTATGTTGCGCGTAACGAAGAAGAAGTGCGGTCAAAATACAACTTAGATTCTGCGGTTGAACTCAAACAAGATGAAGACGTGTTAGACACGTGGTTCTCATCAGGCTTATGGACATTCTCAACTTTAGGCTGGCCAGAGCAAACTAAAGAACTCAAAATGTTCCACCCAACGGATGTGTTAATCACGGGCTTCGATATCATCTTCTTCTGGGTTGCGCGTATGATTATGTTCACGATGCACTTCGTGAAAGATGAAAACGGCAAACCACAAGTACCATTCAAAACCGTGTACGTAACAGGCTTGATCCGTGATGAAAACGGACAAAAAATGTCGAAATCGAAAGGTAATGTGCTTGACCCAATCGATATGATTGACGGTATCAGCCTTGAGGATTTACTTGAAAAACGTACCGGCAACATGATGCAGCCGCAATTAGCCGAGAAAATTGCTAAAGCAACGCGCAAAGAATTTGCTGAAGGTATTGCGGCTCACGGTACAGACGCATTACGTTTCACATTAGCGGCATTGGCTTCAAACGGTCGTGACATCAACTGGGATATGAAACGTTTAGAAGGCTACCGCAACTTCTGTAATAAATTGTGGAATGCAAGCCGTTTCGTCTTAACAAATGAAAAATTAGATTTAAGCGAAGGTGAGATCGAATTCTCATTAGCGGATCGTTGGATTCAATCAGAATTCAACCGCACAGTGGAGACTTTCCGTAATTCATTAAGCCAATATCGTTTTGACCTTTGTGCCAATGCGATTTATGAATTCACTTGGAACCAATTCTGTGACTGGTATTTAGAATTAACTAAACCAGTATTTGCAAACGGCAATGCAGCACAAATCCGTGCGGCAAGTCAAACTTTGGTTCACGTGTTAGAAAAATTATTACGTTTAGCACATCCACTGATTCCATTTATTACCGAAGAAATTTGGCAAAAAGTGAAAGGATTTGTGGGCATTACAGCTGACAGCATTATGCTACAACCTTTCCCACAAGTGGAAGATAACGGCTTTGATCCAGAAGCAGAAACAGAAATT
Source organism: Haemophilus sp. CCUG 60358 (assembly GCF_001679485.1). Lineage (GTDB taxonomy): Bacteria > Pseudomonadota > Gammaproteobacteria > Enterobacterales > Pasteurellaceae > Haemophilus_D. The sequence goes on from NZ_LZOZ01000001.1 coordinate 26,317, forward strand.
GAGTGGTTAAAAGAAGTGATCGTTGCGGTGCGGAATATTCGTGCAGAAAGCAACATCGCACCAAGCAAAGGCTTAGATCTGTTATTCCGTAATTTAAGTGCAGAAAACGCAAAAATTCTCGAAAAACAGAGCGCTCTTTTAAAAGCCATGGCGAAATTAGACAATGTTCAAGTATTAGCCGCAAACGAAACCGCACCACTTGCGGTAGCAAAACTCGTCGGCAATGCGGAATTGCTCGTACCAATGGCTGGCTTTATTAATAAAGAAGCTGAGCTTGCGCGTTTAACTAAAGAGATTGAAAAATATCAAAATGAAGTTAAACGTATCGAGAATAAACTTAGTAATGAAGCTTTTGTGGCTAAAGCGCCTGAAGCAGTAATTGCGAAAGAACGCGAAAAACAAGCGGAATACCAATCTGGTTTAGAAAAAATCCAAGAACAGTATAAAGCGATTGAAGCGTTGTAGTTTTAAAACGAAGTAAAAAAGCGGTCAGATTTAAAGTCTGACCGCTTTTTTATTTTTTACGATATTTGTTGTAAGTAGAAAATCTATTCTAGTTATTCAATACTTCAAGCAATGCTTGCACAGGGTGTTTCAAGATGGCTTTTTCATATCGCTTCACTTGGCTACGGCAGGAATAGCCGGTTGCGAGACAATGATTCGGATCTTTACCTTGTAATTTTTTGCCCCAAGATACGTCGTAAATATCTTTCGACATGGTTTGATTTCGAACCTCATGACCAAATACACCCGCCATACCACAGCAGCCGACTTTTTCTACCTTCAAGGTTTGTCCAAATTGCGCAAAAATATACTGCCATTCTTTCGGGCTGTTTGGCATAAAGGTGGATTCAGTACAATGAGGGAATAAATGCCACTCAAAAGTGCGGTCAGATTTTGCAATATTTTTCACTGCACTTTGTAATGTGGTACTTTCTAATTGATTGGTCAGCCATTCATGAGCTGTGAGTACATGGAAATCACCGCGAGAATCACCTAAGGCCTCTTTATATTCATCTCGATAAGAAAGCACAATAGCGGAATCAACTCCGACTAAAGGCACATTTAATTTGGCGACGCGATTTAAAAACTCCGCTTGTGTTTTCGCGGTTTTACTAAAGCGAGCTAAAAAACCTTTAATATGCATGGCTTTGCCATTGGGTTTGAAAGGCAGAAGGATTGGTGAGAATCCTAATTTTTGTGTGAGAGCGACAAAGTCTCGCACCACTTTAGCATCGTAATAAGAGGTATAAGGATCTTGTACGATAAAGAGCATATTGGCTTTTTCTGTTGCACTGAGACCTTCCAACTCTTCTAATTTTTTGTCTTGGTAGCCAATTTCCACTAATTGTTGTTGAAGGTTTGGCTCAGAAAGGAGAGGCAAATCAGTCATGCCAAGCGTTTTTTCAACCAAGCTTTGAGTAACTTTCAGTTTGGTGAAATAATTGAATAATGCCGGTTGTTTCGCCATATAAGGTGCAGCAACTTCTAAATTCGCCACAATATGATCTTTGGCTGGGCGCAAATAACGACTGTGGTAGAAATGGAAAAATTTCGCACGGAAACTTGGTACGTCAATTTTAATCGGGCATTGGCTTGCACAGGCTTTACAAGCCAGACAAGTATCCATTGCTGCTTTTACTTCATGTGAGAAGTCATATTCACCACGCCATTTCTGCACGCTATTGCGGAAACGTTCCACAAGTGCGGTCAGTTTCACTTGTGTTTTATGAAAATCTAATTGATCAGGCGATACGTTTTCATTCGCCATCAATCGCAGCCACTCACGCACCATAGCGGCTCGTCCTTTTGGCGAGAATACGCGGTTTTTACTCACTTTCATGGAAGGACACATAATGCTGTGCTCATCAAAGTTAAAGCAAAGTCCGTTACCGTTACAATTCATCGCACCTTTGAATTCATCTCGCATTTGAATTGGGATTTGGCGATCATTGTCCGCACGCATTGGCGAGAGAATAGAATAGAGTTCAGCATTGCTATTAAGTGGCGTACAGATTTTACCTGGATTGAGACGATTGTTTGGATCAAATAAAAATTTCACATAACGTAACTCTTGCCAAAGTTCGGGAGTAAAGAATTTCTCGCCATAATGAGAGCGTACCCCTTTACCGTGTTCCCCCCATAGCAAACCGCCGTATTTCACTGTGAGTTCAGCTACTTCATCTGAAATTAGTTTAAAGAGTTTTATTTGGTCTTTATCGCATAAGTCCAAAGCCGGGCGAACGTGTAATACGCCAGCATCCACATGACCAAACATCCCATATTGCAGATTATGACTATCTAATAAGGCTCTAAATTCTGCAATGTAATCCGCAAGATGTTCTGGTGGCACACAGGTATCTTCCACAAAAGGAATCGGTTTGGCAGCACCTTTCGCATTCCCCAATAGCCCCACCGCTTTTTTACGCATGGCGTAAATACGTTCAATAGAAGGCAAGTCAGAACAAAGTTGGTAGCCGATAATATGATCTTTGCCTTGTGCAATTTTTTCATCTAATTGCTGACAAAGTGCGGTCACTTGGCTGTCGATTTTAGCTTGATTGTTGCCCGCATATTCAACAATGTTTAAACCAAGAATTGGATTTTGTTCTTCTTCTGTTAAAAGTTCTTTCACTGAATGCCAAATAATATCTTGCTTAGCAAGGTTCAGCACTTTGGAATCGACGGTTTCAACTGAAAGGGCATTGGCTTTCACCATAAAAGGCGCATTGCGAAGGGCTGCATCAAATGAGCTGTACTTCACATTAATTAAGGTACGATATTTAGGAATAGGCAATAAATTGAGTTTAGCTTCGCAGATAAACGCAAGTGAACCTTCTGATCCCGTTAAAATTCGGGTGAGATTAAATTCACTTTCATCGTTATTAAAGACATTCTTAAGATCGTAACCAGTGAGAAAGCGATTGAGTTGTGGTAAATCTTGAATGATTGAGGCGCGCTTTTCTTTACAACGTTGGAAAATCGTTTGATGTAGTGTTTTTCCATTTTCTGTAAGCGGGTAGTTTTCTAAAACATCGTCAGATTTGACCGCACTTGTATCTAATATTTCACCATTCATCAAAACAGAACGTAATGCTAAAACGTGATCGGAGGTTTTACCATATTGTAATGAACCTTGACCGGAAGCATCGGTATTAATCATGCCACCGAGGGTTGCTCGATTACTGGTAGAGAGTTCTGGCGCAAAGAATAAGCCGTGAGGTTTTAAAAATTGGTTTAGTTGGTCTTTTACTACGCCTGCTTGTACGCGAACCCAACGTTCTTCTATATTAAGCTCTAAAATGCCTGTCATGTGGCGAGAGAGATCCACAATAATATTGTTATTAATAGATTGTCCATTAGTGCCCGTGCCACCACCGCGAGGTGTAAAGGTCAAGTGAAGGTATTTCTCTTTATTCGCTAATTTAGTGATACGTACCACATCAGCAACAGATTTAGGGAATAAAATAGCTTGTGGAAGTTGCTGATAGACGCTGTTATCCGTAGAGAGACTTAAACGGTCGGCATAATTTGAGGCAATATCACCTTCAAAATGCTGTTTTTGGAGCTCGCTAAGATAATCACTTACCACATTATTAAGTTGTGGCACATTAGAAAGACGGGGCAACATAAAATCACTCACACATAAATAGAGAAGAAAGTGAATTTGATGATATATGAAGCTCAAAAAAAAGTCGATTTCAACAAAAGATATTTTTTGTTAGAATAGAAAACGGGTTAAAAATTACCCTGTTTTTTGTGAATGAACGTTCATTTTTTGGGTGGTTTGTCTATAAAACAACCAAAAGGGGCAAAAAAAGTTTGATCTTTGGTGTTTTTATAGGATAATAACCATACTTTTGAACGTTCCTTTGGCTATGGCAAAGGAATTGAATTTGTCAAAAGGATAAGTTAGGGCAAATTCAAAACCCTAGTTAAGCAATGTTTAGAGTGTTTCTTTTTTGTAAAGTTCACGATAGACAAGGAAACTTTTCTTATTAATAACGATGACTAAATAGAGGACATCAAAATGAAAAAAACTGCAATCGCATTAGTTGTTGCTGGTTTAGCAGCAGCTTCTGTAGCTCAAGCAGCTCCACAAGAAAACACTTTCTATGCAGGTGTTAAAGCTGGTCAAGCATCTTTCCATGATGGTATCAAAGCTAATACTGATGCTACTAACCCTCGTAGCTTAGGTTTTGGTACTGGTTACAACCGTAATTCTTTCACTTACGGTGTATTCGGTGGTTACCAAATCTTAAATCGTGACAACTTAGGTTTAGCGGTTGAATTAGGTTACGACGATTTCGGTCGTGTTAAATTTAAAGATGCTGGTAAAGTAGCACGCAAACACACCAACCATGGTGCACACTTAAGCGTTAAAGGTAGCTACAACCTTGGCGGTTTAACTTCTGCTTTAGAAGGTTTAGACTTCTACGGTCGTGCTGGTGCAGCTTTAGTTCGTTCAGACTATAAAGTATACAACTCAACAGGCGCTCGCGTTCGTGGTGCAGGTGAACACAGCTTACGTGTTTCTCCAGTATTCGCAGCAGGTTTCGAGTATGCGTTACCATCTTTACCAGAGTTAGCATTACGTCTTGAATATCAATGGTTAGCTCGCGTAGGTAAATTACGTACCGGTGCTACTGAGAACAGTTCTGTAGACTACAACCCATGGATCGGTTCTATCAACGCTGGTTTATCTTACCGTTTCGGTCAAGGTGCTGCTCCAGTTGTTGCACCTGAAGTTGTAAGCAAAACTTTCAACTTAAGCTCTGATGTAACTTTCGCGTTCGGTAAAGCTAACTTAAAACCACAAGCTCAAGCAACTTTAGACGGTATCTACGGTGAAATCGTTCAAATCAACAACGCTAACGTAGCAGTTGCGGGTTATACAGACCGTATCGGTAAAGATGAACCAAACGTTAAATTATCACAACGTCGTGCAGACTCTGTAGCTAACTACTTAGTAGCTAAAGGTGTTCCAGCTCAAAACATTTCTGCAGTTGGTCACGGTAAAGCTAACCCAGTTACAGGTTCTACTTGTGACGCGGTTAAAGGTCGTAAAGCACTTATCGCTTGTTTAGCGCCAGACCGTCGTGTTGAAATCGCAGTTAACGGTACTAAATAATTTTATTTAGTTATCCATTAACGGATTGGCATTAGAAGACCTAAACTTCGGTTTAGGTCTTTTCTTATATAAATTAAACCTATAAATTGAAGGAATTTTTGAATGAAAAAGTGGATTATCTTGATTATTATCGCCGTTGCTGCAGGTTTTGGCTTAATGTCTAGCTACAATGGCTTAGTAAAAGCAGAAACTGAAATTGATTCTGTTTGGGCAAATGTTGAATCATCTTATCAACGTCGTGCTGATTTAATTCCAAACTTAGTGAATACTGTAAAAGGTCAAGCTAATTTTGAACAACAGACATTAACCAATGTAATCGAAGCTCGCGCAAAAGCGACACAAACTAAAATTGATCCGTCTAATTTAACGGAAGAACAATTAAACGAATTCCAACAAAACCAAAATCAAGTGGGTTCAGCATTATCTCGCTTACTTGTTACAGTAGAACAATACCCACAATTAAAAGCGAATGAAGGTTTTATGAACTTACAAGCGCAACTTGAAGGTACAGAAAACCGTATCAATGTGGCTCGTAATAAATTTAATGAAGCTGCACGTATCTATAATGAAAAAGTACGTCAATTCCCAACTAAATTAGCGGCAATGATTTTTGGTTTTAAAGCTAAACCTTACTTTAAATCAGCTGCAGGCGCTGAAAATGCACCAACTGTAAACTTTAACTAAGGTTTATCTATGCCATTCTTTTCCAGAATTCCGGTAGATAAAAAGCAAATCGAGGCGGCGATTAGTCGCCTCGAAAGCTTAAGTTCGGCTGAATTACGTGTTTATATTGAACGTAAAGTACCAAAGGCTTCAGCACAGCTGTCTGCAATGGAACGAGCTTTAGAAGTGTTTGATGAACTGGAAATGCATAAAACAGCGGCACAAAATGCCGTGTTGATTTATGTGGGATATAAAAATCATCTTTGTGCAATCGTAGGTGATAAAGGAATCCATCAATTTGTTGATGTGGCTTATTGGCAGTTACAATGTGATTTAATGATTGAGCAGTTTAAACAAAAAGCTTATACACAAGGCATTGTGGATGCGATTGATCGTATCAGTGATATTTTATCTCGCCATTTCCCTATTCAGCCTGATGACGTGAATGAATTATCTAATGAGGTAATTATTAATGGCTAAGCTTTTATCTTTTATGAAAAGTGCGGTTATTTTTAGCCTTGTTTTTTTTGTTCAAGTGGTTGCTGCGGCAGAGTTTCCGCCTGCACCAAATCCTTTCCATTATATTAACGATTACACCAACACACTTTCTGCAGAGCATAAGCAAATTTTAGAAAATAAACTGATTGCTTATAGCAAAGAAACGAGTTCACAAATCGCCGTCGTTTTGGTTCCTACAACCGGTGAATATGAAATTGCGGATTATACCTTTGCTTTAGGTGATAAATGGGGCATTGGACGTAAAAATCTGAATAATGGTGTGTTGATGCTGATTGCGAAGGATGATCGCAAAGTCTTTATCGCAACAGGGCAAGGTTTAGAAGGCGTACTGCCAGATGCTTTTTTATCGCAAGTCATCCGTTCGGCAATTTTGCCACAATTTAAACAAGGCCAATATGCGCAAGGTATTAATGACGGCTTAAACCAAATTATTGCGGCAAGTAAAGGCGAGTTTGACGCGGCACAAGTTGAAGAAGATGCGTTCGATAAGTATATTCCATTCTTAATGGTATTGGCGTTTATTGCTATTGTATTATTTGGCGAATTCCAATATCACAAAGATGAAGTCTATATTAGCCCGAATCAACGAGACCAACTGAATAAAATTATTCGTCAAAGCGCGATTTCTCGTCGTCGAGGTGGCGGTTCTGGTTTCGGAGGCGGATTTGGTGGAGGCTTCGGCGGAGGTGATTCTTCCGGTGGCGGCTTTGGCGGCGGTGGCTTCGGCGGCGGTGGAGCAGGTGGAAGTTGGTAAGACCAAGTCTTTCACTCAGGTTCTATCTTATGCTAGAATAACGCCCTATTCAGACTTATTTGAACAAGGAACATTATGGAAACGTTAGACAAAATCAAAAAACAAATCGCTGAAAACCCAATCTTAATTTATATGAAAGGTTCACCAAAATTACCTTCTTGTGGTTTCTCTGCGCGTGCATCTGAAGCATTAATGAATTGCAAAGTGCCTTTCGGCTATGTTGATATTCTTCAACACCCAGATATTCGTGCTGAATTACCGGCTTATGCAAACTGGCCAACTTTTCCACAATTATGGGTAGAAGGTGAGTTAATTGGTGGTTGTGATATTATTTTAGAAATGTATCAAGCGGGCGAACTTCAAACTTTATTAAGCGAAGTCGCTGCTAAACACCAAGCTTAATTGACGATAGATTATCAAGATAAACCTGCTTTTAGCAGGTTTTCTTTTGCTTAAAAAATGATAAATCAGATATAAAATTGTGATCGAATTAACATTTTTAAATGAAATAACTTGTTGATTAAATTTCCTTAAGATAGACTACATCGCATTAGTCGGGGTGCCAATACTGATGGCTGAGAAATACCCGTGAACCTGAAACAGATAATGCTGGCGTAGGAAACTAATCATCTCATTATGCTGTTTCGTTATGCAAACATAAGGAGAACGCATAATGAACAAAACGCTTCCCATTTTAACCGCACTTTTCACCTTTTCCGCTTTCGCACAAGCTGCACCTCAAACATTAGATGTTTATACTTATGATTCATTTAGTGCTGATTGGAGTGCTGGACCAAAAGTAAAAGCAGCTTTTGAACAACAATTCCCGCAATGTAAGCTGAATTATGTGGCTTTTGACAATAATGGCACTTTGTTTAACCGTGTTCGTCTAGAAGGTAAAAAAATTAAGGCGGATGTGGTGCTCGGTTTAGATAGTTATCAAATTGAGGATGCACAAAAACTCAATATTTTTGAGCCAAATAAAGTGGATTTAAGCCAGTTACGTTTACCAATTAAATGGGAAAATCACACGTTCTTACCATTTGATTATGCGCAATATGCGTTTATTTATGATAAAAATAAACTGGCTAATCCACCAAAGAGCTTAAAAGAATTAGTTGAGCGTCAAGATCTTAAAGTGTTATATCAAGATCCGCGTACAAGCAGTATTGGACGAGGCTTATTGCTTTGGATGAATGCGGTTTATCCAGAAGCTGATGTAGCAAATGCCTGGAAAACTCTTTCTAAACATACGGTCACGGTCACCAAAGGTTGGACCGAGTCTTATGGAGCCTTCTTAAAAGGCGAAGGGGATGTGGTTTTAAGCGTCAATACTTCACCGATTTACCATATTCTTTCTGAACAAAAAGACAATTATGTGGCAACGGAATTTGCAGAAGGGAGCGTATTACAAGTTGAAGTGGCAGCAAAAGTCGCTAATCGTAATAATGCCTGTGCTGATGAATTTTTAGGATTCTTACTTTCACCGCTAGCTCAAGCGGATATTGCTAAAAATAATGTCATGTTACCCGTGGTAGAGACCAATATCGAAAGTCATATTGATGCGCTTAATTCTCGCGCAAAATCAATGCGTATTTTAGATACCACAACGGTAACAAGTGAGCAGCTGAAAGGCTGGATCAATCAATGGCAAAAAGCCTTATCTAAATAGTATTAATGAGCTTATTGCAACATCCGCATTTTCGTCCTCGCCATTATTTGGGCGGAAGTGCGGTCATTTTTTTCATTGTTTTGCTCTATGGATTTTCACTTTCTGCTGTTTTTTCAGTCGGAAGTGATTATGCCTTATCTGATTTCTTAAAAGACGATTATTTGCATCAAGTTATCGCCTTTAGTGTCGGGCAGGCATTCTTGTCAGCCTTGCTTTCTAGCGTAATTGGAACTTTATTTGCACGCGCTTTTTTCTATTTAGATTTCAAAGGCAAATCGCTCATTTTACGCATTTTTTCTCTTACGTTTGTTTTGCCAGCATTGCTGGCTATTTTCGGTTTGATTGGTATTTATGGCACAGCCGGTTGGCTAACACAACTGCTGCAAGCCTTAGGTATTTCGTGGAAACCCTCCATTTATGGTTTAAGTGGCATTCTCATTGCCCATTTATTTTTTAATATTCCTTTAGCGGCACGAATGAGTTTGCAGGCTTTGCAAAGTGTACCGACTGAACAGCACCAACTTGCGGCACAATTGAATATCAAAGGTTTCACATTTTTCCGCTTAATTGAATGGCCTTATTTGAAAAGCCAAATCGTGTCTGCCTTTGTGCTGATTTTTATGTTGTGTTTCACCAGTTTTACGATTGTCTTGGCACTTGGTGGCGGGCCACAAAATAGCACACTAGAAGTCGCCATTTACCAAGCCATTTTCTTTGAATTTGATTTACCCAAAGCCGCACTTTTTGCGCTTGTACAATTTGCATTTTGTTTTGCGTTATTTTCACTTTCACAATATTGGGCTAAAGCACCTGAAACACAGATTTCGCAATGTTATCGATGGGTTTTACCTATTTCAAGTGCGGTCAAATTTGGGCATGTTTTTGTCTTATTCTCGGTGTGCTTATTTATTTTAAGTCCCTTATTCAATATTGTTTTTCAAGGTTTGTCAGCTACCCAATTATTTGGCTATTGGCAAAACCCACAATTATGGAAGGCGCTTGCTTATTCATTAACCATGGCGCCGACCGCAGGGATTTTATCGGTATTATTTGGGTTCTTCTTATTGTTACTTTCCCGTCAACTGCAATGGTTATATCACCCTAAATTAGCTCACTTGATTTTAACAGGTGGAATGATGATTTTAGCCATTCCGACGATTGTCTTAGCAGTCGGCTTATTCCTTTGGTTACAAGATATTGATTTCTCGGCAGGGCATTTGTTTGTGGTAGTATCTGTTTGTAACGCCTTGGCTGCCTTGCCATTTGTGATCAAAATTCTCAATACACCAATGAATCAATCGATGCAATATTATGAAAAACTCTGTTTATCGCTGAATATTACAGGCTGGCAGCGTTTTCGTTTAATTGAATATCCGCTACTAAAAGCACCGTTGAAATATGCCTTGGCACTCGCGACAACCTTATCACTCGGCGATTTTACGGCGATAGCTTTATTTGGTAGCCCTGACTTCACTTCGTTGCCTCATTTGCTTTATCAACAAATCGGGCAATATCGAAGCCAAGAAGCGGCAGTGACGGCATTGATTTTATTGGTCTTATGTTTAGGTTTATTTATGTTTATTGAAGGGCAGAAGGAACAACATGATTAAATTAGATAATGTAGTCTTCAATTATCAATCCATGCCGATGGTGTTTGATTTACAGATTCAAGCGCAAGAAAAAATCGCCATCATTGGTGAAAGTGGCGCAGGAAAAAGTACCTTGCTGAACTTAATTGCTGGCTTTGAATATGCCGATAGTGGGGAGATTTGGCTCAATGGTGAGAATCATACCAAAACGGCACCTTTTGAACGCCCCGTTTCTATGCTATTTCAGGAAAATAATCTCTTTACTCATCTTTCAGTAGAAGAGAATATCGCTTTAGGTTTAAAACCGAATTTAGCCTTAAATACAGAAGAAAAAGCACTTGTAGAACAAGCTGCAAGTGCGGTCAATTTACAGGATTTTTTAACGAGAAAACCGACCGCACTTTCAGGCGGACAAAAACAGCGAGTAGCGTTAGCGCGCTGTTTGCTACGAGATAAACCTATTTTATTATTGGATGAGCCTTTTTCAGCTCTTGATCCTAAATTACGCATTGAGATGCAAGATTTAATGGATCAATTATGTGAAGAAAAAAAGCTCACCATGTTATTGGTGACGCATCAACCCAAAGAAATTGAACGGCATATTGATCGAGTGATTGAAATTCATCAAGGAAAAGTGATCTGATCTCTTTTTATCATATTGCAGAGTAATATGCTCAACTTAATAAAAGCAACGTTGCTTAAACGAGGAAAATATAATGACCACAACAAATGTAGTACAGCTTTCATCCATTACACCGCATCCTTCAGTAGAGTATTGGTCTGTTTGTAAAGTCGAAGCGCTATTTGAAACCCCTTTTTTAGAATTAGTCTATCGTGCAGCTCAAGTGCATCGAGAGCATTTCAACCCTGGCGCGATACAGTTATCGACGTTGATGTCGATTAAAACGGGTGGTTGTCCAGAGGATTGTGGCTATTGTCCTCAATCAGCGCGTTATCAAACAGGTGTACAAAATCAGCAGATCTTGGATATTGATGAAATTGTCGAAAAAGCCAAAATTGCGAAAGCACGTGGTGCAGGACGTTTTTGTATGGGCGCAGCATGGCGTGGTCCTAAGCCTAAAGATATGGAAAAAGTGACAGCGATTATTCGTGCGGTAAAAGATATTGGCTTAGAAACGTGCGGTACTTTTGGCTTACTACAGGATGGTATGGCGGAAGAGTTAAAAGATGCAGGATTGGATTATTACAACCACAATCTAGATACCGCGCCAGAGAATTATCACAATGTCATTGGCACGCGCCGTTTTGATGATCGTTTAAGCACATTAGGAAAAGTGCGTCATGCCGGTTTGAAAGTTTGCTGTGGTGGTATTGTGGGTATGAATGAAACCCGTAAAGAGCGAGCAGGCCTTATTGCAAGTTTGGCAAATCTTGATCCTCAGCCGGAGTCAGTGCCGATTAACCAATTAGTGAAAGTGGAAGGCACGCCAATGGCTGATGCAGCTGATTTAGATTGGACAGAGTTTGTTCGTACTATTGCGGTGGCGCGTATTACCATGCCGAAAAGTTATGTTCGTCTTTCTGCTGGTCGTCAAGGCATGAGTGAAGAAATGCAAGCGATGTGCTTTATGGCGGGTGCGAATTCCATTTTCTATGGTGACAAATTGTTAGTGACAGGCAACCCAGAAGAAGATGGCGATCAACTTCTTATGGCTAAATTGGATCTTGAGCCGGAAACGGAAGAAAATAGAAAGCCACTCGACAGAAATTAGTCATAAAAAAAGTGCGGTGAAATCTACCGCACTTTTGTTTGAGGCTTACTTAACTTGTTCGGTTAAGCAAGGCTGAATTTTATTTAGCATTTCTTTTAAAATACGTGCTGGTGCAGCCACGATATTGCCTGAGCGTAAATAGCCGTGACCCGCATTGAAATCACATACTAAACCGCCCGCTTCACGCACGATTAAATCACCCGCTGCGCAATCCCAAGGTTTTAACCCCATTTCAAAATAACCGTCAACGCGACCGGATGCCACATAGCAAAGGTCTAATGCGGCAGAACCCGTACGACGGAAATCGGCTGCTTCATCAATTAAGTTATTCATGATCGCAAATTGAGTAGGCATCAAGCTTGGTTGTTTGAATGGGAAACCAGTGGCTAAAATCGCCCCGTTAAGTTCATTTTGACTATCTACACGTAAACGCACTTCATTTAATTTTGCGCCTTCACCACGCACAGCAGTGAATAATTCATTACGAATAGGATCGTAAACCACACCCACTTCGGTACGGTTTTTTACACGGATAGCAATAGAAACGGAGAAATGTGGCAAACCTTTTACGAAGTTGGTTGTGCCATCTAGTGGATCAATCACCCATTGAATATCACTGTCTTTGCCTTCTAATGCACCACGTTCTTCACTGATAATTGTGTGATCAGGATAAGATTTTTGAATGATTTCAATGATCTCAGCTTCAGCGGCTTTATCGACGCTGGTCACATAATCATTAATACCTTTTTTACTTGTTTGGATGTCATCACGGCGCTCATAGTTTTTAGCAATCACGTTGCCCGCTTTTCGTGCCGCACGAATAGCGATATTTAACATTGGGTTCATATTTCCACCAGATTTTAAAGAACAGATAAATAGGTCGCCTATTATAAGGGAGTTTTAGTAAATAGCCAGTTGAAAATGTTTAATTCACGGTTTTTCCCGTTTTTTAAAGGAAATTTGCGATCAGTATCGCAAAAATAAAGTAGCAAATTTGGCTTTCTTCTTAAGGAATTTTAAAGTGCGGTCAAAAAAGAAGGCATTTTATGTATAAAGGGATAACCTTATTAGAAACCTTGATTGTATTATTTATTTTAAGCTTAACGTTGACGTTTGCATTACCCAAATGGCAGAAAAACGATCCCAAATATTTTCTCGAAAAAGAGCAACAACGGCTTTATTTTTTCTTACGTAATATTCAAGCGAGGGCAGAAAACTCATCGGCAATTTGGTTTATTTTGGCCAATCAAGATAGGGCGAATCAGCGTTGGTGTATCACTGCTCAAGTAAAAAGCGATCATTTTTGTGATTGTTTTCATCCCCAGGATTGTCCTAAAAACCTTTATGCACATTTTTACTATCCTTATTTTGAAGGAAAAACGATGCTTATAGGCCCTAAATTATATCCGTCAGAAGTGGCGGTGAAATTTAATGGAGCAAGAAATACCATGGAAACGAATTGTTTTATGTTACAGGCTGAAGAGCATCGTACATTGTTCTCTTTTTTCAATGTAGGCAGTATTAAATTAAAGTCTGATCAAGCGGCGAGTGCATGTACAAGATGAAACCATTAAAAGGCGAAACATTGGTGAGTTTGTTGATTTCACTTGGCTTATCCGCTTTATTATTGCTATTGGTTGCACAATTTTATGCCCAAACTCAACAGCAGAATCAGCGTTTAATGTTACAACTCAAACTACAAACGGAATTACAACGTACAATTCAACTCATCGGGAAAGATTTGCGTCGCGTAGGCTTTCGGAGCGCAAACCAAAAACTCATCGAGGATAATCTGGCTTTATTTGAATTGGATGAAAAGGGCACTGCAATAACCATTGCTCAAGCAGACAATGCCCCGTCAAATAGTTGTGTTTTGTTTTTTTATGATTTGAATAGCAATGGTTGTATTGGTGAAAAATACACAAAAAATACCTGCGTAAATGGTGTTAAAAATGTGGCGAAAAATATCGAAAAAGAGCTATTTGGTTACAAACTTAACGGGAAAATGATCGAAACCAAACAAACCTACAAAAATGCAGTAAATGCAGATTGTCGCTCGGCAGAGTGTCAGAGAGCCTTAGCACAATCTACTTGTAACGCTGGTGGTGGATGGACTGATTTATTGGATGAAAAAGAGTTTGAGATCTCTCAATTACGTTTTGATTGGTTAAAGGCAGGGAAAGGGATTGAAATCAAACTCGCGGGAAATCTTGCAACACATAAGCATATTCAATATGAAACTTCGCTTGTGGTGCCTTTATTAAATCAAGAAGAATGATCATGAAAAAAGGGATGGTGACACTGACGGCACTGATTTTACTTTCAGGCTTATTGGCGCTGATCTTATTATTTGATGAACAGATCTTTGCGTTTTTTCGAGCTCAAATGAGTCAGCGAAAATATTATGTAGAACAAAGCCTTGCGTTACAGAAAATCAGTCAGCAGCAACAAAAACATATTTGCCAAAACTTGCCTTTAAATGGTGCTGAAAAAGTGAAACAAGTCTTTTTCGAGTCTAATGGGGCAGAGGATAAAGTAGCCTATTCTGTTTGGTGTAAACGAGCAGAGTTATTTAAGAAATCGCCCACAAAAGGCATTAATGAAAATATGCTGCGAGATTTTATTTCCAGCGAAAAACAAGCTGATTTTCAACCGCACTTTGTGAAAGTAGATACTACTTTAACTGCTCAAAAAACACTACAAGTGTATTGGATAACGCAAAACCAATTAGAAGTTAAAGGGAATGTGAGTGGCATTTTGTTAGCAGAAGGGGATTTAACTTTAACCGGCAAAGGGCGAATTAGCGGTGCAGTGATTACAGGTGGTTCGCTTAAGTTAGAGGAGGGCGTGACGGTGGCTTACGGTAAAACCGTGGTGACAAAACTTGTACAAGAATATAGCCAATGGCGTTTGGTGAATAAAAGCTGGAGTGATTTAAGTGCGCAAGGTCAAAGTGAATAAAGGCATGTCGTTAATGTCACTTTTATTAGCCTTATCGATTTTCAGCGGATTATTTTTGATCTTTAACCGATGGACGAGTGAGCAACGGAAAAGTGCGGTCAGAATTTTTCAAGAATTTCAGGCGATTCAAATTGCTGAAAATCAGGCTCAACGTCAGTTTTTAGGCTTGTCTTGTGAAAATAGCGTAGAACAAAATGGCATTCAATTTGCAATTCAATGCAGTCATCATCAAGTGAATATACGCTATCCTCAAGGTGAATTTTTATTGAAAACCGAGTAAAATAACGCATTGTTTTTGCTTTCAAAAGGGCGTTACTTTGTTCGTTACTTATTATTCAAACCAACCAGAAATTCAAAAAGATATTTTAGTTTCGCTGTTGGAAAATTTACCGCAAGATGATCCGTTTCAATCTGACATTGTGTTGGTGCAAAGCCCTGGTATGGCACAATGGTTACAAATGGAAATTGCGAAAAAACGCGGTGTTGCAGCGAATTTTCAATTCCCCATGCCTTCCAGTTTTATTTGGAAACTTTACGCCGATAATTTGCCGAATGTTTCTACGCAAAACCCTTTTGAAAAAGATTCAACGTTATGGCGATTAATGCGATTAATCCCTACTTTTTTACAGCAAAAAGAATTTGAACCATTAAAAAAATATTTAGCGTCTTCACCTGCATCAGAACAGCAAAAACTTTATCAATTAAGCCTAAAAGTTGCCGATTTATTTGACCAATATCTCGTCTATCGTCCCGAATGGATTGCCGCATGGGAAGAAAATAACGATGAAAAGATCTTGGCTCAAATTAATCAGCAAAAGCAGGAGCTTTCGGCATTAAATCCTACCTTTCTTTCTCAAATTAAAGGCAATATTCACTGGCAGGGAATTTTATGGCGAGCCTTGGTGGATGATGTTCAACGTGATTTCGGTGGAAAAGCAAAACATCGTGCTGCACTCAATCAACAATTTTTAGCATTATGTCGTGATCCCAATGCGACACTCAACTTACCAGAACGTATTTTTATTTTTGGTATTCCAGCATTGCCAACAGTTTATCTCAATATTTTCCAAGGTATTTCAGCTAAAACAGATGTGCATTTATTCTTTAATAATCCATGTCAAGAATACTGGGGCGACTTGCGAGATCTGAGTAAATCTTATTTATTAGAAAGACAGCGTTTCGTGCAAGCAAGTGATGATGTGAAGCCTTTAATTTCAGCCGAGCAAGTGTCATGGGAACCTGCCGACCTTGATTACACTAATCAACAAGAAGAATTGTTCAGCGGGAATCCGCTTTTAGCCTCTTGGGGAAAAATGGGACGGGATTTTCTCTACCAATTAGTGCGTGATGAGGAGAATATTCAAGCTATTTCCCGTGATTACTATGCAGAACTTCCCGAAAAAACGTTGTTAGGGCAGATCCAAAATCAAATTTTAACGTTAAGTCATGGTGCATTAAATGTCGCGAAAAATGACCGCTCTTTGGTCGTGAAATCTTGCCATAGCGCGATGCGAGAAGTTGAAGTGCTGCATGATTATTTGTTGGATTTATTCAATCAAAATCAGCATAAGCCAAAAGAAGAACAGATTACACCAAAAGATGTGGTGGTCATGGTGGCCGATGTTAATCAATACACGCCTTATATTCAGGCTGTCTTTGGTGCGAATAGTGTGGACGCACCCGTTATTCCGTTCTCAATTTCGGACAGTAAATTGTCTGAAAGTGATGTGATCGTATCAAGCTATCTTTCTCTGTTAAATTTAAGAGAAAGTCAGTTTGGCGCGGAAGAAGTACTGGCTTTATTGGATATTCCCGCTATCCGTGAACGTTTTAATATTGCCCTTGCCGATCTCGAACAAATACGTGAATGGGTGAAAGAGTCGGGTATTCGCTTTGGTTTGGAAAAATTGCAGAATACACTGAATTTTAATGCGTGGCAGGCGGGGCTTGAACGTATGACCTTAGGTTATGCGATGCGTGAAGAGCAAGGCGTTTGGCAAGACAGTCTTGGACTTGATAGTAGCTATGGATTGAAGGGGCAATTAGTCGGTGCGGTGAATCAATTTTTTACGGCTTTAAATAAATGGCATCAAGATTTGCAAAAGGCACACAATATTGAAAAATGGCGTGAAAAATTGACTGCACTTTTGACGGATTTCTTTGTGCAAAATGAAGAAACCGCGGATACCTTATTTTATATTCAAGATTGTATCAATGTCTTTGCAGATGATTTGCAGACCGTCAATTTTGAAGAAACTTTGCAAGCGGATGTGATTGCGGAAGTGATGTCTGCACGTTTAGAAGAAACACCAAACAGCCTTCGTTTCTTAGCGGGGAAAGTGAATTTCTGCACGCTTTTACCAATGCGTTCTATTCCTTTCAAAGTGGTGTGTTTGCTTGGGATGAATGAGGCAGATTACCCACGCAGTCATACACCAAATAGTTTTGACTTGATGCAATATCATCATCAAAAAGGCGATCGTGTTCGTCGAGATGATGATCGTTACTTATTCCTTGAAGCCTTGCTGGCCGCAAGATCTCATTTTTATGTGAGTTATGTGGGCTGTTCGATTATTGATAATCAACCTAAAGAACCTTCAGTATTGGTGAGCCAGTTGGTTGATTATATTAATCATTATTCAGACAATGGCTTGAGAATTGAACAACATCCAATGACGGCATTTAGTCCAAGCAATTTCCAAAATGAAGGAGAAATTAACCGCTCTTTTGCGAAAAAATGGTTGCCGATTGCCCAATTCCAAGAACGAAAATGTCATGAATTTGTTGTGCCGATGAGCGAAAATCAAGCGCCAATAACGGAAATTGAGCTCGATCGTTTTGTGAGTTTTGTTGAAAATCCAGTGAAGTTCTTTTTTGAAAAGCAGCTTGGCGTGTATTTTCGAGATGAAGACGATCGCATTGAAGAAAGTGAAAACTTCACGTTAAATGGTTTGGATCATTATCACATTAGTAATGAGTTATTGCATTTAGAGGAAGCGCAATTTAACGATTATTTTGCCAAACAGCGAGTGAAAGGCATCATGCCACGCGGCGAGTTTGCGGAAGTCTGCGCGCAATCCATTCGTGCTGATGTATTGGCTTTTAAAGAGAAAATTAAGGATTATTCTTCACCACATAGTGAGAGTGTCGATTTTGTGGTGGAAACGGCACAAGGCAATATTCGCTTGTTTGGCTATATGGAGCCATTATTTGGCGATGAAAATCAGATAATCGAATGGCGATTTGCAAAATATAAAGATCGTTATCGCATTCGCCCATGGCTTTATTATCTCATTCAACTGGCGACAAAAGAGAACGCACTGCCACCACGCATTATCGCTAAAGATAAGAATTTAACATTAAAAACAATAGAAAAATCAACCGCACTTGAGAAACTGAAAATGTATGTCGAGGCTTATTTACAAAGCCAGCAACAAATTCAGCTCATTCCAACGGAAAATATAGCGAAGTTTATTGAAAAAGATGAAAGTGCGGTCAATTTTGACAATGTTTTAACGAATATTGAATCCCTTGCGAAAGATGATAACTATAGTTATAGAAAAGCCGATCCTTATTGGGCAAGGGTTTTGGGGCAAACAGAACAATTTAAATCGCAGGATGGTCTTTTGCAGTTAGTGAAACAAACCACATCCTGGTTTGGAGAAATGTTGACTTAACGCGGATCTTCAGATCGAAAAGATCTTGGATTTTTGATAAGATATTGACCTAAGAATGATTTTGAAAAGGAGCTAAAATGCGTTGTCCGTTTTGTTCAACTGAAGAAACTAAGGTGATTGACAGCCGTTTGGTTTCTGATGGGTATCAAGTGCGTCGTCGTCGGGAATGCGGGAATTGTCATGAACGCTTTACCACCTTTGAAACGGCCGAATTAGTGGTGCCAAAAATTATTAAAAATGATGGGTCACGCGAGCCGTTTAATGAAGATAAATTGCGTAGCGGTATTCAACATGCGTTAGAAAAACGCCCTGTAAGTTCGGATGATGTGGAAAAAGCCATCAGCCATATTATTATCCAATTACGTGCGACAGGTGAGCGCGAAGTGCCAAGTCATCTCGTGGGTAAATTAGCCATGAATGAGCTGAAAGAATTAGATAAAGTGGCGTATATCCGTTTTGCGTCCGTTTATTTGAGCTTTGATAATATCAATGAATTCACCAAAGAAATTGAAAGCTTAAAGGATTAATATGAGTGACACCTTTTCCCCTGATGACGTGAAATTTATGCAACTGGCTCTTGAGCTTGCGGCAAAAGGGCAGTACACCACCGCACCGAATCCGTCCGTAGGATGTGTGTTAGTTAAGAACGGTGAAATTGTCGGGAAAGGGTTTCATTTTAAAGCCGGTCAGCCTCATGCAGAACGTGTGGCGTTGGCCGATGCCGGTGAGAAAGCGAAAGGCGCAACGGCTTATGTGACGCTTGAGCCCTGTTCTCATTATGGACGTACACCGCCTTGTGCATTAGGGTTAATTGAAGCCGGAGTCAGTCGAGTAGTAGCGGCCATGGCAGATCCTAATCCGCAAGTGGCAGGTAAGGGCTTAAAAATGTTAGCCGATGCAGGCATACCAATTGCGGTCAATTTACTGAATGAACAAGCAGAAGCCTTAAATAAAGGTTTTCTCAAACGTATGCGAACCGGCAAGCCTTATGTGCAACTAAAATTAGCCATGAGTTTAGATGGTCGAACAGCCATGGCGAGCGGTGAAAGCAAGTGGATCACAGGTGAAGCAGCTCGTGCAGATGTACAAAAAATGCGAGCCAAAGCGACCGCACTTTTATCAACTAGCGCTACCGTATTAGCTGATGATCCAAACTTGAACGTGCGTTGGAATCAATTCCCTGATGATTTAAAAGCGGAATATGCCGAAGAGACTGTGCGTCAGCCTATTCGTGTTATTTTAGATTCTCAAAATCGAGTTCAGCCAAGCCATCAATTATTCCATACCTATTCGCCAGTTTGGCTTGTGGGTTCAATTCCACGAGATATGTCTGTATTCCCTGATTTCTGTGAGCAAATTCTACTGCCAGAAAACTATGATTTAGATCTATTGATGATAGAATTAGGTAAGCGACAAGTGAATTCTGTTTGGGTAGAAGCGGGCGCCCATTTAGCGGGTAGCTTGATTGAACAACATGCTGTAGATGAATTAATCATTTATGTTGCCCCGAAACTCTTGGGAGATAAAGCTCGAGGATTATGCCAACTTTCGCATTTGGAAAAACTTGCGGATGCCCCATTGTGGCAACTGCAAGAATGTGAAAGAATTGGGGATGATTTAAAGCTCAGTTATTTACCTAACTTATTAATAAAAGAATAAAAAAATGCTTAAAAAACTTTTCCACTCCGCCCTTTGGGGGCTTGCTGCGGCAGGTGTTATTTTATTTGCCGTTCCTAAGCTCAATAACAGCAGCCTTTTCTCTGCTGATGATATCGTGTCTTTCAACAGTGCCGTGAGAATTGCTTCTCCAGCCGTGGTGAATGTGTACAATCGATCTTTTTCTTCTGCTAGCATTAATGATAGCGAACAATTACAGGTAAATAACTTAGGTTCTGGCGTGATTATGACCAAAGACGGTTATATTCTCACCAATAAACACGTTATTCAAAATGCTGATCAAATTGTAGTCGCTTTGCAAAACGGCAATATTTATGAAGCAAATTTAATTGGTTCGGATAATTTGACGGATCTTGCAGTATTAAAAATTAAAGCAACCAATCTTTCGACGATTCCACAAAATAATGAACGCCAAGTACGAGTGGGGGATATTGCTCTGGCTATTGGTAACCCGTATAACCTTGGTCAAAGTGTGTCACAAGGGATTATCAGTGCGGTAGGACGTAGTGCCGTAGGGGATTCTTTAGGTCGTCAAAACTTTATTCAAACAGATGCATCAATTAACCGTGGTAACTCTGGTGGTGCATTGATTAACTCAGCTGGCGAATTAGTGGGGATCAGCACGTTAAGTATTGGTAAAACAGCTAATGAAATTGCAGAAGGGTTAAATTTTGCGATTCCAATCAGTATTGCAAACGATGTATTGTATAAAATTATTCGCGATGGTCGCGTGATTCGTGGTTATTTTGGGGTACAAAGTGAAATCACCGCTAATTCAAACGGTGGTATTGTGATTACCGGTGTGACAGCGAATAGTCCTGCCGCTAAAGCAGGCATCCAAGTCGGTGATGTGATTTTACGTTTAAATAAACAAGATAACTTATCTATTCGTGACATGATGCAAATTATTAGTGATACTAAACCGAATACAGAAGTTATTGTTACTGTTTCTCGCTTAGGTAAAGTGATTGATCTCCCTGTGGTTATTGAAGAGTTACCATCTAACTAAGGATATATTGTGGAAGTTAAAACCAGTCACTTTTTTGCCTGTTTAGATCGTCTTCGCTTAATTCAGCGTTGGTCATTGATGCGCAATATTGAAAAGGAAAACTTGGCAGAGCATAGTCTGCAAGTTGCCTTTGTGGCACAAGCCTTAGCCATTATTAAAAATCAATTTTTTGGTGGGGAAGTGAATCCTGAGCGTATTGCGGTGATGGCAATGTATCATGACACTTCTGAAATTTTTACTGGAGATTTGCCGACCCCAATTAAGTATTTCAATTCTGAAATTACTCATGCTTACAAAGATATTGAAGCGGCTGCAGAATTGCATTTAATTAGTTTGCTCCCGACAGAATTACAAGACAGTTTCGCGCCATATTTAGATAGCGAGCAATTTAGCCCTGAAGAAAAGCATATAGTAAAACAAGCGGATTTGATTTGTGCCTATATTAAAGCTCAATTTGAATTAGAGCATGGTAACCATGAATTTAAAACAGCGAAAAAACGCTTAGAAAATTTAATGGAACAATGGCACAGTCAAGAAATGGATTATTTTTTACAGGTCTTTTTGCCGAGTTTTGGGCGTTCGATTGATGAGATCGCGTTATAAGCGAAAATAAAAAAGTGCGGTGAGTTTTGACCGCACTTTTTATTTCTTGGATTATTTCAATGTTGCCAAAATAATCTGTTCAGGATCTACGTGTAACCACACTTCTTGCCCCACTTTCCAACCATCTTTGCTATGAATACTCGCACAAAATTCAATTGAACTGTCCTTTATTTGTAGAATTGCTTCTTCATTCTGCATTGAAAGAATTGTTGCTTGGAAGAGGTTATTTTTTTCTTCTAATGGGGTAGAGCTAATTTTCACCCAAGGGGCTTTAAACATGACCATCACTTCTTTTTCAGTAATGAGTCTGAGACGCTCAGCGCTGCGCATGGTGATCGAAACATGTAATGGATAAGCTAAATCCTGAATATTTACTGCAACAATGCAGCGGGAATCCACAATATGTTGGCTTGCCACCTTACCGAAAAATTGATTGCGAGCGCTACTTTGTAAGGAGAATTTTGCTGTTGCTGAAAGAAGGCTGTTTAACGGGATCGTCTCATCTTGCAGAATATGGAACGCGTGCTCTTGTGTTTGTTCGAGCAAATCATAAAGCTGCAGCAAACGCTCAGCATAAGTAGTTAATGAAGTGCCGCCCCCATTTTTCCCACCGATATTACGTTCTAAAAGCGGTTTGGGGCTGATTTTATTCATTGCCTCAAGGTGATCCCAAGCACTTTTATAGCTCACTTTAGCATTTTTGGCCGCTTGGTTGATTGAGCCACATTCTTTAATTTCTTTTAAGAGGCGAACACGTTTTGGATCAATAAATAATTCTTGATGAAGTTTGATCGTTAGTAAAATTTCAGTTTGTTTCATCATCTCCTCCTAATACACAATTCTGTCTATTTTACTTGATCTTTAAGTTTTTCTGTATGCTTATTTAAAAATTCAAGTTATAATTCACTCGTAGTATATTTTTTTATATATAGTTTCATTTATATAGGAGATAAATAATGAAATTAACTAAATTTGCAACCGCACTTTTAATTGCAGGCATGGGCGTATCTTTTGCGGCATCAGCAAAAGTGACTGTGTTTGCAGCAGCTTCAATGACTGATGCGTTACAACAAATTGCGGATCAATACCAAACTGAAAAGCCAAATAATACCGTGGTTTTCTCTTTTGCTTCTTCTTCTACCCTTGCAAAACAAGTTGAAGAAGGTGCACCTGCAGACTTATTTATTTCAGCTAGCAACAAATGGATGAAATATTTATCAGATAAAAATCTCACTGTAAAAGAAACGGAAAAAGTATTAGCAGGCAATGAATTAGTGTTGATTGCGCCGGCTAAAAGTGCGGTTAATTCAGTGGATATTGCTAAAGGTGAATGGATTAAAGGCTTAAAAGACAGTTATTTGTCCGTGGGTGATCCTGCGCATGTTCCTGCAGGACAATATGCAGAAGAATCATTAACGAAATTGAATTTATGGGATCAAGTCAAAGATAAATTAGCGCGTGCGAAAGACGTGCGTGGTGCGTTAGCTTTAGTTGAACGCGCTGAAGCCCCTTATGGTATCGTGTATAGCACTGATGCAAAAGTGAGTAAAGACGTGAAAGCAGTAGGTGTATTCCCGAAAGACAGTTATAAACCGGTTGAATATCCGGTTGCGATTTTAAAAGATCATGACAATGCGGATACCCGTGATTTCCTTAATTACTTAGAATCAAGTGCAGCGAAAAAAATATTTGTTGAATATGGTTTCTCTGTGAAATAATGAGCTCAGACTTTATAAAGAAAGGACAGGAAACTGTCCTTTTTGTTATCTCTAAAGAAATTTCGTCATATCGATATATACACAAGGAAATATTTTGCTCTCTTGGTTTCAATTAAGCCCGATGGAATGGGATGCGATTCACTTAAGCATGAGTGTCGCATTGAATTCTATGCTTTGGAGTTTGCCCTTCGCAATTTTTATCGCTTGGTTGCTGGCTCGTAAAGAATTCTACGGTAAGTCGCTAATCACAGGGATTATTCATCTGCCTTTGGTGCTACCGCCGGTGGTAATCGGCTATTTATTATTAGTCGCCATGGGGCGTAACGGTTTTATCGGCAAGTATTTATATCAATGGTTTGGCTTATCCTTTGGCTTTAGCTGGAAGGGGGCGGTATTAGCTTCTGCAGTAGTGGCATTTCCATTGGTCGTGCGGGCGATTCGTCTTTCCTTGGAAAGTATTGATTTTAAATTAGAGCAAGCTGCACAAACGCTTGGCGCTTCACCTTGGCGAGTTTTTTTCACGATTACTTTACCCCTTTCTCTACCTGGTGTATTAGCGGGTTTAGTATTAGGGTTTGCACGCTCTTTAGGTGAGTTTGGCGCAACCATTACTTTCGTTTCCAATATTGCGGGGGAAACTCAAACTATTCCTTTAGCGATGTATTCATTCATCCAAACACCTGGCGCGGAAGCACAAACTGCACGACTTTGCTTATTTGCGGTGATCCTTTCATTAATTTCTTTATTGCTTTCCGAAGCCTTAAGTAAACGGATGCAGAAAAAATTGGGGCAGGGCGATGCTACACATTAATGTACAACAACAATTAGGTCGCCTGACCTTACGTGCGGATCTGCAATTGCCAACTCAAGGTGTGACGGCTATTTTTGGTTTGTCAGGCTCGGGTAAAACCTCATTGATTAATTTAGTGAGTGGTTTAACTCATCCCGATCAAGGATTTATTCGTTTAAATGACCGCACTTTGGTCGATGTGGAGAACGGTGAGAATCTCCCTGTGCACCAACGCAAAATTGGTTATGTATTCCAAGATGCTCGTTTATTTCCGCATTACAATGTCAAAGGTAATTTGCGTTATGGCATGAAGCATGTCAGTCGTGAAGATTTTGACTATATTGTCCAGCTACTTGGTATTGAACCGTTGCTCAAACGCTATCCGCTTACTTTATCAGGCGGAGAAAAACAACGTGTGGCGATTGGGCGAGCCTTATTAACGGATCCTGATATTTTGCTAATGGATGAACCGCTTTCTGCTTTAGATGTGCCTCGTAAACGTGAGCTCATGCAATATTTGGAAAGTCTATCCAAAGAAATTAATGTGCCGATTTTATATGTGACGCACAGTTTGGACGAATTATTACGTTTGGCCGATCGCGTTGTGCTGATGGAAAATGGCAAAGTGAAAGCCTATGACACCTTAGAAAATGTCTGGAACAGTCCGTTATTTGCCCCTTGGAAAGGTGAATCGGAGCAGAGTAGTGTGTTGGCGTTGCCTGTCTATTTGCATAATCCAACCTATAAAATGACCGCACTTTCTTTAGGCGAACAACAGCTTTGGATTAACGAAGTGCATCATCAAGCGAATGAAAAAGTGCGCGTCTGTATTTATAGTTCCGATGTATCACTCACTCTCAGCAAACCAGAACAAACGAGTATTCGTAATATCTTACGTGGGCAAATTGTACAAATTGTTCCGCAAGAGAATCGCATTGATATTGCGGTATTGGTAGAAGGGCATAAAGTTTGGGCAAGTATCAGTAAATGGGCGTTTAATGAATTACATTTTGCTCAAAGCATGGATGTTTATGTACAAATAAAAGCCATTTCTGTCGTGTAAAATCATTGCTTATAAAATAAAAGTGCGGTCAATTTCAAAATAGTTTTAAAATTGACCGCACTTTCTATTTAGGCTTACTTACCTAAGTTATCAAAGAATTTCTTCACACCGTCTAAAAAGCTTGAAGATTTCGGGCTATGAGATTTTTGCCCTTTCAAACTTTCTTCCAGTTTTTCTAATAATTCTTTTTGTTCTTTATTTAAGTTTACCGGTGTTTCAATTACTACTCGACAAATGAGATCGCCTGCGTAGCCGCTACGTGTAGAGGTCACCCCTTTACCACGCATACGGAATAGTTTGCCTGTTTGGGTTTCCGCAGGAATTTTGAGTTTCACTTTACCGTCTAAGGTTGGGACCTCAATTTCCCCCCCTAACGCTGCCATTGAGAAACTGATTGGCACTTCGCAGTAGAGGTTGTTTCCATCACGTTCAAAGATATGATGTTCTTTAACGTGAATCACCACATATAAATCGCCTGCTGGTGCACCATTTTCGCCAGCCGCACCTTCACCGCTTAAACGTAATTGGTTGCCGGTATCCACACCTGCTGGGATTTTAACAGAAAGGTTTTTCTTCTTATGAACACGACCTTCGCCATGGCAGCTTTTACATGGCTTTTCAATTTTCTTACCAGAACCATGACAAGTAGGACAAACCGTTTCAGTTACGAAGAAACCTTGTTGACGACGAACACGACCAGAACCATGACAGCTTGGACATGTTTCAACTTTCGATCCTTTTTCTGCACCAGAGCCATCACAGCTATCACAGTGAGCAAGTGTATTGATTTGGATATCTTTGGTTGTACCTTTTACGGCTTCTTCTAACGTGATTTGGATGTCATAACGTAAATCTTCACCGCGTACTACACGTTGACGACCACGTCCGCCACCGCCGAAGATATCGCCAAACATATCACCAAAAATATCACCGAAATCAGCACCGCTGAATCCGCCACCGAAGTCGCCGCCTCCCATGCCGCCTTGTTCAAAGGCTGCGTGACCATATTGATCGTAAGCGGCACGCTTTTCTTTATCACCTAAAATTTCATAGGCTTCTTGGATTTCTTTAAATTTTTCTTCTTTGGCTTTATCACCTTTGGTTCTATCAGGGTGATATTGCATGGCGAGCTTTTTGTAAGCACGTTTAATTGCTTTTTCATCTGCGCCACGTTCAACACCAAGAACGTCGTAATAATCTTTCTTTGCCATAATGTTTTCGTTTTCCGTTTAAAAATATAAATTTAAAAAATTTTATTTTGTTATTGTATGGTATTGCGTTAACAACATACCTAAGAATAAAAATAATGCCGAAGTCAGAAATATCAAGGGTAAATTCGTTAATTTATGACTTATTTTGCTGCTGCAAATGCTTGCTCTAAGTCTGCTAAAATATCTTGAATATTTTCAATACCGCAAGAGAGACGAATAAGTCCTGCAGAAATCCCCGCTTTTTCTAATTCAGCTTCATTTAATTGGCGGTGCGTTGAGGTTGCTGGATGTAACGCACAAGTACGAATATCGGCTACGTGTACTTCTCGTGAAGTCATTTGCAATGCGTTTAACCATTTTGCCGCGGTTTCTTTGTCACCTTTAATCTCAAAGGAAATGACACCACACAAACCGTTCGGTAAGTATTTTTGTTTGAGAGCGTAATCTGGTGAGCTCGGTAAGCCAGGATAATTCACTTTAGCGACTTGCGGATGTTTTTCTAAAAACTCTGCCACAGTCTGTGCATTTTCATAATGACGTTGCATGCGAAGAGCCAGGGTTTCCATGCCTACATTCAACAAGAAACTATTTTGTGGGGCAGGAGTAGCACCTAAATCACGCATTAATTGCACACGTGCTTTGACAATATAAGCCGCAGGGCCAAAGGTTTCTGTATAAACTAAACCATGATAAGTTTGGTCTGGCGTGCTTAATTGCGGATATTTGCCGTTATTCCAATTAAAGTTACCACCATCAGTAATGGATCCACCTAAGGCAATAGCATGACCATCTAAATATTTAGATGCGCTGTGAATGACCACGTTTGCGCCAAATTCGATTGGGCGACAAAAATAGGGGGTGGCAAAAGTGTTATCAATTAATAATGGCGCCTCTGCTGCTTTCGCTAAGGCAGCAAATTTTTCAATATCTAATACTCGTAAAGCAGGGTTAGCAATAGTTTCAGCAAAGACCGCTTTTGTATTTGGACGGATTGCTTTTTTGAGTTCTTCAAGTGGTAAATCTTGATCTACAAAAGTCACTTCAATACCCATTTTTTTGAATGTGTGGGCAAATAAATTATAGGAACCGCCATACACATAAGAAGAGGAAATGAAGTGATCGCCCGCTTCTAAAATATTCAGCATTGCGTAGAAAACCGCAGATTGACCAGAAGCAGTACACATTGTTGCAACGCCACCTTCAAGTGCTGTAATTTTTTCTTCCGCAGCATTGGTTGTTGGGTTTGCTAGGCGAGTATAGAAATAACCTGCAGCTTGTAAATCAAATAACTTGCCAATTTCTTCTGCAGAATCGTAGGTATAAGTCGTGCTTTGTACGATAGGTTGAACACGTGGCTCACCGTTTTTAGGGCTATAGCCAGCATGGAGGCATTTCGTTTCGAATTTCATTGTTTTTTCCTTTGGTTGTGTTTGTTTTGGGTAAAGTGCGGTCGTTTTTGATAACGTTTTTTACACTTTGGATTTGTAATGTGGAAATGCTCAACATTAACGTCTACCTAATTATTAGGTAGAGTACTCACGTAAATTATCCTACTAATTGGATTTTTTCTGACTCTACTCTTTCAAATAAAGTCAGGAAAAATATTCGTTTAATGAATATGCCAAAAGGGCGTATCGCTACGCCCTTCAATTTGGGTTTAAGTGAAATTATTTATTGTCTTTCACTTCTTCAAACTCTGCATCAACAACATCATCATTTGGTTTGCTGCTGCTTTGAGCTTGTTGTGCATCACCTTGTGGTTGAGCCGCTTGAGCGAGTTTTTGAGCAACTTCTGCAAGCGCTTGAAGTTTAGCTTCGATTGCTGCTTTATCTTCGCCTTTCGCCGCAGTTTCTAAATCGCTTAATGCGCTTTCAATTGCTGCACGATCTTCAGTTGGAACTTTATCACCGGCTTCTTCTAATTGTTTACGTGTAGCGTGTACAAGATGATCCGCTTGGTTGCGAGCTTGTACTAATTCTTCAAATTTACGGTCTGCTTCAGCGTTTGCTTCTGCATCACGAACCATTTGTTGAATTTCTTCATCACTTAAACCTGAAGAGGCTTTGATGGTGATTTGTTGTTCTTTACCTGTACCTTTATCTTTCGCAGAAACGTGGATAATACCGTCAGCGTCGATATCGAAGGTTACTTCAATTTGTGGCATACCGCGTGGAGCAGGGTTGATGCCTTCAAGGTTGAATTGACCTAAAGATTTATTCGCAGATGCTTGTTTACGTTCACCTTGTAACACGTGAATGGTTACTGCACTTTGGTTATCTTCTGCTGTTGAGAACACTTGTGATTTCTTAGTTGGAATCGTCGTGTTTTTCTCAATTAAGGTAGTCATCACACCACCCATGGTTTCGATACCTAAAGATAATGGCGTTACGTCTAACAATAAGACATCAGTTACATCACCTGCTAATACACCACCTTGAACTGCTGCACCGATAGCAACAGCTTCATCCGGGTTCACATCTTTACGAGGTGCTTTACCGAAGAATTCTTCTACTTTTTGTTGTACTAATGGCATACGGGTTTGACCGCCCACTAGGATAACATCATCAATTTGTGATGCACTTAAGCCAGCATCGTTTAATGCAACTTTTACAGGTTCAAGTGATTTAGCCACTAAATCTTCTACTAAAGATTCTAATTTAGCACGAGTTAATTTAATGTTTAAGTGTTTAGGACCCGTCGCATCTGCAGTGATGTAAGGTAAGTTAACATCAGTTTGTTGTGCAGAAGAAAGTTCAATTTTCGCTTTTTCACCTGCTTCTTTTAAACGTTGCATTGCAAGTGGATCATTACGTAAATCAACGCCTTGTTCTTTTTTGAACTCATCTACTAAGTAGTTGATTACACGGTTATCGAAGTCTTCACCACCTAAGTGAGTATCACCGTTGGTTGCCAATACTTCAAAGGTTTTTTCGCCACCTACTTCATCAATTTCGATGATAGATAAGTCGAATGTACCACCACCTAAGTCATATACGGCGATAGTTTTGTTGCCTTGACCTTTATCTAAACCGTAAGCTAATGCTGCAGCTGTAGGTTCGTTGATAATACGTTTAACTTCTAAGCCTGCGATACGACCTGCATCTTTTGTTGCTTGACGTTGAGCATCGTTAAAGTATGCAGGAACAGTGATTACCGCTTCAGTCACTGGCTCACCTAAGAAATCTTCCGCAGTTTTCTTCATTTTTTTCAATACTTCTGCAGAGATTTGTGGAGGCGCAAGTTTTTCACCTTTTACATTTACCCATGCATCACCGTTGTCTGCTTTGGTGATTTCAAATGGCATAATGTCGATATCACGTTTTACTTCAGCATCGTCAAAACGACGACCGATTAAACGTTTAATTGCAAATAAAGTATTTTTCGGGTTGGTTACCGCTTGGCGTTTTGCCGGTTGACCTACTAAAATTTCGTTATCATTTGTATAAGCAATAATTGACGGAGTAGTGCGATCACCTTCTGCGTTTTCAATTACGCGTGGTTTATCACCATCCATTACTGCCACACAAGAGTTTGTTGTACCTAAGTCAATACCAATAATTTTTCCCATGTTGTTACTCCTAATTAAATTTTAAATTCGTTGTAAATTGTTACGATGAATAAGATGTGGATACTTTTTCGCATTTCAAGAGGTAAGATTTAAATTTTTTCTTCCTTTTAAAGTGCGGTCATTTCCGTTCTTGTTTTACAAAATAAGTCCAGCTGAACAAAGTTCAAGGGGGAAATATAAAATTATTTTGAAAAAATAAGAAAAAATTTTTGTTTTGTGGTAAATTGCCGACAATTTTAATCATCTATTAATTTAACAAAGGAATCTAAATGAAAAAATCAGTCGTAGCATTAGGTATGATTGTGGCTCTCGGTGCGGTAGGTGTCGGTGGGGCCTGGTTTACTGGGGAAAAAGCACAAACTGAATATTTACGCCAAATTGAATTAGCAAATAAACAAGCTCAGGCTTTAGGCTCATCTGATTCATTTAAGGTTGTTTATAAAAATAAACAGTTTGATCGTGGTTTATTTACCTCTCAAGTAGAAGATGAACTCGTGATTTCCTTACCTGAAGAAGGTGAGACTTTCACTATTCCATTTTCAACGAAACTTTATCATGGTCCATTTCCGCTTAATCAGTTAGAAAAATTCAACTTTGTGCCAACGATGTTTTCAGCACAAGGTGTGATTGGTAAAAATGAAACAACCCAACCTTTATTTGATTTACTTAAATCAGATAAGCCTATTCAATATCAGGCATCTACTAGCTATAGCTTAGCAACGAAAGGTAAAGTTGAACTAGCTGCAGGGGAAGTGACAGATCCAAATTCTCCACAAAATAAAATAGCGTGGTCAAATATCAATATTGGTTTTGATGTAGATAAAGATCGTGCGGGTAAATATGACATGACCTTAGACGAAGTGACTGCTGATTTAGGACCGAATAGTGTAGATGGGGAAGATAGCCAGGATACTACTGCGGTTAAATCAGTAAAAACAAAGATGAAGGGCATGAAATTAGACGCTTCATTCAATCCTACAAAATGGGCTTATATTTATACGGGGAAAGGTTCTTATACTACTGAAAGCTTCGAAATGACGAGCACGGATTATGCTGGAAAAACGACCTCTCTTATTGAAAAAGGCTTAAAAGCCACATCTGATATTTCACTTAATGGTGATTTTGTAAACTTAAAAAGTGAAAGTGCAGTAGATTCATTCGTGTTAGATGGAAAAGAGTTAGGGAAATTAACTAACAATAGTGAATTAAACCATATTGAAGCAAACGCAGTAAATGCTTTGATTGAAGCTGTTTTCACTGTCTTCAAGTCAGTCAAAGATGATAATAAAAATGTGAATGATGAAATGGTATCTGAAATTTTAAGTTCATGGGTTGAAAATCATGGTATGGCTATTTTTAATAATCAACCTCAAATTAAACTCAATCCTGTGTCAATTTCAGATGATCAAGGCAAAGTGTCATTAGATTTAAATGTGGCGCTAGCGAAAGATCCGAAATTTGATTTAATGGCGGGGAGTTTATATAAACAGTTTACAGATTTTGCAGTGAATATTCATGTAGATAAAGCAACTGCAGAAAAACTTATGACACAATTAGATCCAGAAGCAGATAAAGCGTTGATTAAAGCACAAATTGAAGAGCAAGCTAAGCAAGCGGCAGCACAAAATATTGTGGTGAATAATGATAAAAATGTGACGCTTAACTTAGTGCTTGAAAAAGGCGAACTCAAACTTAATGGTCAAGTGATTCCAGAAGAGCAGGTTCAAGGCGTGTTATTTATGCTAATGATGGGCGCAGCAATGCAAGCTAAGTAATAACGGCTAAACAATCACAAGGAGATAAAGCAATTTATCTCCTTTTTTATTAGGTTGAGCTTATTTAACTTTTAATCCAAGCGAGCTTTTAAATACCCGTCATAATCAGGGATATCAATATTGATTTCTTGCTCAAATAAGCTTGATGTTAAAAGAAAATCAGCGGTGCTTTGATTGATTGCCACTGGAATATTCCAAACAGTTGCAATACGCATTAAGGCTTTTACATCGGGATCATGTGGTGCCGCGTTCATCGGATCCCAAAAGAAAATCATCATATCAATTTTTTTCTCAGCAATTAGTCCACCAAGTTGTTGATCGCCTCCCATCGGGCCACTTAATAGTGAGGCTATTTTGAGTCTAGTTTCTCTTTCCAATAGATGGCCAGTTGTACCTGTTGCATAAAGTTGATGGGGAGCGAGTGCATCTTTGTGTTTCTTTACCCAATCGAGCAGGTTTTGTTTGCAGCTATCATGGGCAACGAGCGCTATTCGTTTATGAGAAAAGATTGGGCGAGTTGTCGTGTTCATATTTTGTCCTCTAAAAAGCTCAAAAGCATACGAACACTTTAGATCAAAGCGGGTAGAGAATGCAATATATAAAGTATGCTTTAACTTAAACCTAAAAATCCTTTAAAAATGACCGCACTTTTAATCACAAGTATGGAAATAACAGGAAGAAAACCGCAAGAACAGTCAAAATCTACTATCTTTCTTGCAAAAAATCTTCTAAAATTTACAAGATTTGTTAAATGTTTGTAACATTGATTAACAAGCTTGATTTTCGTGTTTGGTCATGACCAAACTTTATTTTCACTCAGTAAAATAAGGAAAGACTATGTCAGATACCTTAGTAAACGATATTGACCCAATTGAAACACAGGATTGGTTGTCAGCTGTTGATTCATTAATTCGTGCAGAGGGTGCAGAGCGTGCACATTACATCATCAATCAGGTGATTGATCAGGCACGTAATGGTGGTGTGAACATTGCAAAAGGTGGCGTAACAACCCCTTATGTTAATACCATCCCACTTTCTGAACAGCCAGCATACCCAGGTGATAAAGCTATTGAGCGTCGTATTCGTAGTGCTGTACGTTGGAATGCGATCATGGCGGTATTACGTGGCCAGAAAAAAGATCTTGAATTAGGTGGTCACATTTCAACTTATCAATCTGCAGCAAGCATGTATGAAGTTTGTTTTAACCACTTCTTCAAAGCGGCGACTGATAAAAACGGCGGTGACTTAGTCTTCTTCCAAGGCCACGCAGCACCAGGTATGTATGCTCGTGCATTTATTGAAGGTCGTATTACTGAAGAACAAATGAATAATTTCCGTCAGGAATGTGAACCAGGCAAAGGTCTTTCTTCTTACCCACACCCGAAATTGATGCCTGAATTCTGGCAATTCTCGACCGTATCTATGGGTTTAGGTCCTGTAAATGCGATCCGTACTGCTCGTTTCTTAAAATACTTAGACAACCGTGGTTTAAAAGACACCAAAGATCAAAAAGTGTATGCTTTCCTTGGTGACGGTGAGATGGACGAAATCGAAGCAAAAGGTGATTTAACATTCGCAGCACGTGAAGGCTTAGATAACTTAATCTTTGTTGTAAGCTGTAACTTGCAACGTTTAGATGGTCCAGTAACGGGTAACGGCAAAATCGTTCAAGAATTAGAAGGTTTATTTGCTGGTGCAGGTTGGGAAGTGATCAAAGTCATGTGGGGTGGTGGCTGGGATAAATTATTTGCAAAAGATACTACCGGCAAATTAACCCAATTAATGATGGAAGTAGTTGACGGTGACTATTTAACCTTCAAATCTAAGAATGGTGCATACGTTCGTGAACACTTCTTCGGTCGTTACCCAGAAACCGCTGCATTAGTAGCAGACATGACAGATGATGAAATCTGGGCATTAAGACGTGGTGGTCATGATTCAGAAAAACTTTATGCCGCATTCCATAAAGCGCAAACTGCTGGTAAGCCTGTTGTGATTTTAGCGCACATGGTTAAAGGTTATAAAATTCCTGAAGCAGAAAGTAAAAACACTGCGCACCAATCGAAAAAAATGTCTCTCGAAAGCTTAAAATCTTTCCGTGATCATTTCCAATTAGATATTAAAGATGAAGATATTCCTCACTATCCATACATCACTTTCCCAGAAGGTTCGGAAGAGTACAATTATCTTCACGGCAGACGTAAAGCGTTAAACGGTTATTTACCAAAACGTTTACCAAAATTCACCACTGAATTTAAAGTGCCAGCATTAGAAGAGTTTGCACCATTATTGGAAGAACAGGCTCGTCCAATTTCAACTACAATGGCATTTGTACGTTTCTTAAATACCTTATTGAAAGATAAAGACATTGGTAAACAAATTGTGCCAATTGTTGCTGACGAAGCGCGTACTTTCGGTATGGAAGGTTTATTCCGTCAAATCGGTATTTACAACCCACATGGTCAAAACTATGTGCCTTCTGACCGTGATTTAGTGGCGTACTACCGTGAAGCGAAAGATGGTCAAGTATTACAAGAAGGTATCAATGAATTAGGTGCGGCATCATCTTGGTTAGCTGCTGCGAACTCATACTCTGTCAATAACCTTCCGATGATTCCATTCTTTATCTACTACTCAATGTTTGGTTTCCAACGTGTGGGTGACTTAATGTGGGCAGCGGGTGACCAATTAGCACGTGGTTTCATGATCGGTGGTACTTCTGGCCGTACAACATTAAATGGTGAAGGTTTACAACACGAAGATGGTCACAGCCATATTCAATCTCTTGTTATTCCTAACTGTGTGTCTTATGACCCAGCTTATGTTTATGAAGTGGCAGTTATCCTACAAGACGGTATTAACCGTATGTATGGTGAAAAACAAGAAGATGTGTTCTACTACATCACCACATTAAACGAAACTTACGAACAACCAGCAATGCCAAAAGGTGCAGAAGAAGGTATTCGTAAAGGTATTTATAAATTTGAAACCGTTGAAGCGAAAGGCAACAAAGGTCATGTTCAATTATTAGGTTCAGGTGCAATCTTCCGTCACGTTCGTGAAGCGGCACAAATCCTTGCAAATGAATATGGCGTAAGCTCAGATGTATATAGCGTGCCTTCATTCACTGAAGTCGCTCGTGAAGGTGCGGATGCAGTACGTTGGAACATGTTACACCCAACTGAAAAAGCACGCGTACCTTACATCGCACAAGTAATGAACGATGCACCAGCGGTTGCGGCTACTGACTACATGAAATTGTTCGCAGAACAAGTTCGTGCCTTCATTCCTGCACAAAGCTATCACGTATTGGGTACTGATGGTTTCGGTCGTTCAGACAGCCGTGAAAACTTACGTGAACACTTCGAAGTGGATGCGCGTTATGTTGTAGTTGCAGCATTACATGAACTTGCAAAACAAGGCAAATTTGATGCGAAAGTGGTGGCTGATGCAATCGCGAAATTTGGTTTAAAAACTGAAATTTTAAATCCGCTTTACGCTTAATAAAAACATCCTGTGTGTGAGAGCACACAGGATCATCTACAAATAAAGTGCGGTTGATTTTAACTGCGTTTTTTAAAGGTAAGATAACATGTCAAAACAAATTCAAATTCCTGACATCGGTAGTGATGAAGTTACCGTAACAGAAGTGATGGTGAAAGTAGGTGATACCATTACCGCAGATCAGAGCATTATTAATGTTGAAGGTGATAAAGCTTCAATGGAAGTACCAGCACCAGAAGCTGGTGTGATAAAAGAAGTATTAGTAAAAGTGGGTGATAAAGTCACTACTGGCACACCAATGCTTGTTTTAGAGTCAGCGGATGCGGCAGCGCCTGCTCCAGCTGCAGCAGCACCTGCGCCGGCAGCCGCACCAGCAGCTGCAAGTGTAGTTGAAGTCAATGTACCCGATATCGGTTCAGACGAAGTAAACGTGACTGATATTATGGTGAAAGTAGGCGATACTGTTGAAGTTGACCAATCAATCATCAATGTTGAAGGTGATAAAGCGTCAATGGAAGTGCCTGCTCCTGTTGCTGGTGTAGTAAAAGAAATTTTAATCAATGTGGGCGATAAAGTTGTTACTGGCAAATTAATCATGAAATTTGAAGTGGCAGGTGCAGCACCAGCCGCAGCACCAGCTCAACAAGCTTCGGCACCTGCAGCAACGACAACAGCTTCAGCGATCAAAGAAGTGAATGTACCAGATATCGGTGGCGATGAAGTTAACGTAACTGAAATCATGGTTGCCGTTGGTGACAGCGTTTCTGAAGAGCAATCTTTAATCACCGTTGAAGGCGATAAAGCCTCAATGGAAGTGCCAGCTCCGTTTGCGGGTGTGGTAAAAGAAATTTTAGTGAAATCAGGCGATAAAGTTTCAACTGGTTCATTAATTATGAAATTTGAAGTGGCAGGTGCAGCACCGGCTCCTGCAGCGGCAGCTCCAGCTCCACAAGCTGCACCAGCAGCAGCGCCGGCAGCACAATCAGGTAATGTATCTGGTTTAAGCCAAGAACAAGTTGTAGCAAGCGCAGGTTATGCACACGCAACACCAGTGATTCGTCGCTTAGCACGTGAATACGGTATTAACCTTGATCGCGTAAAAGGTACGGGTCGTAAAGGTCGTGTTGTGAAAGAAGATATCCAAGCTTACGTGAAAACCGCTGTTAAAGCGTTTGAAACAGGCACTGTATCTTCTGCAGCAGCGGGTAATGGTGTGGCAAACGGCGCAGGCTTAGGCTTATTACCATGGCCGAAAGTTGACTTCAGCAAATTTGGTGAAGTAGAAGAAGTTGAATTAAGCCGTATCAACAAAATCTCTGGTGCGAACTTACATCGTAACTGGGTAATGATTCCACATGTTACTCACTTCGATCGCACAGATATCACTGATTTAGAAGCATTCCGTAAAGAACAGAATAAGATTGTTGAAAAACAAAAATTGGATGTGAAAATTACACCAGTTGTGTTCATTATGAAAGCGGTAGCGAAAGCATTAGAAGCGTTCCCACGTTTCAATAGTTCTATCTCTGAAGACGGACAAAAATTAACACTTAAAAAATACATCAACATTGGCGTAGCGGTAGATACACCAAACGGTCTCGTTGTACCTGTATTTAAAAACGTGAACAAAAAAGGTATTATCGAACTTTCTCGTGAATTAATGGAAATCTCCAAAAAAGCACGTGACGGTAAACTTTCAGGTTCTGATATGCAAGGGGGTTGTTTCACTATTTCAAGCTTAGGCGGTATTGGTACAACTCACTTTACACCAATCGTAAATGCTCCAGAAGTAGCAATCTTAGGTGTGTCTAAATCAGAAATGCAACCAGTTTGGAATGGTAAAGAATTTGAGCCACGCTTAATGCTTCCATTATCATTATCTTTCGACCACCGTGTGATCGATGGTGCTGATGGTGCTCGTTTCTTAAGCTATATCAATGGCGTATTAGCTGACTTACGTCGCTTAGTGATGTAATTAACGAGGTAAGATGTGAGTGATTAGGCTCACATCTTACAGAAAGGATCGCAAGTGCGGTCAAAAATTTGAACGTTTTTACGAGGTAAAAATGAGTAAAGAAATTAAAACCCAAGTTGTAGTACTTGGTGCTGGTCCAGCAGGTTATTCAGCGGCATTCCGTTGTGCGGACTTAGGTTTAGAAACAGTACTTGTTGAACGTTATTCAACATTAGGTGGGGTATGTTTAAACGTAGGTTGCATTCCATCAAAAGCGTTATTACACGTTTCTAAAGTAATTGAAGAAGCAAAACACGCAACTAAAAATGGTGTTTACTTTGGTGAACCAACCATCAATTTAGATGAAGTTCGTGCAGGTAAAGATGCAGTAGTTGCTAAATTAACTGGTGGCTTAGCAGGTATGGCAAAAGCACGTAAAGTGACTGTAGTTGAAGGCTTAGCAGCATTTACTGACCCAAATACATTAGTTGCACGTGACCGTGATGGTAACCCAACTACTGTTAAATTTGATAATGCCATTATCGCAGCGGGTTCTCGTCCAATTCAATTACCATTTATCCCACACGAAGATCCACGTATTTGGGATTCAACAGATGCACTTAAATTAAAAGAAGTACCGAAAAAACTTCTTATCATGGGTGGTGGTATCATCGGTTTAGAGATGGGTACAGTGTATCACTCTCTAGGTTCAGAGATTGAAGTGGTTGAAATGTTCGACCAAGTTATCCCGGCAGCAGATAAAGATGTGGTAGCAATCTACACCAAACAAATCGAGAAAAAATTCAAGTTAATGCTTGAAACGAAAGTAACTGCAGTTGAAGCAAAAGATGACGGTATCTATGTTTCAATGGAAGGTAAAGCATGTAACGATACTAAACGTTATGATGCTGTACTTGTTGCTATCGGTCGTACACCAAACGGTAAATTGATTGATGCAGGTAAAGCAGGCGTTGAAGTGGATGAGCGTGGTTTCATTCATGTTGATAAACAAATGCGCACTAATGTGCCTCATATCTTTGCAATCGGTGATATCGTTGGCCAACCAATGTTAGCACATAAAGGTGTTCATGAAGGTCACGTTGCAGCGGAAGTGATCGCAGGGAAAAAACATTACTTCGATCCAAAAGTCATTCCTTCTATTGCTTATACTGAACCAGAAGTGGCTTGGGTAGGTAAAACTGAGAAAGAATGTAAACAAGAAGGTTTAAACTACGAAGTGGCTAAATTCCCTTGGGCTGCTTCAGGTCGTGCGATTGCTTCAGAATGTGCTGAAGGTATGACCAAATTAATCTTCGATAAAGATACTCATCGCGTACTTGGTGGGGCAATCGTTGGATCTAACGGTGGTGAATTATTAGGTGAAATCGGTCTTGCGATCGAAATGGGTTGTGATGCAGAAGATATCGCATTAACCATCCATGCTCACCCAACACTTCACGAATCTGTTGGTCTTGCGGCTGAAGTGTTTGAAGGTTCAATTACTGACCTTCCAAACGCAAAAGCGAAGAAAAAATAATTAATTGAAATCTTCCATAAAGGCTACCCGAATGAGTGGCCTTTATTTTTTGAGAGATAGCTCACAAAATTGCATAAAAATTCAATAAAAACTGGCGGTCAAAATGACTTTTTGATAAAATCCGACCAGTTTTGTTTTTATATTTTTTTATTATTTAAAAGCTATGTTAAAGAAGATTTTGATTATTGTAGGATTGGCAGTGTTGACAACAGCCTGTTCTAATGGCTCTAGGCAGGCTCATAATGGAGTCATTACAGAGAGCGATGATGCGGAGCTAACGGGGTTAATTGCAGGTTTAGATGGGAAACAAGGTGGACTTCACCCTAAATTAAGAACAAACCGTCCTAAATCTGGTTTAATTGGTGATAAAGCACTTGCTCAAGTTTATAACGAATGGGGTGGTACACGTTATAGAATGGGCGGAAGCACAAAACGTGGTATTGACTGTTCTGCATTTATGCAAACCGCTTTCCTTGATGCTTATGGTGTGGAACTTCCTCGCACAACTTCAGAACAACGCTATTTAGGTCGCCAAATCCAAAAACATGAATTACGTAAAGGCGATTTGGTATTCTTTCGTCGAAATAACCATGTAGGCGTTTATATTGGCAACAACCAATTTATGCATGCAAGTTCAAGCCAAGGTGTAACAATTAGTTCATTAGATGAAGATTACTGGGCTAGAACTTACACACAATCACGTCGCGTGATGTAATAACAATTTTTATTTCAAAAAAAAGTGCGGTTAATTTTAACCGCACTTTTTCTTTATGTAGATTATCTGTTTATTGGCTTAAGCCGCAAATTTCATTAAATCTCTTCTTGGTTTCATTTGGTGGATGGTATTTGTTACTGTTCCAACCAATGGTAAGCTTGTCCATTGTGTTGTTTTAATATTCTCCACTTTGGAATCTAATGCCATGAATACAAATTCATTACCGCTTATACCGGCAAATTCATAAATATGGAATTCATCTTGTTTTTCCAATACTACAAGATCACCGATGAAAAGGCTGTCATTTTTTTCAACCACTAACATATCGCCCATTTCAATTCCCCAAGCAAGCATATTCGGATTCGTTACACGAATAAAACACGTTTGTTGTGGACGTTTGATGCAATAAAGGTTGAGATCTAATTTTTTATTAAATGTCGATTTGCTTTCAACATCATTGAAAAATGGCATAGGATGATAAGAAAACGTCATATCATTTTGTGCAACTGTATTTGCGTAGTTCATCATCTTGTGTTCCTTTTAGTTAGTGTGTTTTTAATCATTGGTTGTTTATACAGGTGTAATATACTGTGGTTAGATACAGTATGTCAATAGGGCATAGAAAAAATTTTTTTATAGGCGAAAATTTTAGAAAAAATTCATTCTAGGCTTAAAAAGTTCAATTTTTTAATAAAATAATAAAGAAAAAATTTTCTTTTAAACAAAATTTAAGCTATCTTTAGTCTGTTTCGGTGGATCGTAACGATCTGAAGTTCAACTTAATCTTTATTTAAAATTATTATGAATACATCACGTTTATTTCATTTTCTTTTCCAAGGTAATTTGGTAAAACGAATTGCTGTTGGTTTGGTACTCGGGATCCTTGTTGCATTGGTGAATGAGAGTGTTAAAAATTCATCAGGCATTGATCTTGCATCTAGCTTTGGTGTGCTGGGTCAAATTTTCGTTAAAGCATTACGTGCAGTTGCACCAATTTTGATTTTCTTCCTTGTTATGGCTGCACTGGCTAATAAGAAAGTGGGCTCTAAAAGCAATATGAAAGAAATCGTAGTGCTTTATCTTGTGGGAACCTTCTTAGCCGCTGTTGCTGCGGTAATTGCAAGTATGGCATTCCCGTCAGATGTTGCTCTTGCGGTAAAAGAAGATGCAAGTTCAGCACCACAATCTGTTGGCCAAGTGATGCTTGCTTTAGTATTGAATGTGGTAGATAACCCATTAAATGCGATTTTTAAAGCAAACTTTATCGGTGTATTAGCATGGTCTATCGGTTTAGGTTTAGCACTTCGTCATGCTTCTGATGCAACTAAACAAGTGGTGGCTGATTTTGCAGAAGGCATTTCTAAAATTGTTCACATCATTATTTCTTTTGCGCCTTTCGGTGTATTCGGTTTAGTGGCTGAAACTTTATCTGACAGAGGATTAGCGGCGTTAGGTGGATATGTTCACTTATTATTCGTGTTAATCGGTACAATGCTATTTACTGCATTTGTGCTAAACCCAATTCTCGTTTATTGGAAAATTCGTCGTAATCCATATCCATTAGTTTGGACTTGTGTACGTGAAAGTGGTGTAACGGCATTCTTTACACGTAGCTCTGCAGCAAACATTCCTGTAAACATTGAATTAGCAAAACGCTTAAATCTTGATGAAGAAACCTATTCTGTGGCAATTCCATTAGGTGCAAATATCAATATGGCGGGGGCAGCGATTACCATTACTGTATTAACGTTAGCGGCTGTTCATACATTAGGTATCGAAGTATCTTTCGTCAGCGCTGTATTATTAAGTATTGTTGCGGCGCTTTGTGCATGTGGTGCTTCTGGTGTGGCAGGTGGTTCATTATTATTAATCCCATTAGCTTGTAGCTTATTTGGTATCAGTGATGACATCGCGGCACAAATGATCGGTGTAGGTTTTGTAATTGGTATCTTACAAGACTCAACAGAAACTGCGCTAAACTCTTCAACTGACGTATTATTTACTGCGGCAGTATGTATGGAAGAAGAGCGTAAAAACGGTTAATTAAATTAATCTGACAAGGCGGGCAAATTGCTCGCCTTTTGTTTTTAAAGGAAAGAGAATGACACTTTTAATTCAGCAAGCAAAATTTGAACTTTATCAAAAACAGACCTTAAACTTACCGCACTTTGCGATTGAACCACAACAATATTGGGTTGTGGTCGGCAGTAATGGAAGTGGAAAATCAGCGTTTGCTTTAGCCTTGCAAAATGAGTTGCCTTTGCAGGAAGGCGAATATCATAATTCTTTCAAACGTGTTCAATCTTTTTCTTTTGAAAAACAACGAGAAATTCTTGAAGCCACATTAAAGAATTTAAACAATGATGATACCGACCCCGATTTCTTTGGTAAAACGGCAAGCGAAACCATTTTAAATGGCAGCAAGGAGCAGACTTTTTGTGAACAAATTGCAGAAAAATTAGGGATTACTTATCTCTTAGATCGTTTCTTTATCAAACTTTCCACTGGGGAAACGCGTAAAGTATTATTGGCACAAGTGTTATTACAAAAGCCCGATCTATTAATTTTAGATGAACCTTTTGAAGGGCTAGATCAGCAATCTGTGCAAGATTGGATGGCGATGTTGAATGAACTGAAAAAAGAATGTGCAATCGTTCTGATCGTTAATCGTCTAGCAGATATTCCAGCACAAGCCACTCATTTAGCCATGTTGGAAAATTTAGAGTTAGTATTAGAAGGTGAACGACAAACCATTGAGCAACAAAGTATTTATCAACAATTAGTTTATGCGGAGCAATCTGTTGATGTGGCTTTGCCAGAACCAGCATCACCATTACTAAAACTGCCTGAAAACCAACCGCACTTTGAACTTAAAAATGTCACGGTTCAGTATGGTGATAAAGTGATTTTGGATCATTTAAACTGGATTGTTCAACCTCATCAAAATTGGTGGATTAAAGGACCAAATGGTGCAGGGAAGTCTACTTTACTTTCTTTAATTACAGGTGATCACCCGCAAGCATTTGCGAATCATGTGGTGATCTTTGGTAAACAACGAGGCTCAGGCGAAACCATTTGGGATATTAAACAAAAAATTGGTTACGTAAGTAGCCAACTGCATTTAGATTATCGTGTGAATTGTTCAGTGCTTGATGTGATTATTTCGGGCTTTTTTGACAGTATAGGGATTTATCAACAGGTGCCAGAGGCAATTCGTTTGAAAGCCATGCAGTGGTTAGCTCGTTTAAATCTGACTCATTTAGCAAAAACGCCATTTCGTTCACTTTCTTGGGGGCAGCAACGTTTGCTCTTAATTACACGAGCGATGGTAAAGCATCCACCTGTTTTAATTTTAGATGAGCCTTTTCAAGGGCTTGATGGATTAAATCGTAAGCTAGTGAAACATTTTATTGAACAACTGGTAAATAATAGTGAAACGCAGCTTTTATTTGTTTCTCATCAAGATTTAGATGCCCCGAATTGCATTACGCATCTTTTTGAATTTATAAGAGAAAACGATAAATATATTTATGTACAAAGTGCGGTCTAATTTGATAGACTTTTCTTATATTTCCTCATCATTAAGGAGCAATCTATGGAAGGCTTATCTATTGCCGCAATCGTCTTTATTGTATTAGTTGTTGTTGTGCTATTTTCGGCACTTAAAACTGTACCGCAAGGTTATAACTGGACGATTGAGCGTTTTGGACGTTATACCCACACCTTAATGCCTGGCTTGAACTTTGTGGTCCCATTTGTGGATCGTGTTGGTCGTAAGATTAATATGATGGAACAGGTATTAGATATTCCCTCACAAGAAGTTATTTCTAAGGATAACGCCAACGTATCCATTGATGCGGTGTGTTTCGTCCAGGTGATTGATGCTCGCAGCGCTGCTTATGAAGTAAATCATTTAGAACAAGCGATTATCAATTTAACCATGACCAACATTCGTACCGTGCTAGGCTCGATGGAATTGGATGAAATGCTTTCTCAACGTGATTCCATTAATGGTCGTTTATTGGCAATTGTGGATGAAGCGACCAATCCTTGGGGGATTAAAGTCACCCGTATTGAAATTCGCGATGTGCGTCCACCACGTGAATTGATTGATTCCATGAACGCACAAATGAAAGCTGAACGTAATAAACGCGCGGAAGTCTTGGAAGCAGAAGGTATTCGTCAGGCGGAAATTTTACGTGCAGAAGGGGAAAAACAAGCCCGTATTCTGAAAGCAGAAGGGGAGCGTCAAGAGGCCTTCTTACAAGCAGAAGCGCGTGAACGTGCAGCAGAAGCGGAAGCGAAAGCAACCCAAATGGTGTCAGAAGCGATTGCTAGCGGTGATACCAAAGCGATCAATTACTTTATCGCCCAAAAATATACAGAAGCCTTAAAACAAATCGGTGGTTCACCGAATAGCAAAGTGGTCATGATGCCGCTTGAAGCCGGTAATTTAATCGGCTCGGTAGCGGGCATTGCCGAACTGTTAAAAGGCGACAAAAAAGCGTAATTTCCTAAAGTGCGGTTAAAAATGACCGCACTTTTTCTCTCAAGGAGTTGATATGGCAGATTGGTTAACAACTTGGTCGGTGTGGCATTGGTTAGTATTAGGTTTTGTATTGTTAATCGCTGAAACCCTCGTACCCGGCGTGTTTTTATTATGGTGGGGATTAGCTGCGATTGTGACTGCTGGCGTAATGGCGTTAGTACCGAGTTTATCCTTAACCGCCTTAGCTATTTTTTATGCGATTTTAGCGATTATTCTCTCGTTGCTCTGGTGGAAATATCAACATAGCAAAGATAATCAGGACCAATCACGTACGACCTTAAATCAAAGAGATCATACTCTGTTAGGTAAAAAAGGCACGGTATTAGAAATTGGTTCTAATGGGATTGGTCGCGGTGCTTTTGGCGATACCACATGGCGTATTCAAGGCGACCATTTAACAGTGAATGATCTGGTGGTGGTAGAACGCGTTGATGGCATCACATTATTAGTGAAAAAGGTAACGGAATGAATCATTTAATTATTTTTGCACATCCCAATAGCCAAAAAAGTTTTGGTCGTGCCATCGTAGATCGTATTGTGAAAGCGAGTCAGCAGCTTGGTGTTGAAACCCAT
This sequence comes from Haemophilus sp. CCUG 60358, assembly GCF_001679485.1. GTDB lineage: Bacteria > Pseudomonadota > Gammaproteobacteria > Enterobacterales > Pasteurellaceae > Haemophilus_D. Next base: position 71,263 of record NZ_LZOZ01000001.1, read on the forward strand.
CTGCGTGATCTATACACCATGGAATTTAACCCGATTATTTCCTTTGAAGAATTGCAATCGGCGAATAAAGGGATTATTCCGGCAGAAATTCAGCAAGAGCATGAGTTTATTCGCCAAGCAGATTTGATTACGATGGTTTATCCTTTATGGTGGATGGGCTTTCCTGCAATGCTAAAAGGCTATTTGGATCGTGTATTAAGTCATGGTTTTGCTTATAAAACAGAAAATGGCGAGTCCAAAGGTCTGCTTCAAGGTAAAGCGATGCAACAATTTATCACCATAGGGAGTAGCGTAGCAAAATATCAAGAATACGGTGTAGATAAATCCCTCAATCATTGTTTGATCAATGGTTTATTTAATTATTGTGGTATCGAGAATGTGGATTACTCTTTATTTGGTGATATTCATATTATTGATGATGCCGCTCGCCAGGCGATGCTTGACGAAGCTGCCGAAAAAACAACGGCAAAATTGACCGCACTTTTAGCTCAATCGTGAGCACAATCATAGGAAAGCAACAGATGTCAGAAACTCAAGTGAATAATTTTTCTTTAATAAGCCGCCTATTTGGCAATTTATTTTATCGCAGCCCTACGGATCCCATTTTGAGTGGGGTATTTGATTGGTTGCAGCAACAAGGTTTAAGTCAAGTGTGGGCACTTTCTACGGATAAAGAAAGCGAAGCGGCCATTGATAATTTACAAATGAAAATTGATTTAACGTTGCTTGATCAAGAATATCAAAAATTGTTTGGACCAAACGGTAACGTGCCGACAGCTATTTCAAGTTATGATATGGATGTGCAACGTTTTGTGGATTTTCGTCATGTGCGTAATGTGCCTAAAGCAGAGAATGTGGATCATTTCGCTTTGCTATTGCTTACGGCTTCTTGGTTAGAAGACAACACGGAATCGCTATCTGCTCAACAAGATTTATTCGGTGATTTTCTCTTGCCTTGCGCAGCGAAATTCTTAACCCAAGTAGAAACTTATGCAACGCTTCCTTTCTATCGTTCATTAGCGTATTTAACCCGTGAAATCTTGGCTGCAATGGCTGATGAATTAGAAGAAGGCGAGTAGTTTTCATCAATAGAATAGATCTCTAAAAGAGATTTTTAGATGCTAATAAAAAAGCCCTGCGTATCAAAACGCGGGGCTTTTATTTAATGGAAGATCAATTATTCTTCAGAAGTCACATCTTCAGTGCCTTCGTCTTCATCATCTACATCACAAACACGTTCAAGACTGACTACGTGCTCATCTTCTGCGGTACGAATTAAACGAACCCCTTGGGTGTTACGGCCAACGATACTTATTTCACTTACACGAGTACGCACTAAGGTACCTGCATCAGTGATAAGCATAATTTGGTCGGTTTTTTCTACTTGTGTCGCGGCAACGACTTTACCGTTACGTTCGCTCACTTTAATCGAAATCACCCCTTTGGTATTACGCGATTTGGTTGGGTATTCGCTTAATTGTGTACGTTTACCGTAACCGTTTTGTGTCGCCGTAAGGATTGCACCATCATTTTTCGGCACAACTAAGGATACGACTTTATCGATGTTGAGATCGAGTGTTTCTTCTGCATTATCGTCAGAAACATCTTCAATTTCGACCACACTTTCATCGTCAGCGATGTCATTAGTAAGGGCAAGTTTAATACCGCGTACACCTGTTGCTAAACGACCCATTGCACGGACCGCACTTTCTGCGAAACGCACTACGCGACCTTGAGAGGAGAACAACATGATTTCGTTAGAACCATCAGTGATATCCACACCGATTAATTCATCTTCATCACGCAAGTTCAAGGCGATGATGCCGCTTGAACGTGGACGGCTGAATTCGGTTAGCGCAATTTTCTTCACAATACCACCAGCGGTTGCCATGATGACGAATTTATCTTCTTCATAAGCAGAGATTGGCAAGATTGCGGTGATACGCTCGTTTTCTTGTAACGGTAGAATATTGACAATTGGACGACCACGTGCACCACGGCTCGCTTGTGGTAATTGATATACTTTCAACCAATATAAGCGACCACGGCTCGAGAAGCAGAGAATCGTATCGTGAGTATTCGCCACTAAGAGTTTTTCGATGAAGTCTTCATCTTTCATCTTCGTTGCAGATTTACCTTTACCGCCACGACGTTGTGCTTCGTAGTCGGTAAGTGGTTGATATTTCACATAACCTTCGTGAGAAAGAGTCACTACTACATCTTCTTGGGCAATTAAATCTTCTAAATCAATATCACCGGAAGCCGCGGTAATTTCAGTACGACGTTCATCCGCGAATTGAGCGCGTACTTGTTCAAGCTCTTCACGAATCACTTCCATCAAGCGCTCAGGGCTGTTGATGATGTGGAGAAGTTCTGCAATTTTAACCAATAACTCTTTGTATTCATTGATCACTTCTTCGGTAGCAAGACCGGTTAAACGGTGCAAGCGAAGTTCTAAGATTGCATCAACTTGTTCTGGAGAAAGATAGTAATCAGAACCTTGAATACCAAATTCAGCCGCTAATTCAGCCGGACGTGCCGCTGCATCAAGCAAACCTAAAATTTCGTTATTCAGTTTCCAAGGGCGAGAGATTAATTTTTCTGCCGCTTCTTTACGCTCTTTCGATTGACGGATGATGTCGATGATTTCATCGATATTTGATGTTGCAACCGCTAAACCTTCTAAAATATGGGTACGCTCGCGGGCTTTACGCAATTCAAATAAAGAACGGCGAATCACCACTTCGCGACGGTGCATCACAAAGGCTTCAATGATTTGTTTTAAGTTGAATAAACGTGGTTGACCGTGATCCAAGGCCACCATGTTGATCCCGAAGGTCACCTGCATTTGAGTAAGGGCATAAAGGTGATTTAATACCACTTCGCCTACGGCATCGCGTTTGATGTCGATTTCAATGCGGATTCCTTCTTTGTTAGAAAGGTCGATAATATTGCTGATGCCTTCGATTTTTTTATCTTTGATAAGCTCAGCAATTTTTTCCACTAATTTGGCTTTGTTCACCTGATAAGGCAATTCGGTCACAATGATTTGCTCTTTGCCTTTATCTGTGGTTTCTACGCTAGCACGCGCGCGAACATACACTTTGCCGCGACCTGTGCGATAAGCTTCTTCAATCCCTTTACGGCCATTAATTAATGCCGCTGTCGGGAAATCTGGGCCAGGAATATATTGCATTAATTCATCAATGGTGATGTTTTCATTATCAATATAAGCCAAGCAGCCATCTAAAACTTCATTTAAGTTGTGTGGTGGAATGTTCGTTGCCATCCCCACCGCAATACCGGAAGAACCGTTTGCTAAAAGTGCAGGAATACGGGTTGGTAATACATCCGGAATCATTAATTCGCCATCATAGTTTGGCGAGAAATTCACGGTTTCTTTATCCAAGTCAGTTAATAACGCTTGGGTGATTTTTTGCATACGGACTTCGGTATAACGCATTGCCGCTGGCGCGTCACCGTCGATTGAACCGAAGTTACCTTGCCCATCTACCAACATGTAGCGTAATGAGAACGGCTGTGCCATACGCACAATGGTGTCGTACACCGCAGAATCACCGTGCGGGTGATATTTACCGATTACATCACCTACCACACGGGCAGATTTTACGTATTTTTTGCCGGCAGTGATGCCAGATTGATCCATGGAGAAAAGCACACGTCGATGCACCGGTTTTAAACCGTCACGCACATCAGGCAAAGCACGCCCAACAATCACCGACATGGCGTAGTCAAGGTAAGAAGATTTGAGTTCTTCTTCAATATTGACTGGGGTAATAGAGGAATGGATTGAATCCGTCATTTTTATTCCTTTTTTGATCAAAAAATTGTGACGGATTATAGCATAAATTTAAGCATTTTTGTGTGAAAAGTGCGGTTGATTTTAAAGCAGTTTTTTAATGTGGAAATAAATAAGGCAGACATTAAGTCCGCCTTATGATTGAGAGAAAATCGTCTATTTCCAATTTTCTCGTTTGGCTTTTTGTAATTTCGCATAAGCACCAAGTAAAGCTTGGTGTTCTTTGAAGTTTTCAAGCGTTTCATCACTGGCTGGCAAGCTATAGAACGGGTTACCTTTTTCTGCCACCGCAGCCCAAGCTTGTTGAACGGCTTCTTTGCCATACATTCTTTCAAATACAGTGCGATATTGTTGTGGATCGCGAGTACTGTCTAAATGCAATTCAATGATGCTGATTAAAGCACGATAGTAATTTGCACGCTCTGGTGTAAACACAGAGCTGTTCATATTTATCGTCCAGTTTGCCCAATCTAAGGCTAATTCTAATTCACCTAATGCTAAGTAAAGCATGGATTTCAGTTCACCAACACGTAATGTTGTCCAGCCGCTTGCTTTTGGTGCAACGATACCGATAAATTCGCGGACGCGTGTAGCATCGTCAATATCTTGCTCATCTAATTCTGCTAATAATTCTTCATAAGTTTCAGCATCATGATGATGGTGTGGTAGATCCAATAAGATCTCACGCCAGTCCATACCCATATTATTATTGGCATAAATGAGGTCATCAGCAGGATAGATATCAGACATGCCTGGTACGATAATGCGGCAAGCGTAAACGTCTAAATGGTTGTAATCCATGATATAGACTTCTTTTTCCTCTGCATTAAAGATTGCCATCAAGTTTTCATATTCTTCTTGCGTTGAACCTGAGAAATCCCAATCTACAAATTCATAATCTGGCGTATTTTTGAATAAATCCCAAGAAATTAAACCGCTAGAATCAATAAAGTGTGTTTCAAGGTTAGCATGCTCCGCCACATCATCATTATTGAATGATGGAGGCGAGAATACATCGAGATCTTTTAAGCTGCGACCTTGTAAAAGCTCCGTTACGGTACGCTCTAATGCCACTTGAAAGTTTGGATGTGCACCAAAAGAAGCAAAGCAAGTGCCGTTATTTGGGTTAAGCAACACAACACAAATGACAGGATATTTGCCACCTAATGAGGCATCGAAAGCATAAATTGGGAAGCCTTCTTCTTCTAATTTTGTAATAGAGGCTTGAATGGATGGATAGCGATCCATCACAGATTTTGGAATTTCAGGAAGACTGATTGCTTCTGCAATAATGCGATTTTTTACATAACGTTCAAAAACTTCTGAAAGCCCTTGCACTCGCGCTTCATTTTTTGTGTTACCGGCAGACATCCCGTTAGAGACGTATAAATTCGCAATGATACTTTGTGGAATATAGATGGTTTCTTGATCAGATTGGCGCACATAAGGCATCGCGACAATACCGCGATCGTAATTACCGGATTGCAGATCCACAAGCAATTCTGGAGTTAGTTCTTGATTTGAATCGAAATAATCCCATAAGTAATCATCTAAAATCCCTAGAGGTAAAAGGTCTTCATCTTCAATAGGAAACCATTTTTCAGTGGGATAATGGACGAAATCGCCATTGGCAATCTCTTGCCCTAAATAGAAATCAGCAAAAAAATAGTTGGTAGAGAGACGTTCGAAATATTCACCTAATGCAGATGCTAATGCGGCTTTTTTGCTCGCGCCTTTACCGTTAGAAAAACATTGTGGGCAATCCTTATCACGAATATGTACAGACCAGACATTTGGCACAGGATTAAGCCAAGAGGCTTCTTCGATATTGAAACCAAGTGCGGTCAATTTTTGTTGAAATTTTGAAATACTGTCTTCAAGTGCGGCATCTTTGCCGAGAATAAATGTTTGTTCGGTCATAATTGTTCCTGTTGTAAAAAGTTCCCGCATCATAGGGGAGTTTAGTGGGCTAATCAAGCATAAAATTTATACGCTTTAGCTCTTGTTTTCCTTTATTTTTAAGGGTAAATTAGCCTTGCGCAGAAAGGCATTTTCTGTGTAGGTAAAATTATAAACAAATCAATCAATTGGGAGACATTATGGCTCAAGGATTTTATGAATTAAAAGTGGCTAAAGACGGACAATTTATGTTCAACTTAAAAGCAGCAAACGGACAAGTTATTTTAACTAGCGAACTTTATAAAACAAAAGCATCAGCTGAAAATGGTATTGCTTCAGTGCAAAAAAATGGTGTGGATGCGAAAAACTTTGAATATCGCGTAGCGAAAAATGACAAACCTTACTTCATTTTAAAAGCAGCTAACCACCAAGAAATTGGCCGTAGCCAATATTATTCTTCTCAAGCTGCAGCAGAAAAAGGCGTTGAGTCAGTGATCAATAACGCATCTTCTGCAGTAATCAAAGAAGTCACAGAATAATCATTCTGTTCTTATTTCTTTAAATGCACCTGCCGGCTCTAAAAACGCCGGCATTTTTGACCGCGCTTTCTCCGGATTCAGTGTTAAGGGATAGGTTCGTTTTTGGGCAACGATGACCGTGAGCGGAGAGCAGAGCGTGGTCTTTTCTTGTTTTATAGATAGTCTTTCTTCTGCAATCACATCAAAATTTAATAACGATAACCAGTCAATGACTCGCCAAGTGGCATATTGTCGGAATTTGAAGTCACCTAACTTAGGTTTGAAAAGCAATGGACTCATTGGATTAAATAACGTGATGAAAATCCAGCCGTCATCCTTTAAAACACGATGCGCTTCACGCAATATTTGATGAGGATCTTGCGCAAAATTTAAGGTGTTTGCCAACAAGCAGGCATCCATTTCTTTTTCAATAAAAGGCAAGGCTAACGGTGAGGCTTGGATCAAACTGCCACTTTCATTTAAAAATGCGGTGGGAAAATGCGCTGTTTTTTCAGCTAATACAATTTGATGACGTAAAGGTAAATCAAAGGCAATTTCTCCACTTAAGGCACCGACTTTCAGAATTTGATAGCCTAAAATTTTTGGTGTCCATTGGGTAAAATAATGTGTTAATACGTTACAATAGGCTTCACCTTGTGGTAACGCTTGCCAACTTTCAGGTGAAAGAAGAGGTTTGTGCCATTTGGCTTTCCAATTCAATGTTAATCCTATTTTCATAAGGTAATTTATGCTAGTTCCTATTCCTGCGCTCAATGATAACTATATTTGGCTTTATAGACGAGAAAATTTCTCCGTAATTGTGATCGATATCCCAGAAATAACCCGTTTAATTCCGTATTTAGAATCCAATAAGCTAGACATAGAAGCGGTGTTATTAACCCATAATCATGATGATCATGTTCAAGGTGTCGCGGAATTTAAGCAATATTATCCCAATGTGCCAGTTTTCGGTCCAACAGAATGTGCAAATAAAGGGGCAACCAATATTATGGATAGTGGTGTGATTAATACGGCACATTATCATATTGAAGTTTTGCCAAGCGGTGGCCATACGGCAGGGCATATCAGCTATTTGGTGGATGGGCATCTATTTTGTGGTGATGCGTTATTTTCTGCGGGTTGTGGTCGCGTATTTACGGGAAATTTTGCTCAAATGTTTGAATCTATGCAGCGTTTTAACCAATTATCGAATGAAACCGTCGTTTGCCCTGCTCATGAATATACGCTGGGTAATTTAGCTTTTGCGGAAACCGTATTGGCGGATAAAAGTGCGGTTGAAAATCAACGTGTTTTAGTGGAGCGTTATCGTGCAGAGGGTAAACCGAGTTTGCCGACAACGATTGGATTAGAGAAACAAATTAATCCGTTTTTACAAGCAAAAAATTTAGACGAATTTACACAATGGCGTTTAGCGAAAGATAAGTTTTAACTCATTTTAGTTATTTGTTTGAGTTTTTTCTCTTGAAATTTGCTCAATTCTCAACAATTCATTAAAATAGCGAAACTTTTACTTTCTACTTAAGCCGCATATTCATAAAAGTGCGGTTGTTTTTATTAGGTTTTTATGACCCTTCTTGTTCTAGGCATTAATCATAAAACAGCTTCTGTCGCTGTTCGTGAGAAAGTCGCTTTTTCTGAAGAAAAGCGGCAGCTTGCCTTACAACAAATTCACCAACAAGATTTGGCTGAAAGTGCGGTTATTCTTTCTACCTGTAACCGTACAGAGATTTATCTTCACCATCGTCAAATTTCACCCCAAGAGTGTAAGCAATGGCAAACGAACTGTATAAATTGGTTTGCTAATATTCATCAGCTTTCTGTCGATGAATTAAATAAAAGTATTTACACACATCAAAATCAACAAGCCGCAAATCATTTAATGCGCGTGGCATGTGGTTTGGATTCATTAATTTTGGGCGAGCCGCAAATTTTAGGACAGGTGAAACAAGCGTTTCAAATCAGTGAAGATTATTATCAAGCGGCGAATATTCCACTTTCAAGCACGCTTTCTCGTTTGTTCCAAAAAACCTTTGCAACAGCAAAACGAGTGCGTACTGAAACCAATATTGGTGAAAGCGCTGTGTCGGTGGCTTATGCAGCTTGTAGCTTAGCGCGTCAAATTTTTGAATCTTTACGTGAATTACAAATTTTGCTCGTTGGGGCAGGGGAAACCATTGAATTGGTGAGTCGTCATTTATTACGCCACGGTGTAAAAAAATTGATGATTGCTAACCGCACTTTATCTCGTGCTGAGCAGTTGGTGGAAAAATTAGCGTCTAATACACCGATTGATGTGTATTCGCTTGATGAATTGCAAACACCGCTAAATCAAGCCGATATTGTTATCAGCTCTACAGGCAGTCCGACTATTTTAATCACTAAAGCGATGGCTGAAATTGCGGAGAAAGCACGCCAATTTAGACCGACTTTAATGGTTGATATCGCCGTGCCTCGTGATATTGATGAAAATGTCTCTGAATTAGAAAGTGTGTATCATTACACCGTGGATGATTTGCAAGATATTATCCAACGCAATCTTTCTCAACGTGAGCAAGCATCGGAGCAAGCACAAGATATCATCACGCAAGAATGTAATGCCTTCTTTGAGTGGTTGAAAGTGCAACAGTTCTCTAATTTAATTCGTCATTATCGTGATGAGGCAGAGAATACTCGCCAAGAATTACTCGAAAAAGCGTTACACCAAATTCAACAAGGTGAGAATGCTGAAAAGATTCTACAAGAATTAAGTTATAAATTAACAAATAAACTTATTCATGCTCCAACCCAAACCATGCAATCCATGATGAGATCAGGTAATGCAGAAGGGTTGCATGCCTTTTCAAATGCGTTGCATTTAACCCATCCTTTAAATGAAAAAAACGATTAAATTTTTGACCGCACTTTTCAGTAGTGTACCGTTACTGATGAGTGTGTCAGCCCTAGCTGAATACCGAACTTTTGATGATGGCAATATTACTTACGGAATTTTTCAAGCAAAGCCAGAAGAAGTACAGCTACATTGGAAAGATGCTGAAGGTAACGATTATCAAAGTTTAACGCGTCTCAAAAATGCCTTAGAGCCTAGCTATAACGTGAAAATGATCATGAATGCAGGCATTTATAGCATGAATAACACGCCAGCGGGATTGTGGATTGAGCATGGAAAAGAGCTCAATGCGTTAAATACAAAATCAGGCAAAGGTAACTTTCATGTACAACCCAATGGTGTGTTTGCCATTGCAGGAAATAAGCCCTACATTTTAACAACAGCAGCTTATCAGAAAAGCAAACTCAAGCCGGATTTTGCGTTGCAATCAGGCCCAATGTTGATTATTCATGGCAAAATAAATCCGCAATTTAGAGCAAGCCTAGAAAGCTATCATAAGCGTAATGCAGTGTGTTTGACGAAGCAAAATGAATTGCTGTTTTTGATGACGATAAGAGGTGAGCCTAATCTTTATACCTTGAGTCAAGGTTTACTTAAAATTGGTTGTCAGGATGCCTTATATCTTGATGGAACTATTTCTAATTGGTACATTCCAGGGCAATTTAGCTCTTTGCATTGGAAGCATTTTGTGGGAATGATCTCCGTTCTTGATGTGAACAAAAAATAGCAAAAGCGTTTTATTTATAATCAACTAAATCAAAAAATCTGTTTTTTGCAAAAAAATGATTGACGAGAATAGGTCAAATCAGGATAATACGCCCCGCAAAGCCGATAAGGTAAAGCAAATGATGGCTACATAGCTCAGTTGGTTAGAGCACAACACTCATAATGTTGGGGTCGCAAGTTCGAATCTCGCTGTAGCCACCAAATTTGCGGGACTGGCGAAATTGGTAGACGCACCAGATTTAGGTTCTGGCGCCGAGAGGTGTGTGGGTTCAAGTCCCTCGTCCCGCACCATTTATCAGCTTGCAGTCAAATAGTAGTTGGGGTATCGCCAAGCGGTAAGGCACCGGGTTTTGATCTCGGCATCCCTAGGTTCGAATCCTAGTACCCCAGCCATACTATCTAAATAAAATCTTCTTTATTTCCAATCAAAGAATTTCTGTTGGGGTATCGCCAAGCGGTAAGGCACCGGGTTTTGATCTCGGCATCCCTAGGTTCGAATCCTAGTACCCCAGCCATCTTATTTTCTCTATTTCTTTTAAATAAAAATGCGATTAAATTTAACCGCACCTTAGTATTTCATTTTTTTATCTATAAAAAAGTGCGGTACAAATTCACTATAAATTTTGACCGCACTTTATATTACAATTAATGTTCCCTTGTTTTAAAGAAGGTCACATCAGGATAACGTTCTTGTGCAAGATTTAAGTTAACCATAGTTGGTGCAATGTAAGTAAGATTATCTCCACCATCTAATGCTAGATTTTGCTCATTTTTGCGTTTGAACTCTTCAAATTTTTTGTTATCCGCACATTCCACCCAACGAGCCGTTGCGACATTGACCGTTTCGTAAATGGCTTCAACGTTATATTCAGATTTCAAACGGGAAACAACCACGTCAAACTGTAATACACCGACCGCGCCAACAATCAAATCATTATTGCTTAATGGACGGAAAACTTGCACAGCACCTTCTTCAGAAAGTTGTACTAAGCCTTTTAACAATTGCTTTTGTTTGAGAGGATCTTTCAAACGGATACGACGGAATAATTCAGGAGCAAAGTTTGGAATACCAGTAAATTTAAGCTCTTCACCTTGCGTAAAGGTATCACCAATTTGAATTGTGCCATGATTGTGCAAGCCGATAATATCGCCAGCATAGGCTTCATCAGCATGAGTACGATCTCCTGCCATAAAGGTGAGCGCATCGGAAATAACCACATCTTTACCAATACGCACATGTTTAAGTTTCATCCCTTTTTCATATTTGCCAGAAACTACGCGTAGGAACGCCACACGGTCGCGGTGTTTTGGATCCATATTGGCTTGGATTTTAAACACGAAACCGCTGAATTTGTCTTCTTCAGCTGAGACTTTACGCGTGTCTGCCTGACGAGCTTGTGGGGCAGGCGCCCATTCGGTTAAACCATCTAAGAAATGATCGACACCGAAGTTACCTAATGCCGTACCGAAAAAGACAGGTGTTAATTCACCACTTAGGAATAAATCCAAATCAAATTCATTACTTGCACCTTTTACAAGCTCTAATTCATCACGCAATTGTTGGGCTAAGTCATCGCCTACGGCAGCGTCTAATTCGGGGCTATTTAAGCCTTTCACAATACGTACTTCTTGAATGGTCGAGCCTTGGCCACTTTGATAAAGATAGGTTTCATCTTTATATAAATGATAAACCCCTTTAAACAATTTACCGCAACCAATCGGCCAAGTAATCGGCGCACAATGGATTTTTAATACGTTTTCCACTTCATCTAATAATTCCATTGGATCGCGAATATCACGGTCAAGTTTATTCATGAAAGTGATAATTGGCGTATCGCGTAAACGGGTCACTTCCATTAATTTAATGGTACGTTCCTCAACCCCTTTTGCAGAATCGATAACCATTAAGCAGCTATCCACAGCCGTCAAAGTGCGGTAGGTATCTTCCGAGAAATCCTCATGCCCCGGCGTATCTAATAAATTCACCAAGCATTCATTGTAAGGGAATTGCATCACGGAAGTGGTAATAGAAATACCACGTTGTTTTTCCATTTCCATCCAGTCAGATTTTGCATGCTGTGCAGAGCCTTTACCTTTAACAGAGCCCGCTTTTTGAATGGCATTGCCGTATAGCAATACTTTTTCGGTGATGGTGGTTTTACCCGCGTCAGGGTGGGAAATAATCGCAAATGTGCGACGTTTATTCACTTCTTCTAATGGATAACTCATTTGTCTTGTTTCTTCTGTTTTAAATAATGCCGTATTGTCGCTGATTTTCAGATTGAGCTCAAATTAAATTGCTTTTCTTTTGTTATCTATAGCTTATTTAGGTGTATGACTCTGTAATTTCTTTTCTTTGAAATTTTTTTATAAAAAAAAAGCAAACGTTTGCGCAAGAAGTGCGGTATAATATGCGCCGATTTTTTATTCTTATAATAAAAGGTGCAAACAATGACACAACTTAGTCTAAAAAAAATCTATTCTGGGAAAGTGCGTGATCTTTATGAGATCGATGATAAACGAATGTTAATGGTAGCCAGTGACCGTTTGTCTGCATTTGATGTGATTTTAGATGATCCTATCCCACGTAAAGGTGAAATTCTGACTCAAATTTCCAATTTCTGGTTTAATAAGTTAGCCCATATTATGCCGAATCATTTTACTGGCGATTCAGTTTATGATGTGCTACCAAAAGAAGAAGCTGATTTAGTAAAAGATCGAGCAGTGGTATGTAAGCGTTTGAAACCAATAAAAATTGAATCTATCGTGCGTGGTTATTTAACAGGTAGTGGGCTAAAAGATTATAAGCAAACTGGCACTATTTGTGGTTTGAAATTGCCAGAAGGATTAGTTGAGGCAAGTAAATTACCAGAGCCGATTTTCACACCATCAAGCAAAGAAGAAGTGGGCAATCACGATATCAATATTAGCTATGAAGAATGTGAAAAAGCAATTGGCGCAGAGTTAGCGGCACAAGTGAGAGAAAAAGCGATTGCGCTTTATACTGAGGCTGCCAAATATGCGCTGACTAAAGGTATTATTATTTGTGATACTAAATTTGAATTCGGTTTAGATGAAAATGGTACACTCACTTTAATGGATGAGGTATTAACACCGGATTCTAGCCGTTTTTGGTCAGTTGATACTTATAAAGAAGGAACAAATCCGCCCTCATTTGATAAGCAATTTGTACGAGATTGGTTAGAGCAAAGTGGTTGGAATAAACAACCACCAGCGCCGAAAGTACCAAAAGAAGTGATTGAAAAAACAGTTGCTAAATATCAAGAGGCGTTGGATTTATTAACAAAATAACATTAACAATCTCCCTGCTATGCTTTAGAATAGCAGGGATTTTTGCGGATAAAATTTGTGAATAAAAGAAAATGAAATCTGTTGCGATAGTTGGTTTAGGTTGGTTAGGCTTACCGCTGGCGCTGCACTTAAAAGAGCTTGGTTGGTATGTAAAAGGATCAAAACAATCCGCTGAGGATGCTCAACGATTGCATCGGTTAGGCATTGAAGCTTATCCTTTTTCTTTTTCAGAAAAAATGAATAGTTTGCCTGATAATATTCAATCTCTTTTTGATGTGGATGCACTCATTGTCACCTTACCGCCTAGCCGTTTTTCTTCTCAACAGTATTGTGAACATCTTGCTTTTTTATCTAATCAAGCAAAGAAACAAGGTGTACAGCACTTGATTTTTACCAGTTCAACTTCTGTTTTTCCTGATATTTCGGGACAATTCGATGAAAGTTCTCAACTTTCAGCTGAAACAGAAATTGGTAAAACACTGATACAAGCCGAGCAGTGTTTATTCCGATCAGAAATATCTCATTGCGATATTCTTCGACTTGCAGGATTAATTGGTAAACAGCGCCATCCGGTTAAATTCTTAGCAGGAAAATGCAATTTAAAACAGGGCTATTCACCGGTTAATTTGGTGCATCTAGAGGATTGTATTCAAGCTATTACCGCCTTACTCATGAATTCAAATGGATTGCGAACTTACCATCTTTGTGCCCCAATTCATCCTACTCGAGCAGAATATTACACAAAAGCAGCAGTATTTTATGATTTATCCATACCACAATTTGAATGTAGTGATTCGGATCCGAAACGAATCATTATGGCAGATAAAATTTGTCGAGATTTAGGCTTCGCTTATCATTATCCAAATCCCGATGATATGTTAGAAAAGCGCAGTGATTTTTGACCGCACTTTTTAAAGACTCACTCACCATAACCACAATGAAGGAAATAAAATATGTCAAATACGATTCTGCAACATTTACCTAAAGGTCAAAAAGTTGGTATCGCTTTTTCAGGCGGGCTCGATACCAGCGCGGCATTACTTTGGATGCGTCAAAAAGGTGCAGTACCTTATGCTTATACAGCAAACTTAGGTCAACCAGATGAAGATGATTACAATGCAATTCCCAAAAAAGCGATGGAATATGGTGCGGAAAATGCGCGTTTAGTGGATTGTCGTGCGCAGTTAGCCCATGAAGGGATTGCGGCTATTCAATGTGGTGCATTCCATATTTCTACTGGTGGAGCAACCTATTTCAATACCACACCACTAGGTCGCGCAGTAACAGGTACGATGCTTGTTGCAGCCATGAAAGAAGATGATGTGAATATCTGGGGTGATGGTTCAACTTTCAAAGGTAACGATATTGAGCGTTTTTACCGTTATGGCTTATTAACCAACCCAAATTTAAAAATTTACAAACCATGGTTAGATCAACAATTCATCGATGAGCTGGGCGGTCGTTTTGAAATGTCACAATTCTTAATCGCAAATGGTTTTGACTACAAAATGTCGGTAGAAAAAGCGTATTCAACTGACTCTAATATGTTAGGTGCGACACACGAAGCGAAAGACTTAGAAGAATTAAGCACTGGTATTAAAATTGTGAAACCAATTATGGGCGTGGCATTTTGGGATGAAAATGTTCAAGTAAAACCAGAAGTGGTGACTGTTCGTTTTGAAGAGGGTGTGCCGGTTGCATTAAACGGTAAAACATTTGATAACGTGGTGGAGCTTTTCTTAGAAGCAAATCGCATCGGTGGTCGTCACGGTTTAGGCATGTCAGACCAAATTGAAAACCGTATTATTGAAGCAAAATCACGTGGTATTTATGAAGCACCGGGAATGGCATTATTCCATATCGCTTATGAACGTTTAGTAACGGGTATTCATAATGAAGATACTATTGAACAATATCGTATCAACGGTTTACGTTTAGGCCGTTTGTTATACCAAGGTCGTTGGTTTGATCCACAAGCGTTAATGTTACGTGAAACAGCACAACGTTGGGTCGCTCGTGCGGTGACTGGTGAAGTGACATTAGAACTTCGTCGTGGTAATGACTATTCAATCTTAAATACTGAATCACCAAACTTAACTTATGCGGCTGAACGTTTAAGTATGGAAAAAGTGGAAAATGCACCATTTGATCCAATCGATCGTATTGGTCAATTAACTATGCGTAACTTAGACGTAGCGGATACGCGCGGAAAATTAAGTATCTACTCTCAAGTTGGTCTATTAACAGCAGGAAAAGATTCCGTTTTACCACAATTAGGTAAAAAATAATTTTCTCCCTTAAATATAAAAAGTGCGGTCGATTTTGACCGCACTTTTAGTAGAAATAATAAAAAACCTTAGGTTTTAACCTAAGGTTTTTGTTTTTTAGCACAGATTATTTTTTCTCTTCACATTTGTTGATATCGCTACATTTGCCGTAGAGATATAAACTGTGTGCTTTTAATTTGATGCCATGTTGTTCACTGATTTCTTTTTGACGTTGTTCAATAATATTATCAGTAAACTCAAATACTTTGCCACAATCTTCACAGATAATGTGATCGTGGTGTTCTGTTGGCGCAAGCTCAAAAACAGATTTGTTGCCTTCAAAATTATGGCGAATCAAAATATGCGCTTCATCAAATTGGTTAAGCACGCGATATACAGTTGCAAGGCCTATATCACTGCCTTGCTCTAACAAGATTTTATATACTTCTTCAGCTGAGAAATGTTCATGTTTATGCTCTTGCATTAATGCAAGGATAGTGAGCCGAGGTTCAGTAATTTTTAATCCTGCTTTTTTGAGTAATTTGATGTTTTCTTCAGACATAATGTTCCCTTAAATTTGCTAAATTAGAGATGGTTAAGCTAATTCTGCTAAACACATTTCATCGTAGATTTGTTTTGTCCATTTCTCTACGCGCTCTGCAGTAAGTTCAGGTTGACGATCTTCATCAATACATAAACCGATAAAGTTTCCATCATCTAACAATGCCTTTGAGGATTCAAAGGTATAACCATCCGTTGGCCAGTTCCCTACAATAATCGCGCCACGTGGTTCAACGATATCACGTACTGTACCGATCGCATCACAGAAGTAATCAGCATAATCTTCCTGATCGCCACAGCCAAAAATACCGACTAACTTGTCAGTGAAATCAATTTCTTCTAAGGTAGGAAAAAAATCATCCCAGTCAGCTTGTGCTTCACCGTAATACCAAGTAGGAATACCGAAAAGTAAAAAATCATAACTTTCGATATCTTCTTTCGTGCTTTTTGCAATGTCACGGATATCGACTAATTCATTGCCTAATTGTTTTTGAATCATTTTTGCAATGTTTTCTGTATTACCTGTGTCACTACCGTAAAATAAACCGACAACTGCCATTGTTCTTTCCTTTTGAAATAAAATTAGGTGAATAGAAAAAAATTAGGGGCAAAGCCCTACAATTTGTGCGAACTATACCACAAATGAATTCTCATTTGAATAGAATAATTCTCATTTAAAACGATTAATTCTTATTTAGAAACCTATCAATTGCACGTATCACAAAATCTGGTTTTTCCGCATGAACCCAGTGCCCACAACCATTGATAGTGAAAGAGGTCGCATTCGGGAATTGTTTTAGAATAATTTCTGTATATTCAGGTTTAATATAAGATGAAAGCCCGCCTTTAATAAAGAGAGTAGGCGTATTAGCGTAAACTTCCTGCCAATCCATCAGTTCTGCATAATGCTCAAAAAGTGCGGTCAAATTGAAACGAAAATATTCACTTGAAGTCGGCTCAAAAGATTTCAACATAAACTGTACCACGCTAGGCTCGGCAATTTCACTTTCTAAAATCGGTTTGGCCTGTTGGCGAGTTTGTGGCTGCGCTTTTTTCACTGCAAACAAACCACGAAACACATCATCATGTCCCGCACTGCTATTTGCCACTGGAGCAATATCAATGACAACCAATTTTTCCACGCGATGTGGTTGAAGTGCGGTCATTTTCATTGCCGTTTTTCCGCCCATTGAATGACCAATTAAGATCACTTTATCTAATTTAAGGTGATCGATAAGTTGCCATACATCATCAGCCATGACATCGTAATTCATTGTTTCTGAATGAAAACTTTGTCCATGATTGCGTAAATCCACACGTAAAATATTATAGTTATCGCTAAATGCACGAGCGATCACACCAAGATTATTCATATCCCCAAATAAGCCGTGCATAAAAACTAAGGTAGGTGAATTAATTGCTTGTTTTGTTTGATGAAATTGATAGTTTAATAATTCGGAAGATGACATATATTTTGCGTGAGAATTTGGTTAGAAATCGTTATAATGGGTGAAAATTTTAGCAAACGGAGAGAAAAAAATGAAGATAATTGAAGTTGATGAAGAATTATATCAATACATTGCTGCACAAACTCAGTCTATTGGAGAAAGTGCGTCTGATATTCTTCGCCGTTTGTTGAATTTACCCGCTCACGCAACAAGCAAGGTTGATTTCTTTGAATCAGATGTATCAGCTGAAAACGCAAAAAGTGTGGTGCATTCTGAGACTGTTTTAACGGAAAAAACAACCGAAGCATCTCAACCAAAAGTTGAACCTGTTGAGCCGCCAAAAGTAGTGAAGAAACAATCGGATGAAGCAATTAATCATATTGTTGATAAAGTCCGTGCACTCTTGAATTCTGCTGAATTTAAAGAAGAGCCAAAAGCAGTCGTGCGTTTTCTAAGTATATTGCGTACGCTTTATCGTACCAATCCAGAAAGCTTTGCACAGGCAACTGAAAGCTTACAAGGCCGTACTCGTGTGTATTTTGCTCGTGATGAAGGGACTTTACTAGTGGCGGGTAATCACACGAAACCGAAACAAATTCCTGACACACCATATTGGGTGATAACTAATACCAATAGTGGTCGTAAGATGCTGATGCTAGAAGGGGCGATGCAATCTATGCATTTGCCGGAATATTTAATTGACGAAGTTCGCCCTTATTTTGTTAGCAACTAAGTCAATGCAAAAATTACCTTGGCAAGCATTTGCCCAAAATTCAGCGTATGCAGATCAGATCGCGTTGCGAAATTCGCAGGGCGATCCTTTTACTTGGGTAGAACTTGCTGAGAAAATTAACCAGGTAGAAGCTTTTCTTTTACAACAAGGTGTGACAGCGCAAAGTGCGGTTGCTTTTTGTGGTAAAAATTCAGAACAGATCTTATTTCTCTATTTAGCGGTCATTCAGTTAGGTGCAAAAGTTTTAGGGATCAATCCAGCATTTCCTCAAGAAAAAGTAGCTGAATTGTGCCAAGTATATGGCGTGGATTTTTGTTATCAAACCGAAGATATTCGTTATTTAGCTGCTGAATCATTAACTGAACATAACGCTGATTTTACAAAAGCCGCTACGATGACACTCACATCCGGTTCAACTGGTTTGCCCAAAGCGGTGGTGCATAATATTGCTGCTCATTTAGCTAATGCGGAAGGCGTTTGTGCCTTAATGAATTTTAGCAAAGATCAATTATGGCTACTTTCTTTACCGCTTTATCATGTTTCCGGACAGGGGATTGTGTGGCGCTGGCTGTATGCGGGAGCAACCTTAGTACTACCGAAAGAAGATTTTTATCAATCTATTGGTGAGGTTTCCCATGTTTCTCTCGTGCCAACGCAATTACAGCGTTGGTTTGATTATTTGGCAGAACATCCTCAACCTATCCAAACGCAAGCCGTGTTATTAGGTGGGACACAAATTCCCGTAAAATTAACCCAAGCGTTAAATGAATTAGGTGTTCGAAGCTATTCAGGCTATGGCATGACAGAAATGGCTTCTACCGTATTTGCTAAGCAATCGGATCGAAAAATAGGCGTGGGACAGCCTTTACTTGGCCGAGAGTTCAAGTTAGTGAATGAAGAAGTTTGGCTAAAAGGAGCCGGACTTGCCATGGGATATTGGCGAGAAGGACATATTGTTCCACTCACCAATGCAGAAGGTTGGTTCCAAACAAAAGATAAAGCTCAATGGCTTGATGACGAATTAGTTATTCAAGGCCGATTGGATAATATGTTTATTTCTGGCGGTGAAAATATTCAACCAGAAGAAATTGAAAAAGTGATTGCACAGTCAGATTTGGTGAAGCAAGTCTTTGTTTTACCTAAACGTGATGAGGAATTTGGACAACGCCCCGTGGCGTTGGTGGAATTTCACATGCCGTTTAATGAAAGTGCGGTTGAATCTCTCAATGTTTTTTTACAAGGGCGATTGGAACGATTTAAGCAACCCGTTGCCTACTATGAACTCCCGCAGGATTTAATCCAAGGGGCAATAAAGATTTCTCGCAAAGCACTCGCCGATTGGCTGTCGCAACAATAGGAAAGTTAGTTTAATGAAAAAAATCTCTCGTGTTTTGACCGCACTTGGTCTTTCATTTGTTTTTACTCTGGCACTTTCTCAGCCTGTTTGGGCAGAGAATAATGCTGATTTACCAACTGAAAAAACACTTAAAAGTGAATTAGCTGAGGCGGAAAAGTTACCGGATGGTGATGAAAAAACAAGTAAAGTGGCTACAATTCAGGCGTCACTCGATTTCTTACAACAAATTCAAACGCAGCAAAAAAGCAATAATGAGCTGCAAGAGACGCTTATTGATGCAGATTCTGAAATTCAGAAGAACAATAGCGATCTACAAAATCTCAAAAAACAGCTGAGCTCACCAAATAACACCGATTATGCTTCACAAAGTTTAGCGACTTTGCAGGCACAGCTTGAGAAACTGACAAACCAACAACAAGAGACGCAAGCTTCATTAAGTGTAGTGAATACGCAACTTGCAGGGCAGAGCTCAGTATCAGAGCGTGCTCAAACTGCGCTGACAGACAATGTTAAACGTACTCAGGTATTGAATCAGCAGTTGAATGATCCAGCGATAAGTGCACTTTTAAAACAGCAAATTCAACTTGAGTTGCAATTGATTGAGCTAAAAAATGCATACAATCAAATTTTATTAAAAAATAGCGACCAATTTACGGTTCTTTACCAGAGCCGCTATGACTTATTAAATGCACGTGTACAAGCACAGCAGAAACAAATTGCAGCCATTCAAGAAGCGATTAACCAAAAGAATTTGGCGCAAACACAAAGCCAAGTTGAACAGGTACAACAACAAAGTCAAAGTGCTGTAAAAAATCCATTTATTCAGAAAGAATTAGATCTGAATGCGCAGCTGAGCCAATATTTACTTGAGCAAACAGCGAAGACGAATACATTAACGCAAGATGAATTGCGTATGCGCAATGTATTGGACAATTTAACTCAAACCCAACGTACCATTGATGAGCAAATTAGTGCTTTGCAAGGAACGTTGGTGCTTTCACGTATCATTCAACAACAAAAACAAAAATTACCAACCAATTTAAATATTCAAGGGCTTTCAAAACAAATCGCAGATTTGCGCGTGAAGATCTTTGATATTACTCAGAAACGTAACGAGCTTTATGATATTGATGCCTATATCAGTAAAATAGAGCAAGATGAAAATAAGTCTTTTACCCCTACGGAAAAAGCACAATTAGCCAGTTTATTGACAGAACGTCGAAAAGTGGCCTCTGATTTGATTAAGTCATTGAATAATCAGTTGAATTTGGCAATTTCCTTAGAGCTAACCCAACAACAGATTACTCAAATCAGTGATCAAATTCAGTCTAAACTTGATCAACAAAGTTTCTGGGTAAAAAGTAACAATCCAATTAATTTAGATTGGATCAAAAAGCTGCCAATGTCACTCAAGGCACAATTTGATGGCATTGGAAAGAAAATCGGCTTCCCGACAAATTTTGATAATTTGCCGTATTTACTTACTTATGTCTTTATTTTGTTTGTGATTGGTGGATTGATTTTCAAATTTAAAGAATCGATTAAACACCGTTTGAGCGTGATTAATGGCGAAATTAATACGCTTCGTTCGGATAGCCAATGGCATACGCCTCTTGCGTTATTTTATACCGCACTTTTATCTTTATCAGGCACCCTTTGGTTCTTAGCGGCTTGCCAATTGTTGGGCTTTTTCTTGGTGAAAAATCCACAAGAATTTTGGGAATGGTCACTTCGCATGGCAGCCTATTGGTGGTTCTTTAGTTTTGTTTTATCCACTCTTCGACCGAATGGTATTTTAGTCCGCCATTTCGGTTTTTCTAAAGAGAGTGCGATTGCTCTGCAAGACGTCACAAAACGTATTATTGTTTCTGTTGTGTTATTACTGAATACATCAATTTTCAGTAATGTCATGGATACCGGCTTAGCCAATGATGTCCTCGGTGAAATTAATACGATTGTTGCCTTGCTTTTCTGCATTGTAATTATTGCACCACGTTTTATTCGTACTGAAAAATCACTGAGTTCAACGACAACAGATAAGCGTGATAGAAGCATTTTCAAGATTGTGCGAATCTTATTGCAATTGGTACCTGTTGTTTTAATTGCGTTAATTGCTTTAGGGTATTACTACACCGCCTTAAACTTAATTACACATATTATTAATACTTATATTGCATGGGTTGTGTGGTCGTTGGTGCGTCATACAATTTATCGTGGTGTCACAGTAGCATCAAGACGTTTAGCTTATCGTCGTTTACAAGAGAAGCGTCAGCAAAAACAACAAGATTTAAATGATGGCTCACCATCTGATGATGTGGTCGTAATTACCGAACAAGAAGAGGGATTGGCCTTAAATGAAGTGCGTAGCCAGTTACTACGCTTTGCCGATCTCTTTATTTGGACCGCACTTTTTGCCATCTTCTATTATGTATGGTCAGATTTAGTCACTGTTGTAAGTTACTTGCGAGACATTACCTTATGGCAGCAAACTTCAACGACTGAAGCGGGTGTAGTGACAGAAACCATCTCACTCTTTAACTTGATTGTTGCATTAATCATTGTCGTGATTACCTATATTTTAGTGCGTAACATTCAGGGTATTTTAGAAGTATTAATCTTCTCTCGAGTGAAACTTTCACAAGGTACACCTTATACCATTACCACCTTATTAACCTATATCTTTGTTGCAGTGGGTGGTGCATGGGCATTCTCAACACTCGGGATGTCTTGGTCGAAATTACAATGGTTGTTTGCAGCCCTTTCCGTT
Organism: Haemophilus sp. CCUG 60358; assembly: GCF_001679485.1. GTDB lineage: Bacteria > Pseudomonadota > Gammaproteobacteria > Enterobacterales > Pasteurellaceae > Haemophilus_D. Next base: position 93,579 of record NZ_LZOZ01000001.1, read on the forward strand.
GGTCTCGGTTTTGGTATGCAAGAAATCTTTGCAAACTTTGTTTCGGGTATCATTTTATTATTTGAACGTCCAATTCGTGTGGGCGATACCGTGACAATTAATGGCGTGACAGGGACGGTGGCGAAAATCCGTATTCGTGCGATTACCATGATTGATCCTGATCGAAAAGAAGTGATTGTGCCAAATAAGTCCTTTGTAACAGGTCAAGTGATCAACTGGGCATTGTCTAATACCGTTACTCGTTTAGTGGTTTCCGTTGGTGTGGCGTATGGTTCAGATTTAGACTTAGTGAAACGCTTATTATTGCAAGCCGCGCATGAGCAACCAAGTGTCTTAAAAGATCCAGAACCAAGAGCATTATTCTTGACCTTTGGGGCAAGTACATTAGATCACGAATTACGTGTTTATGTAGGGCAAGTCTCTGAGCGAAATGATACGCTTGATGCACTCAATCGCCGTGTGAATGAGTTATTTGCAGAAAATAATATTGATATTGCATTCAATCAATTAGATATCTTTATTAAGAATAAAGATACAGGCGAAGAAATTCCATTTATTGATGTGGCAAAATTAGCCCAAAATCATTAATTAAAGAGAGAAAATATGGCAGGGAATACTATCGGACAACTTTTTCGTGTGACAACCTTTGGGGAGTCACATGGTATTGCATTAGGCTGCATCGTTGATGGTGTGCCACCGAATCTTGAATTATCGGAAGCCGATATTCAACCTGATTTAGATCGTCGTAAACCGGGTACATCACGCTATACCACACCGCGTCGTGAAAACGATGAAGTACAGATTTTATCTGGGGTATTTGAAGGTAAAACAACCGGTACCAGCATTGGAATGATCATTAAAAATGGTGATCAACGTTCACAAGATTATGGCGATATCAAAGATCGTTTCCGTCCTGGGCATGCAGATTTTACCTATCAACAAAAATACGGTATTCGTGATTATCGCGGTGGTGGTCGTTCTTCTGCACGAGAAACCGCCATGCGTGTTGCTGCGGGTGCGATTGCGAAGAAATATCTACGTGAGCAGTTTGGTATTGAAGTGCGTGGTTTTTTAAGCCAAATCGGCGAAGTAAAGATTGCACCACAGACTGTCGGCAAAATTGATTGGGATAAAGTGAATAGCAATCCATTTTTCTGTCCAGATGAAAGTGCGGTCGAAAAATTTGATGAATTAATCCGTGAATTGAAAAAAGAAGGGGATTCGATTGGTGCCAAACTAACCATGATTGCAGAGAATGTCCCTGTTGGTTTAGGTGAGCCCGTTTTTGATAGACTTGATGCGGATTTAGCCCATGCGTTAATGGGAATTAATGCCGTTAAAGGTGTAGAAATTGGCGATGGTTTTGCCGTGGTTGAACAGCGTGGCAGTCAACATCGTGATGAAATGACGCCAAATGGTTTTGAAAGCAACCATGCTGGCGGTATTTTAGGGGGCATTAGCTCAGGTCAGCCAATCATTGCGACCATTGCACTAAAACCAACATCCAGTATTACCATTCCAGGACACTCGATTAATTTAGAGGGAGAACCCGTAGAAGTCGTGACAAAAGGTCGTCATGATCCTTGTGTGGGTATTCGTGCAGTACCCATTGCAGAGGCTATGGTTGCAATTGTTTTACTCGACCATTTATTGCGTTTTAAGGCGCAGTGTAAATAACTATTTTAAATTAAGCTTATTTTTCTTTTATTAAAGATAAGGTAATTCGTTTTAGGAAATCTTATGAATAAATCTTTAACAAAATTACTTTCAATTGCGGTTGTTTTAGGGAGCGTTTTTTTCTCGTTACAAACAACAGCCTCGCCACAAGACTGGCAACGAATTAAACGTCCAATTCCTGCAACAGATGGTAAGGCAAATCCAATTGGTAGCTATTCGAATGGTTGTATTATTGGGGCTGAACCTTTGCCTTATAAAGGTGAGGGGTACCAAGTCATTCGTATGAATAAAAATCGCTATTATGGTCATCCGGATATGATTGCCTACTTACAGCGTCTTGGGCAAAAAGCGAAGTCAGCAGGCTTACCAACGATGTTAGTTGGAGATATTGCTATGCCAGGTGGTGGTCGATTCTTAACGGGGCATGCAAGCCATCAAATGGGATTAGACGCAGATATTTGGTTGCGCATGGGTACCATGACAGACAGTGAAGCGTTAAATTCTGATGGAAAAGGCTTGCTTGTGGTGAACCGTCAAACACAACGTGTTGATGAAAATGTGTGGAATAACAATCACGCAACCTTAATTAAATTGGCTGCGCAAGATCCCCAAGTGACCCGTATTTTTGTGAACCCCGCGATTAAATTAAAACTTTGTCAAACTGCGGGTGATGATCGTGCGTGGTTACACAAAATTCGCCCATGGTTTGGGCATGATTCACATTTCCACGTGCGCATTGCTTGTCCGAAAGATGCCGCTTATTGTGAAGATCAAGCACCTGTACCAGCAGGCGATGGTTGTGGCGATGAACTTTATTCTTGGTTTGAACCCGCAAAACCAGGTTCAGGCTCTTCTAAACCAAAAGTGACACCACCAGAACCGTTTTTATGTCAGCAAGTGTTAAGTTCGCCAAATAGTAGCGAATGGTTAGAGTAGGAGTTTAATCATGGAATTGGGGATTGATATTTTAGCTATGCTTTTTGCAGCAGCCTTTATTGCTGCATTTATTGATGCGATTGCAGGTGGCGGAGGCTTAATTACAATCCCCGCCTTGTTAATGACCGGTATGCCACCCGCCATGGCATTAGGTACAAATAAATTACAAGCTTTTGGCGGCGCGTTGTCGGCAAGTATTTACTTTTTGCGTAAAAGAGCGGTCAATTTATCGGAGCTTTCTTTCATCTTACTGATGATTTTTATTGGCTCGGTGATTGGTACGTTACTCATTCAAAATTTAGATGCGACATTAATTAAAAAAGGGCTTCCATTTCTTATTTTAGCGATCGGCTTATACTTTTTATTGACACCTAAATTGGGCGAAAGTGATCGCAAACAACGAATTTCTTACGCTGTTTTTGCATTATGTTTTGGCTCATTGCTGGGTTTTTATGATGGTTTTTTTGGACCAGGTGTAGGCTCATTAATGAACTTGGCTTGTGTCACATTGCTTGGATTTAATCTCACCAAAGCCACCGCACATGCTAAAGTGATGAATTTAACCTCAAATTTTGCGTCATTAATTTTCTTCTTTATTGGGGGGCATGTCATTTGGACTGTCGGTTTAGTGATGATGGCAGGAAGTCTGATTGGTGCGAATTTAGGCGCCAAAATGGTGATGGCAAAAGGCAAACAATTAATTAGACCGATGGTGGTGATAGTGTCATTTATCATGACAATAAAAATGGCGTATGATCAAGGTTGGTTTCATTTTTAACGATTGATTATGACAGACTCTCAGAAAAAATTACGTATTACGGCTCGAACAGGCTATGAACCACATTTTTCATGGTCATATTTGCACCCGAAAAATTGGGGCATTTGGCTTGGTATTTTTGTGCTTTTGTTACTTGCTTTTGTGCCATTTCGTTTACGCGATAAAATGGCCGAGAAACTGGCTCGTGCTCTGACGAAAAAAATCGGTAAACCACGTATTCGTGCCGAGATTAATTTGAAACTCTGTTTCCCAGATTGGACGGCTGAGCAGCGTGAAAAAGTGATTGAAGAGATGTTTGTGACGGTCGCACAAGTCATGCTTGGTATTGGTGAAATTGCCATTCGTTCTAAAAAACATTTACAAAAACGCAGTGAATTCATTGGTCTTGAGCATATCAAACAAGCCAAAGCCGAAGGGCATAACATCATTTTGATGGTGCCACATGGTTGGGCGATAGATGCCTCTGGCATTATTTTGCATACACACGGTATGCCGATGACGTCAATGTATAACCCGCACCGAAATCCGTTGGTGGACTGGTTGTGGACTTTAGCGCGTCAACGTTTTGGTGGAAAAATGCATGCACGCCAAAATGGTATTAAGCCGTTTTTAGCACACATCAAACAAGGCCAAATGGGGTATTATCTTCCTGATGAAGATTTTGGCGCCGAGCAAAGTGTCTTTGTGGATTTCTTTGCTACTTATAAGGCGACGCTTCCTGGGTTAAACAAAATGGCAAAATTAGCGAAAGCGGTGGTTATTCCAATGTTCCCTCGCTATAACGCCAAGAGTGGGAAATATGAAATGGAAATTCGCCCACCGATGCAATTAAGCGACGATCCTGAGCAATCAGCCCGTGCGATGAACGAAGAAATTGAGTATTTCGTTACGCCAACACCCGAACAATATGTCTGGATTTTACAGCTTCTTCGTACTCGAAAAGACGGGGAAGATATTTACCCAGATTAATTCATTTTATTTACAAAAGTGCGGTCAAAATTCACCGCACTTTTGCATTTTTATATGCTAGAATGCGAGCCTAAAAACAGGATTTTTTCTTACTCTTTTTTGAGCAATTATTTATGAACAAACAACTTGAATTAATCAAATCTTCTATCAAATCTATCCCAAATCATCCAAAAGAAGGCATCATTTTCCGTGATATCACGAGCTTGCTTGAAGTGCCTGCAGCTTTCAAAGCCACAATCGATTTGATCGTTGAAAAGTATAAAGATCAAGGTCTCACAAAAGTCATTGGTACTGAGTCACGTGGATTTATTTTTGGTGCGCCAGTTGCATTAGCATTAGGCTTGCCATTTATCCCCGTTCGTAAACCGGGCAAATTACCGCGTGAAGTGATTGCACAGTCTTATCAGTTAGAATACGGTCAAGACACCCTTGAATTGCACACTGATGCCATTTCACAAGGCGATAACGTGTTAATCATTGATGACTTATTGGCGACAGGGGGGACAGTTGAAGCCACCGTGAAATTAGTTCAACGTTTAGGTGGTGAAGTGAAACATGCTGCCTTTGTAATTAATTTGCCAGATTTAGGGGGCGAAAAACGCTTACGTGATTTAGGCATTGATTGCTACACATTAGTGAATTTTGAAGGCCATTAATTTTTAAAGAGATGCAATGAGCTACCAAGTTTTAGCCAGAAAATGGCGACCAAAAAACTTTTCTGAAGTAGTGGGGCAAAGCCATGTACTCACTGCTTTGGAAAACGGTTTAAAAGAAAACCGTTTACATCATGCTTATTTATTTTCCGGCACTCGTGGCGTAGGTAAAACCTCCATTGCTCGTTTATTTGCGAAGGGCTTGAACTGCGTAAATGGTATTACTGCCGATCCTTGCGGTGAATGTGAAAACTGTAAAGCGATCGAAGCAGGCAACTTTATTGATTTAATTGAAATCGATGCGGCTTCTCGTACCAAAGTAGAGGATACGCGTGAGCTATTAGACAATGTGCAATATAAGCCGGTAGTAGGGCGTTATAAAGTCTATCTTATCGATGAAGTCCATATGCTTTCTCGCCATTCTTTCAATGCGTTGTTAAAAACCTTGGAAGAGCCGCCTGAATATGTGAAATTCTTATTGGCTACAACGGATCCACAAAAATTACCGATTACGATTTTATCCCGTTGTATGCAATTTCATCTTAAAGCATTAGATGAACCGCAAATTTCAGCGCATCTTAATCGCGTGCTTACTGCCGAAAATATTCCTTTTGATACGCCTGCATTGGATAAATTAGCCAAAGCGGCACAGGGTAGTATTCGTGATAGCTTAAGTTTAACGGATCAGGCGATAGCCATGGGAAATGGTAAAGTTTCCACTGATGTGGTGAATACCATGCTTGGGCTGTTAGATGAAGATCAGCCGATTGAAATCATTTACGCTTTACATCAAGGTAACGGTGAGCGTTTAATGAAAACTATCCAAACGGTGGCTGAAAAAGCGGGCGATTGGGATGAGTTATTGGCAGAAACAGCTGAGAAATTACATCAAATTGCCTTAATGCAGTTGCTTGCTAAAAATGCCACCGATGAAAACGATCACTTAGGTTTTCTGGCCAAACATATTTCACCGGAAGACGTACAATTTTTCTATCAAGTAATTGTATCGGGTCGAAAAGAATTGGCTTCAGCACCAAATCGTCGAATTGGTGCAGAAATGACATTATTGAGGGCATTGGCATTCCACCCAAAGTTCCTTACGGCAGCACAAACGCCTAAACAAGGCGGGCTATCCCCTGAACAAAATACACAGAAAAGTGCGGTTGAAAATCAGCCTGTTTCTGGTTATGTGGATATGCCGGTGCTGTCGCAAAACATCAAAGCAAATTATTCTGCACAAGTGCAAAAGCCAATGGTTCAATCAGCGGCTGTGCATTCTTCAACTTCTCAACCTGTTTCCACTCAAACCTCATCTTCATTTAATTTAGCCAGCCTTGCTGCGCTAGAGGCATTGAATCAATTAACGAAAATTGAGCAATCAGAGCGCCAGCATCATCATGATGAACAGCAAGCCGCAGTGGAAGAAACCTTGCATCACCTCAAAGAGTTAGATGAGCAAAAAAATTCGCCAAAAATGACCGCACTTCCTGTGCGAGAGATGACACCACCGAAAGCTGCGCAAACGAAAGCTACGCAAACGAAAGTAGCGGTACTAAATCCAATGACTCAACAGGCTGACGAGTTAAAGCAAGGTATTGAAACGGTGGAAAATACCATTGATGACAATGCTGAAATGGATGCGGAAGAGCAAGAAATTCTCGATGCGGAAACCTACCGTTGGGAGTGGAGTAATCCGGATTTAGCCAAAGTAGATAGTGGTGTGCGTCCTTCTGATATTAAACAGGCAATGTTGAAAGATGTGACACCAGAATTGCGTGAGAAAATTATTCAAATTACGCAAAAACAAGATCCTTGGGCGGATATTGTCGAACGTTCTGGCGTGATTGGCTTTTCAAAAGAGTTGGCATTAAATTGCTTTATTAAGTCGCAAACAGAAGATGAAATTCAACTCGGGCTTCATTCTGAAAAAGCCCATTTAAAACAAGATCGAAATATTAAAAATTTACTGGAGCATCTTGAACGTTTATATGAAAAGCCAGTCAAATTGTCGATTTTTGTTGAAGATTCCGATGTTTTAACCCCGATGGATTACCGCAAAAAAGTTTATCAAGACTTGCGTGAACAGGCGCGTACGGATTTACAGCAAGATAAAAAACTGCTTTTATTACAAAAAGAGTTTGATGCGAAGTTGGATGTTGAAAGCATTCGACCAGTTTAAAACTCGTTTCTCTAAATTTTAACTTTATAAAGGAAAAATATGGCGTTTAGCTCTCTTTTTACTCTTATTGATGACATTGCATCGATTCTTGATGATGTCGCCTTGATGACCAAAATAGCAGCCAAGAAAACCGTTGGCGTAGTAGGCGATGACTTAGCCTTAAATGCTAATCAGGTAACAGGGGCATCTTCCGATCGTGAATTACCCATTGTTTGGGCAGTCACCAAAGGATCCTTAGTCAATAAAGTCATTTTAATTCCAATTGCTTTACTGCTTTCTGCATTTTTACCTTGGTTGATCGTGCCACTTCTGATGATTGGTGGAGCGTATTTATGTTTTGAAGGTGTAGAGAAAATTCTACATAAATTTATTGCTCATGAAGAGCACGAAGAAAAAACAACCTTTAATGAAGCCGCTAAAATTAAAGGGGCAATTCGTACCGATTTTATTCTTTCCGCTGAAATTATTATCATTGCATTGGGCGAATTAACCGAAGCGAGCTTGCTGACTCGCATTATTTCCCTTTCGATAGTCGGTATCGGAATTACTATTTTTGTTTATGGCTTAGTCGCATTGATTGTTAGAGCGGATGATTTCGGTTTATACCTTATCAAAAAAGGTGGTGTGGCGAAGTCAATCGGAAATGCAATTTTAGTGATTATGCCAAAATTTATGCGTTCACTTAGTTTTATCGGTACACTTGCGATGTTCTTAGTCGGTGGCGGTATTTTCGTACATAATGTGGATTTCATTCATCATTTGCTCGCTGATTATCAATTAGCAGATGGTTTACTTGGTAATGTGGCGACGTTAGTCGTGGGTGTGATTGTAGGCGCGATTGCTTGTGCGATTGTATTACCCGTAATGAAATTATTTGGTAAACACTAAAAACGAGATAAAAAATAACCGCACTTTGATTGTTTCAAGGTGCGGTTTTTTTATGGGCGAAATAGATTATTTACGAGAAGTGTAATCGCCGACACAGACCCATTTATAACTGGTTAAGGCTTCTAATCCCATTGGGCCACGTGCGTGAAGTTTTTGGGTACTTACCGCCACTTCTGCACCTAAACCAAATTGTCCGCCATCGGTGAATCGAGTACTTGCATTAACATACACGGCTGCCGCATCTACTTGATTGATAAATTGCGTGGCTAGTCGTTGATTTTCCGTCAAGATACTTTCTGAATGTTGTGTGCCATATTCACGAATGTGAGCAATTGCCGCATCCATATCTTCAACCACCACAACATTGAGATCCAATGAGCCCCATTCCTGGCGTAATGCTTGTTCAGTCACTTCTTGCACATCGACATTTGCAGCTTGAAGAATAGAAAGTGCGGTCGATTTTGCATGGAATTTTACTTTTTTCTCGGCTAAATATTTCGCGAGTTTTGGTAGGAAGGTTTCTGCAATCGAGCGTTGAACTAAAAGCGTTTCCAACGTATTACATGTGCTTGGACGTTGGCATTTTGCATTAGCAATTACCGCTAGGGCTTTTTCTTGGTCAGCGCTTTCTTCTACAAAAATATGGCAAACACCCACACCACCGACAATCACTGGAATGGTAGAGTGTTGTTTACAAAGCTCATGTAAACCTGCTCCGCCACGAGGGATAATCATATCCACGTAGCGATCCAATTTAAGTAGTTGCATCACAAGTTCACGATTTGGATCCGTAATAGCTTGGACTGCATGGCGTGGTAATCCCGCTTGTTCAAGAGCATTTTGTACCACTTCTACTAAAATTTGGTTGGAATGTTGCGTTTCTTTTCCTCCACGTAAAATCACGGCATTACCGGTTTTTAAGCAAAGGCTCGCTACATCAATGGTGACATTGGGACGTGCTTCGTAAATGGTACCAATCACGCCAAGCGGTGTACGAACGCGTTCAATTTTTAATCCGCTATCTAAGGTGCCCCCATCAATAATTTTTCCCACTGGATCGGCGAGCGAAATCACATGGCGTACATCATTCGCAATGCCTTTTAGGCGATCTTCGGTTAATAAGAGGCGATCAATTAAGGCTTCAGATAAACCGTTTTGTTTTGCGATTTCAATATCTTTTTGATTTGCGGCTAGAATACGCTCCGCTTGTTGTTCTAATTGTTCCGCAATGATACTAAGTGCATGATTTTTTTCAGTGGTGTTTAACTGCGCTAAAATAAAGGCTGCATCTTTGGCCTGTTTGCCCATTTGTTCTAACATAATTATTCCTTTGAATTATTTCGTTTTCTTCGGTAATTTATCATGAGTTTCATCTTCTTGCTCTTGGAAATCGAAAACGGGTAATCCCCAACCAAATCGAACTGCAAGTAAACGCAGTGAAAAACCGCTGAATAACGTAAGTAAAATTGAAAGCGTGTGTTCTACTTGAAGGTGTTGTAATGCCATATACATGGCGGCAGAGAAGAATGACACGCTAGCATAAAGTTCTTTTTGGAATACAAGAGGAATGCGGTTACAAAGTAAATCACGTAATACACCACCAAATGCCCCTGTCACGGTTGCCGCAATGGATGTCACGGTAAAGCCATAACCCATATCAATAGCAATCTGCGCACCGATAATGGAATACACGATTAATCCTAAAGCATCTAACACCAAGAAAATCGTGCGAAAGTAGCGCATAAAATGTTTGATGAAGGGCGCAATAAAAACCGTTAATACAGCCGCACCAGCTACCATGATGAAATATTCAGGATGTTTAACCCAGCCAACAGGGTAGTGCCCTAGTAATACATCGCGTACTGTACCTCCGCCAATCGCCGTCACGCAGGCGATAATAATTACCCCGAAAATATCCATTTTTTCTCGTCCAGCGGCTAATGCGCCAGTAATTCCTTCGGCGGTAATTCCAATAATATAAAGTACGCTTAATAGCATTTTTTTGTAGTTCCTAAAGTGCGGTTATCATTTTGCTTATTTTAAAAGGGAATGAGCCAAAATGCACGAAAGCCATTAAAAAAAGCCATAAATTTTGGCATAATGACGCCTTCTTTTTCTAATCGAGAATTTTATGTCAGAAGAACAATCCAAACCCTTGGCCGCATTTCTTGCGATATTGCCAATTGGGTTGCTATTAATGATCGAGTTTTTTGTAGAAGCTTTGCAACTTGCTGAAAAACTGATTCCCCATTTAGCCTTTGGTGTGCTGATCGCCCAATTGCTTTGTTTGGTTGCCTTTATTAAAGGAGAAATTTGTCCAGGGCAGCGTGGACGTTTAATCAAAGCAAATGTTTGTTTTGCGCTTTATTGGTTCATTTGGTTAGGGATGAGCCTGGCCTCACCACATCATTACGTGATAACTGATATTGTTAGCTTATCTGGATTATCTGCCGTATATGCAGTATGGAAACAACCTAAAGATGAAGTCGCTCGCCGTGGTTTTCTCTTAATGGCATCTTTGGTGAGTGGATTTGGTGTAATTGCCTATTTGATGATTTTCTTCGGCAATCCAACACCAAATTTCGTGCAATATAATCTATTGGCGCAAGCGGTGATGGGCGTATTGTTAGCGAATTTATGCCTATCTGTTTCTCGTAATCGTCTGCAAGGTTTCATTGCGTTACTGCCGTTATTGATGATTTTACTGCTTGCCCTTAATGCATTGGCAGTTCTGATTTTTATTATTTATCAAGGTGTAAGTGCGGTCCGTTTTGCCAGTGCTTGGGCATACGGCATTTATTTTCTGCTTCACTTAGTGATAGCGGGCATTCTGCTTTTACATAGTGTGAATAAATGGAAACTCAGCTATAACAGCTTACTCATATTGTTCTTTATAGCAGCGAGTTTGGCTGTCTGGGCGATGTTTATTTAATGGATAAAATAAAATCTTATGCCGCCCCGATGTTAGTCGCGGGCTGCGTGCTATTCGGTTTAGGAAGCCTAATTGTGAAGTTTGTACCAGTAGGTGGTTATGCCATTGCATTTTGGCGCTTACTTATTGCCTCTTTTATTTTCTGGTTTTTAATGAAATTAAAAAGACAGCGTTTTCCAAAAAGCCGTAAAGCAATGATGTATGCTGTATTAGCCGGCATTTTTTTAGCCTTTGATTTATCCTTTTGGCATGAAAGTGTATATGCCGTAGGGCCAGGCATTTCAACCTTGTTGAATAGCCTGCAGATTTTCTTTTTGGCAGCAATTGGCTATTTTTTCTTTGGCGAACGCCAAACTAAACTACAAATGCTAAGCCTTTTTTTAGCCGTTGTTGGTGTTGTCTTAATATCAGGGGAAGAGCTACAGCATAATTTTGAAGGCATGTACGGCATTATCATTGGGCTCATTTCTGCTGGCTTGCTTGCAGCCTCAATGGTTATGATTAAAAAAGTGTACGAAGAAGAACCCACTGCTTTATTTTCGTTAATGTTTATTCTAAGTTTGAGTGGAGCCTTCATCTTAATTATTCCTTCACTAATTTTTAATCCTGATAATCTTTATCCGACCAACTTCGCCGATTGGGGATTGGTCTTCATTTATGGCGCGGTGATGCAATGTGTCGCTTGGGGCATGATTGCTTATACAATCCCTTATTTATCGTTAGGCTTAACGGGTTTATTGCTTCTTTCTGAACCGGTGGTGGCGCTTGTGATTGATTATTTTGGCTTGGATAAGCCCATCAATCATTGGCAATGGGCGGGTGCAGTGCTGACATTAGTCGCAATTTATCTTGGCTCTCAAAAAAGCAAAACCTCTTAAAATAAAAAAGTGCGGTAAATTTCACCGCACTTTGTCTTTACATTAAACCAATTACTCAGCTGCTTTCTTTTTCAAGTATTGATAGAGCTCGTCTTTAATCCGTAATTTTTCTTTTTTCAAGTTCTCAATTTCCGTATGAGTTGCGAGTTCTATGTTATCGATCTTATTTTTGATCTCTTGGTCTAATGCATTGTGTTTTTCAAACAAGCGATCGAAATAAGCATCTTTGTTTTTAAGCTTAGTGATTAAATCGCGAAATTCAGGAAACATAGGTTACTCCTCTTGGTTAACGTTCATTTTCATTATAGAACTTTTTTTTGCTGTTTCTAGTGTCTCATTCTCAGAATTTGACAGAGATCACAAAATTAAATTATGGCCAAGTGCGGTCATAAAATTTGATGTTTTTGAAAGAGTTAATAAAAGAAAAATCAGGCTTTTAACTGGTTTATTTGGCGAAAGCGCGCTAGAATAAAGGTATCTGTTTCATAATGAAAAATAGGGAATTCCAATGATCGATCCAAATTTACTCCGTAATAATCTGGCTGAAGTAGCAGAAAAATTAAAAGTAAAACGTAACTTTATTCTTGATACGGAAAAACTTACCGCATTAGAAGAACAACGCAAAGATTTACAAGTCAAAACTGAAACATTACAAGCCGAGCGTAACGCGCGTTCCAAAGCTATTGGTGCAGCAAAAGCACGTGGTGAAGACATTGCGCCATTATTGGCCGAAGTGGATAACATGGGTGAACAGCTTAACGAAGCGAAAACTCAACTTGATGCCGTGTTAGCAGAAATCAATCAAATTGCGTTAAGCATTCCAAACATCCCTGCGGATGAAGTGCCATTAGGTAAAGATGACACTGAAAATAAAGAAATTTTACGTTGGGGTACACCGCGTACATTTGATTTTGAGATCAAAGATCACGTCTCATTAGGTGAAGATGCCAATGGCTTAGATTTTGCCGCCGGAGCTAAATTAGCGGGTGCGCGCTTTGCGGTGATGAAAGGTCAAATTGCTAAAATGCACCGTGCATTAGCGCAATTTATGCTGGATCTTCATACCGAACAACATGGTTATTTAGAAGCTTATGTACCTTATTTAGTCAACCATGCGACTCTTTATGGTACAGGTCAATTACCAAAATTCGGTGAAGATTTATTTCATACTTTAGCGTTAGAAGGCGAACAACCTTATGCATTAATTCCAACAGCGGAAGTGCCGGTTACTAACCTTGTACGTGATGTGATTGTTGATGAAGCAGATTTGCCAATCAAAATGACTGCACATACACCATGTTTCCGTTCTGAAGCAGGATCTTATGGTCGTGATACCCGTGGTTTAATTCGTATGCACCAATTCGATAAAGTGGAAATGGTACAAATCGTCGATCCAGATAAATCTATGGAAGCGCTTGAAGAATTAACAGGCCATGCAGAAAAAGTATTACAACTTTTAAATCTACCATATCGTAAAGTCTTACTTTGTACCGGTGATATGGGCTTTGGTTCTTGCAAAACTTACGACTTAGAAGTGTGGGTGCCTGCACAAAATACTTATCGTGAGATTTCTTCTTGCTCAAATATGTGGGATTTCCAAGCCCGTCGTATGCAAGCACGTTGCAAAGCGAAAGGGGATAAGAAAACTCGCTTAGTGCACACATTAAACGGCTCTGGTTTAGCGGTAGGCCGTACATTAGTGGCCGTGCTTGAGAACTATCAAAACGCAGACGGCTCAATTACTGTGCCAGAAGTATTACGTCCTTACATGGGCGGATTAGAAGTGATCTGCAAATAATCAACAATATATTAATTCAATTTAGGGCTAATGTTTATTAGCCCTTTCTTTCATTTAGAGCAATGAGATTTTTATTCTAGTCTTTGAGATAAATCCACATCAATATTCATGCATTTATAGGTAATATAATAAGGTATAAATTTTTAGGAGAATAATAATGACTGATAAACGACCATTTCCATTACCAACAGGGTATTTTGCGATTCCATTAGGTTTAAGTGCCTTGTCTTTAGCCTGGTTGCATATGGGTGATACGCTCTCTTTTTCTCGAAATGTGAGTGATATTATTGGCATAACGGCTGTTTCAGTATGGGCACTTTTCATCTTGCTCTATATTTATAAAATGATTTATTTTTCTCACGAAGTGCGAGATGAATATTGCTGTCCGATACGTTTTTCTTTTCTCGCCCTAATACCGATTACAACGATGTTAAGCGGTGATGTTCTGTATCGTTGGTTTCCTACCCTAGGTGAGGGATTAATTTGGATCGGAACAATTGGACAATTGTTGTTTGCTTCAGTGCGCATTAGTGCATTATGGAAAGATGGCACATTTGAGGAAAAATCAACACTGCCACCGTTTTATTTGCCATCTGTCGCGACTAACTTTACAAGTGCCTCATCATTAGCTTTGTTAGGCTATCAAGATTTAGGCTATTTGTTCTTAGGTGCAGGGATGATTGCTTGGATTATTTATGAACCGGTGTTATTCCAACGTTTACGCGTGTTGCAGATTGAACCACAATTTCGACCAACAATGGGGATCATTCTCGCCCCAGCATTTGTGGGCTCGTCGGCTTACTTATCGCTTAATGGAGGAGAGATCGATCTTTTCGTTAAACTCTTATGGGGATACGGTTTTTTACAAATGTTCTTTTTAATTCGCCTGTTCCCTTGGATTAGTGAAAAAGGGCTTAATATTGGCTTCTGGGCTTTTTCATTCGGATTAGCTTCTTTAGCAAATGGGGCTGTTTCTTTTGTTCATCATAATGTATTGAGTGGCTTGGCAAACGGTGCATTTATCTTTGCTAACTTGATGATGAGCGGTTTAGTGCTGATGACATTAGGAAAAATTTTCAAAGGACAATTTTGGTTAAAATAGCTTAAATAAAAAGTGCGGTTAAAAATGACCGCACTTTTTTTATGAATTTTTTAAATAACAACCTATCATTTACAAAAACTAGACATGTCGTTTTGCTGTTGATGTAAATGCAATTTTATCTGGTCGATAGCTAATACTCCCATATTGAAATGGTCGACCATCCGCCAAATAAGTGGTGCTCGTCACATTCACAACCATGTCATACTCACCAAGATCGATCGCATTTTTTTCTTCTTCATTCGCATAGCGAAAGACAATTTTTCGTTGTGAGTGGCTAATTTTTAATTTTAATTCGTTTTCTAAATAGTGATAAATAGAGTGTTCAGCGATTTCTCGGCTAATAAACGGCACGATGCGGCGATCAAAATAAGAAACCTCATATTCAACGGCTTCGCCATCAATTTCACGCAGACGAGCAATGCGGTAGAAATCGATCTGATCATCGACATTAAAAATATGCATCAGTTCTTCTTCACCTTGCACAATATACAAGCTGGTTAATGTGGTTTTTACTTGGTGTGTTGATGCACTATTTAATTCGCTAACGGTTTTAATTTCAGAAAGCATTTGTGGTTTAGATAAATCATGTTCTAAAACAATCGAATTTCGGCCTTGTTGCTTTTGAATGTAGCCATCAATTTCAAGTAAAGAAAGCGCTTTTCGAATAGTATCCTTGGAAAAACCATAGCTTTGCATGAGTTCATTTTCACTCGGGAGTTCTTGCAATGGTGCGAAATTACCATTGTTTATTTGGGTCTTTATCTCGTTATAGACCTGCTTGTACTTGCTCATTTTTAATCCTTTTATCGACCGTTTGTTCCATAGGTGTCGTCATAGCATATCATAAAATCATAAATGTTATACGTATAAAATGTGACAAAAGTCACACATTTACGAAAATGTCATTAACTTTTACGTATAAGTTGTTGCATAAAAATACGTTTAGGTTAGAATGAGCCAAAATGATAACTTCCTAGAGGAAATATTATGCTTACTCGTTCAAGTGGTGTTCTTATGCACATTACCTCGCTACCAAATGCATTCGGTATTGGTAGTTTTGGGCAATCGGCTTATGATTTTGTCGATTTTTTAGTTGAAACTAAACAAACTTATTGGCAAATTCTTCCACTGACCACCACCAGTTATGGTGATTCACCTTATCAATCTTTCTCTGCAATTGCAGGTAATACTCACCTTATTGATTTTGATCTATTAACCCAAATGGGCTTGTTGAAAGAAGCGGATTATGCTTCAGTCAATTTTGGGGATGATCCAACTAGCGTGGATTATGAACGTATCTTTTACGCACGCCGTCCGATTTTAGAAACAGCCGTAAAAAATTTTTTAGCGAATCAATCACTCCAAGCTGATTTCAAGAGTTTTGAGAAAAACAACCGCTTGTGGCTAGACGATTTTGCTGAGTTTATGGCAATTAAAGAGCATTTCGGTAATCAAGCATTGCAAAAATGGGATGATAAAAAAGCGGTAGCGCGTGATCCAAAAACACTAGAAAAATATCGCACTCTGTTAGCAGATCAAATTCAGTACTTTAAA
The DNA here is from genome assembly GCF_001679485.1 of Haemophilus sp. CCUG 60358. Classification (GTDB taxonomy): domain Bacteria; phylum Pseudomonadota; class Gammaproteobacteria; order Enterobacterales; family Pasteurellaceae; genus Haemophilus_D. The sequence goes on from NZ_LZOZ01000001.1 coordinate 109,923, forward strand.
GTGACGCAATATTTCTTCTTCAAACAATGGGGCGAATTAAAAGATTACGCGAATCAAAGGGGCATTAAGATCATCGGTGATATGCCGATTTACGTGGCTGCAGATAGCGTGGAAGTTTGGACAAAACCAGAACTCTTCCAATTAGATAAAGAACGTAATCCGCTTTTTGTTGCGGGGGTTCCAGCCGATCAATTCAGTGCAACGGGGCAGCTTTGGGGCAACCCGCTTTACGATTGGGAAGAACATAAAAAACAAGGCTATACTTGGTGGATTCACCGTATTGAAGAAAGCTTCAAGATTTATGATGTACTCCGCATCGACCATTTCAAAGGTTTCTCCGATTATTGGCAAGTAGATGGAAAAGCTGATATTGCTAAATACGGTAGTTGGCAGCCTGGTCCGGGTTATGACTTATTCAAAGTGGTTAAAGAACAACTAGGCGATTTGCCGATTATTGCTGAAGACTTAGGTAATATTGATGAAAAAGCCAGAAAGCTACTTACAGATTGTAATTATCTAGGCATGAAGATTTTGCAATTTGGCTTTGAAGATGTCAGTGGAAAAAGCTTAGATAGCCCGCATTATTGCATACCACATTCTATTGCTTATACAGGCACGCATGATAATGATGTGACCAATGGTTGGTATAACGGTCTTACCATCCAACAGCAGCAATATATCAATGATTATACGCACCGTCATAATGATGAGTCGATTTGCCAAGCAATGATTCGTCAGCTCTTTGCAACGGTCAACAATACTGCGATTGCAACAATGCAAGATATTTTAGATTCGCCTGCGAGTTCAAGAATGAATCTTCCTTCAACGATTGGTGGAAACTGGCAATGGAGAATGCAGAAATCTGATTTAACGCAAGATAAAAAAGACTTTTTAGCTAAAATGACCACGTTATATCAACGTGCTAATCAGGAAATCCCTATGATTAAATTTAGTACATTTGTAAAAAACAAAACGAATAAATCGCTTGAACAATTAAGCGATAAAGAAACTTATATTCAATTATTAAATTACGTGAAAACACTCTCTGCAGATAAACCTAAAAACACAGGTAAACGTAAGGTTTACTATATCTCTGCTGAGTTTTTAATTGGTAAACTACTTTCTAATAACCTGATTAACCTTGGTGTGTATCAAGATATCAAAACAGAATTAGCAAGTGCGGGTAAATCATTAAGCCATATCGAAGATATTGAGCCAGAACCGTCTTTAGGAAATGGGGGGTTAGGTCGTTTGGCTTCTTGTTTTATTGATTCAATGTCTACCCTTGGCTTAAATGCGGAAGGGGTCGGTTTAAATTATCATTATGGCCTATTTAAACAAGTCTTTAAAAAGAATGAACAACATGCTGAACCTAATGACTGGATTGAAGATAGCTCTTGGTTAATTCCAACGGATATTAGCTATGAGGTGCCATTTAAGAAATTTACGTTAACCTCTAAATTAGATCGTATTGATATTTTAGGTTATAAGAAAGACACGAAAAACTATCTCAATTTGTTTGATATTAAATCAGTGAATCCTAAACTGATTAAAAAAGGTATCGAGTTTGATAAAACCGCGATTGAAGAAAATCTAACATTATTCCTTTATCCAGACGATTCAGATAAAAATGGGGAATTACTGCGTATTTATCAACAATACTTCATGGTATCAAATGCGGCACAATTATTAATTGATGAAGCAATTGCGCGTGGCAGTAATCTACATGATTTAGCCGATTATGCGTATGTACAGATCAATGATACACACCCTTCAATGGTGATTCCTGAATTAATTCGCTTATTAACCGAAAAACATCAAATTAAGTTTGCCGAAGCCGTTGAAATCGTACGTAAGATGGTGGGCTATACAAACCATACAATTTTGGCTGAAGCGCTAGAAAAATGGCCACTCGCTTATTTAGATGAAGTGGTGCCGCATTTAGTGGTGATCATTAAGAAATTAGATAAATTAGTGCGTGCAGAATATAAAGATCCTGCCGTACAAATTATCGATAAACAAAAACGTGTGCATATGGCGCACATGGATATTCATTTTTCAAATTCTGTGAATGGTGTGGCGGCATTACATACAGAGATTTTGAAAAATTCAGAACTTAAAGCGTTCTATGCGTTATATCCTGAAAAATTCAATAATAAGACAAACGGCATTACCTTCCGCCGTTGGTTAGAGTTTTCTAACCAACCATTAGCGGCTTACATTAAAGAATTGATTGGCGATGAGTATTTGCATGATGCAACGAAATTAGAAAAATTGTTAGCCTTTAAAGATGATAAAAAGGTTCATCAACAATTAGCAAAAATTAAGTTTGAAAACAAATTAGCATTAAAAGCGTACCTTAAAGAAAATAAAGGCATTGATTTAGATGAAAATTCAATCATTGATACGCAAATTAAGCGTTTCCATGAATATAAACGCCAACAAATGAATGCACTTTATGTGATTCATAAATACTTAGAAATTAAAGCAGGTAAATTACCAAAACGTAAAATTACGGTGATTTTTGGCGGAAAAGCTGCACCTGCTTATGTGATTGCACAGGATATTATTCACTTAATTCTTTGTTTATCTGAGTTAATCAATAATGATCCTAAAGTGAACAAGTATTTAAACGTACATTTGGTGGAAAACTATAATGTGAGTGTGGCGGAAAAACTGATTCCAGCAACCGATATTTCAGAACAAATTTCACTTGCCTCTAAAGAAGCTTCTGGTACAGGTAATATGAAATTTATGCTTAATGGCGCGTTAACCTTAGGCACAATGGATGGGGCTAATGTTGAAATTGCAGAATTAGCAGGAGCTGAAAATATCTATACATTCGGTAAAGATTCAGAAAGCATTATTAAACTTTATGAAACAGCGGGTTATGTTTCAAAAGAGTATTATGAAAACGACAAAGAGATTAAAAGAGCGGTTGATTTTATTCTGAATCCTGCTGTGGTGAAATTAGGCAATAAAACACGTTTAGAACGTCTTTATAACGAATTATTGAATAAAGACTGGTTTATGACGTTAATCGACTTTAATGCTTATGTCGACGCGAAAGAACAAATTTTAGCCGATTATGAAGATCAAGATAGTTGGAATGAGAAAGTAGTGCACAATATCGCAAAAGCGGGCTTCTTCTCATCAGATCGCACTATCGCTCAATATAATGCAGACATTTGGCATTGTGAGGACTAAGGGGAAGCAATGAAACTACTTACCCTGAATGTACACGCTTGGTTAGAAGCTAACCAAGCGGAAAAAATAGAGATTCTTGCTGAGACTATTGTGGAAAAGGGTTATGACATCATTGCCTTACAAGAGGTTAATCAATTGATGTCGTCTCCTGCTATTTCACCAACGTTAAAGCAAGATAACTATGGTGTCATTCTGTTAAATAAAATCAATCAACGCGTTGCACAGAAATACTCGCTTTTTTGGAGCAATTCGCATATTGGTTACGATAAATATGATGAGGGCATTGCGTTTTTAACGCGCTTGCCCGTTTATGATGTTGATGCGTTTTATTGTAGCCAACATCAACGTCTTGACTCGATTCTCTCGCGTAAAATCATTGGCTTGACGGTAGAATATCAAGGTCAATTAATTGAATGTTATTCTTGCCATATCAATTTGCCAAATTGTGATGGAGAAAATCAACTTGATAATGTTCGTTATATTGTAGAGCGAAGTCAAAGTGCGAATCTTAAAATCCTGATGGGTGATTTCAATACTGATGCAATAAGCGATCAGCAAGCTTACCAGCAGATTAAATCCTTAGGCTTATTCGATACATTTGAAATGGCAGAGCAGAAGGATAGCGGTATCACTGTGGAGAAAGCGATTGACGGTTGGAAAGGCCATAGTGAAGAAAAGCGATTAGATTATATTTTTTTAAACCAAGCAAAAAGGGTTTTATCCAGTCAGGTTATTTTTAATGGTAAAAATAAACCGATTGTTTCCGACCATTTTGGCGTAGAAGTAGCTCTCATCTTGTAGGAGAATCAATATGAAAAAAATGCTCAGTTTTGAATTTTGGCAAAAATTCGGTAAGTGCCTAATGGTTGTGATTGCCGTGATGCCAGCCGCGGGTTTAATGGTGAGTATTGGTAACTCACTGCCTTTGATTAGCGATGCGGAATGGCTAGCGCTTGTCGGAAACATTATCGCCCAAATTGGTTGGGGGATTATTGGTAACCTTCATTTATTATTTGCTTTAGCAATTGGTGGTAGCTGGGCAAATGAGCGTGCGGGTGGGGCATTTGCAGCAGGCCTGGCTTTCATTTTAATTAACTTAATTACCGGTAACTTTTTCGGTGTGAAACTTGAAATGCTAGCGGATCCAAATGCACATGTAAGTACAGTATTGGCCGGTGAAATTCCTGTGGCGAATTACTTTGTGAATGTGCTTGGACAACCTGCGTTAAATATGGGTGTATTCGTTGGTATTATCGCCGGTTTTGTGGGGGCAACAACTTTTAACCGTTATTACAATTTCCGTAAATTACCTGAAGTACTGACGTTCTTTAATGGTAAACGCTTCGTTCCTTTCGTTGTTATTTATCGTTCTGTATTAGTGGCGATCTTCCTATCATTATTCTGGCCTTTAGTTCAGACAGGAATTAATCATTTCGGTCAATGGATTGCTAACTCACAAAACTCAGCGCCAATTTTAGCACCATTTATTTACGGTACCTTAGAGCGTCTATTGCTTCCATTTGGTTTACACCACATGTTGACCATCCCAATGAACTACACTTCATTAGGCGGTACTTATGAGTTCTTAACCGGTGCACAACAAGGTAAACAAGTATTTGGTCAAGATCCACTTTGGCTTGCCTGGGTGACTGACTTAATCAACCTTAAAGATGCAGGTAATTTAACGCAATATAACGAACTTCTTTCAACTGTGACACCTGCTCGCTTTAAAGTAGGACAAATGATTGGTTCAACCGGTATCTTAATGGGCTTGACTCTCGCAATGTATATCAATGTGGATGAAGACAAGAAAAAACTCTATAAAGGTATTTTCCTTTCTTCTGCACTTGCGGTGTTCTTAACTGGTGTGACTGAACCAATCGAATACATGTTTATGTTTGTCGCTTTACCGCTTTATATTGTTTATGCGTTAGTACAAGGTTGTGCTTTCGCCATGGCAGATATTGTGGACTTACGTGTGCATTCATTCGGTAACATTGAGTTCTTAACACGTACACCAATGGCGATTAAAGCCGGCATTGGTATGGATGTGATCAACTTTATTTGGGTATCTATCCTTTTTGCAGTAGCCATGTTCTTTATCGCGAACTTTATGATTAAGAAATTTAACCTTGCGACAGCAGGTCGTAATGGTAACTATGATGCGAAAGGTTCAGATGAAGCTTCTAGCAATGAGACAAAAGTTGCGGATGCTAGCGCACAAGTTATCCAAATCATCAACTTACTTGGTGGACGTAATAATATTGCAGATGTTGATGCTTGTATGACACGTTTACGTATCACCGTACATAATCCTGAGTTAGTGGGTGATGAAGCAAGTTGGAAACAAGCAGGTGCAATGGGCTTTATTGTGAAAGGCTCTGGTATCCAAGCGATTTATGGACCAAAAGCAGATGTCTTAAAATCCGATATTCAAGATGTGCTTTCATCGGGCGTAGAAATTCCTAAAATGTAATTCTACCTAAATATCTATTTTATCCCCGCCTTCAAGGCGGGGATATTATCTCAATAACTCATTTCTATATTGCTCATCTTCAATCTACCCTAAAAATCTTTTTATTTGATACTATCAACGTAGAAAAAATTTCCACAATTTTAGCGCTATAAAAAAATACCGTCCGTTATGTAACGAGCGGTATTTCTAGTGTTAGAAGGGAAGTGGTTATTAAATGATTGATTGGCCGATAATACTACGAGTTTCTTCTCGAACTTCGGTGAGTTTCACTTTCACCAAATCACCGATTTTGTAACGGCGTTCTCCTTGAATATACATCGCTAATTCATCAGCATTCACTTGCATTTCATCTTTATTTGGATGCAACGTGGAAGCTGGTACGAACATGGATGCACCATTTTCTAATAATTGAACACGTAAACCGCCACGCATCACATCTTGCACTTCTGCATCAAATTCAGCATTTTCAGCGACTTTGTCAGCAAGATAGCGACAATATAACCAGTCTGCGATATCACGTTCAACCAAGCGATTTTGACGACGGGCTTCTTGTAAGCGTGCAAGCACTTCATCTTGTGGCTTTTCACAAGCTTGCTGTGTGAGCACAGCTTTGATTAAACGATGGTTTACCATATCGGAATATTTACGGATAGGCGATGTCCAGGTCGCATAACCTTCTAATCCAAGCCCAAAATGTGGAGCAAGTTCGGATTTAAACTCCGCAAAGGTTAAATAACGACGTAAACGGAATTCTAAATAGTCACCTTCAATCGGTTCAATATCATGACGCATTTGGCAATAACCTTTTAAGGTTGCCAAATTTTCTACCGAATAACGTTCAGCAAGTTCAGCTTGATTTTCTTCATTGGCTAAATTTGCCATTAAGAAATTATGTGCATTTTCTAAGAATTTTTTATCAAAACCAGTGTGTGTATTGAAAATACCGGTTTTAGCATGCTCCGCTAAGAATTGGGCGGCACAAATGTTGGCAATGATCATGGATTCTTCCACGATTTGATTTGCAATACGGCGATATTCCGCTTTAATTTCTTTCACTTTGCCATTTTCAGCGAGAATAAAAGAGTAGTCTGGTTTCTCTTTAAATAACAAGGAATGGGTTTTACGCCATTGAATACGTGCTTGAGTAAATTGATGTAACCAATCAATTTGCTGGGCAATTTCAGGTGTTTCCGGTTGCCATGCATCCGGTACTTGTTCTAAATAATCTGAAATCTTGTTATAGGCTAATTTTGCTTTAGATTGTACATAAGCGGACACAAAACGTGGTTTCGCCGTGATATTACCCGCAAGATCTGTTTCAATGTAACACACTAATGCAGGACGAGTTTCATTTGCCATTAATGAGCATAATCCATCAGACAATTCACGAGGCAACATAGAAATGTTGAAGCCAGGCAAATAATTGGTGAAACAACGCTGTTTAGCGTCTTTTTCAATTTGTGAATCTAATGCAATGTAAGCTGTTGGATCAGCAATGGCAACGACTAATCGCCAGCCGCTTTGTGTACCATTTTGCTCGATAGGTTCGATATAAAGGGCATCATCCATATCCTGAGTGCTTTCAGAGTCAATGGTGACAAAATGAAGTGCGGTCAGATCTTCACGTGTTTGTTGATCTAACATCTCATAACTTTCTGCACCTTGCACAGGATGACGAGATTGTTCATGACGTGCCAGCGTGACCCACCAAGGGGCTAATTCATCGTCAGCACGGCAGATAAATTGATTGATAGTAGCATAGAAAAAGCGATCATCACGTAATGGGTGCGTTTTCAAATTTGCGACGACCCAGTCGCCTTCTTGTAATTCTTCTTTGACGGATTTAGCTTGTTGCGCACCAATGGGTTGGTTGATACTTGGATGATCAACCAAAACTTGCAATTTCTTGTCTTTATTGAACCGCACTTTGGCAATAAAGCGCGTGAGCATTGGCTCAATTAATTCTTCAGGTTCAGCTTGCTCTTTATCGCCTTGCTTTTCAATGGTGGCTTTGATTTTGTCACCATGCATCACTTTTTTCATTGCAGGAGGGGCAATAAAGTAGCTTTTTTTATCGCACTCTAAAAAACCATAAGCTTTATCAGTACTTTTTACCACGCCTTCAACGTGTTCTTTGCTATCGTGGATTTGTTGCTTAAGTTGTGCGAGTAGTGGATTATCTTGGAACATAGTTATATTTAAAAAAAGAGAAAAGGCAGACTGAAAAGCCTGCCTAAAAATAGATTGTACGAAAAATTATTCTTCGCCTAATTCGCCCATTGCAGTGATGCGGAAACCTGCATCTACGTGAACGATTTCACCGGTAATACCAGATGCTAAATCTGAGCATAAGAATGCTGCTGAGTTACCCACATCTTCGATAGTAACAGTGCGGCGTAATGCTGCTGTTTTCTCGAATGTAGCAAGCATTTTCTTGAGGTTTTTAATACCTGATGCCGCTAAAGTACGGATTGGACCTGCAGAAATTGCATTCACACGAATACCTTCTTTACCTAAGTCAGCTGCCATTACGCGAGTTGCTGCTTCAAGAGATGCTTTCGCTAAACACATCACGTTGTAGTTAGGAATTGCGCGCTCTGCACCTAAGTAAGAAAGGGTTAATAATGCTGCATTTGGATTTAAGTAAGGACGTGCCGCTTGTGCCATAGCAACGAAGCTGAATGCACTGATGTCGTGAGCGATACGGTAGCCTTCACGAGTTGCTGCGTTTACGTAGTCACCATCTAATTGATCGCCTGGTGCGAATGCAATAGCGTGTACGAAACCATCAAATTTTTCCCAACGTTTGCTTAATTCTGCAAAGCAATTTTGGATGCTTTCATCGGTCGCTACGTCTAAAGGAAGGACGATGTCAGAACCAAATTCTTTTGCAAATTCTTCTACGCGCGGTTGTAATTTATCGTTTAAATAAGTGAAAGCAAGTTCAGCGCCTTGTTCTTTCATTGCTTTTGCAATCCCGTAAGCAATAGAACGGTTGCTTGCAAGACCTGTTACTAAAATACGTTTACCAGTTAAGAAACCCATATTTTTTCCTATGTTTGAGTTAAAAAAATCGACGAGATTATACTTGTTTTGTGTGCTTTCGGCAATCAATCACACTTTGTACCAGTTAGGCGGGATTATCAATATCTTTAAATTCTACATCTAAGCCATATTCAGCTGCTAACCATTCACCTAATGCTTTAATGCCGTAGCGTTCTGTTGCATGGTGACCAGCCGCAAAGAAATGAATACCTTGCTCACGAGCTGAGTGAATTGTTTGCTCCGAAACTTCGCCCGTAATAAAGGCATCACAACCTTGTGCTGCCGCTAAATCAATATAGCCTTGTCCGCCACCGGTACAAATGCCTACTTTACGGATTAAGTGCGGTCCGTTTTCCGTGCAAATTAACGGTTTACGATGAAGCACTTGTTCAATACGTTGCGCAAATTCTTCAGAAGTAACGGGATCTTTTAACGTTCCCCAAACAGGAATGCTGGTTGAGCTATTTTCTAAAGGTTGAAGATCGCCAATCCCTAATAACTGAGCAAGTTTTGCGTTGTTGCCTAATTCTGGATGAACATCCAAAGGCAAGTGGTAGCCGTATAAATTAATGTCATTCACAAGCAAGGTTTTGATACGTTTTCCTTTCATGCCGCGAATACAAGGATTTTCACTTTTCCAAAAATAGCCATGGTGGACAAGTACCGCATCAGCTTGTTGTGCAACGGCATAATCAATTAGTGCTTGGCTTGCGGTGACACCCGTGATGATCTTTTTGATCTCCGTTTTGCCTTCTACTTGCAAACCGTTAGGTGCATAATCGTTAATTCTGTCTGTGCTAAGTTTTTCGTTTAGTAAACGTTCAAGTTCTAGATTGTTCATGATTTCTAAAAAAAAAGAAAAAGGTGAGATATGGTAAGAGATTTCAAAAAAAATGGCTAGTGCAAAAGGAGTGGGGGGAATGCACTAGCCAGTAGAGTGTCTGTCATAACACAAGTTTACTATCTAAAACGAGATTCATTATATATTTAATTATATAAAGATCAAGAAAAAAATAAGGAAAATTTTCCTTATTTTTCGATATGTCGTTTTAGCATTCAAAAACAGATGAAAAATCAACCGCGCTTATGAGTATAAACTTGGCTCATCTTCAGTTGGACGGGTTTTAAATCGACGATGTAGCCACATGTATTGTTCAACACCTTTTAAGATTTCTTTTTCCACGACTTTATTCATTCTTGCAGCAATTGCAGTTTCATCTGAAAGATCAGAAAAATCCACAGGTGGAGAAATACTGACCGTATAGCCTGAACCATCTTTATTACGTAATGGGGCAAAAGGTACGACTTTGCAATTTGGCGCGGATTTAAGTAGATAATAACTGCCCGTCGTGGTTGCTGCTTCTTGTACAGCAAAGAAAGGTACAAATACGGCATTTTTTCTGCCGTAATCATGATCAGGGGCATACCAAATGGTTTCACCTTTGCGTAAAGCTTTGAACATTCCACGTAGATCTTTTCGGTTCAGCATATCTTTATTTGAACGTAAGCGACCTTTAATTTGTAACCAGTCCAGTACAGGATTGTCATTTGGACGATAAACACCTATTCCAGGATGATGTAAGCCCACAATACGCGCGCCTAACTCAAGAGTGAGGAAATGAACACCCACAAAAATAATGCCGTCTTGAGCATTTTCTTTTAAATAATTTAAGCCTTCAACCTTTGACCATTTTTTAATGCGCGCATCAGACCAAAACCACGCCATGCCGGTTTCAATAATCGCCATACCAACAGCACGCAAGTTTTCTTGCAAAATGGCTTCACGTTCTTGCTCGGGCATTTCTGGGAAGCAGAGCTCAAGATTTCGGCGAGCAATCGCGGCACGACGTTTTCCCACTTTTAATTTTGAGAAAAGCCAGCCTAAGCCATTGCCGATATGACGTAGAATTGGATAGGGAAGTAACAAAAGGCTTCGCCAAATCGCCACACCAAGCCAAAATCCCCAGTATTTAGGGGCTAGAAAGTGCGGTTGAAATTGAGGGAGTTTTTCGTTTTTCATAATTCTTTTCTGGTTAGTTCGGCGTGTAGTTTATCGCAAATTTGAGTTGTGGTAAAATTGCGCTAAATTTTTATTATTCCAACAGAGAGATTTCAAAATGGCTCAATATTCTGCCAATTTTAATCAAGCGAAAGTATTAGTGTTAGGCGATGTCATGCTTGACCGTTACTGGTTTGGTGCGACTAATCGTATTTCGCCGGAAGCACCAGTTCCTGTGGTTCGTGTACAAGATAATGAAGAGCGTGCAGGTGGTGCAGCAAACGTGGCAATGAATATTGCTTCTCTTAATGTACCTGTGCAAATTTTAGGTTTAATTGGTCAAGATGAAACAGGCACAGCCTTAACCAATTTATTACAACATCAAAAAATTGACTGTAATTTTGTGGCATTGGATACTCACCCAACCATTACAAAATTACGTATTTTGTCTCGTCATCAACAATTACTTCGTTTGGATTTTGAAGAAGATTTCCAAAATGTGGAATGTTATGAGTTGCTTGCAAAATTAGAAGCGGAAGTGAAAAACTTTGGTGCGTTAGTGCTTTCTGATTATGGTAAAGGCACGTTAAAAGATGTGCAAAAAATGATTCAAATTGCACGTAAAGCAAACGTACCAGTCTTGATCGATCCAAAAGGCACAGATTTTGAGCGTTATCGTGGTGCGACTTTACTGACGCCAAATATGTCAGAGTTTGAAGCGGTGGTAGGTAAGTGTGATTCTGAAGAAGAAATCATTGAGAAAGGCTTAAAATTAATTTCAGACATCGAATTGACCGCACTTTTAGTGACCCGTTCTGAAAAAGGCATGACACTACTTCGTCCAAATCAAGAGCCATTCCACTTACCAACCGTTGCCAAAGAAGTATTCGATGTAACAGGTGCGGGCGATACGGTAATCAGTGTTCTAGCAACCGCACTTGCAGATGGACGTTCTTTTGAAGAATCTTGCTATTTAGCTAATGTGGCGGCAGGTATTGTGGTCGGTAAATTGGGTACATCAACGGTTTCTACTGTGGAATTAGAGAATGCAATCCATGGCCGTTCTGAAACCGGTTTCGGTATTATGTCAGAAAGCCAATTAAAAACTGCAGTATCTCATGCTAAAGCGCGCGGTGAGAAAATTGTGATGACAAACGGTTGTTTCGATATTCTTCATCCAGGCCATGTGTCTTATTTAGAAAATGCTCGCAAACTTGGCGATCGTTTAATTGTTGCCGTGAATACGGATGATTCAGTCAAACGCTTAAAAGGTGAAAGTCGCCCAATTAACAATCTTAATGCACGTATGGCAGTATTGGCTGGTTTAGCTTCAGTGGATTGGGTGGTCTCTTTTGATGAAGATACACCACAACGTTTAATCGGCGATATTTTACCGGATTTATTGGTAAAAGGCGGCGATTACAAACCAGAAGAGATTGCAGGCAGTAAAGAAGTGTGGGCGAACGGCGGCGATGTTCGCGTATTGAATTTCGAAAATGGCTGTTCAACCACAAACGTGATTGAGAAAATTAAAGCGCTGAAAGATTAATGACTTTATAAAAACAATACGGGCAACCTGTTTTACAAGTTGCCCGTTTTTTATTTTAGAATTTATATCGGATATTGCCGAAATAAACACGACCTTCTTCTGGGTAGCCCGCTTGATAGTAGTAGTTTTTATCAAAGAGGTTTGATACCCCTGCTTCTAAACTTAATCCTGAAATAGGTTCATAGATCAATTTTGCATTGCTGTTTCCAAAACCAGAGAGTTTCACAGTATCACCGCCATCTAAATAATAACGCCCATGTTCCGCTTCTTGGCTCACATAAAGTGAAAGGTTTGGTAACATTTTCCAATCGACAAATGCAAAGAATTTATGTTTTGGCACATTCTTCACAATAGTGTTTTGTGTTTTATTTTTTGCATGGGTATAGGTGTAGTTTGCCCCTAACGTTAAATTATCTGTTGCAAAAAGATTAACCGCTAATTCAGCACCTTTAAAGGCTTCTTTGCCTACATTTTGATATTGATTGAGTTTTTTGCTAATCGCAACTTCTTCAATGGCATCTTTTACTTCAGAATAGAAAAGTGCGCTATCCACTCTTAACCAATCTCCAAAGGTATGCATATAACTAGCTTCGTAATGATAAGCGGTTTCTGGGCTTAAGAATGGATTCGGCTCAGTACGACCAAATCGGCGAGAATAACGTTCTTTCATGGTAGCAAAACGTGTTTTCTTCGCAAAACTTAGTGCAAATTCATCATGTTCAGAGAAATGATGGGCAAGTTTGATTTGATAATTAAAGGCGTGTTTATTACCAATATCAAACGGGCAAATCGCATTTTTTTGGTGAGTTGAGACACATTGCTTTTCAAACTTCTCTGCACGGCTGGCATCGCGTTTATCGTAGCTGATACCGGTAATCAGTGACGTTTGCTCATTAAAACGATGAGTATTTTCTAAACCAAAGCTGTAGGTACGATCTTTATCTACTGCGGTTGGTTCATCATCATTATGTTCGCGATGTACGTCATATTTAATGATGGTAGAGAATTTTAAGCGGTCTTTTGAGGTTAAATCCCCGCCTAAATCAAAGCCAGCACCGTAGGAATAGTCACGGTAATAGCTATTAAAGCTTGATTTTTTCTTTTGAGTGCTGAATGTGGTATCATCAAAAGCACGTAGGTCATTTTTAAAGGTATCGTAAAATGCTTTCGTGTTTAGCGTGAGATTGTGGACGCTAAATTCAGTATGGGAAAGGAAATAGATACTGTCTTTATCCCACATCGGCCAGCGCCAATAGCGTTCAAAACTATCAGATCCAGAATAGAAAGGTGATTCTTTGGTGCCTTTTTGTGTGGAGAACGCCAGTGCGTATTCATCATGCTCATTTGGCGTATAAGCGACTTTCAAACTTAATTTTTTATCACGTTGTTTAGAATTTTCGGCTCGACCGCCATCATCGCCTTTTGGATTGATTTGTTGATAATGATGAGAGAGTTGTAAGCCTTGTTTTTCAACAAAAGAACCACTTATTTGCGCATAGAATAGTTCTTGTTTAGTGCCTAAATTAAAATCTGTTTTATTGGTTGCTGTGCCGCCATTTTTACCGTGTGAAAAGCCATAGCCAATAGAACCTTCGAAAGGTTGAGTTGGTTTTTTAGAAATTAAATTCACTGCACCACCCATCGTATTGGCGCCATAAAGCACAGAGCTTGCGCCTTTAGAAATATCAATACGAGATAAATCAAAGGTGGTAAAACGACCTAAGTCCATTTCGCCATCATAAGGGACATAAACCGGAATACCATCCATAAATACCGGTACGCGGCGAGCATTAAAACCACGTACTAATAAATTGTATTCGTTGCGTGCGCCGCCATGTTCGACAAACACTCCCGATGTGCTTTTTGCTACATCAGACACCCGATCTTGGTTATTTTTTTGTAATTCAGCCTGGTCAATACGAGCGGTGCTGAGATCACTCGATTTTTCACCGATGACCGATGACTTCAATTTGACCAAGGGTAAATACATTTTCGGCATAAGCAGGCAAGTAAGCCAAACTAATGGCGATGCAAAGCAGTTTCTTTTCCATTGGAACATCCTTTTAGGTTGGGGTTGAAACGTAACTTCAATGCAATGGTGATCGCGGCGAAAATTTTCTCATCATTATGGGGGAAATTTTCTCGTAAAGTGCGGTTAGAATCGCTGAAGTTTATTTTTCCGTTAGCTAATTCTGTGAGTAAAATCGAAGGGGTAAGTTGAAGTTGCTCCGCAATTTGTAGAATTGAAAAGTGCTCAAACGTCATGATCAAACGGTCTAAATTGCAATAGGTGGGATAGCGACTATGCGTCACCAAATCGTTAAATTGTTGCACAATTTTGACCGCTTTATTTTTACGATTGAAGAAGTGTAAAGCTACGCCCAAAATAAACAGTAAAGCAGAACCTAAATGCAACTGAAAGATGCCTTGAATGGGCCACTGGAAGTAAATCCCTAAGCCGCTGAACAATATCCCTGCTAATCCTGCAATGAGCATGCAAAGCAAGCAAAACTTATAAATCACATCCCATTTCATTTTTTCACCTTTAGCTATGAATAATAAATATTATATAATTAAAAATATAACGATGTTATTCTAACAAAATTTATTTGTTATGTTAAAGAATATATAACGTTAAAATTAAGTTGTATCAGTTGAATGGCTAAAAGAGGGAGAAAACATGAAAAAATGGATAACCATTGTACTTTCAGTCTGTGTAGGAACTGCAGCATTAGCAACCGAGGAAGTGTCTTATTTGGGAGGGGAATTACCTCCTCCAGCTAAAATTGAAAAAGTCTTAAGTGCAGGTAATCCAGCCGATGTATTATTGCTTTCAAGTGCACCGAATAAATTGCTGGGATTGGCAGGATTTAATATGGAAAAACGCGGAAAACTGTTTCCTGCAGCACTGCAATCTTTACCAACCTTAGGGAAAATAGCTGGAAAAGGCAGCACGCTCTCGCCAGAGAAAATTGTGGCATTACAACCGAATTTAATTATTGATGTGGGTAATGTCACGCCAAACTATATCGATCAAGCAAAACGTACTTTTGAACAAACGGGCGTGCCTTATTTATTGTTAGATGGCAAACTCAGTGAAACACCGACTACCTTACGTTATTTAGGCAAAATATTAGGTGCAGAGAACTTAACTGAACCTCAGGCTAAGTATGCAGAAGAAACACTTAAACAAGCGGTCGACAATGCCTCTAAATTTACCAAAACCTTCTATTTAGCTCGTAGTGCAGATGGCTTACAAACAGGACAAAAAGGTTCGATTCATACGGAAGCCATTGAAATCGTCGGTTTAAAAAACGTGGTAGAAGGCGATCATAAAGGGCTCACACAGGTTTCGATGGAGCAGCTTTTATTATGGAATCCTGATGTGATTTTTAGCCAATATCCTGAGTTTTTGCAAACCTTAAAAGATAATCCGCAATGGCAACAATTAAGTGCGGTCAAAAATGGACACGTTTTTTTAATTCCGAATAATCCATTCGGTTGGTTAGATTCGCCACCTAGTGTGAATCGTTTGCTTGGAGTACGTTGGGTCTCTCATTTAGTCAGCGGTAAACCTATTGCTGAATTTGCAAAAGAAGTACAAACGTTTTATCACTTGTTCTATCAGATTGAATTAACCGCAGAACAAGCGGCTCAATTGCTACATGATGTGAAATAGCTATGCCGTATTTTGTTCAGCGTAACCCGAAAGTATTTTTTACTTCGCTGGTGATTTTGCTAGTCGGCACCATTTTGCTCTCGTTGAATGTGGGCAAATTTCCGATTTCGCCACTTCAACTTGGGCAAGCAATTCGTTGTGTATTTGAAACCGAATGTCAAACCCCATCTTCCGTTGAAACGGTGCTTTGGTATATTCGCACACCACGTATTTTAGTGGCTTGTTTGGTGGGAGCAGCGCTGGCTGCAGCGGGGGCGACTTATCAGGGGATGTTTAAAAATCCGTTGGTTTCTCCTGATATCTTAGGTGTTTCAAGCGGCGCAGGACTAGGTGCATCACTGGCAATTTTCTACAATTTACCGATGTTTTATGTGCAGCTTTTTGCCTTTACTGGCGGTATCTTGGCGGTGCTGTGTGTTTCCATGGTCGGATCAAGAAGCCGTAATCAAGATCCCATTTTGGTCTTAGTGCTTTCAGGGATTGCTATCGGTTCATTACTTGGCGCAGGTATTTCACTGTTAAAAATTTTAGCTGATCCTTTTACCCAGCTACCTTCCATTACTTTTTGGCTCTTAGGCAGTTTTACCGCGGTTGGTGTGAAAGAATTAAGCCAACTAGCCCCAATTTTAATCTTCGGTATTTTGCCGCTTTTCTTATTACGTTGGCGATTAAATCTACTTGCCTTAGAAGAAGATGAAGCCAAAAGCCTTGGTATTCCTATCCAACGTACTCGCTATATTTTGATTATTTTCACTACGCTTTGTACCGCAAGTGCGGTCTCCATTACCGGGATTATTGGCTGGGTTGGCTTGCTCGTGCCTCATATTGCTCGATTATTAGTAGGGGCTAATTTCATTTTATTACTGCCAACATCGTTGTTGCTCGGCGCAAGCTTTTTACTTCTCACGGATACACTTGCTCGCACAGTTGCGAGCATTGAACTCCCAATAGGGATTTTAACCTCCGCTTGTGGTGCACCGTTTTTCCTCTATTTATTGTTGAGAGGGCGAAAATGAATTTAATTGAAACCCAACAACTCAAGATTGGTTATGGCGATAAGCCCCTGCTAGACAAGATCAATTTTGCTTTAAAACCTCAGCAAATTTGCTGTTTACTTGGCGCCAATGGGGCAGGGAAAAGTACTTTCTTAAAAACCTTGCTTGGTTTGCAACCTGCACTCAATGGGCAAATTCTTTTTCAAAATAGACCGCTTGCTACATATTCTGCCGCTGAATTAGCACGTGAAATTGCCTATGTGCCGCAAGCACATGCTCAACTTTTTCCTTTTCTTGTTCAAGATATGGTATTAATGGGGCGTTCTGCTTATTTGAAATGGTATCAAACGCCGAAAGCTGAAGATAAAGATTTTGCCTTTTCAGCCTTAGATGAATTACAAATAACGCACCTTGCCAAACGTTATTACCACGAACTCAGTGGCGGCGAAAAACAACTTGTACTCATTGCACGAGCTATCGCTCAACAGGCGAAATTATTGATTATGGACGAACCGACAGCTAGTCTTGATTTCGGTAATCAAATTCGAGTATTGGAAAAAATTAAGCAACTACAGCATCAAAACATCGCCTTGCTGATTACGACTCACAACCCTCAACAAGCGGCATATTTAGCCGAGAATATTGCTATGCTCGATCAAGAATTTGGTTTTCAGCAAGGTCAAAAAGATGAACTGATGACATTGGAAAACCTCGCCAAAATTTACCGCACTTCAGTTCAGGAATTGCAAAAGCATCTCAACATTTAAGGATAAACTATGATTTATTTCTCAGACAAAGAACTCGATGATCTTTTATTAGAAGATATTTATCGCGGAGACTTAACCACGCGCGCATTAGGAGTGGAAAAAGTCCCAGCAAAAATTGAATTCAAACGTAAAAATGCCGGTGTAGTGGCAGGGATTTCGGTAGCAGAACGATTACTGAAAAAATTAGACATTACTCCACAGATTTATGTGAATGAAGGGGAATCCGTTGAAGCAGGAGCAGTGTTGCTAAGTGCGGTCGATTCTGCGGACAAATTACAGCAGGCATGGAAAGTCGTGCAGCTTGTATTGGAATGGTCTTGTGGCGTGGCACAATACACGGCAGAGATGATTGCTAATGCCAAATCCATTAACCCGAATGCGGTGGTGTCTTGTACCCGTAAAAGTATTCCGAATACCCGAAAACTGGCGACCAATGCGGTGCTGGCTGCCGGTGGACATATCCATCGGCAAGGTGTGAGCGAGACTGTATTGGTTTTCACTAACCACCGTAATTTATTGGCTGAACCGAATAACTGGGTGCATATTGTGGAAACCTTAAAGCGTGAAGCACCAGAAAATAAGATCACTCTCGAAGCAGACAATTTTGCTCAATTCGAACAAATGATTACAGCCTCTCCCGATATTATTCAGCTAGATAAATGGTCGGTTGAAGATGTTAAAACCGCCCTGGATCTCATCAATGCGCAAGGCAAAAATATTACGCTTTCTGTAGCGGGTGGTGTGAATAAAAATAATGTGGCGGATTATGCCAAGCTAGGTATTAATTTGTTTATTACCTCTGCGCCTTATTATGCTGCACCAGAGGATATTAAGGTGGTGATCAGTAAAGCATAGTCGTTTTGCTTAGAACATCTATTGTTTTTTATCTATCGCTATATATTTTGTTGTATAATTCAGATCCGTTTTCATTTTAAGGATAATTTATGAAATTTAATCGCTTATTTGCTGCAGCTTTGTTCGGCATTTTTTCCACATCGGCATTAGCTGATCGTGTTGTAACTGATCAATTGGATCGTCAAGTGACGATTCCCGATCATATTCAGCGTGCTGTAGTATTACAGCATCAAACCCTTAATATTGCCGTGCAATTAGATGCCACTAAACAGATTGTTGGAGTGTTATCAAATTGGAAAAAACAACTGGGGCAAAATTATGTACGTTTAGCGCCGGAATTAGAAAAAATGGCCATGCCAGGCGATTTAAATTCGGTGAATATTGAAAGTTTGTTGGAATTAAAACCGGATGTGGTGTTTGTTACCAACTATGCGCCACCAGAAATGATTAAGCAAATTGCTGATACTGGTATTCCGGTGATTGCCATTTCTCTACGAACTGGCAGCGATAAAGATAAACTTAATCCAACTTTGGCCGATGAAGATAAAGCTTATAACGAAGGCTTAACTCAAGGTATTGAGTTGATCGCCCAAGTATTTGAAAAAGAACAACAAGGCAAAGAATTAGTTAAAGAGGCATTTGCGAATCGTAAAATGTTAGCCGATCGTTTAGGGGCAATTCCTGCAGATAAACGAGTGCGTACCTATATGGCCAACCCGGATTTAAATACCTATGGTTCGGGTAAATATACTGGTTTAATGTTGGAACATGCAGGTGCTTACAACGTTGCGGCAGCGACAGTGAAAGGCTTTAAACAGGTATCTATGGAAAATGTGCTTGAGTGGAATCCAGCAGTGATTTTGGTACAAGATCGTTATCCTAAAGTGGTGTCACAAATTAAAGAAGATGCAGCTTGGGCTAATATTGATGCAGTGAAAAATAACCAAGTATTTTTAATGCCGGAATATGCGAAAGCTTGGGGTTATCCGATGCCAGAAGCCTTAGCATTAGGCGAAGTTTGGTTAGCAAAATCGCTATATCCGCAAAAATTTCAAGATATCGATTTAGATAAAATGGTGAATGACTATTATTTAAAATTCTATCGTCAACCGTATAACAATGGTAAATAAACATTCTAAATTGATGGGCTTATTGCTCATTGTTTTGGTCGCTAGCGCCCTGATTTCTTTAGGAATCGGGCGTTATGCTTTATCCCTAGAGCAGATTTTGCAAATTTTAACGGCAAAATTGACCGCACTTCCTATTGATCCAATCCATCAGCAAGTTATTTTCCAAGTTCGTTTACCGCGTATTTTATCTGCCCTTTGTGTGGGGGCCGGATTAGCCTTAAGCGGCGCCGCATTACAGGGCATTTTTCGTAATCCGTTGGTGGATCCGCATATTATTGGTGTTACCTCAGGTTCAGCATTTGGCGGCACGTTGGCCATTTTTTTTAGTTTGAGTCTGTATGGCTTATTTGCCAGTACGATTTTTTTCGGTTTAAGTACATTAGTACTCGTTTTTTTGTTTAGCGTAAAGTTTGGTCGAAGAAGTTTACTGATGTTAATTTTAATCGGGATGATTTTAAGTGGGCTGTTTTCTGCATTGGTGAGCTTATTGCAGTACGTTTCCGACACTGAAGAAAAATTACCGAGTATCGTGTTTTGGTTGATGGGCAGTTTCGCTACAGCCAATACAGAAAAATGGCTATTTTTCTTAGTCCCTTTTGTGTGTTGTTCGACTTTATTGCTGAAACTTAGTTGGCGCTTAAATTTGCTCTCCTTAGAGGATAAAGAGGCTAAAGCATTAGGTGTGAAAGTTGGACGATTACGCTGGTTGGTTATTGGTCTTAGCGGAACGTTAGTCGCTTGCCAAGTGGCGATTAGTGGCAGTATCGGTTGGGTTGGTTTAATTATTCCGCATATTAGTCGTATGTTGGTCGGTGCTAATCACCAACGTTTACTGCCTTGTACAATGTTAGTTGGTGCTATTTATATGCTGTGGGTGGACAATGCCGCCCGTGCCTTAACCGATAATGAAATTCCAATCAGTATTTTAACCGCACTTATTGGCGCACCTCTGTTTGGTATATTAGTTTATCGTTTAAAACGAAATGGAGCGATGCGTGACTGATTTGATTAAAGTAAGTGAGCTTGCATTTGCTTATGAAAAAAATAACCTGCTTTTTCAACATCTCAATTTTGCTTTACTGGAAGGAGAGATTCTTGCTATTTTAGGACAAAATGGTTGTGGCAAAAGTACCTTGTTAGATCTGTTACTTGGCATTCATCGCCCCTTACAAGGTAATATTCAGCTGAATAACTCAATTGGTTTTGTCCCGCAATTTTTCAGTGCACCTTTTGCCTATTCGGTATTGGATATTGTGCTAATGGGGCGTTCAAACCATATTGCCACCTTTAGTAAGCCCAAACCCAAAGATATTGAAGTGGCTCTACAGGCATTAACGGATTTAGGCTTGCAACATTTAGCTGAACAAGATTTTTCTTCACTTTCAGGAGGGCAGCGCCAGTTGATCTTGATTGCGCGTGCCATTGCATCCGAATGTCGTTTAATGCTGTTGGATGAACCAACTTCAGCACTTGATTTAGCCAATCAGGATGCGGTGTTATCACTTTTAAGACAATTAACGAAAAAGCGCGGCTTGGGAATTATTTTCACCACGCATCAACCTAACCATGCACAAGCGATTGCGGATAAAACACTTTTGTTCAATCGAGATTTTATTCGCTTTGGGCAAACGGATGAAATATTAACTTCTGAAAATCTGACCGCACTCTTTCATTTACCGATGATTGTTGAACAATCGCAATATCAACAGCAACAGTTTAGCCATTTTGTGCCAGTTTATGAGGTGTTGTTAGAAGGAAAGAGAGATGAATAAACTCACTATTTATAGCGCAGGAAGCTTTCGATATGCCTTATTGGAGATTACTGGTGCATTTAAGCAATGTAATGAAGTAGAAATTGAATGTATATTTGGTCCTGCTGGTTTGTTGAAAACGCGCATAATGGAAGGGGGAGTTAGCTGATGTTTTTATTAGTGCGAATTCAGAAAATGTATCGGCATTAGGGAGTCGAGTTTTTCAGCAGCAGGTGCTCACTTATAATCAACTTATGCTTACAACAAAAAATAAGCTAGAATTTCAGCGAGATACCCTTGAGCTACTTTTTGATGATCAATATCGATTAGCTACATCAACGCCGGTTTATGATCCTTGTGGTGATTATACTTGGCAGCTTTTTGACCTCATTGAAAAAGATTATCCAGAACAAGGTAAAAGGTTAAAATCGAAGGCATTGAAATTGGTTGGAGGAACAGAAAATCAAGTTGTTATACCACCAGGTGAAATGGCTTCACATTATCTCTTGAAAAACGATTATGCGGATATGATGTTGGGCTATGCGCATTACCAGACAAGATTAGAAAATGCGGGGATGCTTTGTCATACATTACCATCCGAATATGATATTCGCGCAGAGTATGTCCTCGCTATGCTGAATGATACCGAATTGACGCAACGATTTTATCAATTTTTATTGGGTGAGACCGCACAAGAAATCATTCGAAAGAATGGATTTAAAAATGATTGAACATTTAGGGAGAACAGCGTAATAATTCCTTGCTTTTATTGGCTTCAATCGTTAAAATTCAGGCTCCTTGTCATCGCTGAGTTAGAGATCGGCGAATGATGTATTAATAACACTACCTTTTAGGAGTAAAAAATGTCTCTAAGTACTGAAAAAAAAGCAGCAATCGTTGCTGAATTTGGTCGCGATGCGAAAGATACTGGTTCTTCTGAAGTTCAAATCGCATTATTAACTGCACAAATCAACCACTTACAAGCTCACTTCGCTGAGCACAAAAAAGACCACCATGGTCGTCGTGGTTTATTACGTATGGTTTCTCGTCGTCGTAAACTTTTAGACTACTTAAAACGTACTGATCTTGCTTTATACCAAAGCACTATCGCTCGTTTAGGTTTACGTCGCTAATTTTTATTACGATAGTAAAAATAAAAGCCTTCGGATTACCGAGGGCTTTTTTATTTTCTGCATATTGGAAAATAAAAAAACGGTCAAAAATTTGACCGCTCTTTTTTTAGTTATTAGTTCGCAATGCCTTTATGGCGGAGCAATGCGTCTAATTGAGGTTCACGTCCACGGAAGCGTTTGAATAAGACCATTGGTTCTTCAGAGCCACCACGAGTGAGAATTTCATCCAAGAAGGATTTACCCGTAACTGGATTGAAAATCCCTTCTTCTTCAAAGCGAGAGAAGGCGTCTGCAGATAGCACTTCAGCCCATAGATAGCTGTAATAACCTGCTGCGTAACCGCCAGCAAAGATATGGCTAAAGCTATGTGGTGCTCTTGCCCATTCAACACCTTTAATCACGGCAACTTTATCTTTCACTGCTTTTAAGGTATCAAGCACTTGGTTAGCTTTGCCCACTTCAAAAGTATGATGAAGGGTAAAATCAAACAAGCCAAATTCAAGCTGACGTAACACAAACATGGCTGCTTGGTAGTTTTTCGCTTTGAGAAGTTGATTTAATTTTTCTTCTGGCAATGGTTCGTGCGTTTCAAAGTGACCAGAAATAAAATCAAGCGCTTCTTTTTCCCAACACCAGTTTTCCATAAATTGACTTGGAAGCTCTACCGCATCCCAAGGTACACCATTGATACCCGCAACATCCGGCACATCAACTTTGGTGAGCATATGGTGAATACCATGACCAAATTCGTGGAAGAGAGTGGTGACTTCATCATGGGTGAATAACGCAGGTTTATCCCCAATAGGCGCATTGAAGTTACACGTTAAATAGGCAACCGGTTTTTGAATTGAACCATCGGCATTACGTTTTCTACCAATACAATCATCCATCCATGCACCGCCACGTTTATTTTCGCGTGCATAAAGATCGAGATAGAAACTGCCGCGTACTTCATCGGTTTCATCAATTAAATCAAAGAAACGTACATCTTTGTGCCAAGTATCTACGCCAAAACGTTCAACTGCACGAATATTAAAAATACGTTTAATTAATTCAAATAAACCCGAAATAACGCGATCTTCAGGGAAATAAGGACGAAGTTCTTCATCATTGATCGCATATAAATGTTGTTTTTGTTTTTCGGAATAGAAACTGATATCCCAAGGTGCAAGTTCAGTGACACCAAATTCTTTTTCACAATAAGCTTTGAGTTCAGCTAATTCTTTCTCACCTTGTGCTTTTGAGCGATCTGCAAGGTTATTTAAGAAATCTAACACTTGTTGTGGATTTTCTGCCATTTTGGTGGCAAGTGAGCGTTCAGTATAGGTATTAAAACCTAGCAATTTAGCTAGCTCCACACGTAACGTCATGATTTCTTCAATAATCGCCGTATTATCCCATTTACCGGCATTTGGCCCTTGATCAGAAGCGCGAGTCGCATAAGCTCGATACATTTCTTCGCGTAATGCTGCATTTTCACAATAGGTCATGATTGGCAAATAACTTGGGATTTCTAACGTAAAACGATAGCCTTTTAAGCCTTTACTTTCGGCGGATTGTTTTGCCGCAAGTAATGCGGATTCAGGAAGACCCGCTAATTCACTTTCATCTTCAATGACTTTTTCCCAGCCCATGGTGGCATCGAGTACATTATTACTAAATTGTGAGCTTAATTCAGATAAACGCGCAACAATTTCACCATAACGTTTTTGTTTTTCTTCGGATAAACCGATACCTGAAAGCTCAAAATCACGTAGTGCATTTTCAATGGCTTTCTTTTGTGCGACAGAATAAGTTGAAAATTCAGGGCTATTTTTTAAGGCTAAATAAGCGTTGTATAAGCCTTTGTGTTGGCCTACCCAAGTGCTGTATTCAGAGAGTAGTGGTAAGCAGGTTTGGTACGCATCACGTAATTCAGGGCTGTTTTTAACTGAATTTAAATGGGAGATCGGTGACCAAGCACGACTTAAGTGCTCGCCTGCTTCAGAAAGCGGTTCAATAAAGTTTTCCCAAGTAAAGTGCGGTTGTTTTAGAACTTGTTCAATGGCTTGACGATTTTCTTCGATGAGTTTTTGGATTGCCGGTTGAATATGCTCCGGTTTGATTTGAGAAAACGGAGGTAAGCCTTCAATATGAAGTAATGGATTAGACATAAATATTCCTTTTGCTAATAGTTTCTTTAATAAATTGCGGCAAATTCTATAATATCAAGGTTGAAAAATCTAAAAAATCAGTGATAATTGCGTATCACTTTTATTTAGGGTTTATGATGAACGGCGCTTCCTTTTTTTCTATTATCATTTTTTCTGGCATCATTGCTCTTGCGATCGTTATAGGTGTTGTTTCACTTAAGTTTTTCCCAAAAACTTCTTTAACCAAGGCCATGTATGTTGTTCTTGGATGCATTTCTTTAATATTAGGTGTTATTGGTATTTTTTTACCTATTCTTCCGACAACACCTTTTTTACTGCTTACACTTTATTCTTTTGCGAAAGGTTCTTCTCGTTTAGAACAATGGTTTTTAGGGACTAAGCTTTATCAAAAGCACCTAAAATCCTTTAATGAACGTCGTGCATTGACAAAAAAAGCAAAAATTTCTATTCTAACGTTTTCAACCACAATGCTTTTAATTGGCTTTTATTTTACCCCAAGCATTGTGGGTCGGACGATCATTGCTATTTTAATTGCGGTAAAATATTGGTTCTTTTTCTTTTGGATTAAAACAGAAGACGTTGAAAATGGATAATTCTTTCTTTACTTGGCTTAAAAGTGCGGTCATTTTCGGTATCGTTTTTGGATTGAGTGGTTGTGATAAATTAAACAGTCCTAAATCTACAAACGCGGCAGCAGAAGAGCAACCAACACAAAGTCAGTCTATCGAACAAGAAAATACATCAAAACCGAGTCGAACTTTGCTGACTCGAGCGTTTACTCATCCCCCTTCTTTTGAGCCTTGGTTTGTGCGTTATCCAGAACAAGAAAACTTATTGCGTGATTTATATGAAGGTTTAACCGCTTATGATTCGGAAGGGCGAATCGTGCCGGGTATCGCAGAAAGTTGGCAAACGAAAGATAACAAAACCTGGATCTTTACCTTGCGAGAAGGGCTTCGTTGGTCAAATGGCGATCCTTTAGTTGCTCAGGATGTCATGCTTTCTTGGCAAGCATTATCTCAATCAAATAGTCCATTAAGATCTTATTTGGCTTATCTTAATCTAAAAAATGCGAAAGGCGTTTTAGAAAAAAATAAACCTTTTAAGAGCTTAGGAATTTATGCGGAAAATGACCGCACTTTACGTATTGAGCTTGATAAACCAACACCGTATTTGCCGGAAATGTTGGCGCATATTAGCCTCGTGCCACAATATAGCGATCCTGATTCTCCCGTGACAAACGGGGCTTATATGATCGAAAGTGAAAGTGTGAAAAGCATACACTTAACTAAAAATCCCTATTATTGGCAGAAAAATAATGTGGCTTTTGAGCGTGTAGAATATTTGCCTTTTATCGCCACTAAATTATCTGACTTTGATGTGGTAGTTGATGTACCAGAAGTGAACGCGGACCTTCAACATTTTCCGCAGCTTTGTGGATATTTTTATGAATTTAATCTGAAAGATCCTAAAGTTGCTAAGGCAGATGTGCGTAAGGCGATTGCTTCGTTGGTTTCGGTTACGAATATTGTGAATAATGAGATTCCAGCGGCAATTCCGAGTTCGTATTTTTTACCGAAAGCCATGTTAAATGGACAAGATTCAAGATGGGAGCCTGTTGTTGCCGAGCAGTTATTGGCTCAAAATAAAATTGATGAAAAACATCCGCTACATTTAAATGTGCTCTATGATGATGCCCCCTTGCATGTGAATATTGCGCAACGTTTAGTGGGGCAATTGACGCAATCAGATATGTTGCGTGTAGATGCTCAACCAGTCAATTGGCAAACCTTACAGGCTAAACGTCAAAAAGATGATTTCCAAGTCATTCGTTCAGGCTGGTGTGCGGACTTTAATCACCCGATGGCATTCTTGAGTTTGTTCTATTCTAAAAGTCCCGATAATAAAAATGGTTATGCCAATGCGGAATATGACCAACTTTTTGAGCAAGCATTGAAAAGCTTAAATGAAAAAGAGCGGTCAGAAATTTACTTAAAATTAAGTGAGAAGATCCAACAGGAAAACCTTGCTTTACCGCTTTTCCAATACACCACGCCAGTTTATCTTTCTCCAACTATTATGGGGGCGAAGAAAAATCCAGTGGGCGTCATTTACAGTAAGGATCTATGGCGAAAAGTTGAAAACTAAAGCTGATTAAGAAAGTTGTTCATAATGTGATGAGCAACTTTTTTATTAAATCTAATTAAAAGCGTAAAGTAACACTATTTACTTTTTATTTTTATACGCTACAATACACAACAAATCAACCTAGAGGGAAATCCTGATGTTAAAAATGAATGATTTGGTTAAGCTTAGTCAGACACCAAAATCCACGGTGCTGTACTATGTGAAAGAAGGTTTGTTGCCAGAGCCGGTGAAAGATAAACCGAATTTTCATCTCTATGATGAACATTGTGTGAAGTTGCTCAGTTTTATTAAATATCTACAAAGTAATTTCAATGCAACGATTTCACAAATTAAAGCACTTTTTGCTCATCCTCGTTTTGATTGGAATAATCCTTATGAAAGCCTTATTGGATTATTGGATATCATCATGGGGGCTGAAAATGAAGTGTTTTCAGTCGAGCAACTCTCTGAAGAGTTTCATCTTTCTACTCAGCAAATCGAAGACATGGTAGCAGAAGGATTATTGAATCCTCGCGAAGGTATTTTTACCGCAAAAGAACGTGATATTTTGGCGATCTTGTCTCGTTGTGATGAAGCTGAAATGGATGTGGTGAAAGCTTATTTAGCTGCTGCGAAAATGTTAGCGGAAAAAGAGGTGAATGTGACTTTAGCGGCATTAGCCAATAGCGAACAAAAAGATGAAAAATTAAAACATTTATTTGATTTATTGTTGGTGTTGAAACCTTATCTCTTGAATATGAAAACCTTTAATCTTTATCAAGCGGAGAGTGCGAAATGAAACTCTTAAAATACGCCGGCTTTGTGCCTTATTTAGCCATTGCCTTTATTAATGCCAGTGTGGATTTAGCACATAAAATTACCATTCAAAATGTATTGCTGAAAAGCTTTTCAGGTGAGAGTTTGGTGGTTTTAACGGCATTAATTAATGCGATGATTTTATTGCCGTTTATTTTCTTATTTTCCCCGTCGGCATTTATTAACGATAAATTTTCTCGCACCAATGTGATTCGTTATAGCAGTTTAGCGGCAGTGGCGATCAGTGCGGGGATTTTATTGAGTTATATGACGGGAATGTTTGCTATTTCCTTTGTACTGACATTGATTTTGGCGGCGCAAAGTGCGGTCTATTCTCCAGCTAAATATAGCATTATTAAATCGATTGTGGGCACTGAAAATATCGGTATGGCAAACGGTGTGATTCAAGCACTCACCATTGTAGCTATTCTATTTAGTTCTTTTGCATTTTCTTTCTTCTTTGAAGCGCATTATGTGGCATCAGATGATCCGAATGAAGTATTACAAAGTGTTTGGGTGATTGGTGTGGCGTTAGTATTACTGAGTGCACTAGAAGCCTATTTTGCTTTTAAAATCCCATTCTTTAAGCAAGAAGCTGAGAATACAGATGGTCAGTTTGATATGAGAAAATACCTTTCTTTAGGGTATTTAAAAGATAACGTTCGCACATTAAAAGCTGATCAAAATATTTGGTTGAGTGTCATTGGACTGAGCCTGTTTTGGGGTGTGTCACAAATTATTGTGGCGGCATTTCCTGCACATTATAAAGCAATGTTCAATGAAGATAATGCTGTTGTCATTCAAGCGATTCTCGCGGTGAGTGGAATAGGGCTTGTGCTAGGTTCATATCTTGCAGGACGTGCTTCTCGTTTGCATATTGAGTTAGGTATTGTTCCGCTTGGTGCATTGGGTATTTGTGTGTCGTTATTCTTCTTAACTCTAGCCCAAAGTGGAGTGGTATTAGCACTTTGTTCTTTTGTCTTTGGTTTCTCTGGCGGTTTATTGATCGTGCCATTGAATGCAACTATTCAGTATTTCGCACCTGAGAAAATCAGCGGCAAAATTATGGCAGGTAACAACTTTGTGCAAAACGTGTTTATGGTGGTTTTTTTGCTATTAAGCATTGTTTTTGTACAACTTAATGTTTCGACTCAAGGTTTGTTCTTAGTGACTTCTGCTGCATGTTTTGCTGCAAGTTTATATACCATGTCGAAAGTGCCTCATTTATTTACGCGTTTATTCTTGCTCTTTGCGTTAAAAGCAAATTACCGTTTTCATGTGGATGGGTTAAAAAACCTTCCACAAAGTGGAGGAGTTCTATTATTAGGTAACCATATTAGCTGGATTGACTGGTTGGTGTTACAAGCGGCTAGCCCGCGTGCGATTAAATTTGTCATGTATCGTCCGATTTACAACAAATGGTATCTCACTTGGTTCTTCCGTATTTTCAAAGTCATCCCAATTGGTGGAGGCTCAAGCCGTGAATCTATTGAAACCATTCGTGAATATTTAGCGCGTGGTGAAGTGGTGGCTTTATTCCCAGAAGGTCATATCAGTTATAACGGTCAAATCAATGAGTTCCAAAAAGGCTTTGAGCACGTATTAAAAGATTTAGAGAATGTCACAACAGTTCCGTTCTATTTACGTGGACTGTGGGGTAGCAGCTTCTCCCGTGCCGATTCTTTCTATAAGAATTTAACTAAACGCCAAGGTAAACGTGAAATTTTAGTAGCATTTGGTAAACCCATTCATGGCTTTATTGATGCGACAGCGATGAAGCAAAAAGTACTCGAACTTTCTTTCTCAGTATGGGAAAAAGTCATGAGTAAACGTAAACCGTTGATGCATCATTGGTTGAATTCAGCAAAATCGAATTTATTCAAAGAAGCCGCGGTGGATGCACAAGGCACTAAACTGAATAACCTGAAATTTATTGCTGCAGTGCTAATGTTTGTGAAAACCTTGAAAGCTGCTTTAGGGAATGAAAAAAATGTTGGCGTGTTATTACCAAGTTCATCAATCGGGGCAATTATCAATATGACCTTAATGGTGATGGGCAAAGTACCGGTAAATTTAAACTACACGCTAAGCCCAGAAGTAATGGAAAAAGCGTTGAAAAAAGCCAATATTTCGCAAGTTATTACCTCTGAAAAATTCTTGGATAAGTTGAACGCAAAAGGTTTTGACTTTAGCCAAGTGGTGGCTGATAAAGCCCTCTTTATGGAAAATTTAGGGAAATCGATCACTAAAGCGAATAAAGTGCGGTCATTTTTAACGGCGTTTTTAGCGCCACAATGGTGGATTAAATTACGTTACTTTGCAGACGTAAGCTTGGACGATAATGCAACCATCTTATTCAGTAGTGGTAGTGAAGGTGATCCAAAAGGCATTGAATTAAGCCATAAAAATTTACTGACTAACATTAAACAGATCGGTGAATTATTAAACTTTCATAAAGATGATGTGATTTTGAATTCCTTACCAATTTTCCACTCATTTGGCTTAACAGTGACAACTTTATTGCCATTGTGTGAAGGCATTAAAATGGTGAGTGTGGCGGATCCGACTGATGGGGCGACAGTAGGAAAAATGTGTGCTCGACATCGGGTGAGTATTTTATTTGGTACTTCAACTTTCTTTAGATTGTATGTACGCAATAAGAAATTCCATCCGTTAATGCTACAAAACGTACGTATGGTTATTGCGGGCGCTGAAAAATTGAAAGCAGATGTAAAAGAAGCCTTTAAACTTAAATTTGGCTTAGAAATTTACGAAGGTTATGGCGCAACTGAAACAGCACCGGTAGCTAGTGTAAATATGCCTAATTTACTTGATCCGGAAACCTTACAAGAATTTACCTTCAATCAAGCTGGTACAGTCGGCATGCCATTACCAGGCACCATTATTAAAATTGTGGATCCGGAAAGCTTGCAAGAATTACCAGTCGGCGAAGACGGTTTGATCTTGATTGGTGGTGGACAAGTCATGAAAGGTTATTTGAATGCACCAGAAAAAACAGCAGAAGTGATCGTTGAAATTGACGGTGTACGTTATTACAAAACTGGCGATAAAGGCCATATCGATCATAACGGCTTTATTACCATTGTGGATCGTTATTCTCGATTTGCTAAAGTCGGCGGTGAAATGATCAGCCTTGGCAGCGTGGAAGAGAAACTTTCACAAGTATTTGATGAAGAAAATCAATTTGTTGCTGTCGCATTGAGCGATGATAAAAAAGGCGAGAGCATTGTACTTTTAATCAAATCTGCACTTTCTTTAGACGAGATTAATGAACGTATTAAAGGATTAAATGTACCGCCGATTATGCTCCCAAGCCAAGTCTTCTTAGTGGATGAAATTCCGATGCTCGGAAGTGGTAAAGTGGATTTCAAAGGTGCGAAGAACTTAGCGATGAGTTTGGTTAAATAAAGAAAATCGTCATAAATAAAAGAGCGGTCAATTTGACCGCTCTTTTTGTTATTTAATGAACCTCATTTAGGTGTTTTTCAGCATCTTTAATCTTACATCAACGTACCGACATATTTTAACATGACCCCAGCGGCAATAGCCGAGCCAATTACACCAGCAACGTTTGGTCCCATGGCATGCATAAGGAGGAAGTTTTGGTTATCCGCTTCCAATCCGATTTTATTGGAAACGCGAGCGGCCATAGGAACGGCAGATACGCCAGCAGAACCGATGAGCGGATTAATTTTATTTTTGCTGAATTTGTTCATTAATTTTGCCATTAATACGCCACTACCTGTACCGATTCCGAAAGCAATTACACCAAGAATTAAAATGCCTAATGTTTGTGGTTGTAGGAATTTATCGGCAATCAGTTTAGAACCCACAGATAAGCCAAGCACAATAGTCACAATGTTAATCAAGGCATTTTGTGTGGTATCGCTTAAACGTTCTACTACGCCGCTGACGCGCATGAGATTACCGAAACAGAACATCCCGAGTAATGGGGCAGCATCTGGTAAGAGTAAACCAACGAGCAACAGCAAAATAACCGGGAATAACACTTTTTCACGATTACTCACATGGCGCATTTGCGTCATGCGAATTTTGCGTTCTTCTTCTGTGGTTAAGGCTTTCATAATCGGCGGTTGGATCAACGGCACTAATGCCATGTAGGAATAGGCAGCCACCGCAATCGCGCCAAGCAATTCAGGCGCCAGTTTGCTCGTGAGATAAATCGCAGTTGGACCATCCGCACCACCGATAATACCGATAGACGCGGCTTGAGGTAGCGTAAATTCGATAATACCGAAATAATTTAACGCTAGCGCACCGAGTACGGTAGCGAAAATACCGAATTGAGCAGCGGCACCAAGTAGCAATGTTTTCGGATTGGCTAATAGCGGACCAAAATCTGTCATTGCACCTACGCCCATAAAAATGACCAATGGTGCAATGCCGTAGCTGATCGCAACTTTATAGAACAATGCTAAAATACCAGCACTATAACCCATATCCACAGATAACGCTTCTAATTGATTTATCATCGATATCGGCGCAGAATTTAGTGCTGCCTTTATCAAGGCTGGATCGGGTGGTACACCCAATTGCGAAGCGATTACAGCAATTTGTTCTGGTGAGCCGAGATGAAGCAAATTCTCCAATGCTGTCATAGCAAGACCAGCCTCAGGGATATTGGATAATAATCCGCCGAAACCAATTGGTAGCAACAGCAAAGGTTCAAATTTGCGCGAGATAGCAAGCCACAGCAACAGCAAGCTCACAGCGATCATTACTGCTTGTCCCCATTGCAGATGGAATATACCCATCCCTTTAATTAACGCAATAATACTCTCCATAGACTATTCCTTATGCTAAGGTCATCACGGTGTCACCTACGGCGACTGCATCACCGGCTTTGACGCAAATGCCACGTACGGTACCAGCCTGTGCAGCTTTCACTTCGGTTTCCATTTTCATGGCTTCGAGAATGAATAATACATCGCCAGCTGCTACGGTTTGACCTTCTGTTGCAACAACTTTCCAAATATTACCCGCCATCGGCGCCGTTACTGGTGTACCACCGGTTGCTGGAGCAGGAGCCACTTGCGGCGCAGCTTGAGGAGCAGTAGTCGCCACATGAGAGATATCACCGCCTTCGCTTACTTTTACCACAAAGGCTTTGCCTTCCAATTCCACGGTATAAACAGCGGAACCAGAAGTAGATGGTGCAGCTTTAGAAACAGGTTTATTTTCCACCGCACTTTCATTGCCGGTAGGGGCTGGCTCAAAGGCGGCAGGGTTGTTGCGGTTTTCTAAGAATTTCCACGCAATTTGAGGGAAGAGCGCCACGATTAAAGCATCATCCACAGCATTGTCTGCTAATTTCACGCCTTTCACTTTAGCTTGTTCTGCAACTTCAGCTTCAATTTTCGCCATTTCAGGCGCAATGTGATCGGCAGGGCGGTCTGTTATTGGTGCCGCACCTTCTAATACTTGAGCTTGCAACGCACTATCTACTGGTGCAGGCGTTTTACCGTATTCACCTTTTAAAATACCGGCAGTTTCTTTGGCGATAGTTTTGTAGCGTTCGCCAGTGAGAACGTTAATAACCGACTGTGTACCAACAATTTGAGAAGTTGGTGTAACGAGTGGAATGTAGCCCAAGTCTTTGCGCACACGTGGGATTTCTTCTAATACTAAATCTAATTTATCGGACGCATTTTGTTGTTTTAATTGGTTTTCCAAGTTGGTGAGCATACCACCTGGTACTTGTGCTACTAAAATACGGCTATCTACACCGCGTAATTGGCCTTCAAATTTGGCATATTTTTTACGCACATTACGGAAATAGGCAGCAATTTTTTCCAAGCGAGGAATATCCAAACCGGTGTCATATTCAGTACCTTGTAAGGTGGCGACTAGGGATTCAGTTGCAGGGTGACCATAAGTACCTGACATAGAAGAAATCGCTGTATCAATACCATCTACACCAGCTTCAACCGCTTTTAATAACGCCATTTCTGCCATACCAGTGGTGGAGTGGCAGTGTAAATGCAACTCTACGTCGAAACGTTTTTTGATTTCGCGTACTAAGTCTGCAGCCGCCATTGGATTTAAAATACCGGACATGTCTTTGATGACCAAGCTATCGATACCAATTTCAAGTAATTGTTCAGTTGTACCGAGCCAGGTTTGCATGGTATGAACTGGGCTGGTGGTATAACTTAAAGTCCCTTGAGCATGGCCACCAAATTTACGTACTGCTTGCAACGCTGCTTTCATGTTGCGCGGATCATTGAGCGCATCGAATACGCGGAAAACATCCATACCATTCGCTACACAACGTTCTACGAAACGTTCTACTACATCATCAGCATAGTGGCGATAGCCTAATAGGTTTTGGCCACGTAATAACATTTGTAATGGAGTTTTTGGACAAGCTTTTTTCAATTCACGCAAACGAACCCAAGGATCTTCCCCTAAAAAGCGAATACAGCTATCAAATGTTGCACCGCCCCAAGCTTCCAACGACCAATAGCCAATATCATCTAATTCATGAGCGATTGGTAACATATCATCAAGACGCAAACGAGTTGCGAAAAGTGATTGGTGGGCATCACGAAGCACCAGTTCTGTCATTTTAATTTTTTTAGCCATGGTAAAATCCTTATTTTATTTGAACTGTTGGGTACGGCGATGGTGTGCGATAGCCGCTGCAATCACAGGACGTAACCGCTCAAAATCGTCAGTAGGTGCCGCAGAAAGTGCGGTTGAATTTTGGGAAGTTTTGGGTTCGGGTTGAGGTTCTGGAAAGAATCGGTTGATAAGTTTAGACATCACTCCAATTGCCCAAATTAAAATGAGCAAAAAGACCAATACAAAACCCATCCCTGAAAACATCAGGTTAATTCCTTCGCCTATAAGTGCAGAGGGAGTCATCATTTTTCTTCCTTATTTGCTTGAAAAAATGGACAATTTTATTCTAATCGATCTGTTTGAATAAAACTGTGATGAAGATCATAATTTGAAATATAGGCACACAATAAAAGGGGAAATGTGCGGTTGATTTTGAAGTATTTGGGCGTGAGTTAAATATTATTAATGAGGTATTTCTACTGAAACATACGTTATACAAAGCGTGTAAAAATTAAAAGGACTAAGTCCTATAGTGATAGAACTTAGTCCTTGAATTAAATGAATCTCGATTTGTTGATAGAAAGGAAAATTATTCTACTTTTACAATCCAGCCTTCAGGTGCTTCCACATCACCGAATTGGATGCCGGTTAGCTCGTTGTAAAGTTTGCGTGTAACAGGGCCTACTTCAGTTTCTGAATAGAACACGTGGAATTTACCTTTGTGTTGAATACCACCTACTGGCGTAATCACTGCGGCAGTACCACAAGCCCCCGCTTCTGCAAATTGATCAAGTTGATCGATATACACATCACCTTCGATAGCTTCCATACCTAAACGCTCTTTTGCAATGTAAAGTAAGGAGTATTTGGTGATACTTGGTAAAATGGATTCAGATGCAGGAGTGATAAATTTATTATCTTTAGTGATACCAAAGAAGTTTGCTGCACCCACTTCTTCAATTTTAGTATGTGTTTTTGGATCGAGATAGATCGCATCTGCAAATTTACGCTCTGATGTGCTAGCCTCTGCCGCTAATTCATGTGGAAGTAAGCTTGCAGCATAGTTACCACCCACTTTTACGCCACCTGTACCCATAGGGGCAGCACGGTCGTAATCAGTCGTAATGAAGTTAGATGGTGCTAAACCACCTTTGAAATAAGCGCCAACAGGGCAGCAGAATACAGAGAAAATAAATTCAGGTGCGGTTTTTACACCGATATTCGCGCCTGTACCAAAGAGGAATGGACGTAAATATAATGTTGCGCCAGATCCGTAAGGACCTAACCATTCTTGGTTTGCTTTCACCACTTCTTTACAAGCACGGATAAATAATTCTGTTGGCACTTGTGGCATTAATAAGCGATCAGAGGTGTGTTGCATGCGTTTTGCATTTTGATCAGGACGGAATAAGTTGATTGAACCGTCTTTACAACGATAGGCTTTTAAGCCTTCAAAGCATTGTTGACCGTAGTGAATTGCAGTTGAACCTTCGTGGATATGTAGCATATTATCGGTGGTGAGTTTACCTTCATCCCATTTACCATCTTTCCAATGTGCGATGAATCGGTAATCTGTTTTGATATAACTAAATCCAAGATTGTTCCAGTCTAAGTCTTTCATTTTGCTTCCTTAATTTGTATAAATAATTTTATGAATGGAAATGCAGTTAATCTACACCATTACGATAACTATGAAAACCTTTAAACACAAAAATATTGTGATTTCTCAAAATTTTTATTGGATTTTCAAATTTGTGAAGTTGGTCAGGAAATAAAATTTTGCTTATGTTAGAATGCTAAGAATAAAAAAACGCCGCTCGAAACGAGCAGCGCTTAACCAGAATGGTTTAATATATATAGGAAGTAAATGAGTAACTTAATTGTTACTCCAGCTCGGAGAACCGAACTATATGCAAACACAACATCATACTTAAGTCTGAAACTCATTAACTTGTAAGGAATTACCAATCATTAAGTATGGGTGTATTGTAGGTAGAAGGTGATGGAAGGACAAATGATGTTTTTTTATTTGACGCATAAAAAAAACTAATCCGAATTGAACTTTTATTATTATAAACTAAAATTTAGCTGTTGGGAAGAATTATGTATAAACGTTTGCCTCCCTTGAATTCATTAAAGTCTTTCGAGTCTGCTGCACGACATTTAAGCTTCACAAAAGCGGCAGATGAACTTTTTGTGACACAAGCCGCAGTGAGCCATCAAATAAAATTATTAGAAGATTTTTTAGGTGTTGAGCTTTTTATTCGAAAAAATCGTTCACTCGAATTGACGGAATTTGGGAAAGCCTACTTTGTTGATATCAATAAAATATTACGAAAATTAAATGAAGCAACCGAACGTTTATTAACGCTTAAAGCTGAACCACATTTGGCAATTAGCGTACCACAAACCTTTGGTATTCAATGGCTTGTGCCACATTTGAGTGATTTTAATAAGCAACACCCTGAAATTGAGGTACGCTTGAAGGGCGTCGATCAAGATGAAGGTTTATTGAATAAAGAAATTGATATTGCCATTTATTATGGAAAAGGTGATTGGGAAAATTTACAGGTCGATCGTTTAGGCGAAGAAAATCTCGTGATTTTAGCCGCGCCTTCATTGCTTGAGAAAATACCAGTAAGTTGTCCTAATGATTTGAAAAAGCATACGCTGATTCATACGCATACTCGAGATAACTGGCAAGCGATGGCGGATTATCTCAAATTAGATGATTTGAATATTCAGCAAGGTCCGTTATTTAGCCATACTTTTATGGCATTGCAAGCGGCCGTTCATGGGCAGGGTATTGCGTTAGCTAATCGTATTTTGGCTCAGCAAGAAATTGAAAACGGTCATTTGCAAATTGTGTTACCAACCGAATTGCGGGATCCAAAATCATTCTATGTGGTCAATCATTTAGATCGTTTAGATGATGAACAAATTCAAGCCTTTAGAAAATGGATTAAAGATTCAATTAAATTAGGAAAACATGAATAAATTAGCCTTATATTGTCGAATTGGCTTTGAAAAAGAAGTCGCCGCAGAAATTACTGACCGAGCCTCTGAGCGTGGTGTATTTGGTTTTGCTCGCGTAGTAGAAAACAGCGGCTATGTCATTTTTGAATGTTATCAACCGGGTGATGCAGATCGTTTAGCGCGAGAAATCCCTTTTAATCGTTTGATTTTTGCGCGTCAAATGCTCGTTGTTTCAGATCTCTTAGAAAATCTCGATCCTCAAGATCGTATCTCGCCAATTCTTGCTCAATATAAACATATTGCAGAAGACATTAATCTTAAGCAAGCGGTAGAGTTATTTGTCGAAACAGCAGATACCAATGAAGCCAAAGAGCTTTCGACATTTTGCCGAAAATTCACCGTGCCGTTACGTCAAGCGTTGAAAAAACAAGGTTGGTTACAAGGTAAGCCGAATGCAAAGCGCGGTCAGATTTTACATTGTTTTTTCACTCAGCCGAATTGCTGCTATGTAGGGTATTCTTATCTTGGCAATAACTCTACCCATTTTATGGGGATACCACGTTTGAAATTCCCAGCGGATGCGCCAAGCCGTTCAACTTTAAAATTGGAAGAAGCGATTTTAACCTTTATTCCTCGAAATGAAGAAAGTAAACGCTTAAATGAAAATATGGTTGGCGTTGATCTTGGAGCTTGCCCTGGCGGCTGGACCTATCAATTAGTGAAACGTGGTTTATTTGTGTATGCGGTCGATCACGGCAAAATGGCGGCCAGTTTGCATGATACCGGTAGAATAGAACATTGCCCAGAAGACGGATTTAAATTCCAACCACCAAAACGCAAGCATATTGATTGGCTTGTGTGTGATATGGTGGAACAACCAAGCCGCATAGCCAATTTAATCGGAAAATGGCTGATTAACGGCTGGTGCCGAGAAACCATTTTCAACTTGAAATTGCCAATGAAAAAACGTTATCAAGAAGTGATGTTGTGCCTAGAAAATCTTGCAGTGATGTTGGCAGAAAAAGAACTGGAATTTGATATTCAGGCGAAGCATTTGTATCACGATCGCGAAGAGATTACGGTGCATATTGCCTTAAAATAGAAGAGCAAAGCGCGGTCAAAAAACATAGGATTTTTAACTGCTCTTTGATCTGCACCCCAAAATCTGGACACCTATTTTGAGGTGCAGATTATGTCCTATTCTTATCAATTTTGTTTGAAAATTATCAAACTCGTCACCGAACAGGATTATGGTATCCGTGAGGTGGCTAAACTTCATAAAATTTCCCACGCTCTCGTCATTTATTGGCTAAAAGCATTTCGGGAAAGAGGGCTTGATGGCGTAAAATCGCCTCATACAAACCTTCCCCCCCCGAAAATAGTGAAGCCAAAGATGAAAAAGAAAGACATTGAAACTCCGGAAACTACAGACTTTTCACCTAAAGCGTTTAAAAAGTTACAACGAGAGCTCGCCTTGGCTCGTGCGGAGATCGCTTATCTAAAGGAGTTGGAGGCGCTCGACCGTCAAAAACAACGACAGAAAAAAGAAAAATCATTGAAAGATTGAAGCCGGACCATGCGTTAAATGATTTACTTCGTGTGGCTAAAATGCCTCGCTCAAGCTTTTACTATAAAGAGATTAAGCGAAATTATCACGAAGCTAAAGAAGCTATCTTATCGCTGTATAAAAAGAACAGAAAACGAGATGGTTATCGCCCCATGACGTTTAAATTACGCCAAATGGGTTTTAATTTGAACCATAAAACGGTGTTAAAGCTAATGAACGAGTTAGGTATTCATTCCATTTTACGCAAAAAAAGACATGGGAAACGTGGAAAAACATCGCATATTGCCCCAAATTTGCTGAATCGTGATTTTACAGCGATAGCACTCAATCAAAAATGGGTAACGGATGCAACGGAATTTCATGTTGGGCAAGAAAAGCTTTATTTTTCACCGTTAATGGACTTGGCTAACCGAGAAATTATTGCCTATAGCTTTGCGACACGCCCCAAATTTTCATTGGTAAAAAAGATGTTAGAACAAGGACTTAGTCGAATTAAACCGATAGAATGCCCGATTATTCATAGCGACCAAGGCGTATTGTATGGCTCGGCGGAATGGGTGAAAATGTTGGAGGGTAAAGCGGTTCAAAGTATGAGCCGCCGAGGAAATTGCTACGATAATGCGGTGATTGAAAGTTTTTTTGCAATATTAAAATCAGAGTGCTTTTACTCTCGAACTTATCATTCAATTGCTGAATTACAGGCTGAAATTGAAGAATATTTAGTGTATTACAACCAAAAACGAATTAAACTTGGTTTAAAAGGATTGAGCCCAGTGCAATACCGAGCTCAATATTTAAGTTAACTAACCTGTCCAACTTTTGGGGGGCAGATCACTTTAAATTTTAAAAATTTAATTAATTCAAGTATTTAAATGCTTTGACGACTTTTTGAACACTAGTAACTTTACTTGCAATTTCTGCCGCTGAGTCACCTTGTGATTGAGTGACGTTTCCGAGTAAGAATACTTCACCATTTTCGGTGATCACTTTCACATCTGTGGCTTTTACATTATCTCCAACGAAGAGTTTTGATTTAATTTGTGTGGTAATCCAACTGTCTTTGGTAATTTGACCAAAGTTAATTTTATTGCCCACACGTAATTCATTATAGACATCATTCACACCGTCCACGCCTTTTGCAAGACTGGTTGCGGTTTCTTTCACGCCTTCACTCGGCACTTGACCAATCAATAATACACGTCCGCTATAAGAAACGGCATGGACACGACCTTCCGATTTAATTTGTGCATCTTTATCTAATGCATTTTCAACTTTTACTTTTAAAGTTTCATCATCGACTTGCGTCCCCATTGTACGAGGATCCGTTGCGACTTTAGCACCTGCTGCTGCACCGCCAAGTACAGCCGCCACACAGCCTTGTAACATAATAGATGCACCAAGTACGAAGGCGAGTTTTTTTAATGGGGTTAATTTCATCATTAATCTCCTTTTTATAAATGAGTGAGTTAACTAATTAGTCAATTAATTTTAGAAATAGTTTGGTTGGAAAAGCCTTTAATGTCAAGCTCTTGGAAAAAGTGTGCTATCAACAAGCTCACACAGTGCATTTATGACGAATAAATGATTTTCCAAAATACGTGCTTCTTTCGTTGCAGGAATAGAGATTTCCAAATCTGCTTCAGCTAACACACCTTGAATCGCATCATTATTTGCACCGGTTAAGGCAATGACCTGAATTTCTTTGTTGACGGCATTAGCAATCGTATTCAGTACCGCTTTTTCTGTTCCAAGCGGTGCAAAGGCGATCAATAAATCGCCAGGCTTCGCGATAGCGTTAAATTGATGTTGATACAGTTGATCGATAGGTTGATCAAAAACCAGCGAAGAACCGACCGCACTTTCAAGGCTAAGCTGTACGGATGGCAGGCTAGGACGCTCAAAATCGTAACGATTAAGCAAATTTGACACTAAGAACTGCGCATTCGCGTAAGAGCGAGCGACGCCACAGGCAATCACTTTATGACCACTTAACAAACATTGCATGACCATTTGTGTGGCAGTTGCAATATTTTCTGATAATAGGCTTGAAGCAGAGATTTGAATCTGAATACTTTCGCTATAAATATCTTTAACTTTTTGTAACATAATCGGAAAAGGTTAATCGAGAAAATTAGGAATCCATTGGATATCACTGGCGGTTTTTCCAAAGGCGATAAGATCAAAACGACAATCCGCATCTTCGAGGCTTAGGTTACGTTTGGCAAGCCACAAATTTGCGGCATTTAGCCATTTTTGTTGCTTTTGCCAATCTACACTTTCAACAGCAGATCCAAATGCTGAGCTGGAGCGTTGGCGTACTTCAACAAACACAATGGTCTGCCCGTCTTGCATAACGAGATCTAATTCACCGCATTTGAAATGTTGATTTGCGGCGATGAATTTGAGACCTTTAGACTCTAAGAAAAGGCGGGCTTGATGTTCAAAGCCCGCCCCTTGTTGACGTTTTAATGAAAACATGGATTAGTTCGCAACCGCTACCACGTTACCATCTTGTACTTGATACCATGTCATATCGCGATCTACATCACAGTTTGAATCCGCGCTAAGCTGACCAGTTAAACCACTTAAGGTGTAACCTGGCACTTGGCGTAATTCATTAAAGTGATTGATGAGTAACCATGCATCAGAACCCATTGCATATAAACGCATTAATTGGAATTCACCACCGGTTGAGCTGGCCACTTTTTGATATTGTGAAGAATCGCTTTGTTTAAAGAATGGTATATCACTAAATTGGACGCCATTCATTTTCGCATAGTATTCTGGTGTATTGCTTGCCGCGTTAGAACGAGAGCTTGCATAAATACGGACATTCGGATTACTGGTATCTAAATAACCTTTAATTTCAGCTAATTCATCTGGTGAAGAGATGACATAAAGTGCACTTGTATCTTGCGGCGCACCTTGGAAGAAGTAGGTAATGTCAGCTGGTAAGTTATAGTAGCGAATATTCGCATCTGTACCCGCTAAACGTTGCCAACGCACGTTGAAAGCATTACCAACACGTTGTCCTAAATCATTTTGCGGCATGGCAACAATTGGATTGCGAATACCATCTTTCCACATTTTGTTTGCAGCAGACTCTGCTTCATCTTCTGGAGATAAACCGTAATAACAGACTTGGTTAATTGCTTGAGTATTTGCTGTTGCATTTAATGTGAGTACATCCATGCCTTGTACTGCGCTTGGATTCGCAATGATGGCATCGACATTTTGTTTAAGCAATGGACCCACTAACGCTTTAATACCCGATGCTTTTGCCTGTGCAATAATGTTATTAATCGGTGTAGTTGATGAGTCAAACACTTGCACTGGAATAGTTGAATC
The DNA here is from genome assembly GCF_001679485.1 of Haemophilus sp. CCUG 60358. Classification (GTDB taxonomy): domain Bacteria; phylum Pseudomonadota; class Gammaproteobacteria; order Enterobacterales; family Pasteurellaceae; genus Haemophilus_D. Next base: position 152,102 of record NZ_LZOZ01000001.1, read on the forward strand.
GCCTTTTGCTTCATTAAAACCTGATTGAATGGTTGAGCCTAAAATTTGACCATCACCACTTAAAGGTAACACTAAACCAATTTGTGCCACATTAGTTTGTTGGAAATTCAACATACTTTGTAATTCTTTCGGGAATAAGATTGCAGCTGCATGATTTGGATAAGCCGATTTCCAGCTTTGTAATGCTTGGCTTAATTGCACTGGCTGACGAATGTTATCGTTATATGCCTTGATTAAAGTGAGCCAGCCACCTAATGCAACACTGCCTTCATCTGATGCATTATTAATGACACCTGTATTGGCTGAACGCAATAAAGCCCAAGTTTTATCTACATTATCTTGACGGCGTTGTACATCCGTTAAGTTTTCATCCATTTTGATGCGTGCTTTCACCGCTTCAATCACGTCTTTACGATTTTCTGCAGTCTGAGCAAAAGTTTCGTAATAACGAGATTTTTGTGATGGACTTAATTTCGTGAGATCAAGCGCACGTAACTTACTTTCAGCCATCTCATTAGCACCTTTCGCCGCAGCGATACGTGCTTCAACTAAAGTACGGTCTAATTGTTGCGCTTCGTTTAAGTCAACCAATTCATTTAATAACTCTTCGGCTTGTGGCACTTTATTTTCAGTAATTAATACACGTGCGGCTAAGAGTTTGTAAGTTTGTTGATCTTCTTTATCTTGTGCTTGTCCTAATTTGTTCATATAAAATTCAGAACTTGCATTGGCATCACGCTGTAATGTTTGGGTAAAGCTGCTGCCAAATAAGTTAGAACAACCCACTAATGCAATAGACAATAAAATCGGCATTAAACGTTTTTTAAAACGACCGCCTTGTAATAGAATAGACATATTCGCTCCATAATGAATAAATCAATAATGGTCGATCTTACTTATCTCACAATGTAAAAGCAAACAAAAATGAATGATTTAACCGGAATTTTATATATTGTCGCCACGCCAATCGGGAATTTACAAGATATTACACAACGTGCTTTAGAGACCTTTTCACAAGTGGATTTAATTGCTGCGGAAGACACACGCCACAGTGGTTTATTGCTCAGTCATTATGGTATCAAAAAGCCTTTTTTCGCCTTGCATGATCACAATGAACAAGAAAAAGCTCATGTGTTGGTCGAAAAGTTAAAACAAGGCACCAATATCGCATTAATTTCAGATGCAGGAACCCCCTTAATTAGCGATCCGGGTTTTCATTTAGTGCGTCAATGTCGTGAGGCAGGCATTAAAGTGGTGCCATTACCCGGTGCTTGCGCAGCGATTACTGCATTATGCGCATCGGGTATTGCATCAGACCGTTTTTGCTTTGAAGGTTTTTTACCAGCCAAAACCAAGGCGCGTAAAGATAAGTTAGAAAATGTTGCGGAAGAAGACCGCACTTTAATCTTCTATGAATCAACTCACCGCATTTTAGATACCCTTGCTGATATGCAAGATGTATTAGGTGGCGAACGCTATGTTGTACTTGCACGTGAAATTACGAAAACGTGGGAAACCATTGCAGGGGATAAATTAAGTGATCTTCGTCAATGGTTAAGTGAAGATCCGAATCGCACGAAAGGTGAGATGGTGTTAATCGTGGAAGGCAAACCCAAATCAGAAGATAGCGAAGAATTTTCACCACAAGCAATTAAAGCGCTTACTTTGATAGCTAAAGAATTACCTTTAAAAAAAGCCGCGGCAATTGTGGCTGAACTTTATGGTTATAAGAAAAATGCCTTATACCAATTTGGATTGGATAATTTAGATTAGTCAAAAAACTATCTCCCTCTTTAGCAAAAAGGGGCTAGGGGAGATTTGGCAGAATTAATTTTTATAAATTTCGGAGAACAAATGTTAAAACAGGTTTCAGATACCTTACTTGCACCAAGCAATTTATCGCATCAATCATTGCTTAATATTTTTGATGTGATGTCGCATCGTCATATTGATTATGCGGATCTTTATTTTCAATTAAGCCAAGATGAAAGCTGGGTATTAGAAGACAGCATTATTAAAGAAGGTGGCTTTCATATTGATCGCGGTGTTGGTGTACGCGCTGTTTCTGGTGAGAAAACAGGCTTTGCGTATTCCGATCAAATTAACTTAGCGTCATTACAACAATGTGCAGAGGCCGTAAAAGGTATTGCACAAATTAAAGAAGGCAATTTAATTTCGCCTCAAGCATTTAATGCAGTGAATGCGGTTCAGCGTTATGCAGCAATTAATCCGTTAGAAAGTTTAAGTAAAGAGAAAAAGATCGAGTTATTACATCTCGTGGATTGTACTGCACGATCTGAAGATCCTCGTGTTACACATGTTTCTGCAGCATTAAGTTCGATTTATGAGGAAGTGTTAGTAGTCGCAACAGATGGCACACTTGCTGCAGATATTCGTCCACTTGTGCGTTTATCCATTTCTGTTCTCGTGGAAGAAGATGGCAAACGTGAGCGTGGTAGTTGCGGTTCAGGTGGACGCTTTGGCTTAGATTGGTTTTTTGAAGTGGTAAATGGGGACATTCGTGCCGTTAATTTTGCCAAAGAAGCGGTTCGTCAAGCCCTTGTGAATTTAAGTGCGGTCGCTGCGCCAGCAGGATTAATGCCTGTGGTATTAGGGGCTGGTTGGCCTGGCGTATTGCTTCATGAAGCAGTGGGACATGGTTTGGAAGGGGATTTCAATCGCAAAGAAAGTTCCTTATTTACGGGTAAAATTGGTGAGTTAGTGACGTCACCATTATGTACGATTGTGGATGACGGTACATTACAAAACCGCCGTGGTTCTTTAACCATTGATGATGAAGGCGTGCCAAGTCAGTGCAACGTTTTAATCAAAGACGGGATTTTGCAAGGCTACATGCAAGATAAACTCAATGCGCGATTAATGGGCGTGAAACCAACAGGGAATGGTCGCCGTGAATCTTATGCACATTTGCCAATGCCACGAATGACGAATACCTATATGTTGGCAGGTCAAAGCAAATTTGAAGATTTAGTAGCCTCTGTGGATCGCGGTATTTATGCACCGCACTTTGGTGGTGGGCAAGTGGATATTACCTCAGGTAAATTTGTGTTCTCGACATCTGAAGCTTATCTTATTGAAAAAGGCAAAATTACCAAACCGGTTAAAGGGGCTACATTAATCGGTAGTGGTATCGATGTGATGCAAAAGGTTTCTATGGTGGCCGATAAAACAGACTTAGATCTTGGTATTGGTGTATGCGGCAAAGATGGCCAAAGCGTGCCGGTCGGCGTTGGTCAGCCAGCCTTGAAAATAGATGAAATCACTGTTGGTGGAACCAATTAAACATACAGCCCGATAATCATATCGGGCTTTTTATTTCCTTCGTATCTAAGTGCGGTCCGTTTTTCATCTATTTTTGATTAGTCAGTTTCTGATGAATAATCATTGCGTTAGGCTAAAAGTTAAACACCATGCGCGTTTATCTCGATTCTTTTATGATCCCTATCACAATATCTTGTAAAACCAGTTAAAAAAATTCCCCAAATAACCTTAATAAGTGATACATTTATCGTCGCATGACTTTTTGTCATTTAAGAGACAGGGACAGGCGTGAGTTTGTCTGAAATTTCATCAACCAGAGGGAAACATTTATGTTAATTGGTGTACCTAGAGAACTGCTTGAGAGTGAAAATCGTGTGGCGGCGACGCCAAAAACGGTTCAGCAGATCTTAAAACTGGGCTTTGACGTCATCGTAGAACACGATGCGGGATTCAAAGCAAGTTTTGAAGACCAAGCATTTATCGACGTCGGCGCAAAAATTGGCTCAAGTTCAGAAGTGTGGCATTCGGATGTGATTTTTAAAGTGAATCCACCAACGGATGCAGAAATTGATCAAATGAAGGAAGGTGCAACACTTGTGAGCTTCATTTGGCGCGCACAAAATCCGGATTTAATGAAAAAACTCACGTCGAAAAAAATTAATGTATTAGCGATGGATTCTGTGCCACGTATTTCCCGTGCGCAAGCGCTTGATGCATTAAGCTCTATGGCGAATATTTCTGGTTATCGTGCGGTGATTGAAGCAGCTCATGAATTTGGTAGTTTCTTCACTGGACAAATTACCGCCGCAGGTAAAGTGCCACCGGCAAAAGTGTTAGTCATTGGTGCGGGTGTTGCAGGTCTAGCGGCGATTGGTGCAGCGAATAGCCTTGGTGCGATTGTACGTGCTTTTGACTCTCGTCCTGAAGTAAAAGAACAAGTACAAAGTATGGGCGCGTCTTTCTTAGAAATTGATTTCAAAGAAGAAGGCGGTAGTGGCGATGGTTACGCGAAAGTGATGTCAGAAGAATTTAACCGTCGTGCGATGGAGCTTTATGCGGAACAAGCCAAAGAAGTGGATATCATTATTACCACTGCAGCGATTCCGGGTAAACCTGCACCTCGCTTAATCACAAAAGAAATGGTTGATTCCATGAAACCAGGTTCTGTGGTAGTGGACTTAGCGGCTGCAACTGGTGGTAACTGTGCTTACACTGAAGCAGGAAAAGTCGTCACCACTGAAAACCAAGTAAAAATCATTGGTTATACCGATTTCCCAAGTCGTTTACCAACACAATCTTCCCAACTTTACGGTACAAACTTAGTTAATTTATTAAAACTACTTTGTAAAGAAAAAGACGGTAATATCAATATCGATTTTGAAGATGTGGTATTACGCGGTGTGACTGTGGTACGTGATGGTGAAGAAATTCCACCAGCGCAAATCCAAGTGTCAGCACAACCAAAACAAGAAGCGAAAGCGGCACAAAGTGCGGTTAAAAAAGAGGAAGAAAAACCAGCGGATCCTCGCATCAAATACGGTGTGATGGCAGGTGTGGGAGTGTTATTCCTCTGGCTTGCGTCTGTGGCGCCAGCGGCATTCCTTTCTCACTTCACCGTATTCGTATTGGCTTGTGTAGTTGGTTACTACGTGGTTTGGAACGTCAGCCACGCTTTACACACTCCACTTATGGCGGTAACCAATGCGATTTCAGGTATCATCATTGTAGGTGCATTACTGCAAATTAGACAACCAACAGGCAACTTCTTTATTGATGCATTAGCCTTTGTGGCAATCTTGGTGGCAAGCATCAATATCTTTGGTGGTTTCCGTGTAACCCAACGTATGTTGGCGATGTTTAGAAAAGGTTAAGGAGAAGATGATGTCTGAAGGTTTAGTACAAGCAGCCTATATTATCGCTGCATTACTTTTCATTATGAGCTTAGCCGGTCTTTCTAAACATGAAACGGCAAAAGCCGGTTGTTGGTATGGTATTGTCGGTATGACAATTGCCCTTGTTGCAACTATTTTCGGCCCACAATCTGAAGGTACATTATGGATCATTATTGCGATGATCATCGGTGGCGTGATTGGTGTTCAACGTGCATTAAAAGTTGAAATGACTGAAATGCCTGAACTCGTTGCGATCCTTCACAGTTTTGTAGGTTTAGCAGCAGTGCTCGTAGGCTTTAACAGTTACGGCTTAACACACGAAACTGATCCTGTGTTAATGAATATCCATAACGTTGAAGTATTCTTAGGGATCTTCATCGGTGCGGTAACATTCACGGGTTCTATCGTAGCATTCGGTAAATTAAGCGGCAAAATCAATTCAAAAGCATTAATGTTGCCACATCGCCATAAATTAAATTTAGCGGCGTTAGTAGTTTCGGCTTTATTGATGGTCGCTTTCTTAAACAACCCAGATAATATCTTCCCAGTGTTACTCATGACCGCGATTGCACTTGCATTCGGCTGGCACTTAGTGGCATCTATCGGTGGTGCGGATATGCCGGTTGTGGTTTCAATGCTTAACTCATACTCTGGTTGGGCAGCGGCTGCAGCAGGTTTCATGCTAAGCAATGACTTGCTTATCGTCACTGGTGCATTAGTGGGTTCTTCTGGTGCGATTCTTTCTTACATTATGTGTAAAGCGATGAACCGCTCATTTATCAGTGTTATCGCTGGTGGTTTTGGTAATTATGTTCAAGTATCTTCTGATGAAGAACAAGGCGAATACCGTGAAACAACCGCAGAAGAAGTGGCTGAATTACTCAAAAATGCAAGCTCTGTGATCATCACACCAGGATACGGTATGGCGGTAGCACAAGCGCAATATCCAGTCGCAGAAATTACGGCGAAATTGCGTGAACGTGGCATTAACGTGCGTTTTGGTATTCACCCTGTTGCAGGTCGTTTACCGGGTCATATGAACGTGCTTTTAGCGGAAGCGAAAGTGCCTTATGACATCGTGCTTGAAATGGATGAAATCAATGATGATTTCGCGGATACCGATGTGGTATTGGTTATCGGTGCAAACGACACCGTAAACCCAGCGGCAATGGAAGATCCAAACAGCCCAATCGCAGGTATGCCGGTGTTAGAAGTATGGAAAGCACAAAACGTTATCGTATTCAAACGCTCTATGGCGGTGGGATATGCAGGCGTTCAAAATCCATTATTCTTCAAAGAAAACACTCAAATGCTCTTTGGTGATGCAAAAGAACGTGTTGATGACATTCTTACAGCATTAAACAAATAAGCAAAAAACTGAAGTAAAACTGACCGCACTTTGAGAGATTAAAGTGCGGTTTTTTATCGATTGAATTTTTCTTGTAATTATTTAGAATAATTCAATATTTTATTTTTAAAGAGAATTTTATGAATAAATCCTTATTTTTCTTATTATTTTTTTCTTTTTCAACTTCTGCTTTCGCATTATTTCCAATTGAGAATGACTGGACAAAACATCATTTGCAAGGAAAAGTTAAGTCGATTAAATCTAAGGAAGAAGGTAATTCAGCCTTGCCCGATAATGGGACAGTAAGTTATCTAGATAGCTTTTATAACGAACAAGGCTTTTTGATAAAAGAAAAGGAACAGGGCGTTCTTTTTGATAAAGAAAAGATCACAATTCGTTACTATAAGTATGATGATCAGAATCGATTATTAGAAATTCAAGATGATAATGTGACTGAAACTAACCCAGAGCTAAAAACCTTTAGTAAATTTTATCGTTATTTAGAAAATCAGGATGGTAGTGGTGTGGTGCAGTTTGTGGAATATAAGGACACACCAGATTTTTCATCATCATATAAAGAACATTTTTATGATAAAGCGGGTACTTTGCTCAAAACTCAAGAGTATGATGTAGAGAATAAAACAACGTCCGATATAAAAAAATACGATTATGAGAATGGTAAACTGAGCAAAATATGTCGTATTGAAGATAATGTAGAAAGAGATTGCGATACTTATCATTACGAAAATGATGGTTCATTTACCGAATCTTTAAACGTTTTTATCAATAGTGTGAAAAATTATTTTGATAAAAATCATCGCTTATTAAAAAGTGAAATTTTTAGCGTTGGAAAACGCATCAACTGGATAACCGTATCATACCAATTTGATAAACATGGCAATGTTATTGAAGAGATAATCTATAACAAAGATGGTGTATGGAAAACCAAAAAGACTTATCAATATGAGTATTATGAATAGGATTCAATGTAAGCGCTGATAGTAAAATGGAGTTGTTTTTTATCAGATGTGTCTTGCTAAAAAATATAAAAGTGCGGTCAAAATTGACCGCACTTTTTACATTAACGTTGAATCAAATAGCGTAATTTAGTGCCATCTTGTTCCACGCTTAATAGTGTGTAACCGTGGTTTTTAGTATCAACAGGAATGTTGTTGATGGATTGGGCACAGTCACTTAATAGCTCTAAAATTTCGCCTTTTTGTAATTGTGGCATAGTTTCGAGCATCACGATCGCTGGATACGGGCAAGGTTCACCTAGCGTATCTAACGTATAATCTGGGGTGATGTCTTTTGGATCTTTATCTAATTTTTGAACAACGGTAAATGCCATAATAATGTCCTCTTTTTTTGAATGAATTCGTTAATATTTAATTAGCAACCACAAGCTTGTGGATTTGCTGCAGCGATTTTTGCTTTGGCTTTTTTCAAGAAGTGGTGTTCCCACCAAACAACAGCGATTAAGCAGAGAATAAGCAAGCCGTAATTTACTAATAAACCGCCAACTGGGCCAAAGGATTTCAATAAGTTAAGTTTTTCGTAATCTAACGCAAGTACAGGGGCAAGATCGTCCCAGGCGTAGGCTAAATAGGTTGAACCAACAACATTACCCACGCCTACCCACATAAAGTGAACTTGACCTTCCATTGAGCGATACATCCAACCGGTTTCACATCCGCCTGCTAATACAATACCGAAGCCAAATAATAAACCACCGATAATGGCATTTGGACCCGCCCACATGATTTTGGCTGGTACGCCTAATTGAATGTAGCTAAATACGCCAAGCGTACCCACGATAATACCGAAGATGATGGCTTTTGCCATATAAGCACGGCCCGTTACCCATAAATCACGGAAGGCAGAGGTAAAGCAGATTTGAGCACGTTCAATTAATAAGCCAAATGCTAAACCACAAAGCATCGCAAAACCCAGTTTGACGGAGTTTGTCATCACATAAAGTGAAGCAATTAGGTAAGCAAAAAAGATCACCATACCAATCCAGAAACGACGATTAGCTTGTTTCGGGTCAGTTTCTTGTAATTTTGCCGCGCCTTTTTTCAATTCTAATTTCACACGGAATATCGGCAGTAAGGTGACTTTTACCCCGGCATAAGTACCTACAGCAGTCGCAATAGTAAAGAACCAAGCATGAACCGAAAATTGTGGAATACCCGTGAAGAGAGAGGCAAGGTTACAGCCCATTGCTAAACGAGCGCCGAAACCGGCTAATGCACCACCAATGAGAGCTTGAACAATACGGCGTTTGTGCGGCTGGTTACGCCATTTCACATTATTTGCCCAAAGTGCAGCAGAAATACAACCGGCGAACATACCTAAGATCATTACACCATCAATACGGGTGAAGATTGTGCCTTGCATGCCGATAATTTTATAATAGCTCCAGTCGGATACATCGACGCCTAGCGCTTGTAAAGCATGTCCACCCCAACGGGTAAATTCCCCGGTAACCGCCCAATAAGTGCCAGTTACCCCAAAGTAATAAGCTGAAATGAGTCCGGCAGCAATAACTGCAGCGACAGGATTCCAGTATTTGATCAGATAATTTTGTTTGAATTGCTGCAAAATCTCTTTCATTAGTGAATAAATCCTTAAATTGAAATGATGATTTGCAAGTGAGGTATAAAATGAAGATATTTTGAAGTGTCTGCCATTTTCCTATACACAAAACTTGCGATATAAGACAAATGAATTGTCGAGCAAGATAATAGCATTTGTTTTTTGTTAATGCACGAGGGGAGGGATAATTATTTGTAGGTAATTTGAGAGAAGGACAGACTTGATGTCTGTCCAACTATTAGACGGGTAATTTCATTTCTCGGATACGCATGGTTAATCCATCGATTAACAACAAACGTCCACATAAATTTGAACCGATTTTTAACCGCACTTTAATGGCTTCTAAGGCTTGAATAGAGCCTACGACACCCACAATTGGGGCTAGTACGCCCGCCTCAACACAACTTAAAACATTTTGCCCAAAGAGCTGGCTAAGTTGGCGATAGGTTGGAGTATTGGGTTCATAAGTAAAGACAGAAACTTGCCCTTCTAAACGGATCGCCGCACCTGAAATTAGCGGGATCTTCGCTTTCTCACAACCACGATCGAGCGCATTACGAATATCCACGTTATCGGTACAATCTAATATCACATCAAAGTGCGGTATGATTTCCGCGAGTTTTTCTTCGGAAAGTTGTGCATTGATGGTTTCAATTTCTACGTGAGGATTAATCTGTTGTAACGCAATTTTTGCTGATTCCACTTTAGGCATATTTAATCGGCTATCAGTATGTAACACCTGACGTTGCAAATTAGAAAGCGATACAGTGTCAAAATCCAATAAGGTTAAATGACCCACGCCAGCGGCTGCAAGATATTGACTTGCAGCACAACCTAAACCGCCCAAGCCGATAATTAACATGCGGCTGTCTTTGAGTTTTTCTTGTCCGTCAAAATCGACCGCTTTTAAAATAATTTGGCGGTTATAACGCAGTTCTTCTTCGTAGCTTAATTCAGCCATTATTGCCCCAATAGGTGATTAAAGGGTTCAATGGTGACAATTTCGCCTGCAGCCACATTGCCAAGATCTTTTTCAAGGCGAATAAAACAGTTACTTTTCACAAAAGAACTGAATAAATGCGAGCCTTGGAAACCCACTGGATGCACTTCAAGTTGACCATTTTCATTAATTTGATAGAAACCACGTTGGAAATCTAAACGGCCAGGCGCTTTTTTCAAATTAGTTTGGGCAATCGCTTGAAAGTGCGGTTGTTTTTTCGGGTGTTTTTTACCGCTTAATTTAGCGATAGCCGGTTGAACCAATTGATAGAATGTCACTAATGCAGAGACCGGATTGCCGGGTAAACCGCAGAACCAAGCATTTTCTAATTTACCAAATGCAAATGGTTTGCCGGGTTTCATCGCAATTTTCCAGAAATTCACCTGACCGACTTTTTCTAACACAGTTTTCGTGAAGTCAGCTTCACCCACTGAAACGCCACCGCTTGTGATAACCAGATCTGCTTGCGCTTGTGCTTTCACAAAAGCCGCTTCAAATTCCGCTTGGTTATCCGGCAGAATACCGAAATCAAGCACATCACAATTTAATTTTTCTAGCATTAACTTCACGGTGAAACGATTAGTGTCGTAAATTTGTCCTGCTTGTAACGGTTGACCGACGGGGACTAATTCATCACCGGTTGAAAGCACGGCCACTTTTAAACGTGGGTAAGCTTTGACTTCAGCGATACCTAATGAGGCGAGCAAAGGTAAAGAAACGGTATTTAACTCATCGCCTTGATGTAAGACCACATCACCTTTTTTCACATCTTCACCAATGCGACGAATATTCTGATTGGCTTTAGGTAATGCCGCAAAGGTAACTGTACCATCTTCATTGACGGTGACCTCTTCTTGCATGACCACCGCATCGGCACCTTCAGGAATCATCGCACCCGTCATAATTCTGACCGCACTTTGTGCTACCCATTCCCCTTGAAATGGATTACCCGCAAAAGATTTTCCTGCGACAGAAAGTGTCATAGATTGCTGTAAATCGGCTAAACGAACTGCATAGCCATCCATCGCGGAGTTATCAAAAGACGGTACATTAATCGGAGAAATTACATCTTCCGCACACACACGATCAGCGGCTTCAGTTAAAGCCAGAGTTTCAGTTTTTGTTGGGAAGGGAAGTTGGTTGAGCATTTGCGCCAAGGCATCTTCAAGTGGCAACATAATCAATCCTTTGGGTTGAGCGAAATAAAAGTGGATATATTGTAGCCCGAAATACAATATGAAGGAAATTAATAAATTAGGGTGATTTTTCGCATTTTACGAATAATTCATCTTTTGCTAAAATGCCGCATTATTTTTTTATAAATGGAAAGTGAATGAACGCGATTTCACCTGATGCGGAAAATGTCCGCCGAGCCTTGGTTGCCAAAGGCATCGAAACACCAATGATTGATCCGACTCAATGTAAAGATGAGCGCCGTGTGGCGATTGCTTCGCATATGCGTGAAGTGATGAAATTGATTGGGTTAGATCTACGTGATGATAGCCTAGAAGAAACACCAAATCGCTTAGCTAAAATGTTTATTGATGAAATTTTCAGTGGAATGGATTATGCCAATTTCCCGAAAATGACAAAAATCAAAAACCAAATGAAAGTGAGCGAAATGGTGCAAGTGAATGACATCACCTTAACCAGTACTTGCGAACATCATTTTGTGACGATTGATGGCAATGTTGCTGTGGCATATTATCCAAAAGATTGGGTGATTGGCTTGTCTAAAATCAATCGCATTGTGGCGTTTTTTGCGCAACGTCCACAAGTACAAGAGCGTTTAACCGAACAGCTTTTAACGGCATTTCAAACCATTTTAGAAACCGATGATGTGGCAGTTTATGTGAAAGCGACACATTTCTGTGTGAAAGCGCGCGGGGTAAAAGATACTCATAGTTATACTGTGACATCAGCCTATGGCGGGGTCTTTTTAGAAGATCGCGAAACTCGAAAGGAATTTTTATCTTCCATTCAGAAATAACAAAAAGCACTGAGGATTCGGTGCTTTTTTGTTTATTTATTGTGCGAATATAAGTAAAATTAGCCCCTTTCATTTTTTTATTTCTATTTTGATTTTTATTGAGGATTCTCATGATAAAAGCCAATTCAAAATTGTTTCTTGTTTTATTACTCGGTGTCCTTTCAGCCTTTGGCCCATTTGTGGTGGATCTTTATTTACCTTCACTGCCACAACTCGCGAGTTTTTTTGAAACAAGCGCCTCAATGACGCAACTTACGCTCACTACCGCTATGATTGGTTTAGCAGTAGGGCAATTACTTCTTGGGCCGCTCAGTGATAAATTTGGGCGAAAAATTCCGCTTATTATTTCATTAGTTATTTATATTATCAGCACAGTCTTAATCGTTTATGCACCGAATATTGAATCGATGATTGTCTTGCGAGTGATTCAAGGACTTTCTTCGGCAGGAAGTGTGGTTATTTCTCGTGCTGTCGCAACGGATCTTTATCGAGGGCGTGAAATGACACGTTTCTTTGGTTTATTAATGACAATTAATGGGATCGCACCAATTATTTCGCCAATTCTTGGTAGTTTATTGTTGGAATACATTAGCTGGAAAGGGGTATTTGTTTTCCTTGCTTTGATTGGGGTGATTGTTTTGCTTTTCTGCTTCCGTTTAAAAGAAAGCTTAAGCATCGAAAATCGCTTACAAGGTTCAATATTTGCCACATTCTCAACCTTTGGTGTGATTATCAAAAACCGTTTATTTATGAGTTATGTTGGTATTGAAAGCTTTTTACTTGGCGCAATGTTTGCTTATATTGCTGCTTCACCATTTATTTTACAAAGTTTCTATGGATTAAGTGCATTTATCTTTAGTTTATGTTTTGGGGCCAATGGTGCTGCGTTAGTCATCGGGGCAAATATTGGTGGTAAATTGCCAAATCGTCAGGCTTTAGCAATTGGCGTATTGGCTTTTGTGGTTGCTGCACTTTATACCATTGCCGTATTAATTATTCAGCCGCACTGGTTATTTGTTGAAATCGGTTTTTTTGCTATGTTGTTATTAATGGGCATTACTTTCCCTGCGATTTCTACTTTAGCGATGGAAAGTGAACGTCAATATGCGGGCAGTGCTTCTGCATTATTAGGTTTTGCCCCCTTCTTTTTAGGCGGCATCGTCTCTCCACTGGTGGGTATCGGCAATATTTTCTATTCAACCGCTTTAGTGATTTTAGCTTGTGGGGTATTGGGACTCGCTATCTATTGGTCGATTCGTCATAAAATCCCAACTTCAGCAGAGTAGTGAAAAGTGCGGTCATTTTTTACGGTGTTTTAAAAAAGAAAAAGGCGAACATCCATTTGTTCGCCTTTTGTTATTTCAGTTTTAGCTTCGAACACTTAATTTCTCAAATTCATCGAAGAATGTTGGGAACGTTTTAGCCGTACATTTGGGATCTAAAATCGTGACAGGTGTATCCGATAATGCAATCAACGCAAAGCACATTGCCATACGGTGATCGTTATAGGTCTCAATTTCAGCATGCTTAAATTGGGAGATCGCAAGCGGTTGAATACGAATAAAATCTTCACCTTCTTCAACTTCCGCACCGACTTTTCGCAATTCAGTCGCCATTGCAGCAAGGCGATCAGTTTCTTTCACACGCCAGTTATAAATATTGCGAATAACGGTTTCACCTTTTGCAAATAAGGCGGTTGTGGCAATCGTCATGGCTGCATCAGGAATGTGGTTCATATCCATATCAACACCGTGAAGCTCAGCTTGTTCCGCTTGAATAAAATCTTCACCCCAAGTGATTTTGGCGCCCATTTTTTCGAGTACATCAGCAAATAGGCGGTCGCCTTGAATGGAATGTTTGCCAATTCCTGTCACTTTTACATTGCCTTTAATCGCGGCGGCGGCAAGGAAATAAGAGGCAGATGACGCATCACCTTCTACCATGTATTTGCCCGGTGACACATAGGATTGGTTACCTTTCACCTTAAACACTTGATAGTTGTGGTTTTCAACCGAAATACCAAAATCTTTCATCATCTCGAGGGTGATATCAATATAAGGTTTTGAGACTAAATCACCCACAATATGGATATCTAAATCGCCCTCAGCAAGCGGAGCAGCCATTAAAAGTGCGGTCAAAAATTGAGAAGAAATTGAACCGTCAATTTCAACTACGCCACCTTTAATCCCTTGATTGCGAATTGCAAGTGGAGGGTAGCCGTCATTTTCTAAATAACGAACATCGGCACCCGCTTGAAGAAGCGCATCAACCAAATGTTTGATTGGGCGCTCTTTCATACGTGGCTCACCAGTCAAAATAACTTCGCCTTCTGTGTTGCCTTTTAAGCAAAGCGCCGCTGTTAAAGGACGCATGGCCGTACCGGCATTGCCGAGAAACAGTGATAAGCCATTTTCAACCTGAAACGCGCCACCTAAGCCCTCAACTTCGCAGCAAGTTTTGTCTTCAGATAGTTGGTAATTCCCCCCTAAAGCTTTGAGGGCGTTTAACATATGGCGAATGTCATCACTGTCTAACAAGTTAGTAACCGTTGTGGTGCCTTTAGCTAATGCCGCTAATAATAATGCACGGTTCGATAAACTTTTCGAACCCGGTAAGTTGATTTCACCTTCAATACGGGAAATCGGCTCTAAGGTGATAGCTTTCATTACAAGACCACCGTTTTGTTTTTATACACAAAAATACGATCGTGTAAGGCAAGATCGAGTGCACGGCTTAATACGGTTTTTTCCACGTCACGGCCTGCACGCATCATTGCATCGGCAGAGTAGGTGTGGTCTACGTTAATCACGTTTTGCATGATGATCGGACCTTGATCCAATTCATTGTTAATAAAATGAGCTGTTGCACCGATAATTTTCACGCCGCGCTCATAGGCTTGTTGATAAGGTTTTGCCCCAATAAATGCGGGTAAGAATGAATGGTGAATATTAATCACACGATTTGGATAACGCGCCACGAATTCAGGATTTAATACACGCATATATTTAGCTAAAACAATATAATCAGGTGCATATTCATCAATTTTTTCAGCGAGCAATTTACCGTGTTCCACGCGCGTGAGTCCTTCATGGCTGACACAATGGAATGGAATATCAAAGCGTTCAACTAATTCGCGTAAATTATCGTGATTTCCAATTACTGCCGCAATTTCTACATCTAATGCACCGTAGTAATTTTTCATTAAAATATCACCTAAGCAGTGCGCTTCTTTGGTGACTAAAATCACGATTCGTTTACGTTTTGCGCTGATTAGGTGGCAATTTGTCCCAGCCGGCAAACTATAATTTAAGTCAGCTAACAAGGTTTCTTCATTAAAAATGCCTTCCAATTCAGTACGCATAAAGAAATGTTTCGTTTCAAAATCAACGAACTCATTATTGTGGAGGATATTTAATTGATGTTTGTAACAAATGTTGGTGATTTTAGCGATTAAGCCTTTATCATCAGGACAGTCGGTCAGTAATATTTTCTTTTCTAACATAATGAATGTTTTGCCAGGTAAATAAAAAAAGAGAACCCATAAAAATGGGTTCTACATAGTCGATAATAAAATTAGATTTCAAAAGAAGCTAAAGAAACACCTTTATCTAAGGCCTTTTGAATCACACGAGGTGTACGACCTTGGCCAGTCCATGTTCTCTCTTGACCAGTTTCATCAGTATATTTGTATTTTGCTGGACGAGGTTCACGTTTTTTACGAATTGAAGAAGGTGCAGCACCAATAATTGCAGTTAATTCTTCAGCAGTGATGCCTTCTTGTTTAATTAATTCTTTATATTTTGCAATACGTGCTCGACGTTCTTGTTCTGCTTGTTCAATTTCCGCGGCTTGAGCACGCTTTTCTTCAATTGCAGTTTGTAATTTTAAAAGTGAGCTCTCTGCTTGCTCTAATGTTAAATCACGTACCGCAGCACGTAAACTTCGAAGATTTGTTAAACCTTTTGTCAATTCATTCATAAATAACCCCTATATGATGTGTGAATATTTAATTTATCTCTGTTAGCTATAATAACGAAAAGTAGAAGTTAGGTAAATATTAAATCTTGCAATTAAAACTCAAAATTAATTGGTCAGACTTCATTATGACAATAACGATAAATATTCCCTACTTTGTAATTGAGTATTTATTGTAATAATAGTTCATAAAATGTTAACAATACATGTAACTTTTTTGAAAAAAAGAAAATTTTATCTAAGATGATAAGATTTTATTGGTAATGTTATTCGTTTTAATGTAATCTTTCCACATCCTATACAACAGTAGAGGTGCGGTCATTATAAGTATTTTCCTAGAGTGGATAGCGTTGAAGGGAAAGGAAAGGAATGATTGCCGAAATCGAATAGGCGTCATCTTATTCGGTTGGTCACGTCTTCGAAAGGAACGTGACTGTCATAGTTTTTGTGTGTTAACTATGGAGCGCTACGGTTCGGTCTGGTCATCATTGTGTCTTTTCTTGCCGTTGTCTCCATTAAATTATTAGGTATAACTTAATGGAACTAGTCGATTATTCTTCATCTATTTATTCAATTATACCCGCATTACTTGCGATTATTTTAGCAATTGCAACTCGTCGGGTTTTGGTCTCCCTCAGTGCAGGGATTATTGTCGGTGCGTTAATGTTGGTTGATTTCAACCCATTGAATGCACTTATTTATTTAAAAGATAATGTTGTGGCATTAGTTTATAGTAGCGAAGAAGGCATGAATTCAAATATGAATATCGTCTTTTTCTTAGTTTTACTTGGCGTATTGACCGCACTTTTAACCGTATCAGGCAGCAACCGTGCATTTGCTGAGTGGGCACAAAATAAAATTAAAGGTCGTCGTGGTGCGAAATTATTAGCGGCATCTTTAGTGTTTGTAACCTTTATTGATGATTATTTCCATAGTCTTGCAGTGGGTGCCATTGCACGTCCAGTAACCGATCGTTTTAAAGTTTCTCGTGCTAAATTAGCGTATATCCTTGACTCCACTGCTGCACCAATGTGTGTCATGATGCCGGTATCAAGCTGGGGTGCATACATTATTACACTCGTGGCAGGTCTATTGGCGACATATTCTATTACCTCTTATACACCGATGGGGGCATTCGTTGCCATGAGTTCAATGAACTACTATGCGATTTTCTCATTATTGATGGTGTTCTTTGTGGCTTATTTCTCCTTTGATATTGCATCAATGGCACGTCATGAAAAATTAGCTATGGAGCGAGATTATAAAGAAGAAGTCATTGAAGGTGTGAAAGGTAAAGTTCGCAACTTAATTTTACCGATTTTAGTCTTAATTACCGTCACTGTTTTCATGATGATTCATACGGGTAGTGAGGCTTTAGCGGCAGATGGAAAACCATTTAGCCTCTTAGGTGCATTTGAAAATACAACAGTAGGTATTTCGCTTGTTGTTGGTGGTTCAAGTGCGGTTGCTATGTCAACATTATTGATTATTCTTGAGCGTCAAGTTTCTTTACAAGAATACGGAAAAGCGTGGATTGCCGGTATTAAATCTATGTTAGGTGCAATTGCAATCCTATTCTTTGCGTGGACAATCAATAAAGTGGTGGGTGATGCACAAACCGGTAAATACTTATCTTCTTTAGTGAGTGGCAGTATTCCTGTTCAATTTTTACCTGTGATTTTATTTATCCTTGGTTCAGCAATGGCATTCTCAACCGGGACAAGTTGGGGGACATTTGGCATTATGTTACCAATCGCAGCTGCAATGGCGACCAACTCTGCTCCAGAGTTATTACTTCCTTGCCTATCTGCCGTCATGGCTGGCGCGGTATGTGGCGACCACTGTTCACCGGTTTCGGATACAACGATTCTGTCATCAACTGGAGCAAAATGTAACCACATGGATCACGTCACGACACAATTACCTTATGCGGCAACTGTTGCGACAGCAAGTGCTGTGGGCTACATTGTGGTTGGCTTTACAGAATCTGGTTTAGCTGGATTTGTGACAACAGCAGCTGTTTTAGTAGCTTTGGTGTTTATCGTGAAAAAACGTTAATCATAAAAGATAAAAAGAAAGGGCGTACTTATGTACGCCCTTCTTGTATTTATTGTGAAAATTAGAGTAATGGACTAAACAAGAAAAATAACCGCTCTATGATTCGATGATAGAAAGGACGATTGATCCATTCTTGCATATTGAGTGCAGAAGAATTCGCTAAATAATTTTCATGAAGTGTAGCGACTTCATTGGCAAAATTACGATCTTCTACAGCAACAGTGATTTCAAAGTTAAGCAAGAAGCTACGTAAATCCATATTTACTGTACCAACGAGTGCAAGTTTATTATCGATTAACACACTTTTAGTATGCAGAAGCCCTGCTTCAAAATGATAAATTTTGACGCCAGCTTCGAGTAAATCATCAAAGAATGTTCGACTCGCCCAACGAACCATCAAGGAGTCATTGTTTTTAGGTAAAATAAGCGTGATATCAACACCACGGAATGCGGCAATACGTAATGCTTCAGCAATGTTGTGACTTGGCACAAAGTAAGGTGATGTGATCACAATGCTTTCTCTTGCCGCATAAATAACCGTTGCAAGAGATTGCGCAATTAAATCATCCGGGAACGCGGGGCCACTCGCAATAACTTGTACAGAATGGGTGTCATTATCGTCAATTTCAACAAGGGGACAATTTGGTAATAACAGGGGTAATTCTTCTGTCGTTTCAATTTCCCAATCCCAAGCATGTAAGCTGTTTAAAATTGGTGAAACAGGGCCGTTGATTCTCACCATCACGTCGATCCAATTGCCTACGTTGCTATCTTGTTTGAAGAAATTCGGATCCACCATATTCATACTGCCTGTGTAGGCAATTTGATTATCGATGATGATGATTTTACGATGTTGGCGTAAATCAATTCGGCTGAAGAACATCCGGAATAAATTTACATGTAGCGCTTCTGTAATTTCAATGCCTTTCGCTCGCATTTCTTTACAAATAGCACTTTTAAGAAAGGCTTTACTACCTACGGAATCGAGTAAAAGGCAAACTTTAACCCCGCGCTGTACGGCTTCTTCTAAGGCTTGTTTTACCTCATCAATTAATCCATCATTACTCCAAATATAAAACACCATATTAATGGAATGACGCGCTTGTTGAATATCACGAATGATACTTCGAATGATGCTTTCTGGGGTATCAAGAATATGTAATTCGTTACCTCGAATGTTTGGAATACCTAAGCGATGGTGAACTAGTTTAAATAAAGCACGATAACGAGGATCCTGGGAATGCGCAACCAGATCTTTTTGCCCAGACAGCTGCTGAAGCCATTGTGTATATTTAGGTTTTAATGATTGAAATACTTTGGCTCGGCGAGTACCGAGTTTAATCTCACCAAAAATTAAATAAGCAATAACGCCAATCAGTGGCACAAGGTAGATAATCATCAGCCATGACAACGTAGCAGAAACCGCTTGTTTTTTGACGAGTAAACGCAATGTGACAGAAATAACTGCCACCCAAATTAACACGGGAATAATATAAACCAGTATAATATGTTCAAAACTCATTAATTTTTGACCGCACTTATGAAATTAGACATTGTTTATCAGACTGATGATTTTATCATTATTTATAAGCCTTGTGGGCTAAGTGTGCATAAAGATCAAAGTGAAATTGGTTTAACCACTTTGCTTGCCAGGCAGCTTGATGTGCCACAAGCCTGGCTTGTTCATCGATTAGATAAAGTGACATCAGGTTTACTTATTTTGGCATTAAATGCCGAAAGTGCGGCTGAATTTTTCCGACTTTTTTCTGAACATCATATTCAAAAGACTTATCTTGCACTCAGTAATCAAAAACCAAAAAAGAAGCAAGGATTGATTGTCGGCGATATGCAAAAGTCTCGTAATAGGGCTTGGAAACTTTGCCAATCGAAAGAAAATCCTGCAATTACGCGTTTTGAAAGTGTGAGTTGTGAGCCTAATTTACGATTATTTATCTTAAAGCCACAAACAGGCAAAACTCATCAATTGCGTGTAGCGATGAAAAGCTTAGCTAGTCCCATTTTAGGCGATGCGCTTTATGCTAAAAACACTGAAAATATTGACCGCACTTATTTACACGCCGCAAGATTGCAATTTGAATTTAAAGGTAAAGCATTTGATGTGTTTACCCCTCCGAAAGAAGGAGAGTGGTGGCATCGTGATGCTGTTCAATCTCAGATTCAAAAATTTAGTTCAGCAAGTGCTGAGTCAACTGAACAGGAAAAGTGCGGTTAAGATTTCAATTATTTTGTATAATAGCCACAATTTTTCACATTAGGAATAAAAATGAAATTTATCTCTTTTAATATTAATGGCTTACGTGCCCGCCCTCATCAACTCGAAGCAATTATTGAAAAATACCAACCGGATGTGATTGGTTTACAAGAAATTAAAGTCGCGGATGAAGATTTTCCTTATGCAATTACAGACAATCTGGGCTATCACGTTTTTCACCATGGGCAAAAAGGGCATTACGGTGTAGCACTGTTAACCAAACAAGAACCAAAAGCGGTGCGTCGTGGTTTTCCAACTGATAATGAAGATGCGCAAAAACGCATAATTATGGCGGATTTAGAAACGCCATTTGGTTTGTTAACGGTAATTAATGGCTATTTCCCACAGGGCGAAAGTCGTGCACATGAAACCAAGTTTCCGGCAAAAGAAAAATTTTATGCGGATCTTCAATGCTATTTAGAACAAGATCACGATAAAGCCAATCCAGTGTTAATTATGGGCGATATGAATATCAGTCCAAGCGATTTAGATATTGGCATTGGCGATGAAAACCGCAAGCGTTGGTTGCGTACTGGCAAATGCTCATTCTTACCCGAAGAGCGTGAATGGTATCAACGCTTATACGATTATGGATTGGAAGATACGTTCCGTAAATTAAATCCAACAGTCAATGACAAGTTCTCGTGGTTTGATTATCGCTCAAAAGGTTTTGATGATAACCGTGGATTACGTATCGATCATATTTTAGTGAATCGTCAATTAGCAGAGCGTTGCGTTGATGTTGGCATTGCATTAGATATTCGTGCAATGGAAAAACCGTCAGATCACGCACCAATCTGGGCGGAGTTTAAATAGGAAAGCAACATGGATATGGCAAATTGGCAGAATTATCGTTCGCAAGTGAATGGCATGCCTGCCGTGTTTACCGCAAATATTGAAGATTTAGATGTTTATCATGGTAAGCATCTTAGTAAAGTTGTGCAATTTACCGTGCCTTATCAGGGAGATGAGGACGGTTTGCCTAATGAAGATGAATATGAAAAATTAATTAATCGTCTTTTTAAAATCCTTGCACAATTGACCGCACTTCCAAATGTTTTTTTTGCTGGGCACTTTATTTGCAATCATCAGGCAAAAATGCATTTCTATTGTGAACATGATGCTTTGCTTAAAGAAACCCTTCAACAACTCGATTTTGTCTCAGAAATCAACGTACAGAATGATCCAAATTGGGATACCTATTTCGATTTCTTGTTGGCTTCACCATTAGAAATGAAATTAAATGCGACAGAAGAGATTTTGAGTATGCTGAATAGCAAAGGGCGTAATTTAAGCGACACTTATTTAATTGAGCATACTTTCCATTTTGATGAAGAAGAGAAAATGTTTCCCTTTATGGATGAATTAACGCTCGGACAAGTGTCTTTTAATACGTTAAAATATTCTAGCCAAGCCATCCAAACAGAAGAAGATGAAGAGCCTTATTTTATGGTGAAATTGGAGCAAGAGCTTTCATTAGACAGTAATGAGATCTTCGAGTGGGTAGAGCGCTTTGAAAAGCTAGCCATGGAGTTTTCTGGCGATTATATCGGCTGGGAATGCGATAATTTAATCGATGATCGTTCAGCATTAAATTAGCCTGATAATTCATTAAATCAGTATAGATTAGATAAAAATAAAGCCCATCAACACGATGGGCTTAAATTCTTTTGGCTACTAATTTAGGATTCGTAAAAGGAGACAAACGAAAGCTAAACCAAAAGATAAATTTGGCTCCTCCTGCGGGACTCGAACCTGCGACATATGGATTAACAGTCCACCGTTCTACCGACTGAACTAAGGAGGAATAAATTTGGTATCACAAAGAATAGGCGCGCATTTTAATGATCGGACCACTTCTTGTCAAGACCAAAAATGAAAAAAATCATAAAAAATTTTGCACTTTTTTCTATCCACAAAGCCTGTGGATAACTTTGTGGATTGTTTTTGTTTAAAATGGTCAACCACTGGTGCAGACTGGCTTTTCCTTAAATTGTTCATCTATTAGCCGCAAGTGAATATTCTTTTAAATATCAATATGTTAAGTAAAGTCCAGCAAAAAAAATAAAATATTTTTCAATTTTGAAGTGTTTAAGACTTGACACGCCTAAGTATGTGTAAAACTTGGATTTTTATCACTCAATTTGGAGCAATAAATGTGCTAAAATAGCTCCATTTCTAAAATACCTAAAAAATTGACCGCACTTATGGCAGAGAAAATTAATACTAAGCCTTTTATCCTTCATTCCGATTTTAAGCCTTCTGGTGATCAACCCCAAGCAATCGAAAAATTAGTCGAAAATTTAGAGGATGGTTTGGCCCATCAAACACTTCTAGGGGTAACGGGGTCAGGCAAAACATTTACCATTGCAAATGTCATAGCGACATTAAATCGCCCGGCGATGTTACTTGCCCCAAATAAAACCCTCGCTGCTCAGCTTTATGCAGAAATGAAAGCGTTTTTTCCAGAAAATGCAGTGGAATATTTCGTCTCATACTATGATTATTATCAGCCAGAAGCTTATGTACCGAGTAGTGATACCTTTATTGAGAAAGATGCTTCTATTAATGATCAGATTGAACAGATGCGTCTTTCTGCTACGAAGTCATTCTTAGAGCGTCGAGATACTATTGTAGTGGCGTCTGTATCCGCGATTTATGGTTTGGGTGATCCGGATAGCTATTTGCAGATGATGTTGCATTTACAGCAAGGTGCCATTATCGATCAACGTCAGATTTTAGCGAAGTTGGCGGAATTACAATACGCAAGAAACGATCACGCTTTTCAGCGTGGTACATTCCGGGTGCGCGGCGAAGTGATTGATATTTTCCCTGCAGAATCTGACGATCGAGCGGTACGAATTGAATTATTCGATGATGAAATTGAACGCCTAAGCTTATTTGATCCTTTAACGGGTACTAGTTTTGGCGCTGTTCCGCGTTTTACGGTGTATCCGAAAACCCACTATGTGACGCCAAGAGAGCGTATTTTAGATGCTATTGAAAAAATCAAAGTGGAGCTTGTGCAACGCCGTGAATATTTCATCAAAGAACATAAGCTGTTGGAAGAGCAGCGTATTACCCAACGCACACAATTTGATATTGAGATGATGAATGAGCTCGGCTATTGCTCAGGAATAGAAAACTATTCACGCTATCTTTCTGGCAGAAATGAGGGTGAACCACCTCCGACATTATTTGATTATATGCCGTCTGATGCGATTTTGATTATTGATGAATCACACGTGACTGTTCCGCAAATTGGCGGGATGTATCGTGGTGACCGTTCACGTAAAGAAACCTTGGTGGAATATGGTTTCCGTTTGCCTTCAACATTGGATAATCGTCCATTACGCTTTGAAGAGTTCGAACGTTTAGCGCCGCAGACGATTTACGTTTCAGCGACACCAGGCCCTTATGAGTTGGAAAAATCGGGCAGTGAAATAGTTGATCAGGTTGTGCGTCCAACAGGCTTACTTGATCCGCAAATTGAAATTCGTCCAGTGTCCATTCAAGTGGATGATTTGCTCTCCGAAGCGCGTCAAAGAGCGGACAAAAATGAGCGTGTTTTAGTGACGACGCTGACGAAGAAAATGGCGGAAGATTTAACGGATTACTTAGATGAACATGGCATTCGTGTACGTTATCTGCACTCAGATATTGATACGGTTGAGCGTGTAGAGATTATTCGTGATTTGCGTTTGGGTGAGTTTGATGTGTTGGTTGGTATCAACTTGCTACGTGAGGGCTTGGACATTCCAGAAGTTTCTCTTGTGGCGATTTTAGATGCCGATAAAGAAGGTTTCTTGCGTTCTGAGCGTTCCTTAATTCAAACCATCGGTCGTGCCGCTCGAAACTTGAATGGTAAAGCAATTTTGTATGCTGATAGCATGACTAAATCTATGGAAAAAGCCATTACCGAAACGAATCGCCGTCGTGAAAAACAAATGAAATACAATGAAGAGCACGGTATTGTTCCACAGGCATTGAATAAGAAAGTTGGTGAATTATTAGATATTGGTCAAGGTGCAAATCAAAAAGCCAAATCGAAACAGCGTGGAAAAACGGCGGCTGAACCGACCGCACTTTACAATACACCTAAATCAGCCAAAGAATTCCAACAACAAATTAAGAAATTGGAACAACAAATGTATAAATTTGCTCAAGATCTTGAGTTTGAAAAAGCCGCCGCAGTACGCGATCAGCTTCATCAATTGAGAGAGCAGTTTATGATATCGGAATAGAGTAAAAGTGCGGTCAAATCAATTTGACCGCACTTTCATTTTATTGCACTAATAAGTAGAAGTTATTTTTACCACGTAAGATATTGAGTGCAACAGCAGATGGTTTTTCATCTAGCGCTTTGCGTAAGTCTTGCGTGCTTTCAATTGGCTGGCGGTTGATGCCGATGATGATATCACCCGATTTTAAACCGCGTTGTGCTGCCATTGAATTTGGCTGTACTTTGCTAATTTCCACACCTTTAACGCCTTTTGCATCATAGTTGCTTAAGGTTGCACCATCTAATGCTGGAAGTTCCGTTTTGCTCGCAGTTTGAGTGCCATCGTCTGCTTGTAAGGTCACTTTTACGTTTTCAGATTTACCATCACGTAAATAAGTAAGTTCAATTTCTTTGCCTGCACCAGAAGTCGCGATTTTAGCTCGCATTTCGGCAAAGCTTGAGATTTTTTGACCATTCATTGCGGTAATTACATCACCCGCTTTTAAGCCTGCTTTTTCGGCAGCAGAATTTGGAATGACTTCACTCACAAAAGCACCTTGTTGCGCACTGACATTAAAGGCTTTCGCTAAATCTGCATTTAATTCGCCACCTTTAATACCGAGTAAACCACGGCGTACTTCACCAAATTCTAAGATTTGTTGCACAAGATTGTTGGCTTGGTTGCTTGGAATTGCAAAGGCAATCCCGGCGTTACCGCCACTTGGAGAAATAATAGCCGTATTGATACCAATTAATTCACCTTGTAAATTCAATAATGCACCGCCAGAGTTACCACGGTTTACCGCCGCATCGGTTTGAATATAGTTTTCATACGCACCGCTATCTGAACCAGTAGAGCGGCCAAGTGCTGAAACAATACCAGAGGTTACAGTTTGGCCTAAACCGAATGGGTTACCGATAGCAACGGTGAAATCACCTACGCGTAATTTATCGGAGTCAGCCATTTTGATCGCGGTAAGGTTAGTTGGTTTTTCGATTTGTACTAAAGCGATATCAGATTGTTCGTCTTTTCCAACGAGTTTTGCTTTGAATTCACGTCCGTCTTGTAATTTTACGGTGATTTTATCCGCACCATCTACCACGTGATTATTAGTTAAAACATAGCCTTTATCTGCATTGATGATCACGCCAGAACCTAAACCTCGGAAGTTGCGTGATGAGCCACGGTTTCCACCAAATTGTTCGCCAAATTGATCACCAAAGAAAAATTTAAATTCTTCCGGGATGTCATCAGGTAATGCTGAACGGCTGTTTGCTTTTGCTTTGCCTTCAACGGAAATCGTCACAACAGCTGCTTGCGCTTTTTCTAACATTGGCGCTAGGCTGCCTTGTTCTACGATTTCATTCGGAATAGCTGCTTGAGCGGATAAAGAGGTCGCAAATACGCTTAAACCTAATGCGATGCCGGTTAATACAAAATTTCTTTTCTTCATAGAGTTCTCCAAGTAAAAATAAATGACTGAATAAGTGTTCATTCAGACAAAGAAATGGGGGAAATGTTCAGTAAAAACAAGGGAGTTTAAAAAAATATTTAAAAAAGTACGGTCGGAATTGAAATTGTTCTTTATGACCACATTTTATTTAATTTATTTGTGTATTTTGGAGAATAAACAGGGGAGCTTTTTAAAATGTAGCAGGTACAACCTATTTTTACGCCAAAATCCTTGCCAGATAAAGTGAAAGGTAGTTTAATAACGACCTACTTGGATTGCTTAACAAGTACAAGTTTTATGCAGTTGTATAAAATTAGTGTATGAATTTAAATGAACTAGTTTACTAGTACAAAAAATAGGTGTAGAGTAACGCCATTAGATTTTAAGCATAACATTTAAGATTTAGAGAGTGACATATGGCGACGAAGAAAGAAGATATCGAAATAAAAGTTGCAAATGACGATACCCGAATTGAAAAAGTGGATCAGGTATTGCCTCCCATTGCTTTATTAGAAAAATTTCCTGCAAGTGAAGAAGCAGCTGAGTTAGTTCGTGAAACCCGTTTATATGCCCACAATATTATTCATGGAAAAGACGACCGTTTACTTGTGGTAATTGGTCCTTGTTCTATTCATGATCCTAAAGCGGCATTAGATTACGCAAAACGTTTAAAAGTATTACGTGATGAATATAAAGATACACTTGAAGTGGTGATGCGCGTTTACTTTGAAAAACCGCGTACAACAGTGGGCTGGAAAGGCTTAATTAACGATCCTTATTTAAATGATACGTATCGTTTAAATGATGGTTTACGTATTGCGCGTAAATTATTATCTGATATTAATAACTTAGGTGTGCCATCAGCCGGTGAGTTCTTAGATATGATCACACCGCAATATGTGGCAGATTTTATGAGTTGGGGTGCAATTGGTGCGAGAACAACTGAATCTCAAGTTCACCGTGAATTAGCTTCAGGTTTATCTTGTGCGGTAGGATTTAAAAATGGCACAAATGGTGGCGTAAAAGTCGCCTTAGATGCAATGGGTGCGGCAGAAGCTTCGCATTATTTCTTATCCGTAACAAAATTTGGTCATTCTGCTATTGTTTCAACAAAGGGAAATGAAGACTGCCACATTATTTTACGTGGTGGAGATAAAGGCCCTAACTATAAGGCTGAAGACATTGTAAAAGTGTGTGCAGAGATCGAAAAATCAGGTCGTATTCCACATGTCATGGTTGATTTCAGCCATGCAAATAGTAGCAAACAATTCAAAAAACAAATGGAAGTTTGTGAAGATGTTTGCCAGCAAATTGCAGGCGGTTCAAAACAGATCTTTGGTGTCATGGTAGAAAGCCATATCGTTGAAGGTCGTCAAGATTTAGTCGATGGTAAAGCGCAGACTTACGGACAAAGTATTACTGATGCCTGTATCGGTTGGGAAGATACAGAAATCTTGTTAAAACAACTATCTGATGCAGTAGCGGCTCGCCGTCGAGTAAATAACTAATAATTTTTTATTTTTCAGATGATTAAAAGTGCGGTTAATTTTGACCGCACTTTTTTTTTGTATTACTATGAAAGATAATAAAAAAGGTGTATGTTAGAGCTAAGAAATGAGACAGGAGAAATATGATGGGCGATACGATAAATGGTCTGTTAATTGTTTTAATACCTATGCTATTAGGCTATTTACTTAAGACTAATAATAAATCCTATATCATAAAAATTAATCATATTGTGATGTTTTTGCTCTATATCATCCTTTTCTTAATGGGGTATTTGCTTGGACAGTTAGATGATTTAGAGAATAAACTCCCTATTATTGGCACAACTGCGGTGACGCTATCGGCGATCATTTTGGGATCCAATATGATTGGTTTAATGTTTTATGACCGTTTTAATCCAGCAGAGCCACTTAAATCACAAGGTAAAATTGATTCTCGTTGGCACTCCTTAATTGACTCTCTCAAACTTTCCGGCACAGTGGTAATTGGCACCCTTTGTGGTTTCTTATTCAAATCCTATCTCATGTTACCTACAGGTATTAATCTGTATGTATTGATTGTACTGATTTTCTTTGTAGGGATTCAGCTAAGAAATAACGGCATTTCCTTGAAAGAAGCCCTTTTCAATAAACGAGGTTTCCAAACGGGAATGGTGTTTACTTTTACTTCATTACTAGGAGGTATCATTGCTGCTTTTGTTTTGGCTATGCCAATTACGCAAGGACTGGCATTTGCCTCTGGAATGGGGTGGTATTCGTTATCCAGTGTAGTATTGACCAATGCATGGGGACCTGTACAGGGCAGTATTGCCTTTTTTAATGATTTATCCCGAGAAATTGTCAGTTTATTTGTCATCCCATTATTTATGCGCCATTTTCGTTCGACTGCAATTGGGATTACGGGTGCTACTGCAATAGATTGCACTTTGCCAATTATCCAAAAAGCGGGAGGCATTGAAGTCACGCCAATTGCGATTTCATTCGGCTTTGTGACGAATATTCTGCCACCATTGTTATTGGTTTTCTTTTCCAGTATTCCGCTATAAAAAAGAAATACCAAAAAACAAAAGAGTTAATTGTTATTTTTCGATTAACTCTTTTTCTTATATTTTAATGTTAGGGATTATCAGCTTGTCTATGCATGGCAATAACCGCCTGACCTAAACTGAGTCCGCCATCACCCATCGGTAATTTATGCGCACTTAGTACATGGAATTCGCTCAAATTTTCTTTTAATAAGCGACGTAGCAGTTGGTTATGCATCACACCACCAGATAACACGATGGTACGACATTGGTGTTGTCGTGCTTGGTTTGCAGCAAGTTCAGCAAAACCTTGGGCGAGAGCATAGTGAAAGGCGAAGGCTTTATCTTCAACAGGTGCATGGTAATTTAACCAACTTTGCCAAAAGTAAGCTAAATCCAGTTTATTGCCGATAAGTGGCATTTTTACTGGAATATTGACCGCACTTTGTGCTTGGATAGCCAAAGATGAGGTGTTTGCTAGCGCTTCGAGATGGCAAGCCGCTTCACCTTCCCAAGAAACAATGGTTGGTGCAATACCGAGATCATAAGCTACGGCATCAAATAAACGACCCGCAGATGATATAGGTGGACAATTGAGTCTGCGCTCAATGGCATTGACTAGTATTTGCCAATTTGGTTCAGTGCAAGTTTTGGTGAGTATTTCTTGCCATTGTGGCACAAATTGATGCAGGTGGGCCAGCCAGTTGCGCCAAGGTTGTTTGGCTGCAAGATCGCCACCTGGTAGAGCAACAGCAGGTAGACCACCTAAATATTGACTATGTTGATAATCAACGAGTAGGCATTCGCCTCCCCAAAGTTGTCCATTTTCGCCCATGCCGATACCGTCTAGAGCAAGACCAATTACAGATTCATTACAATTCTGCTCAGCCATTACGCTGACAATATGAGCATGATGATGCAGTACTTCTATTGGTGTGATTTGTTGCTGTTCGGCAAGTTGTTTACCAATGGAAGATGAAAAATAGCCTGGGTGAGCATCAACAGCGATGATGTCTGGTTTAAATTGATAAATACTTTGAAATAATTCAAGATTTTCACTTAATTGTGACCGCACTTGTTCATTTGCTGTGTCGCCAATATGTTGGCTCAGTACGGCTTTATTGTGACGTAGTAAGCAGAATGTATTTTTCAGATCAGAACCTAACGCCAACACATTTTTTGTGCTTTGTGTTTCAAGTGGTATTTCATCAGGCACGTAGCCACGAGCACGGCGTAATGTTTCTAATCCATCGAAGGCAACGCGAACAAGGCTATCATCGGCACGTTGTAGAATATCGCGATTGTGACAAAGATAAAAATCCGTTAAATCAGCTAATTGTTCCACTGCATGTTCATTTTTCAATACAGGAGGTTGCCCACTGGCATTCGCAGAGGTCATCACGAGTGGACGATTAACTGCACGTAACAACAAATGCTGCAGTGGATTACTTGGAAGCATGACACCGATTTCTTGCAAGTTAGGTGCGATGTTATCAGCAATATTGGGTACTTTATGTTTTGCTAGCAGTACAATTGGCGCAGCACTGCTGGTTAGCAATTCTGTTTCTTGAGAACTCAAATCCTGTAAAAACTGCAGATTAGGCACCATAATGGCTAATGGTTTTGTGGGACGATGTTTCCGTTGACGTAATAAATCAACAGTTTTTGGGTTATTCGCATCACAGGCTAGATGAAAACCGCCTAAGCCTTTAACAGCGACGATGTGACCTTGTTGCAATAAAAGTGCGGTCTGTTTTAGCGCGGTTTCATGAGTAAAAAGTGTTTTTTCTCGATCCTGCAACCAGATATGGGGTCCACAGACTGAACAAGCATTAGGTTGAGCATGAAAACGACGATCAGCGGGATCTTTATATTCTTTTTCACATTGTGGACAAAGCGGAAAAGAAGCCATCGCCGTGTTTTTTCTATCGTAAGGAATTGCCTTGATGATGGTAAAACGTGGGCCACAATGGGTACAATTAGTAAAGGGGTAGTGATAACGTCGATTGTTGGGATCGAATAAGTCGGCTAAACAATGTGGACAGGTCGCTGCATCGGGAATAATTTGCGTGTCCATTTGATTGTTTTCGCTTTCTCGGATAGTAAAGCCTGTTATTGCAGTTGCTTCTGGCCAATCAATAGCGCGCTGAGTAATATCGGTAATTTGTGCTAGCGGTGGGAGTTTGTTTTGTAAGTCGGATAAAAATTGCTCGAGTGCATCTGTTGGTGGAGAGACAAAACGAACTAATACGCCTTGTCCATCGTTATTTACATCTCCGTTTAACTTATATTGATTAGCTAGAAGCCAAACAAAAGGGCGAAATCCCACGCCCTGAACTTTTCCTTTTATGCGTAATTCGATCCCTTGCATAACGCAATCCTATTTATTTTTGATTTAAGCCAAGAAAATCGCCGACTTCGTGTTCTAGCTGGCTCATGGCAATTAAGGCTTCTTGCGTTTGTTTGGCCTCTTCTTCATCGATAATTGTCATGGCAAAACCCACATGCACGAGTACCCATTTACCGACGAGAGGTTTGGGGTCATCCTGACAAATTAATGAAATATTAACCTCTCTTTTAACTCCGCACACATCGACTACAGCAAGCTGTAATGCGCTGTCAGCTACTTGAATGATCTGTCCCGGAATACCTAAACACATAATCTGTCCTTAGTTAGAATGTTTATGAGATGAATTGTTTATTGTGAGGCAATAAACATACTACGAAAGGGAAATTTTATCACGTAAGCATTTAAATTTGTATAGCGATATTTCAAATAGGGTGATGTCCATTTGTTGAAAATTTGTTCACGTTTTTAACATAAAATTATTATGTTTCACCGTTATTTAACAGGGGCATCACAGTAATAGAAAAACAATGGGAATCTTTTGATCTTAATCACAAATTTTCGAATTACTTCTTGAGCTTTACTTTTCGATAGGAGTATCCTTACTCCTAGAGTGGTTATTGTAGAAACGTTATTTACATACAAGGAGGGGAGTGTATGAATCGTTTTGTAATCGGTGATCCGAAGGATTGCATTGGATGCAACACCTGTATGGCCGCTTGTAGCGAAGTGCATAAAGCTTTCGGATTACAATCTTTTCCACGCTTACAAGTCATGCGTAATGATGATGTAACCGTGCCAATTCTCTGTCGTCATTGTGATGATTCACCATGTGCTACCGTGTGTCCTGTACACGCCATTACACATATTGATGACACCATTCAACTTAACGAAAGTCTCTGTATCGGTTGTAAACTTTGTGGTATTGCTTGCCCATTCGGTGCAATTACCCAACATGGTTCAGCACCGATTGACGCACCAACCTATTATGAAGGATTCTCCTTCACTGATGCGGTAAAACGAGATATTCGTACTGCACCAGATAATACTGATTTACACAATATGTTGGCATGGCAACCTGGCGTAAAAGCCATTGCGGTGAAATGCGATCTTTGCTATTTCCGTGAAGATGGTCCGGCTTGTGTACAAACCTGTCCGACCAAAACGTTATTTATTATTAGTGATGAGAGTATCAAACAGGCTAACGAAAGAAAACGTGAAATGGCAATGGTTTCTTCGCCTGCTATCCCAAGATAATTAGTGTGTTTAACTTGTAATCAATGGAGTGATATTATGAGTTTACCAATCAACTTACTCATCACGACCCTGTTGATTTATGTCGTAGGTGCGTTTATTTCGCTCGCAGTGAGACGAAATGAACAACTTTCAATCAATATATCCGGTGTGACCGGTGTACTTGCTGGAGTGTTAGGTATTGTTGCCTGCATCCCCGTTCTGATCAGCAGCGACACAGTCGTTGATGTTTTCAAAACCCCATTTGAATTTGCCTCGTTCTCAATCCGTATTGATGGATTGGCAGCCTTTATGGTGTGTGTCATTTCTTTATTAGTTATTGTGACTGCACTTTATTCTTTCTCTTATGTAAAAGAATACAAAGGCAAAGGCGCAGGTTCCATGGGTTTCTTCATGAATTTATTTATCGCTTCCATGGTTGCGTTAGTTACCAGCGATAATGCGTTCTACTTCCTTGTATTCTTTGAAATGATGTCATTGGCATCTTATTTCTTAGTCCTTACCGAACAAGATGACAACGCCGTAAATGCAGGCTTGCTTTATTTCTTTATTGCGCATGCCGGTTCGGTATTAATTATGATCGCCTTCTTCATTTTCTACTGTTATACCGGTAGTTTTGAATTTAGCGCATTCCGTCAAACCACTTTACCGGCACCGCTTGCCTTTACCGCCTTTATTTTGGCATTTTTAGGTTTTGGCGCCAAAGCAGGGATGATTCCATTACACAGCTGGTTACCGAAAGCTCACCCGGCTGCACCTTCTCATGCATCCGCAATGATGTCTGGTGTGATGGTAAAAATTGGTATTTTCGGGATTATTAAAGTGGGTGTCGATCTTCTTGGCTCTACCAATGTTTGGTATGGCGTTATCGTGCTTGGTTTCGGTGCGGTATCTTCCGTACTCGGTGTACTTTATGCCTTGGCAGAACATGACATCAAAAAACTCTTGGCTTATCACACGGTAGAAAATATCGGCATCATTATGATGGGTGTGGGCGTCGGTATGATTGGTATCGCGACACATCATCCTGTGTTGGCTACTGTAGGCTTGCTTGGTGGGTTATATCACTTACTTAACCATGCCGTATTCAAAGGTTTGTTATTCTTAGGTGCGGGTTCTGTGATGTATCGCTTGCATACTAAAGATATGGACTTAATGGGCGGCCTAGGCAAACTTATGCCTTACACTGCATTCTGTTTCTTAATCGGTACCATGGCGATTTCTGCATTGCCACCGTTTAATGGTTTCGTCAGTGAATGGTTTACTTATCAATCCTTATTCACATTAAGCCAAAGTGATGATTTCGTATTAAAACTTGCTGGCCCGATTGCCATTATTATGTTGGCATTGACAGGTGCGTTAGCGGCACTTTGTTTCGTGAAAGTGTACGGTATCAGCTTCGGTGGTGCACCACGTAGTGAAAAAGCAGCTAATGCACGCGAAGTACCAAAACCAATGGTCATTGCGATGGCTGTGTTGGCGTTATGTTGTGTGTTGTTAGGTGTGGGGGCATCAGTGGTAACCCCAATAATAGCAAAAATTTCGACCGCACTTGCTCATAGCGAGCCGCTAATGTTGGCTCAAAATGGTGTAGTGGTCGCGCAAGCTGAACCGCATACCGTGCTTTCAACACCGATGGTGACTATCATGCTATTGGCATTCTTCTTCTTGCCATTTAGTTTTTACGCCTTCACCAAAAATCAACGTTTATCCGATCGTGCAAAAGGCAATCCATGGGCTTGTGGTTATGCTTATGAACAAGATATGGCGGCGTCTGCGGGTAGTTTTACTCGTCCATTACGTACGATTTTCAAACCGCTTTATACCTTGCGCGAAGTGTTGGATCCTGCACCTTTAGGTGATAAAAGCATCCAAGCAGTAATTAAAGGCGCAACAAAAACAGAACCTTTCTGGGAAGAAAAAGTGACCATGCCGATCGCTCATTTTATTCCTTGGTTAGGAACAAAACTTCAATGGTTGCAACAAGGCGACTTCCGTTTGTACTGCGTGTACTTCGTGATTGCTTTGGTGGCAATACTACTTTCCATTGCGTTGATGTAGGAGGTTGAAAATGATTACGTTACCTTCAGAAATTGCAACATCTGCCGGAATGTTTGTTTTTGCCATTGTGCAAGCCTTGATTTTACTTGCCCTTGCACCGTTATTTTCCGGTATTTCACGTATGATCCGTGCCCGCATTCAATCTCGTCGCGGTCCAGGCGTGTTACAAGATTATCGCGACATTGCGAAATTAATGAAACGTCAAAATATTTGGCCTGACAATGCGGGTTGGGTTTCTAAAGTGATGCCTTATGTGCTAATTAGCACCGTGATGGTAGTTGCCATGAGCTTACCTTTATTTACTCGTGTTGCACCGTTTGGCGCAGGCAGTGATTTAATCACCGTGATTTACTTATTCGCCTTGTTCCGTTTCTTCTTTTCAATTGCGGGGTTGGATTCAAACAGCACATTCTCAAGTTTAGGGGCAAGTCGTGAAGTCACATTAGGTGTCTTGGTAGAACCAATTCTCATGTTGGCATTCCTTGTGATTGCTTTAATTGCCGGTTCAACCAATTTTGCAGTTATCGGTAATGCGCTTTCCGAAAACACATGGCAATATCCAATTGCGACAGTGATTGCAATCGCAGCAGCATTCTTCGCTGTGTTTATTGAAATGGGTAAAATTCCATTCGATTTGGCAGAAGCAGAACAAGAATTACAAGAAGGTCCATTGACTGAATACTCTGGTCCAGCACTCGCCTTATTAAAAGTCGGCTTAAGCTTAAAATCCATGGTTGTAGCATCTATCTTTGTGAGCGTGTTGCTTCCGTTTGGTATCCCGACAGAGATGAGCTTAAGTGCGGTCATTTTAGGCGGTGTTTTATTCTTCGTGAAATTATTCGTGGTGTTCGTATTGGCTTGTGTCTTTGAAAATACACTCTCTCGTACCCGCTTTATGTTAACAGGACGTTTAACCGTAGTCGGCTTCGGCATTTCTGTGTTAGCGTTTGTATTTTACTTCACAGGGTTGTAAGGAGGACAAATATGGAACGTTTAGCTCTGATTACAATCATTTTACCTTTTGTAGGGGCGTTTATTGTTGGTTTGAACAAAAAACACTTTGCTCAAATTGCCACTGTATTTGCAGCGCTTGCTACGTTAGGCACCATGTTAGTTGCCGGGCAATGGTTTGCTGATGGCCATCAAAGCGTCACTTATGACATTGTCGCTTTTGATAAAACGGCAATCTTTGGCGTGACTCTTGATGCAGTCAGTACATTAATTGCCTTTGCCGTTGTGGCCTTAGGTTTCTTAATCTGCTTATATTCTTGTGGTTACTTAACCGATAAAAACCGCGAACATCCACATAACGGGTTACCACGTTTTTATGCATTCTTGCTGATTTTTATCGGTGCCATGGCAGGCTTGGTATATTCTTCAACTTTAGCAGGACAATTATTGTTCTTCGAAATTACCGGGGGATGTTCTTGGGCATTAATCAGTTATTACCAAACGCCAAAAGCCCAAGCCGCCGCGATGAAAGCCTTGATTATCACCCACGTGGGGGCAATCGGGTTATATATTGCCGCAGCGTATTTGTTCAGCCAATCAGGTACTTTCTCTATCACAGCGTTAGAACATTTAGATCCGAGTGCGAAAACAATCGTATTATTCGGTGTAATGTTTGCTGCATGGGGTAAATCAGCGCAATTACCAATGCAAATTTGGTTGCCGAATGCGATGGAAGCACCAACACCGGTGAGTGCGTATTTGCACGCCGCATCAATGGTAAAAGTTGGGGTCTATATTTTCGCTCGCTCTGTTATATCTGCTGGTGAGATTCCACATATTGTGGGTGAAGTCGGCATCATCATGGCGATGATTACCTTAATTTATGGCTTCTTGATGTACTTGCCACAAACTGACTTAAAACGTTTATTGGCATATTCAACCATTACCCAACTTTCTTATATTTTCATTGGGATTTCTCTTGCTGCATTAGGCTCTAAATTGGCCTTTGTGGCAGCGATTAGCTACATCTTTAACCATGCTTTCGCGAAAAGCTTATTCTTCTTGGTTGCTGGTTCGTTAAGCTATGCAACAGGAACCCGTTCTATGCCATTACTACAAGGCATTATGCGTACAATGCCAGTTGTTGGTGTAGGATTCGGCGTAGCCGCGTTAGCGATTGCTGGGGTGCCGCCGTTTAACGGATTCTTCAGTAAATATCCTTTATTCGCGGCCGGATTTGAATTAGGCCAAGAATATGGCTGGATCACTTGGTTGATGGTGCTTGCTTTAGTTGAATCTACCGCGACATTTGTATGGTTGTTGTATAAATTCGGTCAATGTGTCATCGGTAAA
Source organism: Haemophilus sp. CCUG 60358 (assembly GCF_001679485.1). Lineage (GTDB taxonomy): Bacteria > Pseudomonadota > Gammaproteobacteria > Enterobacterales > Pasteurellaceae > Haemophilus_D. Next base: position 188,689 of record NZ_LZOZ01000001.1, read on the forward strand.
CCGTCAGAAGCTGTTGCTGAAGCACAACCAATTACGTTTTCAATGAGTATCGTATTAGTAATTCTCATGGTGATGTCTGTATGCTCTAGCTTTATTGCAGCATATTGGCTAGGTTTGGCGGGTTAGGTTAAGGAGGACTCTATGTTAATGATAAATGGACTTGCGTGTTTACTCATTATTACCTCTCTTTGCGTAATTATGGTTCGAACCGCCAAAAAAGCTGCATTGTTTTACGGTTTGCAATCATTGGTGTTGGTATTACTCTTTGTATATCTTGCTAATGAAATGCAAGCCCATGAACTTTACATGTGGTCAATCAGCGCATTTATTACCAAAGTGGTTTTGGTGCCCGCGATTTTAATCTATGCGATGAAAAAAGTTGATGAAAGTCAAACTCCAGCTGGAATAAATGTCGCTTGGTTGATCCCGATCACAGCAATGATAGTGACATTGTGCTACTTTGTCGTTGTCCCAATCGATTTGCCGTTGGTTGCCCATCTTAAACCGGCATTATCAGTGTCATTAAGTCACTTCTTATTAGGTTTAGTGTGCATTGTTAGCCAACGCAATATCGTAAAACAAGTATTCGGTTATTGTTTGATGGAAAACGGTTCTCATCTCACATTAGCCTTATTGGCAAATAAAGCACCTGAGTTAGTGGAAATCGGAATTGCCACAGATGCTATCTTTGCCGTCATCATAATGGTGGTGTTGGTAAACAAAATTTACCGTACATTCCATTCATTAGATGCAAAACAACTTATGAGTTTGAAGGGGTAACGCTATGTATGAACAATGGATAATTGCGTTATTAATCGCACCTTTAGCAATATCACTTGCCAGTTTCGCTTGTGGCGTGACAAAAGCACGGACAATTTGTACCGCACTTCATGTTACAGGTTTGATTTTGATGTTGGCATTCACCTTACAAATTATTAATGGTGTGCTGACTCAGGGAGAAATCAGTGCATTACATAACTGGGTTTACATCGATAGTCTATCTGCTATTTTCTTAGGTCTTATCGCTATTGTTGGGACTTTAGCCGGTATTTATTCTATCGGCTATATCGGTACTGAATATCGAGAAGGCCATCTTGATTTGAAAACATATTGCAATTATTACGGCTTTTTGCATTTGTTTTTCTTCACTATGATTATTTCTGTAATCACCAATAATGTGATTTTGATGTGGGCAGCCATTGAGGCAACTACATTAAGTTCTGTGTTCTTGGTTGGCACATATAAACAAAAAACTTCTCTTGAAGCCGCATGGAAATACATCATTATTTGTTCAGTTGGGGTGGCGTTTGGATTGTATGGCACAATTTTAACGTTCTCTAATGGTACCAATCTTTTAGCGGATCCTAGCCAAGCCATTTTCTGGACAGAAATTAATCAACAGGCAGCGGGTTTGAATCCGATGCTTATGTATCTTGCTTTTGCCTTCATTTTGGTTGGCTTTGGTACTAAGTGCGGTCTATTTCCAATGCATACTTGGTTATCTGATGCGCACAGTGAGGCACCAAGTCCTGTGAGTGCGATTTTATCGGCAGTATTATTGAACTGTGCCATGTTGGTGGTATTGCGCTACTACATCTTAGTTTCTAAAGCAGTTGGTCCAACTTACCCTCAAACCTTATTATTGGTATTCGGTTTACTTTCTGTATTGGTTGCGGCCTTGTTTATTATCGTTCAATTCGACATCAAACGCTTATTGGCATACTCCAGTATTGAAAACATGGGTTTAATTAGCTTCGCTTTTGGTTTAGGTGGCCCAATAGGCGTATTTGCTGGGTTATTACATACCATTAACCATAGCTTAGCGAAAACCTTGCTGTTCTGTGCTTCAGGTAACATTTTATTGAAATACAAAACCCGTGATATGAACCAAGTACGTGGTTTATGGCGTGTGGCACCAATGACGGCGGTGTTATTTGCCGGTGGTGCATTAGCACTAGGTGGTATTCCACCATTTAACGTGTTCGTCAGTGAATTCAGTATTGCTGTTGCCGGTATTTACGCAGGTAAAACTTGGTTAATGGTGTTCTGTTTAATTTTACTCACTATCGTGTTAGCTGGATTGTCTTTAATGGTATTAAAAACCGTATTAGGTAAACAACCGGATAATGTTGAAGTGGGGGATGTGAACAAAGTTTCACTCGTGGCGATGGCAATTTTATTGTTATTCATGTTTATTATGGGTATTCATATTGCCGAACCAATTTTGCAGTTATTAAAAAGTGCGGTCGGAATTGTACTCGGATCTGAACAAGTGTCTTTTGGTGAAATGTTAGTTTTACCTTGGCAAAGTTTAGCGCAATGATCGACAGGAGGGATAAATATATGGAATTAACTAAAAATACATCAGTCGATCCAGCCAAAATGATTGGCAAAAATTACATTGAAGCAGTCAATGCAAAATTTCCAAATACTATTTTGGATGAGGAGTGGTCAACACCAAATCAGGTTACGCTTACCGTTAAAACTAATATGTTACCTGACGTGGTTGAATACCTTTATTATCAACATGAAGGTTGGTTACCTTTAGTATTCGGGAATGATGAGCGTTCAATTCATGGTAACTATGCAGTGTACTACGTGCTTTCCATGGAAGGGGAAGTGAAAACTTTTATCACCATTAAAGCCTTGGTCGATCCTGTGAGCTTAGAATTTCCGTCTGTGACACCAAAAGTCAAAGCGGCAGTTTGGGGTGAACGTGAATTATTCGACATGTATGGTTTGAAAGCCGTTGGTTTACCTGACCAACGCCGCTTAGTGTTGCCAGATGATTGGCCGGACGATCTTTATCCATTACGTAAAGACTCCATGGACTATCGTTTACGTCCTGATCCGACAACTGCGACAGAAACATACGAATTTATTAACGAAAAAGGCGAGGCACGTATCGTTCCACTTGGCCCGTTACATATCACTTCGGATGAACCTGGACACTTCCGTTTGTTCGTGGATGGGGAAGACATCATTGATGCGGATTATCGTTTGTTCTATGTACACCGTGGTATGGAAAAATTGGCAGAAACTCGCATGGATTACGACCAAGTCAACTTCCTTGCCGACCGTGTGTGTGGGATTTGCGGTTTCACTCACAGTGTGGCCTATGCTAATTCCGTAGAAAGCGCTTTGGGGATTCAAATTCCAAAACGTGCTGAATGGATCCGTGCGATTTTGTTAGAAGTAGAACGTTTACACAGCCACTTATTAAACTTAGGTCTATCTAGCCACTTTACCGGCTTTGATACCGGCTTTATGCAATTCTTCCGTGTTCGTGAGAAATCCATGACCTTGGCTGAAGTGCTAACTGGTGCACGTAAAACCTATGGTATTAACCTTATCGGTGGTGTGCGTCGCGATATGTTGAAACATCAACGTGAGCAATGTATCAAACTTATCGGTGAAATGCGTGAAGAACTCAAAACCTTAACCGATATTTTATTAAATACACCGAATATGGAACAACGTACGGTAGGCGTTGGTGTCTTGGCAAAAGATATCGCTCGTGACTTTAGTCCGGTAGGACCAATGATCCGTGGTTCTGGCTTTGCGCGTGATGTACGTAAAGTACATCCATTCTCCGGTTATGGCGATATCCCTTTCAATCTCTTCACTGAAGCCAATGGCGACGTGTTATCCCGTGTGAAAGTGCGGATTAATGAAGTATTTGAATCCATGAATATCATTGATTACATGGTGGATAATTTGCCAAGTGGTGAAATCTTAAAAGAAGGTTTTAATTATACGCCTGGACGTTTTGCTTTAGGGATTACCGAAGCTCCACGTGGCGAAGATATTCACTGGTCAATGCTAGGCGACAACCAAAAACTTTTCCGTTGGCGTTGTCGTGCTGCCACTTATGCTAACTGGCCAACCTTACGCTACATGTTGCGTGGCAATACAGTGTCTGATGCACCACTTATTATTGGTAGTCTTGACCCTTGCTATTCTTGTACCGACCGTGTCACTGTGGTGGATGTGCGTAAACGCAAAGCGAAAACCGTGGATTATAAAGAAATTGAACGCTACGGTATTGAACGTAAAAATTCACCATTGAAATAGGGGAGGCGGAAAATGTTTAAATTACTAAAAACGGTATTTAAAGCAGGTGATGTTACCACCAAATATCCGTTCAAACCTTATGAAGTAGATGATGATTTTAGAGGAAAACCGGAACTCAATTCAGATCAATGTATTGTCTGTGCGGCTTGTACAATTGCCTGTCCAGCCAATGCGTTGACCATGAGAACCGACCCAGTTACAGGTGAACGTACATGGTCGTTATTTCTTGGTCGTTGTATTTTCTGTGGTCGTTGTGAAGAGGTTTGTCCAACCAAAGCTATTCGCTTGTCACAAGATTTTGAACTCTCAGTGACCAATAAACAGGATCTTTTCCAAGAAACCACCTTTGCTACAGTAACTTGTCAGGAATGTGGTAAACCGTTTATTTCTTATAAAGAATTGAATTACACCATTGATTTATTCAAACAAACTTTGGATAAACCTGAATTAGTGAAACAAAAATTGGCGGAGTTGCATACTTGTCCGGTTTGTAAACGTCAGCACAGCTTAGAAAAAACCGCGAATATGGAATCCAATATGCGGATGAAATTAATCGACTTTAAAGAGCCGGTTCGCTTAAATTTTAAAAAAGCGCTCGAGCAACGAGAACAAAGTGCGGTTGATTTACCTAACGTTTTAGCAGGAGGCGAAAGACGATGAACACACAAATTCCAATGCCGGTCAATGGCATATCAACACCGTTTAGTATTGATGAAAATATTGCCAAAATGAAACAAACGTTACTGAAAGATATTCAACGTTCAGCTTACGTTTATCGTGTGGACTGTGGCGGTTGTAATGGGTGTGAAATCGAAATTTTCAGTACCATTACGCCAACATTCGATGCGGAACGTTTTGGTATTAAAGTGGTGGCTTCACCTCGTCACGCGGACATTTTATTATTCACTGGTGCGGTTACCCGTGCGATGCGTACGCCAGCAATGCGTGCTTACCAAGCTGCTCCCGATCCTAAAATCTGTATTTCTTACGGTGCTTGCGGTTGTGGTGGCGGTATTTTCCATGATCTTTATTGTGTTTGGGGTGGTAGTGATCAAATCGTACCAATCGATGTGTACATCCCTGGCTGTCCTCCGACCCCAGCAGCGACAATTTATGGATTCGCGGTAGCACTTGGCTTGCTTGATCAAAAGCTCAAAGGTAAACAAGAAAAAGCTGATCCTAACGCAGAAGCTAAATTACGTTTCCCAACTATTCCGTTGGATTTGCGTATTAGTCTTGAACGTGAAGCACGTCGTCTTGCCGGTTATCGTCAAGGTGGCAACATCGCTAACCAATTTATGGCAATGATGACAGAAAATGACAAAGTGCCATTTGGTGTACGTTTAGGTGAATACCTAGAACGCGAAGCCGATCCGCGTTTAAGCGAAATCGTCAATCGTTTGCATGCGATTAGTCTGCCGTTTTCGGGATAATTAATGATGGGGCAAGTGATTGCCCCTATAAAAATGGGAATGTTATGACAACGAAAGTCTTTTTCTATTTATTAAACGAACGTTTCGTCGAAAACGATGAACAGGTGCCAGAGCAAGCAAAACAGGTGATGTATTACTCTTTGGCGATTGGTCACCATGTGGGCGTAATTGATTGCTTTAAAAAATTATTGATTTGCGACTATGATGACTATCAACGATTTGTCGAGAGTTTTCCGGAAGGAGATGCGAAACGTAAATTTGCGGGTTTAATGCGATTCGGTGAAATTGTGATCGATTCAAGCCATGTCAATTTATTGGCGAAAGCGATGGACGAAAACAAAGCTAATTTCACACCACAACATCAAGAGTGGGTCGAAATTTTAATGGATACGCTGGCGTCTATTCAGCGTGAACCTGTGATGTATATTATGGTGAAACGTCGTGACGAATAATGTGATCTTAACCGTTGGCAACAGCATGATGGGGGATGACGGTGCGGGCCCTTATTTCTATCAGCTATTGAATGAAAATCCATTGCCAAATTGGACCGCACTTGACGGCGGCTCAGCACCGGAAAATATTGCACATATTGTGCGAGACATGAAACCCGATTTGCTTTTAATTTTCGATGCGGCTGATATGGAATTAGCTCCGGGCAAAATCCGAATCATTGAAAAAGAGAGCATTGCTGAAATGTTTTTCATGAGTACGCATAATATGCCACTCAATTACCTCATTGAACAACTGGAACAAGATATTAAACAAATTGTTTTCGTGGGGCTTCAACCCGATCTGGTTTCCTTTGGTTTTCCAATGACAGAAAGCGTAAAAGAGTCTGTGCAATTTATGTATGATTTTTTAAAAGAGGGAAGATCGCTTGAAGAGATTCCTGTTTTGTAAAAAAGTGAGGGTGATTTTCTAAACATATTTTAAAAATATTACGAAAACCTGTTTTATATCAATAAATCCATGTTTTTTATAAGACTATAAACTGATTTTAGGTGTAATATATACCTAGAATTAATTAATCTAATTCTGTTCTCTAACCTCGTGTTGTATCTAAAATAAGGACGTTACTATGGCTATTAAAAAAGTAATTACCGTATGTCCGTATTGTGCCTCAGGTTGTAAAATCCATCTTTTGGTGGAAAACAACAAAATTGTGGGAGCTGAAGGTGCAAACGGCAAGACAAACGAAGGGGAGCTATGCCTAAAAGGATATTATGGCTGGGATTTTGTGCATGATACAAAAATCCTGACTCCTCGCCTGACTCAACCGATGATCCGCTACAAACGTGGCGAACCATTCACACCAGTGAGCTGGGAAGAAGCGATTTCTTACACAGCAAGACGTCTCAGTGAAATCAAAGAAAAGTACGGTAACGAATCGATTATGGTAACGGGCTCTTCCCGTGGACCAGGTAACGAAGTGAACTTCGTGATGCAAAAATTCGCCCGTGCGGTATTAGGAAATAACAACATTGACTGTTGTGCGCGCGTGTGACACGGCCCTTCTGTAACAGGTCTGCTCAAATCGGTCGGTAACGGCGCAATGTCCAACTCAATTGTTGAGATTGAAGATACCAAATGCGTATTTATTTTTGGCTATAATGCCTCCACTTCACACCCTATTGTGGCGCGTCGGATTAACCACGCCAAAGCAAAAGGGGCGAAAATCATTGTTTGTGACCCTCGTAAAATCGAAACAGCCCGTATCGCGGATATTTATGCACCGCTTGCTAACGGGTCTAACGTCGCATTCTTGAATGCGATGATGAATGTGATTTTAGAAGAAGGATTACAAGATCAAAAATTTATTGATGAACACACCGAAAACTTCGATGCGTTCTATGAAACCGTGAAAGCTTATACACCGGAATCCACTCAGCATATCACAGGTATTAAACCTGAAATGTTGCGTGAAATTGCCCGCACTTATGCAAAAGCGGAAACCGCTACTATCTTATGGGGTATGGGCGTTTGCCAATTCCGTCAAGGTGTAGAAACCGTACGTGCATTAGCAAGCTTGGCAATGCTTACCGGTAACTTAGGTAAACCAAATGTTGGGGTGAACCCAGTACGTGGTCAAAACAACGTACAAGGCGCGTGCGACATGGGGGCGTTATTCAACACATTACCTGGCTATCAAAGTTTTGCTAATCCAGAGATTAATGCAAAATTTGCGAAAGCTTGGGGCGTGCCATCTATTCCAACCAAACCTGGTGTGCCGTTGAGTGAAGTGCCTGAAGCGATCATGGAGGATAAAATTAAAGCATTCTATATCATGGGTGAAGATACATTACAAACTGAGCCTGATATTAATGCTGTTAAAAAAGCCTTCGAGAAAGTTGAGCTTCTTATCGTTCAAGATATCTTCATGACTCAAACCGCAGCAGAAGCAGATATTTTATTACCTGCGACGTCTTGTGCTGAACATGAAGGGGTGTATAGTGCCGCCGACCGTGGTTTCCAACGTTTCTATAAAGCGGTTGAACCAACCGGCGATGTCAAGGATGACTGGGTGATCATTAGCGAAATTGCTACGGCAATGGGTTACCCAATGCACTATAACAATACCAAAGAAATTTGGGATGAGTTACGTGATCTTTGTCCGCTTTATAAAGGGGCAACTTACGAAAAAATGGAAGGTATGGGCTATATCCAATGGCCATGTACTGACGAAGGTCCTGAAGATCAAGGTACGCAATATTTGTATAAAGGCCAAATCTTCGACCGTCCGAACGGCAAAGCTGAATTCTTTGCTTGCGACTGGGAACCACCGATGGAAGATCTTTCAGAAGAATTCCCATTGGTACTTTCTACCGTACGTGAAGTGGGTCACTACTCCTGCCGTTCTATGACCGGTAACTGCCGTGCACTTGCGGCACTTGCGGATGAACCAGGATTCGTACAAATGAACGATCAAGACGCCAAAGAATTAGGCATTAAAAACAACGACTTGGTTTGGATTGCATCATCACGCGGCAAAGTGATTTCTCGCGCAGATGTCAGCACTCGTACCAACAAAGGCGCTTGTTATATGACTTATCAATGGTGGATCGGTAAATGTAACGAATTAACCGCTGAACATTTGAATCCGGGTTCTAGAACGCCGGAATATAAATACAGCGCGGTTCGTATTGATAAAATCGAAGACCAAGCCTGGGCTGAACGCTATGTGGTCACTGAATACGCGAAATTAAAAAATCGCTTAAAAGAAACCGCACTTGTGGCTTGATTAGCGTCATAAATGAATTACGGGCGAACTTAATGGTTCGCCCGTTTTTTATTGAATTATTTTCTCATGCATTATGAGCACATTTAGCCATCGTTGTCTGTGGCTAAAGACAAACAGGAATCGGCGAGCGTTTCACTAAAGCGTAAATCATGCGAGGCAATAAGCATCGGCAACTGTAATTCGCGTAAAAGTGCGGTCAGTTTGGCAATATTTTTTACATCCAGTCCGTTGGTCGGCTCATCCAACAACAACACTCTTGGTTGCATCGCTAGCACGCCTGCCAGTGCTGTAAAGTTCTGTTCTCCACCAGATAAGGTATTCACAGAGCGATCTTTTAATCCAACAATATTCAGACGTTCCAACTGCTGTAATGCAATTTGGTAGGCTTCATCTCTGTTCAATCCTTGATTAAGTGGACCAAAGGCCACATCATCAAGTACGGTTGGACCGAAAAGTTGATCGCCCGCATGCTGGAAACAGATACCAATCTTTCCACGTAGCGGTACAAAATCCTTTTCTTGATGGCATGTTCGATCGAACCAGCGAACCTCTCCATGTTGGTAAGGTATAAACCCTAATAGACAGTGTAATAGCGTCGATTTTCCACAACCAATATCGCCTTGTAAAAAAAGAAGATGACCTTCAGGGAGTTCAAAAGAAAGGTTATTAATAATCACACGTTGGTCGCGCATGATCTGTAATTGTTTGACTTCTAGGACGTTCATCAAGATTTATCCTGTGTTTTTTTCACATCATGTAGCTGAAAGCCACGTGCTTTTAGCGCCATTTCTGTTTTTTCTGCTTTAACGAGAGCATGAATTAATAATAATGCCACACGCTGTGAGGCAATGAATAAGGTTCTACCGTTAAGTTTTGGTTGATATCCGCGCGCGCGCATCGCCATATCCATCTTCTTATGTACATCACCAAGTACAGAAATATAACGCACGGTCAGAACAAATAGGTGAAGTAGTTTTTCAGGCAATGGTAAACGACACAGCGCTTGCAATAAAAGGCTCTCGTTCATATCAATTAACAAGAGGCGAGTTAAGCTTAAAATTAAATTGAAACGTAGCGTGATGAGTAGCGCGAGCTGAATACCCATTGGATTCAATGCTAAGCCTTGTTCAGTGATTTTCCAACTTAAGGTCAACCAAACAAGCAAAGTGAAGAAATTGAGTTTCAACCAATATTTGAAATAACCGGCAAGGGATTTTTGATAGCGAATTAGTGCAATAAGTAATCCGCCGAATACAACCAGATTAAGGATAATAAGCGTTGAAATATGTGTCATTGTGCTGGCGATAAGTCCACACAAAAACACATAAATTAATCGTAAGTGCGGTTGAAAAATAGCAAGAAAATTCATTTCACCACACTGAGCGCTGTTGGATACATTTTGTTTAACAATAAGACCACCCCGACGCTGACGATACTGTCGATAATAAATACGGGAATATGTGATATCACCAGTAGCATGATCAGATCGCTGTAGGCTTTACCGCCATCCAGTGCCAAGACAAGGGATGCGAGCAAGGCTGCACCACCAACACCGATTACACCAGCACCAATACCAGCTGCAATTTGAGTGCGACGGGAGTTGTCATTTTCAAGTCTTTTTGCAAATAGCCAATGTACAAAAAGGGCAGGTAATGCCATCACGCATAAATTGACGCCTAACACAGCAAACCCACCGAAGGAAAAGAGCAGGGCTTGTAATACCAATGCGATTAAAAAAGCAGGGAAAACAGCCCAGCCGAGAAACAGGCCAGCCATGCCGTTTAAGATGAGATGCACGCTGCCAATGCCTACCGGTACATGAATGGTACCCGCAACAAAAAAAGCAGCAGCAAACAATGCCGTTAATGGTAATTGCTGTGAATTAAGGCGTTTCAGACCGATCATTACACAGACTAATGCGACAGCCGCTCCACCAAGTAAGACTGGCGTATGCAGTACACCTTCCGATAAATGCATATTATCTTTCCTTAGATTGTGATGCACGCGTCATTTTTGATGCACGAACTAATGCCCATAAGCCAAAAATACCAACAATATAACCTATACCACCAATAATATCGTGCAAGTAAATTTTGTCTTTCAATTTGGAGATATCTTCGCGAACCAGCATCAATGCATTGTCGCTATTATTTGTGGTTTGAGCGGATACTCTGTTAGCAACAATTGAGGCTTTATGTCCTTCTTCACCTTCTATAACAACCTTAATGGCACCTTCGCTAGGGGGATTGATCGGATAGGAAAATTGCCCATCGCGATCCGTTTTGCCTTTCAACAGAGGGGAGTCCTGTCCAGATTGCAAAATTTCCATATAGGTTTCTGCCGCTGGGGTCATATCGGAATAATAGGCTTTACCAGAGACTGTGCGTCCATCATATTGTGCAAAAACATGCAAACTATGAGCCAATGCTGATGGTGCGCACAGCCAGGTGAAAAGTGCGGTTAAAAATACAACTCTTTTCATTACTTCGCATCAAAAGTCAGCATATATTCAACACTGCGTTCGGTATAGTCAGGGTTTTCTTTAACTGGCTCATCAAATTCAGCCCAAACTTTGTTATAACCCGCTTTAGGGGTGAATTGTGCGATACCTTTTTCATTGGTTAAATTGAATGGGTGATCTTCGCCTAAACCTACTTTGATGCCTTGCACTGCTTTACCTTTTACTAATACGAGAATATCGAGTGGTTGTCCCGCTTTCGGTTCACTTTGAGGGATTAATTCATAATCCATGTTGTGTGATTTATTCGCTTGCGCATCCCAGTGTAAAATGGCTTTACCGAATTTGATCGGATTAACACTGCGTACTGCTTCAGGCGCCTGTTGTTTGGTTTTTTCGACATATTTACCGCTCGGTAATTTTGACCAAACACCATTATCAAAGCGAATAAATGCGATGGCTGCATCAGGTGCAGCAAAGTATGCTTCGCCTTCCTTAAAGTTAATCTCAGCATTTTGTAATTGGCCTTTAGCATCGAGTAGGCGTACCACTTTTAATTTGCTTTGAGGATAGGTTTCAGTTTCCTCATGACCAAATTTAACCACATATTGCCCTTTTGCATCCTTAGCAGGCTCCAACCAAACATTATGTGCATTAGCGAGTGAAGCACTGAATAGTGCGGTAATAAATAATGCTGTTTTTTTCATGGAAGTTCTCCTTTTCTAACATGTGAATACTGTGATAAAGTATAAAATATGAAGTAACTTCAGAGTCAAGTGTAATTTTATAAAAATGAAAATTGGTCAACTAGCCAATATCGTTGGCTGTACGGTGGAAGCCGTACGTTTCTATGAAAAGCAAGGATTAATCGAACCCGCCAAGCGAACGAGCGGTAATTTCCGAGTTTATACGGAAGAGCATTTGAAGCAACTTTCTTTTATTTGTTATTGCCGCAGTTTGGATATTTCGCTAAAAGAAATCAAAATGTTGCTGAATCCTCAATGTGCCACTCAAGAGCAGGAACGAGAAATCAATGAGCTGCTAGATCGACATATTCGAGAAGTATCAAAACGGATCCATGAATTAGCTCACTTACGAATTCGCTTAATTCAGCTCAAAGGTAAATGTAGCCATTTTGAGCAAAACAATGATTTAATGAACACTTTATTGCAGCACAGTGGCATTAATTTTGTGCCGTTGAAATAAAGTATATGCCAACACAGGTGAATTATTGAAACTCAGAAAATGAATAGTAAAAAGAGCAGAATTAAAACATACTGCTTTTTATCCTAAGGAGAAAATCATGCACGAAATGTCCCTCTGTCAGAACATGATGGAAATTATTGAACAGCAACAGAAAAAACATGACATCCATGAAGTGACAGATATTTGGCTAGAAATTGGGGCACTGTCTTGTGTCGAGCAAAGTGCGGTAGAATTTTGCTTTGAAATTATGCGCAAAGATACTGTTGCTGAAAACTGTCAGTTACATTTTATTCATTTACCTGCGATTGCATGGTGCTGGCAATGTCAAAAGGAAGTTGAGATTGAAGCCTATCAAGATTGCTGTCCACATTGTCACAGTGTATGTTTACAACGTCGAAGTGGCACCGAATTTAGAGTGAAAGAAATTGCCGTAAAATAGCAAGACGTTTAAATTGGCAAATTTAACCTGATCTTTTGAATATAAAATACGCTAACTACTTGATAGTATGTATTTATCTCTCGTCAAAGAATATATTTAACATTGAGAATATGGTATTCTAATGCATGTGAATTACCATAGATTCTAAGTATTTACAGAATAAACGAAAAATTATTGAGGTGACTTATGTGTACAACCTGTGGCTGTGGCCATCCAGACCAAGTCAGAATCGGAGAATTACCGCATGTTCATAATGATTCCAATGCACAACATGCAACAAAACTACCTAATTTTTCTCACTCCTCATTCCGCATGCCAGACACGCCGCAACAAGAAGAAACGCAACAACGATTACTGAAAGTAGAACAAGATATTCTTGGCGCAAACAATCAATTAGCCGATATGAATCGTCGCTTTTTTGCCAATCAACACATTTTGGCACTTAATCTTGTCTCAAGTCCTGGCTCAGGTAAAACAACCTTGTTGACGACTACGCTAAACGCATTAAAAAATGACTATCCTTGTTATGTGATCGAGGGCGATCAGCAAACAGAGAACGATGCGGATCGTATTCGTCAAACTGGTGTGCCAGCGATTCAAGTTAATACGGGCAAAGGTTGTCACTTAGATGCACAAATGATTGGTAATGCATTGGTGAAATTGCAGCCACAGGAAAATAGTCTGATGTTTATTGAAAATGTCGGAAACCTAGTTTGTCCATCAGAATTTGATTTAGGTGAGCATGCTAAAGTGGTGATCTTATCTGTTACAGAAGGTGAAGATAAACCACTCAAATATCCACATATGTTTGCGGCTTCGAAGTTAATGATTTTAAACAAAGTAGATTTACTGCCGTACTTAAATTTTGATGTGGAAAAATGTATTGCTTATGCGAAACAAGTGAATCCAACAATTGAGGTTATCCAGTTGTCTTCTCAAAGTGGAGAAGGGTTACAGCAATGGCTAGACTGGTTAAAAGCGCAAGAACGATAGGAGCATCAAATGCAGTTTGTTGATGAATTTCGTGATCCTGAACTGGCTAAAAGTCTGTTGCAGCGGTTACAAAAAATAATGGAAAACCAACCGCTCTTTACGCCAGAAAATCCGTTATATCTGATGGAGGTCTGTGGAGGACATACTCATACCATTTTTAAATTTGGGCTGGATCGCTTATTACCAAAAAGTATTGAATTTATTCACGGTCCAGGCTGCCCGGTGTGTGTATTACCGATGGGACGAATTGATGTATGTATTGAGATTGCTCGTCGCCCAGAAGTAATTTTCTGCACTTTCGGTGATGCCATGCGAGTGCGTGGACGTTTAGGCTCATTATTAGAAGCTAAGGCACAGGGGGCTGATGTTCGAATCGTTTATTCACCGCTCGATGCATTGAATATCGCATCAAATAATCCTGATAAAAAAGTGGTATTCTTTTCACTTGGTTTTGAAACAACCATGCCAAGTGCCGCAATTACCTTGCAACAAGCGAAAAAACAGCAGGTAAAAAACTTTTTTGTGGTATGTCAAAATATCACTATCATCCCAACATTACACAGCTTATTGTCACAAGGACAAGTCAAAATTGACGGCTTTCTTGCACCAGGTCATGTAAGCATGGTGATTGGTTCTGAACCTTATCAGGAATTGTGTGATACCTACCATAAGCCTTTTGTAATCACTGGTTTTGAGCCTTTAGATATCCTACAAGCAATTTTAATGTTGGTGACACAGATTGTTGAAAAACGCTGTGAAGTGGAAAATCAGTATAAACGTATCGTACACCAACATGGCAATGAGTTAGCACAACAGGCAATCAGTGAAGTGTTCCGCTTGAAAGCCAGCAGCGAATGGCGAGGGTTGGGCGAAATTGCAGAATCTGGCGTAGAACTGACAGATGATTATCAATGCTTTGACGCAGAAGCGCATTTTGCTTGTCAGCCACATCAAGTTGCCGATGATCCTGATTCTCGCTGCGGTGATGTATTAATCGGCAAATGTAAGCCGGCGGATTGTCCATTATTTGCTAAAAAATGTAATCCTGACAATGCTTATGGTGCGTTGATGGTGTCTTCCGAAGGGGCATGTGCGGCCTATTATCAATATAGACGAGAATAAAACAATGACTGATTTTATTACGATGGCACACGGAAATGGCGGTGCCACAATGCAAGAGTTGATCCGCGATTATTTTGTCGAGGCATTTAATAACCCGATACTTTCACAAGGCGAAGATCAAGCTCGTATTGCGTTACAAGAAATGAATGCGTTGGGCGGAACATTAGCTTTTTCAACTGACAGCTTTGTGATTGATCCGATTTTTTTCCCAGGTGGAGATATTGGTAAACTCGCCGTGTGTGGTACCGCTAACGACGTAGCGGTATGCGGTGCTGTACCAAAATATTTATCCTGTGGCTTTATTTTGGAAGAAGGTTTACCACTAGAAACCTTAAAAAAATTGATTCAATCGATGGCAAAAGCCTGCCATTCAGCCGGTATTCAAGTGGTAACAGGTGATACCAAAGTGGTACAAAAAGGCGCGATAGATAAAGTGTTTATCAATACGGCAGGTATTGGTGTGATTCCAAACGGACTCGACTGGGGCGTGCATCGTATTCAGCCTGGCGATCAGATTATTGTGAGTGGTACTTTGGGTGATCATGGTGCAACCATTTTAAATTTACGCGAAAACCTCGGTATTCAAACAGATTTATGCAGTGATTGCGCCGTGCTTGCCCCGCTTATTGATTGCATTCGTCCGATTGAAGGGGTGAAAGCTGTACGCGATGCGACCCGTGGTGGTGTGAATGCGGTACTTCACGAATTTGCACAAGCACAGAAAGTGGGGATTCAAATTGATGAAACGGTATTACCAATTCGTCAGGAAGTACGCGGTATTTGTGAATTACTCGGTTTAGATGCATTGAATTTTGCTAATGAAGGCAAATTGGTGATTGTGGCAGACAAAGAAAAAACAGCTGAAATTCTGACCGCACTTCGTCGCCATCCATTAGGTGAAAATGCGGCTGTCATTGGCGAGGTAACGACTGATGGCAAAGTTCGTGCAGTTGGTCTTTTCGGTCAAAGTCGTTTATTAGACTTACCACGTAACGAACCTTTACCACGAATCTGTTAAGAAAAAACCGGTTTAATTTAAAATTAAACCGGTTTTAGTTTATAAATTGATATAGTGTGAGAAAGGTAGTTATTTTTTCCAAATAACGTGGAATTCACGATCTTCTTCTCGGTGTGAAATTAAGAATTTCGCAAACACATCATCCATTTCATCTTTCTCATTCACTAAACCCACCCACACTTCAGCAAAAGCCTCAGGATCGATTAACACCCCAATTTCTTGTTCCCAATCGTCTGCTGTTTCGACAAACTCAACCGCACCACGATCTTCAAATTGCAGATTGAATAGCATAATATCTGCGGGATCGAGATTTTCGCCCGCCATTTCTAAGAAAATATCATAAGCAAGATCAATCGCTGCATCGGGATCAAGTTTTTGAATATCAGTTGTCATTGGGTTTTCCTTTATCAAGTAAATTGTGCGTATGATACCGCAAGAAATAGAAAACAAAAAGTGATCTGCCCCCCAAAAGTTGGACAGGTTAGTTAACTTAAATATTGAGCTCGGTATTGCACTGGGCTCAATCCTCTTAAACCAAGTTTAATTCGTTTTTGGTTGTAATACACTAAATATTCTTCAATTTCAGCCTGTAATTCAGCAATTGAATGATAAGTTCGAGAGTAAAAGCACTCTGATTTTAATATTGCAAAAAAGCTTTCAATCACCGCATTATCGTAGCAATTTCCTCGGCGACTCATACTTTGAACCGCTTTACCTTCCAACATTTTCACCCATTCCGCCGTGCCATACAATACACCTTGGTCGCTATGAATACTCGGGCATTCTATCGGTTTAATTCGACTAAGTCCTTGTTCTAACATCTTTTTCACCAATGAAAATTTGGGGCGTGTTGAAAAGTTATAGGCAATAATTTCTCGGTTAGCCAAGTCCATTAACGGTGAAAAATAAAGCTTTTCTTGCCCAACCTGAAATTCCGTTACATCCGTTACCCATTTTTGATTGAGTGCCGTTGCTGTAAAATCACGATTCAGCAAATTCGGGGCAATATGCGATGTTTTTCCACGTTTTCCATGTCTTTTTTTGCGTAAAATGGAATGAATACCTAACTCGTTCATCAGCTTTAACACCGTTTTATGGTTCAAATTAAAACCCATTTGGCGTAATTTAAACGTCATGGGGCGATAACCATCTCGTTTTCTGTTCTTTTTATACAGCGATAAGATAGCCTCTTTTACCTCGTGATAATTTCGCTTAATCTCTTTATAGTAAAAGCTTGAGCGAGTCATTTTAGACACATGAAGTAAATCATTTAACGCGTGGTCCGGCTTCAATCTTTCAATGATTTTTCTTTTTTCTGTCGTTGTTTTTGACGGTCGAGCGCCTCCAACTCCTTTAGGTAAGCGATCTCCGCACGAGCCAAGGCGAGCTCTCGTTGTAACTTTTTAAACGCTTTAGGTGAAAAGTCTGTAGTTTCCGGAGTTTCAATGTCTTTCTTTTTCA
Source organism: Haemophilus sp. CCUG 60358 (assembly GCF_001679485.1). Taxonomy (GTDB): domain Bacteria; phylum Pseudomonadota; class Gammaproteobacteria; order Enterobacterales; family Pasteurellaceae; genus Haemophilus_D. Next base: position 206,131 of record NZ_LZOZ01000001.1, read on the forward strand.
TCTTTGGCTTCACTATTTTCGGTGTTTGAAGGTTTGTGTGAGGCGATTTTACGCCATCAAGCCCTCTTTCCCGAAATGCTTTTAGCCAATAAATGACGAGAGCGTGGGAAATTTTATGAAGTTTAGCCACCTCACGGATACCATAATCCTGTTCGGTGACGAGTTTGATAATTTTCAAACGAAATTGATAAGAATAGGACATAATCTGCACCTCAAAATAGGTGTCCAGATTTTGGGGTGCAGATCAAAGTGCGGTCAAAAATCATCTCGTTTTTGACCGCACTTATTTTTAGTTGCCGTAACTAGCCCGTATTTCGCATACCTGCGGCAATACCTGTGATAGTAATCATCAGGGCTTGTTCTACATCAGGGCTTGGGTTTTCAGGCGATTCACGGAAACGACGAAGCAATTCCACTTGAAGGAGATTGAGCGGGTCCGTATAAACATTACGTAACGCAATAGAATCGGCGATCCATGGCAAGTCCGCCATTAATTCATCTTTGTGAGAAAGCGAAAGCACGGTTTTAATATCGGCATTCAGTTGGTTACGCAGATTTTCACCTAAGTACCAAAGCTCTTTTTTCACTAAGTTGTGATCATATTGCTCAGAAAGCCAAGTATCGGTTTTACTGAACACCATTTCTAACATACCCACACGAGTAGAGAAGAATGGCCACGCTTTACACATTTCTTCAATAATATGACCTTTGCCTTCATCTACAATTTTTTGAATTGCCGCACCCGCACCCAGCCATGCCGGTAGCATTAAGCGGTTTTGCATCCAAGCAAAAATCCATGGAATGGCACGTAAGCTTTCTACGCCACCATTTGGATTACGTTTTGCAGGACGAGAGCCGAGTGGTAGTTTAGACAGTTCTTGCTCTGGTGTGGCACTACGGAAATAAGGCACGAAGTCTTTATCACCACGAACAACACTACGGTAAATGTCACATGAAGTGCTAGAAAGCTCATCCATGACGGTACGCCATTCTGCTTTAGGTTCTGGTGGTGGAAGTAAGTTTGCTTCTAAAATTGCACTCGCGTAAAGATCAAAGGTTTCAACCGCAACTTCGGGTAAACCAAGTTTAAAGCGGATCATTTCCCCTTGCTCAGTCACACGTAAACCATTTTTGAGTGAGCGCGGAGGTTGAGAAAGTAATGCCGCATGTGCAGGCGCACCACCACGACCGATTGTACCACCACGACCATGGAATAAAGTGAGTTCAATACCCAGTTCTTCGGTTAAATTGACTAATGCTTCTTGTGCACGATATTGTGCCCATGATGCTGCCATCATGCCCGCATCTTTAGCAGAGTCAGAATAACCAATCATCACCATTTGATGATTGTTAATCACGCCACGATACCAACCAATATTAAACAATTGACGCATGACCCCTTCAGAAGCATCTAAGTCATCTAAGGTTTCAAAGAGTGGCACGACAGGAATGTGGTAAGGCACGCCCGCTTCTTTTAATAATAAATGTACGGCAAGCACGTCAGAGGCACTTCTTGCCATGGAAATAATATAGCAAGCAATCACGCCTTGTTTTTGTTGAGCAATGACTTTACAAGTCTCTAAAACTTCTTGGGTTTCAGCAGATGGCTCCCAATGGGTTGGAATTAATGGGCGACGAGAATTTAACTCACGCACCAAGAAAGATTGTTTTTCTGCTTCGCTCCATTGTGCATAATCGCCAATACCAAGATAACGGGTAATTTCAGCAATCGCATCTGTATGACGCGTACTTTCTTGACGGATATCCATTTGTGAAAGGGTAACCCCAAAACAGCGAATGCGGTGCAAAATATCCAATAAGGAACCATTGGCGATAATACGCATACCACATGCCATCAATGATTGATAGCAATCATAGAGCGGTTCCCAAAGTTGATTATCTTCCATAATGATATCCGCTTGGCTTACGCGTGGTGGACGATTAGCCATGCAATCATCAAAATAATCAAGGGTCGCGATAAGTTTTGCGCGAAGTTCTTTGACCACAAAGCGGTAAGGCTCTAAATGCTCACCATATTTTGCGGTAAATTCTGACGTGCATTTCACCATGGATAATTCATCGGCAAGGGATTTGATGTCATTTAAGAATAAATCCGCCGCTTTCCAACGAGCAAGATAGAGTACTTGTTGGGTGATTTTTGAAGTAACAAATGGGTTACCATCACGGTCACCGCCCATCCAAGAAGAAATTCTGACAGGACGTAAGCCTACTGGTAAATCGTAGCCTAAGAATTCACGAGCGTGTTCATTTAGTTGACGTAAGAATTCCGGTACTCCTTGCCATAGGCTATTTTCAATCATGGCATAGCCCCATTTTGTTTCATCGAATGGCGTCGGGCGAACGGTACGGATTTCATTGGTATGCCATGCTTCAGCAATTAAACGAAGTAGCAAGCGTTCAATAATGCCGCGTTCTTTAGGCGTCAAATCATCGTGCTCTAATTTGCTTAAGCATTTATTGATCTCAACGTGTTTGTGGATTAACGAACGTCGTGTGGTTTCGGTTGGGTGTGCGGTTAATACTAGCTCAATGAGCAAGTTTTCAACGGTTTTGTAAACTTCTTCTTTTGAAGTATTTAATGCTTTTAAGCGTTGGAATAAAGCACTTAATGAACGATTAGAAGATTGTAAATCTTTGTGTTGGCGAGAGACCGTTTGGTATTGTTCAGCGATATTCGTTAAATTAAGAAAATGGCTGAATGCTCGTGCAACAGGAATAATATTTTCATTTGAAATGGTGGAAAGGGTATCCAACAATGTTTTACGTGCTTGGCTATCACCCGCTCGAGATTGTTTGGACAATTGACGAACATTTTCAATTAAGGTGAGAATGTCTTCGCCTTGTGCATCATTAATGGTTTCTCCAAGAAAACGCCCTAGCATATTAATGTTATGGCGGAGAGTGCGATACTCATCAGTCATATGAACTCCGATAAAGAAAAAAATAAAACTAGGGGAGATATAACCAAAAATATGTATCGGGATCAAATGCTATACGTCAAAAACTTGCATTAAATCAAAAAAGGCTAAAATAAGTAAAAAATGACCGCACTTTTTTAGATAAAATTCAAAGTGCGGTCGAAAAGTTTAATGTTTATTTAAGGTTGCGAACTGATTTTCGAATAACGAGTTCAGGATGGATCGCAATGCGGTGTTTTTCGTGATTATCGTTATCTTTATTGGCAATACGCTCAAATAAAAGATTAACCGCTTGTGCACCTAAACGAGACTTCGATTGGTGAATCGTTGTGAGTGGGGGTGCATAGAAACGCGATGAGTGAATATTATCATAGCCAATAATCGAGATATCATCAGGCACACGCAAGCCTTTTTCCGTAATCGCAGAAATTGCACCTAATGCCATCACATCATTACAACAGAATACGGCAGTAGGTAGGCTGTCTTGTGCAAGAATTTTATTCATACACTCGTAACCGTCCTCAGGTTCGAAGAAACCTTCCATAATCCAATTTTCATGGATCGGTAGATTGGCTTCATTCATGGCTTTTACAAAGCCTTCGTAACGGGTTCTTGCCGTCGTTTTATCTAATTCACCCGCAATAAGACCGATCTCTTTATGACCACAATCAATTAAATGCTTAGTAGCAAGGTAACCGCCCGTAAAGCTGTTATCTTCAATGATATCGGTATCTGTATTTGGACCCCAATCCATTACCACCATCGGCACAGACGAGAAACTAGAAAGCACATCAAGTGAATGTTGTGTGTATTCAGAACACATTACCAATAAACCATCTACGCGTTTTTTGGTAAGCATTTCGACGTGGTTTTTAATTTTTTCAGGATCATTTTGTGTATTACACAAAAAAAGTGAATAGCCTTGACGATAACAATGATCTTCAACGGCATGAATGATTTCAGCAAAATAAGGGGATTCACTGGTTGTCACAATCATCCCAATGGATTTTGTCGTGTTGACTTTCAAACTCCGAGCAACAGCACTTGGTGAGTACTTCAAGCTTTTAATGGCTTGCATCACCGCCTCTTCGGTTTCTTTTGCTACAAAACGGGTTTTATTAATTACGTGTGAAACAGTGGTGGTGGAAACACCAGCCATTTTTGCGACATCTTTAATTGTTGCCATAATTTTGCCTCTAGAGAATTTTTCCTATTATAAAGACTGTCACCAAATAGGTTAAGTAAATTATAAAAAATTTTTGAAAAAACGTGCTTTATTGTTAGAATGGGTTATCTTTAACTAAACAAGTGGGAAATTAAAATGAGTGATTTTGGTTACGCAATGTTAGCTGTAGTGCTTTCTTTAAGTGTTGTAGTCGGTTTAGCGACTGCAATTTTCTAATTGAAAGAAATAACATATTAATCCATTTAAAATAGACCGCGCTTTAAGCATTTAAAGTGCGGTTATTTTTTTAAGGCTTTTTAAAGTTGTGTTAAAAGCCATGCCATAGGACTATTTCTTTAGTATAATTTGCAACTATTTCCGTTTGTTGTAATCAAAATACTGCAAAAACCAAATTTGAGATAATTATGAATAAATATTTGATTTCACTAGATAAAGATGTTCAGCGTCGTGAGCTGTTTTTTGCTCAACCGGATACAGCAGATTTCGTTGTATTTTCAGCGATTAATACCATGCAAAAAGAGTGGAATGAATTGGCAGAAGTATTCAATCCAACGAAGTTTGAACAGCACTATGGACGCAACGTCACAAAAGGCGAAATTGGTTGTACATTAAGTCATTTAGCGGTTTATCGTCAGATTGTAGAAGATCAAAATGTGACGGAAAATGACTATGCGTTAGTCTGTGAAGATGATGCGTTATTCAATTCAAATTTATCGCCAAAAACGATCGCACTTTTAACCGAAAAATGTGATGCGGATATTGTATTAATCGGGCAGTCAAAAATTGCGGAATTTGATGATGTGGAATTAGAAATTAATTATCCAACCACTTTTTCATTTTTACGCCAAACTATTGGTGATGTCACCGTGGCTTATCCATATAAAAGTTATTTTGCAGGTACGGTGGCATACTTAATCAAAAAATCAGTGGCACGTGCATTTTTGAAACAACTCGAACAAGAAAAACCGTTTTGGCTTGCTGATGATTTCTTATTATTTGAAACTCAATTCCAGATTAATAACAATGTGGTTCGTCCACTTATGGCCATTGAAAATCCACAATTAGTGAGTAATTTGGAAGCGATTCGTGGTTCAAAATCTAATAATTTAGTGAAGAAATTAATTAAATATCCACTCAAAAAAATCTTAGCAGTGAAAAAGAATTTAGGAAAATAACGTAAAAATGACCGCACTTTTTAATCTTTTTTATCTTTACGATCCTTGGCTGTTTCATGTCGTACGAATGTCATTCGTCGCTGGTTTAGCGGCATTGGCTGTATTGGCTTATCAGTATCTTAAAAAGCAGAAACCACAAGGTATTACCGTGCCAGTGGATAGTTTAGCCGTTATCATTGGGCTGATTGCATTTAGTGTGATTCCGCTTTTAGTTAACGGTACGCGAGATTTTTCTGTCATCACCATGTATGTGAAAGAGCTGATTTTATTTATCTTCGGCGTGGGACTTTATAATGCCTTCTATGCCAATGTAAATGGTCAACTGAAGGTGGTGCGTGATTTACAATTTGGTGTGGTGGTGCAGTTTGTTGTGGGCGTGATTGGCTTACTCGGTGCATCATTTATGATTGATTTCTTGCTTTCAACCAATGCGGTGTTGCCCGCACGTTTTTATGGTTCAGAACAGGAATATCGACTATATAACATCACTGCAACGGCCTTTTTCCAATTGAGTTTATTCTATTTGATGCTGTTGCATTTCTTACTGGCTTACAACGCTAAACATAATACGCTTCCAAGTATTTTAGTGTTTTTTATGCTATGTATTGGCTTGATTTCAGGACGTACATTCCTTCTGTTATCGGTTGTGAGCATTTTAGTGTATTTCAAATGGCGTTATGTGCCATCACTCATTGCATTTGCTGTTTTGGTATTATTACTGGCCTATTTCTTACCTGAAAATCCTTATGTAGCACATGCTTTAGAGCCCGTGATTAATTTATTACATGGTGCAGGATTTGTCAGTTCGTCAACGGATACATTGATGAAAAACCATCTCTTTATGCCAACACTTAAGCAGTTCATTTATGGCGATGGTATGTATATGACAGGTGAGTTAGAAGTTGGTCGTTATTATGGACATACAGACTCTGGTTTCTTACGCCAAATTCTTTATGGTGGTGTGTCTTATGCTTTAGTGTGTTTTGCCGTGACATTCTATTTTGTACGCAAAGTCGCCTTAAACTGGTTTGATGGTAGCTGGAAATTTATCCTTTCTGCCTTTGTGATTTTAGCGTTCTGTAATATCAAAGCGGACACCTTTGCTTTCCCAGGTATTATGTTTGTCATGCTGATGTTCTTATCGCTTTTTGGCACTCACGGTAAACAACTTATTTTATTTAAACAAAAGGAGCCGAAAGATGTTTAGTATCATCGTGCCTTCTTATAATCGGAAAGAAGAAATTCCTGCCTTATTGGAAAGTTTAACCAAGCAAACCACCTATAATTTTGATGTGGTGATTGTGGATGATTGCTCGAAAGAACCCGTTGAAGTGACACAATCGTATCCATTTGCAGTTAAAGTTATTCGTAACGAAACCAATCAAGGCGCGGCAGAAAGCCGTAATATCGGGGCAAGAAATGCCGATAATGAATGGTTGTTATTTCTTGATGACGATGATCGTTTTGCAAATGATAAATGTCAGAAATTAGCCGATGTAATTGCTGAGCATACTGATGTTAACTTTGTTTACCATCCAGCTAAATGTGAAATGGTGAATGAAGGTTTTAGCTATGTGACTAACCCCATTGAGCCACAAGAGATTAGCGTAGAGCGAATTTTACTGGCGAATAAAATTGGTGGGATGCCAATGATTGGGGTGAAAAAAGATCTGTTTTTAAAAATCGGCGGATTATCAACCGCACTTCGTTCATTGGAAGATTATGATTTCTTGCTGAAGCTTGTACAAGATCCAACGTTTAAAGCGTACAAAGTGGCAGAACCATTAACTTATTGTACCTTCCATACCAAGCGTTCTAGCGTATCAACGGATACCACTAATACGCAAAAAGCGATTGATTATATCCGTGAACATTATGTGAAAACGGCAGAGCAAGAAAAGAATTTTGCCATCAACGCAGAATATATGTTGGCTTACCCACATATTATGAATTTATCCCGTAAAGCCGCTTTTTACTATTTTGAGATTTTTAAATTAACGAAAAGTATTAAGCAGCTAGTGATTGCCTTCGTGGTTCTAATTTCACCTAAATTGGCAATTAATTTGAAACGGTTTATGTAGATAACTTATTAGATAGAGAAGTATGAAATTTTCAGTTTTAATGTCCTTATATATTAAGGAAAACCCACAATATTTAAGAGAATGTTTTGAAAGTTTAGTGGCTCAAACGCATCCAGCCGATGAGATTGTGTTGGTGTTTGATGGTGCTGTTACACCTGAATTGGAAGCGGTGGTTTCTGAATTTGAAACCAAATTACCCTTAAACTTAGTGAAATTGCCAAAAAATTTAGGTTTAGGTAAAGCACTTAATGAAGGATTGAAACATTGTTCACACGATTGGGTCTTCCGTATGGATACCGATGATATTTGTGTGCCAGAACGTTTTGCGAAACAAGTGGAGTTTATTGAGCAGCACCCGGATACGATTATTTTCGGTGGGCAGATTGCTGAGTTTGGCGAAAATATTCAAGACATCGTGGCATATCGTAACGTGCCGACTGAAGCACAAGATATCGTTAAATTTACCCAAAAACGTTGTCCGTTCAATCACATGACGGTGGCATATCAAAAAAGTGCGGTTATTAATTGTGGTGGATATGAGGATTTACAGGAAGATTATTACCTGTGGATTAAGCTCGTGGCGCAAGGTCAAAAAGTGGCAAACTTGCCGGACATTTTAGTTTATGCCCGCGTGGGTAATGGCATGGTAGGGCGTCGTCGTGGTTTAAACCAAGCGAAAGCAGAATGGCGTTTATTTAAATTGAAACATCGCTTAGGTATTCAAGGCTTATTTTCAGGCTTATTCACCTTTGCCTTGCGCTCAGGTTCTCGCTTATTACCAACCTCATTATTGAAAGCTGTTTATAACAAATTTTTACGCAAATAATGCGATATTTTGATAATTAAAAAAGGAAAAGAAATGAATTTAATCTCAACGTTAAAAATGACGGCATTATCGACCGCACTTTTATTGGCGGGTTGTTCAAGTAATACGACAACAACGACAACGTCATCCACCAAAAGTATTCCATCAATAAGCGGCAATGCCGTTTATAGCAAACCAAGAACTTTAGATAACTTTAATGATTATGTTCAGTTCTTAAAAGGCAAAGCGGCTGCTGAAGGCGTATCATTGTCAGTATTGAATGCACAAAATAATATTCAATATATGCAAAAGGCTGTAGATTTGGATCGTGCTCAAGCGGGTAGAAGTCAGCGTAATGCGGATCAACCGCAGTTACCGAATCCAAACGGTACAACGAATTATTTGAATAAAGTACTGACCCAAAACAAAGTAGACATCGCTGAAGAGCGTTATTGGGAAGTCCAGGCACCATTACAACAAGCCAGCCAACGCTATGGCGTTCAACAAGAATATATTCTTGCTTTATGGGGTATGGAAAGTAGTTTTGGCTATTATCAAGGTAGCTATGATGTACTATCAGCTTTAGCCACATTAGCCTTTGATGGTAGACGTGAAGCCTTATTTAGCAAAGAATTTGTAAATGCGATGAAGATGTTAGAACGTGATCATATTCAACGCAATAAAATGTTAGGCTCTTGGGCAGGCGCAATGGGACAAACTCAATTTATGCCAAGCGCATTCTTAAACTATGCAGCAGATGGTAATAATGATGGCGTGAAGGATATTTGGACGAACCAATTTGATGCGTTTGCTTCAATTGCAAATTATCTTCACACTGTAGGTTGGGATAATAAATTGCCTTGGGGCGTTGAAGTAACATTAAATCAACCATTAGATTTATCGCTTTCTGGTATTGAGAAGAATAAAGCACGTTCACTCAGCGACTGGCAGTCTAAAGGTGTCACTTTAGCGAGCTTTAGCCAACAAGAACAAGATAAACTTGCCGCGCTTTCTCAAGCTGATCTTTGGCTAGTTCGTCCTGATAAAGAAGTTGGTCGCGCATTCTTGGTTTCCAATAACTACCGCACGATTTTAGATTGGAACAAATCAAATTACTTCGGCGTGAGCATCGGTATGTTTGCTGATCGCATTAAGATGGCCACCGGCTTGTAGAAAATTATTTTCCTTTTATAATCCAACAAAGCTTTGTTGGATTATTTTTTATCTATAATTTGAATATTTGGAGAACACGATGCAAAAAAAATGGCTTTCTATTTTATTGTTTGCACCTTTGATGCAGAGCAATTATGCCTTAGCTGATCAAGCTAAGAAAAAAGAATTGAATTATCAAGGATTGGGCGAAGTTCTGTTTTTTGATAAATCGCTTTCTTTTAATAAAACACAAAGCTGTTCAACTTGTCACAACCCGGGTACCGCCTTTGTGGATCAACGTAAAAATTCGGCAAATCAAATGGTCTCCGAGGGGGATAATCCGCATCTTCATGGCAATCGTAATGCCAACACGGCACTTTATGCGATGTTTTCACCAGATTTTCATTTTGATGAAAAAATTCAAGATTATGTGGGTGGACAATTCTGGGATGGACGTGCAAAAGATTTAGCCGAGCAAGCTGGTGGTCCACCAGTTAATCCTGTAGAAATGGGCATGCCAGATAAAAAATCGATTGTCGAACGTCTAAAAGCGAATTCAATTTATTACAAGGCAATTACGGATGTTTATGGCGAAAGCATTTGGGCAGATACCGACAAAATCTATGCCATTATGGAAAAAGCCATTGCGGAGTTCGAAAAGCATGACTTATTTGCGCAATTCTCTTCAAAATATGATCGCACTCTAAAAGGTGAAGCAGAATTGACCGCACTTGAAGCCGAAGGTAAGGCATTATTTTTCGATAAAACACGAACAAACTGCAGTAACTGCCACCAATCAAGTGAAGCGAATTCAGCAAAAGAAATCTTTACGAATTATCGCTATTACAATATCGGCGTGCCAAGTAACCAAGAATTAATTAAGCACAACAAATTAGCTGCCGATTTTGTGGATAATGGACTATTGGATAATCCTATGGTGAAAGGTGATGAAAAGCAAAAAGGCAAATTTAAAGTGCCAACTTTGCGTAATATTGGTGTTACTGCGCCTTATATGCATAACGGTGTTTTCCGCGATTTAAAAACCGTTTTACTATTTAAAGACAGTTTCAATAATCCTAATCGTAAAATCAATCCTGAAACAGGAAAAGCGTGGGAGAAAGCCGAATATGCTCAAACCATCAATCCTGATGTTTTAAAAGCAAAACCGCTTACAGATGAAGAGATTAAAGCATTAGAAGCATTCTTAAAAACATTAACTGACGAAGCTTACGAAGAATAAGTAATCGCCTGAGTTGAATTTAGCAATCGTTTTCGGTATTATTCGCACCGATAATTATTATCATTTATTTTTTAATTTTACTCAGGAGATTTTTCTTATGAAAAAACGTTTTTCAACTTTAGCGATTACCACTATTCTTGGTTTAAGTGCTGGTTTTGCCAATGCTGATCCCGTGAAAGTAAAAGATATACTTGATCGTGAAGTCACCGTTGATTTACCAGCAAAACGCGTGGTACTTGGTTTCTATTACCAAGATTATATGGCAGTTGGAGGTGATAAAGCGTTAGATAACGTTGTCGGTTTTTCTAAGAAAGTATGGTCTTCTTGGGCACCAGCAAGCTGGGAGTTATTCAGCAAAGCGGTACCAAAATTGAATCAATTAGATGATGTAGGTGAAGTAGAAGAAGGCACGTTCTCTGTGGAAAAAGTGCTTTCATTAAAACCGGATCTTTTAGTCTTAGCAGATTGGCAGTACGAAATGCTAGGATCTGATTTAGATGCCATCAATGAAGCGGGCATTCCAATTGTGGTATTAGATTACAACGCTCAAACCTTAGATAAGCACATTAAATCTACTGAAATTATTGGAGAATTAACAGGTCAGGAAGATCGCGCAGCAAAAATTGCGAAAGAATACAAAGACATTGTTGAACATATCCAGACTACGGTTAAAAATGCAAAATTAGCAAAACAACCGAAAGTGTATGTGGAGTTTGGTCGTGGTGGCCCAGCTGAACAAGGGATGACGTTCTTCTCTAGCATGTGGGGCTCAATGATTAGCCTCGTTGGTGCAGAAAACGTGGCGCCTGCAGAAATTGGCAAATGGGGCACATTAGCTGCTGAAAAAGTATTAGCTGCGAAACCAGATGCAATTATTATTACAGGCCGTGAAACTGAATTGAAGAAAAATCAAGACGGTATGGTAATGGGCTTTGGTATTGAAAAAGCCGAAGCGGAACGTCGTTTAAACGCATTCAAACATCGTGCAGGTTGGGCTGAATTACCGGCAGTGAAAAACAACCGTGTTTATGCAGCCTATCATGCGAACTCTCGTACTTTATCAGACAGTGCTTCTGTTCAGTTTGTGGCTAAAGCCGCTTATCCTGATCTGTTTAAAGATTTAGATCCTCAACAAACTTACTTAAACTTCTATAAAAACTACTTACCGGTTACCCCGGAAGGTACGATTTATCTTTTCCCTGAAACCAAATAAGGGAAACGTTAATTCATGAAAAACAATTCTGTTGTAGCAGATATTGTGGCTAACCAGCGTAAGCTTGAACGCAAACGCTGGTTTGTTATTTTATCTTTTCTTGCTATTGGCGTGGTCAGTCTTATCCTTGATGTGATGACAGGCCCTGCTATGCTATCCGTGTCAGAAGTCGTGAATGCCTTATTCGGCATCGGTGAAGTCGATAAAATGACGAACAATATTGTGCATAATTTACGTTTACCCATGGCATTGATGGCGCTTGTAGTCGGGGCAACACTAGCTGTAGGTGGGGCAGAGATCCAAACCTTATTAAATAACCCAATGGCAAGTCCTTATACATTAGGTCTCGCTGCCGCAGCAGGTTTTGGTGCCTCTATAGTGATTGCTTTCGGAAGCTTTGGTTTACCCGCACAAGTTGCCGTGCCAATTGGTGCATTTGTTATGACCATGCTTGCCTCGGGAATTCTTTTCTTATTTGCCTCTAAACGTCGTTTTAGCTCTGAAATGCTCGTGTTGGTAGGGATCGCATTGCTCTTTATTTTCCAATCCTTACTTTCATTAGTGCAATTTATTTCGGCGCCGGAAGTCTCGCAACAAATTCTATTCTGGCTATTTGGTAGTCTAAATAAAGCGACGTGGCAAAGTTTAATCATCATTATTGTCGTCACTACAATTTGTGTTGCATTACTTTCAAAAGAGCTTTGGAAATTGACCGCACTTCGTTTAGGAGAAGATCGTGCGGCGAGTCTTGGCATCAATTTGCAAGTATTACGTATTAAGGTTTTAGTTCTCGTCGCTATGATGACGGCGACAGCAATCAGTTTTGTGGGCGTGATTGGCTTTATCGGCTTAGTTGCACCACATGTTGCTCGAATGTTGCTTGGTGAAGATCAACGTTTCTTCTTACCGGGAGCCATGCTGGTTGGTGCAGCATTCTTATCTCTTTCTTCGGTATTATCCAAAGTCATTATCCCTGGCGCATTATTCCCCGTGGGGATTGTCACCTCGTTTATTGGGGTGCCTTTCTTCTTTTGGATTATTTTAAATAACAAGCGGGGACAATAATGTTAGAATTAAAGAATCTTACGGTAAAACGAGGTGATCTCACCGTTGCGGATCACATTAATGTCCGTTTTGAGGAAGGCAAAGTGTATACGGTACTTGGGCCAAACGGCACAGGAAAATCCTCTATGCTGAAAACCATTTTTGGTGAATTACCACATGAAGGAATGATTACCTATCAAGGCAAACAGCTAGAACAGACGAAGTTAGCCGATTGGCGTAAACCCATTGGCTATATGCCTCAAGATAGCCGAGTAGATGCAAGTTTGACCGCACTTGAAGTTGTCCTTTTGGGGCGAATGGATAGTCTAACGATGCGAGTAAGCGATGAACTTCTTACTGAAGCAGCAAGCATTATGGCTCAATTAGGTATTGGTCATTTAGCCCATCGTGATATTCTGAATCTCAGTGGGGGACAGCGTCAAATGGTGATGTTTGCCCAGGTTTTATTACGTGAGCCACAGATTTTAATGTTGGACGAGCCGGTGAGTGCGTTAGATATGCATCATCAGCTTAATCTATTAGAAGAAGTTTACACCTATACGAAACAGAAAAATCTGATTACTATAATGGTATTACATGATTTAAGTCTTGCTGCTCAATTTTCAGATGAGTTGATTTTACTTGGTGAAGGTAAAGTGCAAGGCGTGGGCGACGCTCATCATGTTTTACAAGTAGAAACCATTAATCGTTTATATTGTGTAAACGTTGAATTATTACAATGTAGTGCAGGTTTGCCGGTGGTTCGTCCACAACGTAAATCAGCGCATTCTTAAGAAGGAAATGAAAATGAAAAAAATCGCACTTGCAGCATTATTAGGATTAAGTTTTGCTGCTCAAGCCGCACATTATGACATCAAAATGTTGAATTCAAACAGTGAAGGCTCAATGGTTTTTGAACCGGGTTATTTAAAAGTACAACCAGGTGATACGGTGACATTTCGTGCAGAAAATAAAAGCCACTTTGTACACAGTAAAGCGATTCCTGAAGGCGCACAAAAATTCCAATCTGAAGAAGATCAGGAACTCACAATCACTTTAGATAAAGAAGGTGTTTATGTTTATACCTGCCCAGTACATCGTTCAATGAATATGAATGGTGTGATTCAAGTGGGTGATAATCTACCAAACAAAGAACAAGCAGAGAAAGTAGTGAAAGATCTTGAGAAGAAATCAATGACGAATAAAGGTCGTCTTGAAAAATATTTTGCTCAAGTAAAATAATCTTTGAAATCGATGCGCCAGTTAAATAATTGGCGCATCTTCTTTATGTTTAAATCCGTTATTATTTACTATGCTTACGATTACCACTTGTAAAACGTATCCTTCGGTCCCTCAAAATCTTATTCCTGTTCAAACACAACTTTCTAATCAAGGTATTCCTACTCAATTTTTGCCTTGGCAAGAAACATTACAGAGTCATTTTATTCTGCCTTTAGCAGCATGGGATTATGCGAATTTCTACAATGAATTTATTCAATGGATGAAACAGCATAAGAATGCGTTCATCAATCCTGCGGAATTAATGTTATGGAATAGCCATAAAGGCTATCTATGTGATTTGCAGAATTGGGGCATCAATGTTATTCCAACCCTTATTTGTTCAGCAAAAACATCTGAAATTTTGACCGCACTTGAACGCCAAGATTGGCCTGAATTTGTTATTAAACCCGCTGTAGGGCAAAGTGGTAATTTGGTGACAAAACTCAAACAAGGTGAAGCATTCCCCGATCTTTTTGCGTATGGTGAGCAAGTTGTGTTACAGCCGTTTATTCCTGAAGTAGCCACAAATGGTGAAACCAGTTTGATTTTTTTCAATGGCGTATTTAGCCATGCTATTCGCCGACAGCCACCTCAAAATGAATGGCGAGCGAATTCACAATATAAAGTTGAAATTGTCCCTGTTGAGGTTGATCGTCATATTATTGAAACAGCACGCTATGTTTTACATAAATTGCCAGAGATGCCTGTCTATGCGCGAGTAGATGGAACGATTATTAACAATATATTTTTATTGAATGAATTAGAGTTGATTGAGCCTGCGTTATATTTAGATCGTTGGGATGGGGTGACAGAGCGATTTGTGGATGTGTTAAGAGATTTTATACATCTAACTTCTAGTAGGTATGAGGAGAAATTTAAGTGAGTAAAATATTGAAATTTTCATTTCTATCTTGTTTCTTTATTTTCCTCTTATATACCTTAAGTAATGGTTATGTACATAAGGAACAGAATGATAAAAAAAGCAAGATATTTATAGTCTTGTGTTGGATAAGTATAAAGAGAGGATTGTTGATATATCTGATAGTAACAGAATATATGCATCAGTAACATTCACTATAAAAGAGACTAATTATAATGAGTTAAATGATTTTATATTATCTCTAGGGTTTATTAAGGTAGGTGATAGAGATTATTGTAAAGATAAGCAATATATGGGCATGAATTTTTATGATGGGGTATTTTATTTAAAATATTTTTATCCTGATACAGACACATGCATTATTAAATAAATCTAGGTATATTTTAAAGGTATAGCATTAAATTAGCTTTATAAAAAACCTTACTTTTTACAGTAAGGTTTTTTCATCTTTAACGCTTAATTACTTCGCAGCTGGAGCAGCTGGTGCTGCAGGCGCAAATTTTTGTGCTAAATCAGCACCGTCTTTTTGTAATTTAGCTACTGCAGCTTGTAGTTTTTCAACTTTAGCTTGGTGAGCTTTAGTTTGTTCTTCAGTTGGTGCTTTAGTTGCTAAGTTTAATTGATCAACTAACAATTCGCTTGATAATGTAAGCACTTCTTTATTTTGATCTTTGATGCTTTTCACTGAAGGTGAAGCAACTTCTAATTTATCTAAGCTTACGATAGTATCTTCAATAGTTTTGTTGAAAGTTTTGATTGCTTCTTCAATTTTCTTGTCATCTTTTGCTTGAACCGCAGCAGTTAAATCAGATTGAAGTTTTTGTTGTGCAGCCATTTGTGCTTGAGTTTGTTGGGTATTCCACTCAAGTAATTTGTTGTAGTCTGCTTGTTCTTGAGCAGGCGTCGCTTCAGCTGGTTTTGCTGCTTCTTGTTTAGCTTCTGGTGCAGGCTGAGTAGTTTCAGTTTTTGCCGGAGCTGGTTTATCTGCTGGTTTATCACAAGCAGTTAAGAATAATGCAAATAATGCAGTTGCGCTGATTTTAGTGAATTTGTTCATAAACAATCCTTTATTAATATAAAAAAATTTCTTAGCTTGAAAAAACTAAGCCCTCTTTTAGACTTCCTATTTTAAAATTAGTTTCGATAAATATCAAAATTTATTTTAGTGTTTGAATATATTCACTTAAATTATGAATATCTTGCTCGCTTAAACGTTGTTTTGCAGGGCTTCCTGCACCAGTAATATTTCCCGCTTTTCGTTCTGAAAGTGCGGTTGAAATTTCTTCTGGTTTTAGTTGATTAATAATTTTTGACTCACCCATTGCTGGTTTTTCGCCTTGTTTCCCATGACAAGTAGCACAAGAGCGTTTATATACCTTTTCAGCTTTCACTAAGTCAGCTTCGGCAGAAAGCGCGGGTGTGGCAAATAAAAAGCCTAAAACGGGTAAAAGTGTAGAGAGTAAGTAAATTCGTTTTTGCATTTTGGCTAGCCTTTAAATAATCTATCTAAATCTTCTGCGGGAATCGCCCCTTCATATTTAGCCTGAATATTGCCTTCAGGTGTGATCACAAAGCTTGTTGGCGTGCCGATAAGCTGATAGCGTTCTGCTGTGATTTTTAATTGGTCTTTGATAACTGGCAACGTAAGCTGACGTTTGGCGACTACAGCCTTGGTATCCACTTTATCCCCATCTACGTTAATAGCGATAAGTTGAACCTTATTTGGATTAGCTTCAGCCAATTTTTCAAATTCTTTTAACTCAGCGACACATCGACCACAGGTTTCAGACCAGAATGTCAGTAAGCGAGTGCCTTTCCAATCCTCAAGTTTCACTTCTTTACCTTGTAAATCATAGGCTGCAATATCTGGTGCTTTTTGACCAATTGCAGCAACCTCATCTTTACAAGAAACACTGCCGAAAATGACCGCACTTATGGCGAGTAGTTTTACGAATTTATTTTTCATTAATGTCCTCTTTTACAAATTTTCCGTGATGGAGATAAATAACACGATCGGTTAACTCACCCAATTCAGGATTGTGTGTAACCATAACGATGGTTCTACCTTGGCGATTTAATTCTTGTAGTAAATCCAGTACAAGCGCTTCATTTTTTTCGTCAAGGTTACCCGTAGGTTCATCGGCAAAAATAACAGGCGGCTGGTTCACTAATGCGCGAGCAATACACACGCGTTGTTGTTCGCCTCCAGAAAGTTGGCTTGGACGGTGATCAATACGATGACCTAATCCCACTTGTTCAAGCACCGCTTTAGCCGCTGCTTCATCAATCACACTGTGATAGTGCTGTGCTAGCATCACATTTTCAAGTGCGGTCAAATAAGGGATCAAATGGAATTGTTGGAAGACTAGACCAATTTTTTCTGCACGAAAACGCTGACGACCCACTTCATCTAGTTGTGCCGCATCAACGCCGTCTAAAATCACTTTACCTTCACTGGCGGTATCTAAGCCAGTCAGAATATTCATGAGTGTGGTTTTACCTGAACCCGATGCGCCCATGATGGCAATAAACTCACCTTGGCGAATTTGAATATTAATATCTTCTAAAGCAGTGACTTGCCCGAATCGTTTATATAAATGTTGCGTTTCAATCACAAATTCACTCATTTTATTCCCCTTTTAACACATTTGCGGTTTGGATATTTAAAGCGCGTTTGGTTGGTACAATCACCGCAATAAAGGCAACCAATAACGATAAGACGATAGTAATTGGAATAACCGGCAGACGCATATCAATATAAGATTTGAATACGGTTAATCCAAGTAGTTGTGCCAAGATGTAGCCGAGAATCAGTCCCGCGACAATTGCGCAAAGTGCAATGATCAGAATCTCGGTACTAATTTGCTTAATGATGTCACTTTGTTTGGCACCTAAGGCTTTTTGTAGTGCAAATTCTTTTGCTCGCTCACCAACAATCGCAATTAACGTGGTGTTCACACAAAGGGTGGCGAGAATCAAAATGACTAATGAGATTAAGCCCATCAATCCTTTGATTTTATCTAAAATCTGCCCTTCAGAAGCTGAGACTTTTCGAATTGGGCGGGCAGTTAGATCGGGTTGACTTTGCATAATGTCTTGGGCAAATTGTGCGACGTTACCTTGTTCATTTTTGACATTGAGCAAGGCGTTGTTTGCCAATCCTTCTTTATCCAACCAACTTTGTGCAAATTCTAAGCTGACGATTAACATGTTATCTGTGGCATCGCCCGCCTCAACAATCGCTTTAATCGTGAATTCATGCTTTTCAACAGCATTTTTAGAAAGCTTTAATTTACTTCCAACGCCTAAATTAAGGCGTTCAGCTAAGGTTTTACCAATCATGGCATTGCGATCGTCAAAATTGACATTAATAGCTGACCCGGTAATTTGCCAATAAGGCGCGAGAACATGCATATCTTCAAACCACACGCCCATAATAACGATTTTTTCTAAATCACTTCGCGCTACGCCATATAAATAAGGGCTGGCTGCTGTGATGAAATTATCCGGTGCATGATGAAGAATTTGCTTTAATTGGAGCTCTTTCATCAAACCACCATTGGCCGCACCAATGTAAAAGTTTGCCCCAAAGGTACGGAGCTCTTGGCTCATTTTGGTATTAATATCAAAATATACTGCTGCCATTGCGGTAACAATAGACGCACCGACAGTCAACGCAGAGAAGATAATAAATACCCGTTGTAAACGTAGGCGTAATGCTTGGAAGATTAAACGCCAAAACATACTTTTATTGGCGGCCATACAGCACCTCCACAGGGTAAAGTTTGGCAATACGATGGGCTGGGAACCAAGTGCCCACCACAGCAATTAAAATAGACAGCATTAATACGCAAGGGATTACAATCCAAGCAAAACTTAGCGGAACGCCAAATAGGGCCGAACCAATAAATCTTGCTAAGACCCAACCAGCAATACAACCAAGCGAACCACCAATTAAGGCACTGATAATGGCTTCGCAATAAAATAATAAGGCGATTTGCCATTGGTATGCGCCTAAGGCTTTCATCAGACCAATTTCTTTTGAACGCTCAATGATCCCAGTACTCATTAATGAGGCAATGCCCATAGCAGCGGCGATTAAGGCAGCAAGAGTCACGACAGCAAGCAATAACTGGATTTTACCAATGACGACACCTTCTGACGCCGCAACCTGCCAAATTGGGCGAACAATGGCACCAGAAATGGCTTCTTCTAACTGATGTGAAATAGACGAAACATAAGCTGTACAATACCAACGATCGTACTCTTCGGCATCTAACGCATCGGTATTGGCTCGCGCTTTACGAGAAAGGTCATTTTCAGGCACGGTAAGCGCAGAGACTTTAACTGATTGAATTTTCCCTTCTAAACCCAGTAATTTTTGTACAGCACTGAGTGGCATGACTAATTGATTATCTTCAGCACCACCTGTAGATAAAATACCGGTAATTTCAACCGCACTTTGATTATTAAGTTCATTATTTTGATAGTGAAGCTTGATTTTATCGCCTTGTTTTAGGCCAGTTCGTTGTGCTAATTGTTCACCAATGAGTGCAGGAATAAATTCACCTTCAGGCGTTTCAAGGTCGTTGACCCATTCCCCTTCAACATGCCAATAAGGACTAATAATTTTTTGCCCCGTATGGAAATCGTCTTCATCTGGTACAGGAATGTTGTGATCGAAAAATGTACCAAGCACATTAATTTGTTCAAGTGCGGTCGATTTTTCATGCGTTTTTGCAGAAAGAATTTCTGCTTTTACATTTGCACTTAACAATGGAGCGAATCCCACGATGTTATTTCGCCAAAAAATATCTTTAATATTCGGCAGTTCTTTTTCATCAAGGAAATCTTGGCTGCTTAAATCAGTGTTATGACTGAGTTCGCCAGGCAAGGCTGCATTGCTTGCAGGCTCAACCAAAATATTAGCACCATAAGATTTCAGCTCTTTCGCCATCTTGTCACCAATATCAATGGATACCGCCAAGAGTGCAGAGACTAAGCCAGCCGCTAAGAAAATAGTAATAACGGCTAACAGTTTACGTTTAATGCTAAAACGCCAAGATTGGAATAACATTCTTGCTAGCATTATTCCCCCTTACCTAAATATTTTTCAGGGTTATCACGGAATAAATCGAGGTTTTTCTCGCTTTCAAAGAAGTAAGTTTTACCTTCATAATTGTATTTGTGCTCCGTTTTAGTATTTTTCATTTGGGTGCCACTAATCGGATCTTTTACATCGATTTCAACAATCGTGCTAAATAAATTCAGCCCTTCTTCTAAGCCGGTTCGATTAATGAGAATTTCAGCCTCAGTTTGTTGCCAATCCTCAATCGGTACAGGATTACAGCCACCCGGTTTACCAATAGATGGAATAAACATATGTACGCCACAACCAACACAAACCACTTGGTTGCCTTCCATCACATAACCTTGGTCACCACAAAGCAAGCAGGCATCAAATACCGCGGCTAGACTCAATTTGTCTGGCTGACGATTAATAACAAAGAAACGTACAGCTTTACCATCATCAGCAATCCAAACAAAACGGTGCAATTTGCCATCTTTTACTTGCTCAATTGGAATATGAACTTGTTGCTTTTCATCTAAGGTAACAGGAATTGCCTCTGAAAGTTGTGGAGGACGAGAAGCAATTTGCTCCCAATAAAGTTGCGTTGCAAAAGTAATTGCTAAAGCTAAATATCCCCAACCAAGTAAGTGAGAGGACGTACGTAATGCAGCTAATTTTTGGCGTTTTTCAATCGGTTCTTGTGTGGTATTAACTTGTTGCTTGCGTGATAAATGAATTTTGCCGTAAAAGATGGCAAGTACAACTAAGAGCAATGCTGCACAAATGTAATTTAACCAACGAGTGATTTCGCCTGATTTCGCAACAAAACTTAAACGAGGCTTGGTAAGCTCAAGCACCTGAAGTTTCATTAAAATTAATAAGAGTTCACCGATAAGTGGAACAAGCAAGCAAACTAAGAGAAGGCTAATAGCACCTTTTAAAAGTGCGGTTGATTTTTGTTGTGTTTTTACCGCTTGTTTTAGAAGTAAATCGATCCAGCCTTGTAAGCATAAACAAAAAACAAAGGCAAAAATGACCGCACTTATATGTAAGATCGAATCGGTATTGATAACATCAGTAGAAACGAGGGCAGTAATATTAGGATCTTTTGCCCAGAAGCTTCCAGCGATGAGCATTAATACCGTTTGCCAAAAGGCAGGTAAGCGACCTTTGCCGAAAATTAAACATAAGGCAAAGATAATCAATAGCGCTAATATCACCGCATTGACGATTAAATTGGTTATTTGTCCCGCAGGTAAACTAAGGCGCAGTACGATACCGGCAATAAAACCGAATAGGCTAAGCCAAATTATTTTTTTTGCACTTACAGTGGATTGTTTACTGTGATAAACACCGAGCAATAATGAAAAAGGTAAAAGTGCTTGAAGCAGGAAAGTAAAAAAATAATTCATAGTTTGACCATTTAATAGGATAAAACAGACGATATTTTAAGGTTAAATGAAATGCTATTGCCTTCCCCTGACAAACAAGGGAAGGCAAGTGGTAAAATCAATATTTACCTGAGATTATTTGATGCCAGTGAATTTGAATTCATAGCTTACATCAAATGGTTTCCACCAACGACCTACACCCGTTTCAGAGTCGGTATGACGGTGCATGCCTGCTTTTGATGGAGGATCGATGTGGTAAGTTAATTTATAGTTACCCACGCCCATCATTTTCACGTTTGCACCATAGTGAGGACCGTCACCTGCTACCATTGGCATGAAAGTACCTTCTTGTTTTTCACCAGTATCGGTATTCACTAAAGTATAGTTGATAGTTAAGTAAGGCATCCATTCACCATCACCAAAGCCATTTTTGTTACCTTTTACTGCGTGGATATCCGCTTCTAAGTGGATATCTGATTTCGCAGCAGGTAAACCCATGCCACGTGGTTCCATATCGATTGGTTTGAGATAAACCGCTGCAATTTCCATTTCATTCATGGTAACCGCTTCACCGATTGGGTACTCTTGGAATGCGTTTGCAGTAGACGCGGTAAAAATACCCGCAAATAATGCTGTTGCTAAAAGTGCTTTTTTCATTGTTTTTCTCCTAAAGGATTGTTGGGTATTACGCGGCTTTTTTGCTTTGATATTTCATAATAAACAGAGCAAATACGGCTGCGATGAGTAAGATTGCTTGTGGTATTAGGGTTTCCATGTAAGGATAAATACCTAACCACGAAATTTCAGGCACACCGCTAATCAGCGTTGGCTCGAAAAGTTTGCCTTCAATGAGTTCTAAAACAGATTTACCGGCGAATACAAAGGCCATTAAATACATAAAAGAACCCGTGAACATAAAGAATGGTTTAAGCGGTAATTTCACCACGGTATAACGCATCACGAAGTAGCAAATGGTAAGAATAATTACACCGACAATGATACCTGCGAAAAGGTAAATAAAACTGACCGCACTTTTCGCATCACCCACGAGGGCATAGTAGAACAATACCGTTTCCGCCCCTTCACGATATACGGCTAAGAAGCTGGTAAGCCATAAGCCAATGAGTGAGCCTGTAGTGAGGGCCGTAGAGAGTTTACCTTCTAAATAACGTTTCCAGTTTTGTGCTTCGACTTTAGACAATAACCAGTAACTCATCATAAACAGCATGACTACAGCAAAAATCATCGTAAAGCCTTCGAGCAATTCGCGGTTTTGACCTGAATTTTCAAAGATAAGCTGGAAGATAAATGCGGTAATCACACTGGCAATTAATGCCACATAAACAGACTGACGGATAACCGGCAATTTATCTTGGTGGTTATTTTTAATTAAGTAAGTCACGATAGCCGCAACAATTAATAAGGCTTCCAAACCTTCACGAAGAATGATTAAAAGGCTATATAAGAACATCGACCAATCGCTTTGCTCTCCGCCCTGTAACATTTCAACGGCTTTAGTTAAATTCTGGTCTAAACCATCAGCTTGTGCTTGTAACTTATCACCTTGTTCAGCTTTCATTAAACTGACTAAACGGGTGAAGTAACCTTCAAGTTCTGCTTTAAAATTGCTATCACGAGAGCCAATTTTGTTCTCCATGCCACTGCTTTCAAACACATCAAAATAGGTGTCTTGCACAGAAAGAATCGCTTTTTTGCTCTCACCTTGTTGATAGAGCGCAATAGCTTGTTGAATACGTTGGTTGATCTCTTGTTTAATCTTATTCCAATCTTGTTCTTGTTGATTATCTGTTGCTTGCTGCGCGGCATTGGATTGAACATTTTGTTCTTCACGTGTCGTTGGCAGGTTAGGCAAGTTTTCTTCAATATCTTGTAATAATTGCGTGCTTTGATAGCCAATCTCTGTGATTTGATCGGCTTGTTCACTTAAACGGATGATGTTGTAAAATTGTTGATTGATCGCCGCTGAGATTTCTGCAGAGCGATTTTGGCGAATGGACATTTCCATTTCTGAATTTTTATAGCCGTCGTATTGCGCTTGTTGGAACAATTTTTTCGCGTTAGCGAGATCACCATTTTGATACGCTTCGAGCCCTTGAGCGAGCAAATCATCAATGGTTTTAAAACTTTGTTGCCAATAAGGGGCGATCTCTTGATTATCATAAACACCATGTTGACCATCGGCATTGAGCTGATGACCTTCAATCAATGATGGCAACACTTCTTGTAATTCTTTTTTGAGCTGATCGATTTTAGCTTGAATCTCTTGTTGTGAACTGCCTTCACCGATCATTTTACGGATCTCACCAAAAGTCGCTTCCATTTGGTAACTTTTTTGTGCGGAGAAATTGATACGAATCGGACCTTCTAGATTTTCAAACACTTCAAAATAAGCCATTTGCACTTCAGTACGCGCATCATCGGTATTACCTTGCTGGACAAGTTGAGCCGTTTTGTCTAAGCGGGACGTAATATCATTAACCCACTGTTGGTAGTTGTCTTGCGCAAAGAGTGAAGAAGAGAAGGCGAGTGAAAAAATTAAAAAGAAAAATCGAATAGAACGGGATAGCATCGTCTATTTACCTCATTACCTAAAATGAAATTAATTCCTATTTATAATTATCTTTTGATATCAGTGAAATGACAATAAATAATTTTAATTTTTGTGATGGAGATCAAAAAATTTACAAGAGTCGGAAATGTCTAGAGGGTGATTGTATGCTTAAAAGAATAAAGCGCCTTTGTTAGGCGCTTTATGGAGATATAAAAGTGCGGTCAAAAATAAGCGGGTTTATTGAGCGGGTGCTGCTTCTTCAACAGGCGCTTTATTATCTAACACATCCCATACACTTTCTTGTTTTGCGGATTCTGCTTGCTCAGGTTGTGGCGATTGCGTAGTTTGTGCAGCGGTAGCAGTCGCCGTACTCGTCGTTGGTGCAGAAGCGCAGAAGTTTTGATCTTTATTTATCCACACAGGAATCGTTCGACTGCTACCACAACTCCAACTGCCGTAAGCATTGATGCCAACCCATTTAATGGTAGAAGGTTGACCGAGTTTCAGTTTTTCAATGACAACACGGTTTAAATAATCTTTATAGATTTGTAATGCACCAGAGGCACCCGTCAATTTGGTTTCACCGTTATCATCACGACCTAGCCAAATGGTGCTAACATTTTTACCATCAATACCCACAAACCACGTATCACGGGCATCATTGGTGGTGCCTGTTTTACCTGCAAGACGAAGATCCGCGTAATCATTTTGTAAGCTACGCGCAGTACCACGTTCTACGGTTTGTTGCATCGCATATAAGGTTTGATAAGCGGCTTCTCTCGGCACCACTTGATCCGGCACTGTATTGTGTTCGTAAATAATATTTCCTTGACGATCTGCAATGCTTTGAATGGTACTTAACTCAATTTTGCCACCTTGATTTGCAATGGTTTGATAGAGTTTGGTTACATCATAAGGTGAAATACTGTAAGAACCGAGCAAGGTTGCAGGCACTTTTGGAATGGCTACATTATCCCAACCCATGGCTTTTTGCGTATCAATCACTTTGCTTAAGCCAACTTTCATCCCAATATTTACCGTTGGAATATTTAGCGAGCGAGCAAGGGCATCCATCAACATCACTGAACCGCTATATTTGCGATCGTAGTTACGAGGTTGCCAAGGTTGGCTACCTTTAACATAAATCGTGATTGGTTGGTTTTGAATTGGTGTATTTAAACGGAATTGTTCCGGATTCATCAGTGCGGTCAAATAAATGGATGGTTTTACTAAAGAACCAATTTGACGTTTTGACATTAAGGCACGGTTAAATCCGGCATATTCTGTTTGTAATCCACCGACAACCGCACGTATTTCACCTAAGTGATAATCCGCGACAATCATTGCACCTTCTAAATGTGGATTTTTAGTTTGTAGTTGTAACTGATTAACCGTATTCACTACGGCATTTTCAGCTTGTGCCTGTTGTTTTAAATCCATGGTGGAGAAAATTCTCGCACCAAGTAGTGCAGACGTTTTGTTTTCCCCTAATTGACGGCGAAGATCCGCTTGTAAGGTTTGGATGAAAGCAGGGTATTTACGTGAAATTTGACCTTTAGCTTGCACGCCTAATGGACGTTTACTCAACATCTCATAAAGCTCATCCCCAATCATTTGGTGATCAAGCATCAGTTTTAACACCACATTTCGGCGATCGAGTGCATATTGTGGATTTCGCCATGGATTATAAAGGGATGGTCCTTTCACCATGCCAACTAAAAGGGCAATTTGGTCTAGGCTAATTTCACGGATAGAACGACCAAAATAGAATTGGCTCGCCAACGCAAAACCGTGAATTTGAATATCACCATTTTGACCAAGGTAAATCTCGTTAAGATAGGTTTCTAAGATACGGTTTTTATCATATCGCCAATCTAATACTAATGACATTAAGGCTTCATTGGCTTTACGTGTCAGAGAACGTTCGCTGGATAAAAATAGATTTTTAACTAATTGCTGAGTGAGTGTACTGCCGCCTTGAACCGTTTGACCGGCTTTAATATTGGCAATCATTGCTCGCACAATCCCCACTGGATTAATCCCGTTATGCTCATAAAAACGGCGATCCTCTGTAAGTAATAAGGCATCGATGAGTAAACGAGGGTATTGCTGTAACGGAATCGCTAAACGATCTTCATTATCTGATTCCAACATCGCAATTAATTTAGGTGCAAGACGGAATTCATCAACCGCTTTTACGTTGACTAAGTCTTCAATACGAGAAAGTTTGTTATCCGTAAAACGTAAACGTAATACACGTTGTGGTTCAGGCTTGTCAGGGTAAGGGAACGCACGACGAAGTAATACAATGGTATCCTCTTCGAGTTTAAAATCGCCCGGTGCTGCAATCATAGTCGTTTGACGGTATTCGTTATCGAGTAAGATTTGAATCACTTCGTCAAAAGAAAGGTTATCAGACAGTTTTACGCTTTCTAAACGACTATACACTTCTGCCGGTAAACGCCAAATTTGGCCATCCATTTTGGAGCGAATTTGCCAGTCTAAATAGCCACCATAAAATACGGCAAGCGTCCCTAAAGTAAAGGCTGCTTTAGCTAAAAAGATTTTACAAGAACGGCGCTTATCTGGCGCTTGCGTTTCTTGTTGCTCTGGTGAGGTTTTTTCCGTTTCCGACATAATATTAGCTTCAGAGAATGAGGTTAAGCAATAAATTCAAAATAAGCATTAAGAAAGTGGATGAAGTCTGTTGTACCGCAGAAGGCGATGCTTTCTTCATCATAATAATGGAAGTCGTCTTCTAAAATTTCATCTGTTTCAATCGCAAGGTTATTGGCGCGAATCATCACTTCATCGGTATTGATAAAAAGCGTGTATTCAGAACCAATCAGCGTGACTTCATCATTATTTTTAATCTGCTTACAGGCAGAAAGTGCGGTCAAAAACGCTTGAGGATTTGACCGCACTTCAGAATTAAACCAATTGGCTAGCGCAATGTGTTCCATCGAACATTTGGCATGCACATTGCCTAGATAATGGGTAAATTGAAAATCCATGTTAGATGCTGAATGACGAACCGCAGCCACAGGTGCTGGTTGCATTTGGATTGTTCACCACAAAACGAGAACCTTCCAATCCTTCAGTATAATCAACGGTGCCACCAATTAAGTATTGTAAGCTCATTGGATCAATGACTAATTGCACACCGGATTTTTCAATCGTCAGGTCGCCTTCATTGACTTTATCATCAAAGGTAAAACCATATTGGAAACCGCTGCAGC
This sequence comes from Haemophilus sp. CCUG 60358, assembly GCF_001679485.1. Taxonomy (GTDB): domain Bacteria; phylum Pseudomonadota; class Gammaproteobacteria; order Enterobacterales; family Pasteurellaceae; genus Haemophilus_D. Next base: position 233,400 of record NZ_LZOZ01000001.1, read on the forward strand.
CACCACCGGTGATGTACACGCGTAATTTTAATTCATTGTTTTCTTCTTCGGTAATTAAGCTTTTTACTTTATTGGCTGCCGCATCAGTAAAAGTTAGCGGCACGGCCATATCTAAATCTGACATATCTCTATCCCCACTTTCCTAAAAATAATCTTTGTATTATCTAATAACCTGTTAATTCATTCAAGATTTTTCACGGAATTAGTGCTATTATATCCGAATAAATCAGAATTAAATAAGGAGAAATAATGGGCATTCCATTAAGAACTGAAGAAGAACTTGTTAAGTTGCGTGAAGCGTGTAAATTAGCATCTGATGTTTTGGTTATGATCGAACCTTATGTAAAAGAAGGGGTGACGACGGGAGAATTGGATCGTATTTGTCACGATTATATGGTGAATGTACAAAAAGTAATTCCTGCTTGCTTAAATTATCATGGTTTCCCGAAAGCAACCTGTATTTCTATAAATGAAGTGGTTTGCCATGGTATTCCAAGCGACGATAAAAAATTAAAACAGGGCGATATTGTCAATATTGATGTGACCGTGATTAAAGACGGTTATTTCGGAGACAACTCTAAAATGTATGTCGTGGGTGAAACCAATATTCGTAGCCAAAAATTGGTTGAAGCGGCACAAGAAGCGCTTTATGTGGGATTACGTACGGTTAAGCCGGGTATTCGTTTAAATGAAATTGGTAAAGCGGTACAAAAATATACTGAAAGCCAAGGCTTTAGCGTAGTACGAGAGTACTGTGGCCATGGTGTGGGAACTGAATTCCACTGTGAACCGCAAGTATTACACTATTATGCGGATGATGGCGGTGTGATTTTAAAACCGGGTATGGTATTCACCATTGAGCCAATGATTAATGCGGGTAAAAAAGAAGTGCGTATTATGGGCGATGGTTGGACAGTAAAAACCAAAGACCGTAGCCATTCAGCGCAATATGAGCATCAAATTGTGGTTACCGAAAACGGTTGTGAAGTGATGACAATCCGTGATGAAGAAATTGCAGAAGGTCGAATTCAACGTATGATGGTCAATATTTAAAGCATTAAAAGGAAATTTGATTTACGATGAGATTTAGAACTTTCCTTCTGATCAGTTTAGTTATCGTATTTTTTGCGTGCCTTCCCCTTATTATTTTTGAGGTGATAGGAGAAGGAGAGCCTGTAATAGCTTTAGTGTGGATTGGCTACTTCGTTACACTACCAATTGGTGCAGTTGTACTAGGTGTCTTTTGGCTCTGTTCAGTGTTCCATTGGATCTTTGACAAAGATTAATTCCCATCATGGTTATTGAAAGCTCATTTTTATGGGCTTTTTATTTAATTAAGAGAACAGTATGCTTTTTCCTTATCATTTCGATTCTCCACTCACGCCAAGTGCGGTCAAAATTCAGCGTGAAAATTTAAAGGAATTGGAACGTCAGCATTTTTCTGATTATTCTGTTTTTGAGCTGATTGCTAACCGTACACAATTTTGTGATGATTTGTTAAAACAGCTTTGGCAGCAATTTGAATTAGATAAAGCTAATCTTACCTTAATTGCAGTAGGTGGGTACGGAAGACAAGAAATCTTTCCTTTATCTGATTTGGATGTTCTTATTCTTTCAAAAGAAGAAAGAGGCGTTGAAACGGAAGAAAAAATTGCTCAGTTTGTGCAGTTCTTGTGGGATTGTGGATTTGACGTAGGGCACAGTGTTCGTTCTTTAGAAGAATGTGAAAAGGAAGGTAAACAAGACATTACTATTGCCACCAATTTACTTGAGTCACGTTATTTATCGGGAGATATATCCCTTTTCAATGCTTTAGAGGAAATACTGAAAAAGCCAGATTTTTGGGCGGTAAAATCATTCTTTGATGCCAAAGTACAAGAACAAATTGAACGTTATCAGCGTTATCACAACACCAGTTACAATTTAGAGCCTGATTTAAAATACAGCCCAGGTGGTTTGCGGGATCTTCACCTTTTATATTGGATCGCCTTACGCCACACAGGAGAAATGACACTTGATGGCATTTTGGAAAGCGGTTTTATTTACCCATCAGAACATCAACAATTATTAGACAGCCAAGAATTTTTATTCAAAGTGCGGTTCGCTTTGCACTTGATTTTAAAACGTTATGACAACCGACTGCTGTTTGATCGTCAAATTAAAGTGAGCGAGATGCTTGGTTTTGAAGGCGAGGGAAATCATGGTGTCGAAAAAATGATGAAACGTTTTTTCCAAGCTTTACGCACGATTTCTCGTTTGACCGATATCCTGATTAAGCACTATAAAGAGCATTTTTTATCAACAGATGGCGAGCTCTCTATTCATCCTTTGGATAAGAATTTTGAATTAGTGAATCAAAGTTTGTGTTTACGTAAGGAAGACGTGTTTTTACGTTCACCGGATCGTATTTTGGATCTTTTTTTCTATCTTACGCAGCATGAACAAGCCGAAATTCATTCCTCAACATTACGCCAACTTCAGATTGTGTTGGAAAGTTTGACGCAGAAATTATGTGATATTCCTGAAGCAAGGGAGAAGTTTATTCGGTTATTTAATCAACCGAAAGCGATTCAGCGAGCATTCCTTCCAATGCACCAATATGGTGTGTTAACGGCTTATTTGCCACAATGGCAGGGAATTGAAGGCTTGATGCAATTTGATCTCTTCCATATTTACACTGTGGATGAGCATACCTTGCGAGTGATGTTGAAGTTGGAAAGTTTCTTAGCTGAAGACGAAGCAGAATCTCATCCCATTTGCCATCAAATATTTGGTCAAATTTCTGACCGCACTTTGCTTTATGTTGCCGCACTTTTCCATGATATCGCGAAAGGGCGAGGGGGGGATCATGCGGAGTTAGGGGCTGAAGATATCGCTGACTTTGCTCGTTTGCATGGTTTTGATCGTCGAGAAATTGAAACAATGATCTGGTTGGTGAAAGAACATCTGCTCATGTCAATTACCGCACAGCGTCGAGATATTCATGATCCGGAAGTCGTGATGAACTTTGCGGAAAATGTGCAAAATCGAGTTCGTTTAGATTATCTCACTTGTCTGACCGTTGCGGATATTTGTGCGACAAATGGCACATTATGGAATAGCTGGAAGCGTTCTCTTTTTGCCTCTTTATACGATTATACGGCGCAACAATTCCGACAAGGGATGGATTTGCTATTAGATAATGAAGAAAAAATCCTTGAAAATCGTCAATTGGCGTTGGCAATTTTATCCGAAGAACAACCAGAATTATCTGAAGAGAAAATTTCAGCTTTGTGGCAGCGTTGCCCATCTGATTATTTCTTACGAAATAGTCCAAAACAAATTGCGTGGCATACAGAGTTATTAGCTGAATTTGATGGTGAAGTACTCGTTAAAATCAGTAACCGTTTTTCTTCCGGCGGAACAGAAATTTTCGTTTATTGTCCTGATCAAACCAATTTATTTAATAAAGTGGTATCAACCATTGGTGCGAAAAAATTCAGTATTCATGATGCACAAATTTTAACATCCGATGATGGCTACGTATTCGATAGCTTTATCATCACAGAATTAAATGGTGAATTGGTTCGTTCAGAACGTCGCCGAGAATTAGAGACGGTATTAACCTCTGTTTTATTAGGTGAAAAATTGCCATCCATGTCTTTTGCAAATAATCGACAGTTGCAACATTTTACCGTAAAAACAGATGTGCGTTTTTTGAAAGAAACTAAAAAAGAGCATACCGAATTAGAAGTGGTAGCTTTAGATAAACCCGGTTTATTGGCTCAAATCAGTCAAATTTTTAGCGAGTTAAAACTCAATATTTGTAATGCAAAAATCACGACTGTAGGGGAAAAAGCCGAAGACTTCTTCATTCTGACAAATGAAAAAGGCACAGCATTAACCGAAGAGGAAAGGGGATTGTTAGAAAACGTACTCTATGAACGTTTATAGTATGAAATAAAAAAGTGCGGTTAAATTTAACCGCACTTTTTATATTTAAGCCACTGCGGCAAATGCAATATCAGCGGCAGCAAGCGTTTTTTCAATGTCTTCATTTGTATGTGCTAAAGACATAAAGCCTGCTTCAAAAGCAGAAGGCGCAAGGTAAACACCTTGATCAAGCATTTTATGGAAGAACACTTTGAATTTTTTGGTATCACATTTCATGACTTCTGCATAAGAAGTAACTTGTTTTTGGTCAGTGAAGAAAATACCAAACATGCCGCCTACATGATTAATCACAAATGGCACATTGTGTTTTTGAGCTAATGCTTTTAAGCCGTCACAAAGTTTAGTGGTTAATTCTGCAAGGTGTTGCTCGTTACCTGCTTTTTTCAATTCGGTTAAACAGGCTAAACCTGCCGCCATTGCAATCGGGTTACCTGAAAGAGTACCTGCTTGATAAACAGGGCCGGTTGGTGCGAGGTGTTGCATAATCACTTTTTTACCGCCAACAGCACCCACTGGCATACCGCCACCAATGACTTTACCTAATGTGGTGAGATCAGGTGTTACACCATAGTAAGCTTGTGCACCCGCAAGTGAAACACGGAAACCAGTCATGACTTCATCAATAATGAAAAGTGCACCATATTGGTCACAGATTTCGCGAATGCCTTGTAAGAAACCTTCTTTTGGCGGAATACAGTTCATGTTGCCTGCGACAGGTTCAATAATCACACAAGCAATATCGTTAGGAAATTCTTCAAATAATTTTTTAACAGAATCAAGATTGTTATATTCTGCAGTTAAAGTGTGTTTTGCAAAATCTTCAGGCACACCTGGTGAGCTTGGTTGACCAAGTGTTAACGCCCCCGATCCTGCTTTTACTAGAAGTGAATCAGAATGGCCGTGGTAACAACCTTCAAATTTTAAGATTTTGCTTCTATTTGTATAACCACGCGCAAGACGAATGGCAGTCATGGTTGCTTCAGTACCTGAACTTACCATACGAACCATTTCAATAGATGGCACAATTTCACAGACCAATTCTGCTAAATCAATTTCAGACGGTGTTGGTGCGCCAAAGCTTAAACCATTTTCAGCAGCTTTTAATACCGCATCTAAAATGGCAGGGTGATTGTGACCTAAAATCATTGGCCCCCAAGAACCCACATAATCGATATATTGTTTGCCTTCGGTATCGTAAATGTAAGCGCCTTTGGCTTTTTGAATAAATACGGGTGTGCCACCTACGCCTTTAAAAGCACGAACAGGGGAGTTTACACCACCAGGAATAACTTCTTGTGCACGAGAGAAAAGTGCGGTTGATTTTGTCATGATTTTTAATCCTTATATTAAAAGTGGGCAGGCATATTGTACTAAAAAACTGAATTTGAGAAAAATCTTTGTGTGCTGATTTTTCTTTATGTTATCCTTTGCAAAAAATTTTTAGGATACAAACTATGCTAAGTCTTATTGTAACTTTCTTAGGAGCATTTTTAACCTTGCTTGTGATGCGACCAATTGCGAATAAAATTGGCTTGGTTGATAAACCAAATTATCGTAAGCGTCACCAAGGTGCGATTCCACTTATTGGCGGTGTTTCTCTTTTTATGGGAAACCTTTGCTATTATTTAATGGAGTGGGATCAACTTCGTTTACCTTATCTTTATATATTCAGTATCTTTGTTCTACTCGCAATCGGTATCTTAGATGACCGCTTTGATATTAGCCCTTTCTTGCGTGCAGGAATTCAAGCGGTGCTTGCAATTTTAATGATCGACTTAGGTAATGTTTATTTAGATCATTTAGGCCAAATTCTCGGGCCATTCCAATTAACACTTGGTTCTATCGGATTGATTATTACCGTATTTGCCACAATCGCGATTATTAATGCCTTTAATATGATTGATGGTATTGATGGATTGCTAGGAGGGTTGTCTATTGTTTCATTTGCTGCCATCGGTATCTTGATGTTCCGTGATGGACAGATGGATATGGCATATTGGAGTTTTGGCTTAATTGTCGCGATTCTGCCTTATTTATTATTAAACTTAGGGATTCCGTTTGGGCCAAAATATAAAGTGTTCATGGGGGATGCAGGAAGTACTTTAATCGGCTTTACTATTATTTGGATTCTACTTTTAAGTACGCAAGGAAAAGGACATCCGATGAATCCAGTGACCGCACTTTGGATTATTGCTGTTCCTTTAATTGATATGGTGGCCATCATTTATCGCCGTTTACGCAAAGGAAAAAGTCCATTCCGTCCGGATCGCTTACATGTACACCACTTAATGGTTCGTGCAGGATTAACCTCTCGCCAAGCCTTTTTATTAATTACCTTATTTGCGGCAATTTGTGCAGCAATTGGGATCTTAGGTGAAATTTTCTATATTAATGAATGGGCAATGTTCATTGCGTTTATCGTGCTATTCTTCCTTTATGCTTATTCAATTACAAAAGCGTGGAAAATCACTCGATGGGTACGAAGAATGAAACGTCGAGCACGCCGTAATAAGCAATAAACTAAATAAAGAGGATAGCAATTTGCTATCCTTTTTTATTCTTTAGCACTAAAAATAGACGAATAAATAATAAATTCTATACAAATTGAACAAAAATTTATCTTTTGATATTTTTTTTCAAAAAAGTGCTAGACAAGGTATTGTGAAATCATTAATATACGCCCCTGCAACGACGCAGTAACGCGTTCGTAGCTCAGTTGGATAGAGCGTTGGCCTCCGGAGCCAAAGGTCGCAAGTTCGAATCTTGTCGAGCGCGCCAGAAAGTCAATGCGATGAACAACTAATCAATGGTGGCTATAGCTCAGTTGGTAGAGCCCTGGATTGTGATTCCAGTTGTCGTGGGTTCGAATCCCATTAGCCACCCCATATTCTCTTAATTGAGAAATCTGACGGCGAGTAGCGCAGCTTGGTAGCGCAACTGGTTTGGGACCAGTGGGTCGTAGGTTCAAATCCTATCTCGCCGACCAATTTATTTTTGCTCTTTAACAATATATCAGACAATCTGTGTGGGCACTTGTTGATTGACTTGTTTTAAAAATATTTTTTAATTTTGAAGTCTTAATAGGTGCTAACTAGAAATTCATAATACTTTTTAAGTAGTGACATTTTATGTCAGCAGTATTGAGCGATTGAACTTGAATTGAAGAGTTTGATCATGGCTCAGATTGAACGCTGGCGGCAGGCTTAACACATGCAAGTCGAACGGTAACATAAAGAAGCTTGCTTCTTTGAT
>NZ_LZOZ01000002.1 GCF_001679485.1 Haemophilus sp. CCUG 60358
GGCTTCCTCCTGAAGTCTGAGCTTTCTCAACTCCTTTAGGTAAGCGACCTCCGCTTCAAGCTGTAAAATTCTCAGACGTAAGCGGTCTTCTTCTGTTTTAGGTGGAGGAGGCATTCTGGCATATTTAGGTTTCATTGGCGGTCGTCCTGATGGTTTATAAGGAATAAGTCCTTTTATGCCACTTTTTTCAAAGCGTTTCAACTAGGTTCCAACTAATGTGTCAGAGGGGATATTGTAAAAACGAGCGGCCTCTCGAATGCTCATTTTCCCTTTTAGGATAGGTTGAAGAACCTGTAATTTAAATTCTGTTGTGTAGTGTTTACCCATAAAAAAATCTGCACCTCAATTGTTGGTTGTTTAGTCCAACTTTTGGGGTGCAGATCAATTTGACCGCACTTTTTGTATTAATGTAATTTCAATCTTGGTTTTAAATAGTGGTTAAGTTTATCCACTAAAATAATCAAGCCAATCTTAATACATCCATGCAAAGCATGTTGGTGCATGCGATATAAAGACACATACGCAAACTGTGCAAATTTACCTTGAACAGTTAGTGGGTTTTTCCCAAATTTATTTGAAATGCTCCCCAATGCGGTAAAACTTGAAAGAGAAACCAAGGTTCCTTTATCGTTGTATTTGAATGCTTTTAATGGTTTTTGCTCAAAAAGTGCAAAGATATTTTTTGCACAAGCTTTTGCCATTTGGTGTGCCGCTTGCGCTCTTGGTGGGACTAGTTTACCGTTTGGTTGCATTAATGCCGCACAGTCACCAATGGCAAAAATACTGTCATCCACCGTAGTTTGAAGGGTATCTTTTACCACTAATTGATTGATACGGTTAAGCTCTAATCCATCGAATTGCTGTGTCACCGTTGAGGTGCGAACACCCGCCGCCCACACAATAAGATCAGCTTTGATTTCTTCGCCATCTTTGGTGATAAGAGTATTTGGTTGGGCTTCCGTGATCATCGTATTTAATTTCACGTTTGCACCCATTTCTTGCAATTCATCTAATACCGCTGCAGATAAATTTTCGGGTAGAGCAGGCAGTAATCGAGGACCCGCTTCAACTAAAGTGACTTGTAAGCAAGAATTATCGATTTTGCCGTAACCGTAAGAAGATAAGTCTTCAGTCGCATGATAAAGCTCTGCGGTTAATTCCACACCAGTAGCACCACCGCCAACAATCGCAATGTTGACTTTGCTTTCATCCACTAATTTTTGTTTAAATTCTTCTTCACCAATATCATCTAATACACGGTTTTCAGAGAATTTAAGGAATAATTCCAACATTCTTTGTTGGAAGCGAAGTGCTTGATCAGAGCTGTCTAAGAAAATACAGTTATCAGCCACGCCTTTTGTATTGAAATTATTCGATTTACTACCGATCGCAATCACTAAGTAATCATAAGGAATACGACGTGCAACCACGAGCATATCGCCTTCTTGCCCATAAACGGGGGCAAGTTCGACATATTTCTGTTCACGATTGATGCGCGTGATCGAACCTTGTTCAAAGCTAAAATGGTGGTTTTTCCCGTGTGCACGATAGCTCAGAGAATCCGTGCCATCATCCATCACGCCCGTTGCAATTTCATGTAATAAGGGTTTCCACAAGTGGGTCGCATTGCGATCCACAAGCGTCACTTTAGCCTGTTTTTTGCGACCTAATTTGTCGCCTAAAAATGTCGCTAACTCTATACCGCCGGCGCCACCGCCAACGATCACGACGTTTTTCATAAAGTACTCCTAAAAGCAAAATTGTTAAAAATGTTAAACTAATGTAATGATAGCATAACAAATAAAAAGACGAAAAAATTTAATGGAAATGACCGCACTTTATTGATGGCAGCGATCGTAAAGCGGTTGTAACTGTTGAATGGTTTTTGTGATAAATGAAACGGGATCGATTTTATGAAGTTCAGCTTTTTCAATGCTTTTCCCAATGCACCAAAAATCCTCATCTGAACGCAAGAGAAGATCTTTTTCAGAAATGTCCTTCACTTGGCGAAAATCATCATATTCGCTTTCATCTTCTCGCCAAATATCAAAATCAGAAAATTGTTTGAAATCAAATTGATCAAGCCACTGATTATATTGTTGCACATTAATTTGTGAGCGATCTGCACGATAGCAATGCCAATCTAAACACACTCTTAGTCGGCGACGATTTAATAGCACAGAAAAGATTGCTGCAGAATTTTGATTAAACTCGTATTTAAAATAAGCGAAGAAATGTGCTCGAACCTGCCAGCCATTGGTCCAACTTTCAATATGCGGTTTCGCAAAAGGCATGCCAAGTTGCTTTGCCACTTCTTGAATAATCGCTTTCCAGTTATCCCAATGTAATTTGTAATCCGTTTTAATCGCCGGAATATCTTCCGGACAGAATTTCTTCATTTGAGCGAATTGATAGAAAGGAATATTGAACAGTTCACAAGATTCAGCCGTAAGCGAGAGCATAGCGTTTCCTTAAAAATCACTGTAATTTTTGACTGCACTTTGTGTGAAAAACTGTTTGTCTTCCCAGCGCAACATAGTCATTCGATTATTCCATACACAACCGGTATCCAAGGCATAGATACCTTTTGGAGTTGGCTCATCGACTAAACTTGCCCAATGCCCAAAGACAATGGGAATTTGTTTATAAAGTGGATTATCTAAATTAAACCAAGGCGTGAGCTCCGCTGGTGCATCTTTTAAAGGGGATTTACAAGCAAAATCAAAGCGATGGTCCAAATAGCAAAAACGCATTCTAGTGAAAGCATTAATAATGTAACGATGACGCGCTAAGCCCTGCAAATCTGGTGACCAGCGATCAGGCTGTTCAGAATACATATTTTCAATGAGATAATGAAAATCGCCGTGCTGTAAAATCTGTTCAACTTCAGCCGCACAAGATTTCGCAGTTTCCAAATCCCAATCGGGCGAAATACCAGCATGCGCCATCAGGAAGTTTAATTCTTCATTATGCACAAGTAATGGTTGGTGGCGTAACCAATGAATCAGCTCATCAAAATCGGGTGCATTAAAAATAGCATCGACATGATCACGAGGTTTCACTTTTTTAATACCCAGTGCGGTCGCAATTAAGTGTAAATCGTGATTACCTAGTACGGTTTGCGCGGCATTACCGAGTGATTTTACGAAACGAAGACATTCAAGTGATTTATCCCCACGCGCCACAAGATCCCCCACGAGATAAAGTTTATCTTGCGTAGGATTGAAGCTCACACGTTCTAATAAAAGCTGTAATTCATCATAACAGCCTTGCAAATCACCGACGAAATAGGTTGCCATTTTTGACCGCTCTTTTTACTCTTCTGAATCTAAGATTTCATCTTTATTAATATCAGCTGGAGGATTATCTGCCAACCAGTTCGCTAAGCGCGCATAATCTGCGATAGCCAAATTTTCTGCACGTGCATTTAAATCAATACTAAGTGCGGTCAGATTTTCAGGTGAAAATAACGTTGAGAGTGCATTGCGCAGCGTTTTACGGCGTTGATTGAACGCTTGGGAGCAAACACGGTTCAGCCAATATAAATCTTTTACTGGATGTGGCAATTCTTTATGCGGAATTAAACGCACAACCGCTGAATCTACTTTCGGTGCAGGTTTAAATGCAGAAGGTGGTACTTCAAGCACAGGCATCACTTGGCAGAAATATTGCGCCATAATGGTTAAACGACCGTAAGCTTTGCTATTTGGCCCTGCGCATAAGCGTTTCACCACTTCTTTTTGTAGCATGAAGTGCATATCTTGAATCACATCATGATACTTAAATAAGTGGAACATCAATGGAGTGGAAATGTTGTAAGGCAAGTTACCAAATACACGTAATTTTTGCCCTTTTTCTGCTAAATTCTCTTTTGTATAAAGCTCACCAAAATCAAATTGCATCGCATCCGTTTCAATAACGGTGAGCTTTTGATGTAAAAATGGATGATGACGTAAACGTTCTGCAAGGTCTCGGTCAAGCTCTACCACAGTCAGATGATCGACAAGTTCACCAACCGGTTCTGTTAATGCGCCAAGTCCCGGACCAATTTCCACTAAGAATTGATTGGGTTGTGGGTAAATCGCCGCCACGATACCTTGAATCACAGAAGTATCATGTAAAAAGTTTTGACCAAAGCGTTTACGCGCCGTATGGCCTAAGTGTTTTTTTGAATTCATAAGTACTATTTAATAAGAAAAGTGCAGTTATTATAGAGCCTGTATTTCTTTTGTAAATTTTAGTGTAACTGTCATGGGCAATATCATTTAGCGATGACTTCCAGTATTGCTTTAATATGATGACTCAAACTTGGATTATAACGAATACAGTCCATTGGATTGAGAATGCGATGTTGATGTTCAGATGCTTGTTTTACTGATTTTTGAATTGCATCATCCAATGTATTCATGTTTTCTCTAGAAAATGTATAGCCAAATGCATTTTGTAATACTTCTAGACACCCCATGTTTTCAGAAAAAATAACTGGCGTACCAGATAATATGGATTCTAGTCCAACAAGCCCAAATGGCTCATATTGAGATGCCATAATGGTGAAATCTGCAGCTTGATATAATTCAGGCATATTTTTGCAAAAACCAAGCGAAGAGATTTTAGGATTTTCTTCTACAGGCGTTCCTGCTACCACTAAGCGAATCGGTAACTGAGTTTTTTCAAAATATTTTTTTAAAATATTAAAACCTTTTCGCGTATGCCCAGTAGAAGGAAATAGGTAAATGATTTCATCTTTTTTGAAACCTAACTTTTCTCTGAGCTTCACTCTTTCTTCTTCATTGATTTGTGTGAATTTATCTGTATTAATAGGAGGATAAATCACATCAATTTTGTTTTCTGGGATATGATATAACTCAATGAGTTCTTTTTTCATCAATGCAGAATGAGCGATGACATATTTGGATTGATTTAAGGATTTTTGTTCACCCATGATTTTAAATCGATCTGATATGCTTGGCTTTTTCTTTGATGCTTGTAGATATCCTTTATGATTTCCACCACAAATAACCACATCAGATAGGGTATAAGAGGTGGTAAGTGAGACTTCTGATGTTTCTTTATATTTATTTGAAAAATAGGAAAGAAATGAGGTTCTCCATTTTTTAGGAACAAAAGAAAGATTAACCTTAACTGGATTAATTAAATTATATTCAGGTAATGCAGTATCAAACTTGGCAGAGTAAATTTTAGGTGTAATGTTTGCCTGAGATAATCCATTAACAATATCAATAAGATATCGTTCCATACCTCCGCCATATTGAAATTTTTGACAGGTTAATGAAATATTTGGGTGATTATTATTACTTAGTAATGTTTTATTCATTTCTTTATACCATCGAAGAGATTACTATGTACCCATTATAGGGGGAGTTTTTCTTTTGTAAATCATTCCTAAGTCTTGATACAACGTACAAATTGGTGAAAAAAGTGATTTTTTTCTGTTCAATTTTATTTTAATCTTTCGTCTAACGCCAAAAACGGCTATAATCCGCCCGTTTTTCATTTATAACCCGCAAAAAGTGCGGTCAAAAAAATCATAATTTTAGAGGATAAAATGGCAAAAGAAGATTGCATTGAAATGCAAGGCACAATTTTGGAAACCTTACCAAATACCATGTTCCGCGTTGAGTTAGAAAATGGTCACGTGGTGACTGCACATATTTCTGGCAAAATGCGTAAAAACTATATTCGTATTTTAACGGGCGATAAAGTAACTGTAGAAATGACGCCTTATGACTTAAGCAAAGGTCGTATCATTTTCCGTAGCCGTTAATTTAGAAATAAAAGGAAAGCCGATATGTTGATATCGGCTTTTTTTGTTTGAAAAGCGTACAAATTATTTGAAGTCTGGAAAAAAATCTGTATAATCGGCGCCCTTAGCCACGTTCATTTTTTCGTTCCTTGCCTTTGCAGATTGGTGGCTAATCTACGTCAAAGGCTGATTAACCCGTAAGGAGCAGTAATGCGTCACTACGAAATCGTGTTTATGGTTCATCCGGACCAAAGCGAGCAAGTACCAGGTATGATCGAACGTTACACAGGTTCTGTTAAAGAAGCTGGTGGTCAAGTTCATCGCCTAGAAGATTGGGGTCGTCGTCAATTAGCGTACCCAATTAACAAATTACACAAAGCACACTATGTGCTTATGAATGTAGAAGCGCCTCAACAAGTCATCGACGAGCTAGAAACGACTTTCCGTTATAACGATGCTGTATTACGCAGTCTTGTTATCCATACTAAGCACGCCGTAACCGAAGCGTCCCCAATGAAAGCGGCTAAAGAAGAACGTAAACCTTTAGCTGAAGTTGAAAACAACGATTTTGAGGATGCTGAAGAGTAATTCAAAACTTGATAATCGCTTCTCGTTAATCGGCACTGTGTGTCAATTACCCAAGCGAAGCAAAAGCCCTAACGGGATTGCGCATTGCCAATTTTGGCTGGAACATCGTTCCGAACAAGTCGAAAGCGGTTTATCACGCCAAGCGTGGTTAAAGATGCCAGTTCAAGTCAGTGGCAATCAGTTAATAGAAAAAACTCAAAGCATTACGGTCGGCAGTAAACTTCTTGTGGTGGGGTTTATTACTTCACATAAAACCTCAAATGGTTTAACGCAGTTAGTATTGCATGCCGAGCAAATCGAATTTATAGATTAGGAGACAGCCAAATGGCACGTTATTTCCGTCGTCGTAAGTTCTGCCGTTTCACAGCGGAAAATGTTGTTGAAATCGATTACAAAGATATCGCTACATTAAAGAACTACATTTCTGAAAGCGGCAAAATTGTACCAAGCCGCATTACCGGTACTCGTGCGAAGTACCAACGCCAATTAGCACGCGCAATCAAACGCGCTCGTTATTTAGCGTTATTACCTTACTCTGATTCTCATCACAATTAAGAAGGAGTTAGGAAATGCAAGTAATTCTTTTAGATAAAATCGTTCACCTAGGTAACGTAGGTGATCAAGTTAATGTTAAATCTGGTTTCGCTCGTAACTTCTTAATCCCACAAGGTAAAGCAGTTATGGCAACTAAAGCTAACATTGAACACTTTGAAGCACGTCGTGCAGAGTTAGAAGCAGCGGCAGCAGCAAGTTTAGCAGCAGCTCAAGCTCGCGCAGCACAAGTGACTGCATTAGGTTCTGTAACTATCGCATCTAAAGCAGGTGATGAAGGTCGTTTATTCGGCGCAATCACTACTCGTGATGTAGCAGAAGCAGTAACTGCAGCAGGCGTTGAAATTGCGAAAAGCGAAGTTCGTTTACCAAACGGTCCAATCCGTACTCTTGGTGACCACGATGTTCGTTTCCAACTTCACGGCGAAGTATTTGCAACATTAGATGTTATCGTTGTTGCAGAATAATTATCAAAGTTTTTGATAAAAGAAAACCCGACGTAATGTCGGGTTTTTTGTTTTTCTGGATTAAGAAAATATTTTAGTGATTCTTTGAGAATAAAAAAGTGCGGCTAAATTTGATCTGACCCCAAAAATCTGGACTATTCACATGAGGACTGACGACGATATTGTATCGGACTCAGTCCTTTTAATTTTAGTTGAATCCGTCGATGATTATAGTAATCCAAATAATCCCTTACCGCATTAACTATCTCCTCTCGCGTATTAAATTCCCGACTATAAAAGCATTCCGTTTTTAATCGTCCAAAGAAACTCTCCATCGCGGCATTATCCAAACAGTTTCCTTTCCTTGACATACTTTGTATGATGCCGTGCTCAGCAAGAATTTGACGATAAGCCGCCATCTGATATTGCCAGCCTTGGTCTGAATGTAAAATGCTACCACTTGTTTTATCTAATCGTTTAACCGCCAGCTTTAACATCTTCTCCACCT
>NZ_LZOZ01000003.1 GCF_001679485.1 Haemophilus sp. CCUG 60358
GTAGGACACCGCCAGGTACTTTTTATTTTGTTAGTTTATTTTTAGAGTAAATTAACAAAATAAAAATTTTGGCAGCAACAGTGCAATGGTCCCACCTGAATCCATATCGAACTCAGAAGTGAAACATTGTTACGCCGATGGTAGTGTGGGGCTTCCCCATGTGAGAGTAGGTCACTGCCAATTATACCTCATTTAGCGGAGTGGTAGTTCAGCTGGTTAGAATACCTGCCTGTCACGCAGGGGGTCGCGGGTTCGAGTCCCGTCCATTCCGCCAATTCTTAATACCAATAGGGGCGTAGTTCAATTGGTAGAGCACCGGTCTCCAAAACCGGGTGTTGGGAGTTCGAGCCTCTCCGCCCCTGCCATTATTCCATATCAAATTATCTCTAATTTTTGTAAGAATATTGTCTATTTTGCTATTCGTTTTATACTAATCGCATTTTTAGTATTTCAGAGATATTCTTATGCATTATTCCATTCAAGATTTTATTCAATTAATTGCGCAATTACGTAATCCTAATGGCGGTTGTCCTTGGGATCTTAAACAAAATTATGAATCAATGATTCCCTGTTTAACAGAAGAAACTTATGAAGTCATTGATGCCATCCAAAAGAAAGACATTGCTAATTTAAGGGAAGAGCTTGGAGATCTTTTATTACAGGTTGTATTTTTTAGTCAGCTTGCTTCTGAAGATGGTTATTTCACATTTGATGATGTTCTTAATGATATTTCTAAAAAGATTGTGCGTCGTCATCCTCATGTGTTTGGTGATGCAACAGCTGGAAATGAAGAAGAAGCGTTAGCTCGTTGGAATAGTATCAAAGCACAAGAGAAATCAGTTCAAGAAAAACGTTCTATTTTAGATGATATTCCGAACGCTTTTCCTGCATTGTTAAGAGCACAAAAAATGCAAAAACAATGTTCAAAGATTGGGTTTGATTGGGACGAACTTGAACCTGTATTAGCAAAAGTTGAAGAAGAATTGCAAGAAGTTCAGGATGAAATCAATCAAACACCTCGTAATCAGGAAAAAATAGAAGAGGAAATCGGGGATTTATTTTTCGCAACGGTTAATTTGTCTCGACACCTCAAATGTAATGCAGAAGAAGCTTTGCGTAAGGCGAATAATAAATTTGAACAACGTTTTCGTAAAGTAGAAGAAAAAGCATTGGAACGAGGTTCATCAGTTAACGATCTTTCTTTAATTGAAATGGATATCCTATGGGATGAAGTGAAAAGAGAAGAAAAATAATTGAAATGGCAGAGGGCGTTTTCCTCTGCCATTTTTTTATTTTATAGCATGAATAAGTAACATATAGGCACTGATCACCAATAAATATCATCGTATAGGTACAAGGGAAAATTTAACTCAGCAACCTTTAACAGAGATTGTGTTTTCCAGTAAACAACAGCAATTCGGTTTAGAGAAATCACAAAAATTGACCGTACTTTGCCGTCATTGTGAGTTTCGTAAACTCTGTTATGGCGGTTGCCCGAAACATCGTTTTGTTTCTCTCGAAAATGAACCCAATCCACATAATTATTTATGTGCCTCTTACCGTTATTTCTTTGAACAAACAGCGCCTTATATGCAAGCCATGGCTCGTCAAATTCGGTTACATCCATCCGCCGCTTAAGGTAGAATAGCGTTTTCTACTTTACGTTTTGATTGATATGAATCCTTGGACATTACTCGCTATTTCGATTTGCCTTGAAATTGTGGCAACGAATTTATTAAAAGTCAGCGATGGCTTTACCAAACTTTTACCTACAATAGGCTCATTAACCTTATATGCCATTTCGTTTTATTTTGTCTCTCTTGTGTTTCGCACGCTTTCCGTGGGCTTGGTTTACGCCATTTGGTCGGGTGTCGGCATTGTTTTGACGGCCATTGTGGCGTATTTCGCTTTTGGTCAGAAAATCGATACCGCTGGCCTGATTGGTATGGCATTGATTATCAGCGGTGTTTTAGTGATTAACTTATTTTCTCAAACAGGACATTAATCCTCCAAATGAAATGTGATCAAGCTCACAAATTTTATTTTTCTTCAAAATAAAATTATGTCAGCAATCGATTCACCGCTATAATTCTCCGGCATTTTTAACCGCACTTTGTGCAACTTTAAAGGAAATTTTATGAAAAAATTACTTTGCTCATTATTTGCGCTTTCTGCTGTTAGCACAGCAATGGCACAAGAAGTAAATATTAAAATATTGGGTACCTCTGATATTCATGGTCGCGTTGTACCTTGGAGCTATGGCGCAGACGTAGAAGATAAATCTGGTTCTTATGCGCAAATCGCAACTTATGTGAAAGATGTGCGTAAAAACAACAAAAACGTGGTGTTAGTGGATGTGGGCGATGCGATCCAAGATAACCAAGTCGATGTGTTCGCAAAAGATAAAAAATATTACAAAGATCACCCAATTCCAAAAGTATTAAATGAAATGAAATACGACGTTTTCGTACTTGGTAACCACGAGTTTAACTTTGGGATGAAAGCATTAGATGAAATCTTAAAAGACATCAAAGCGAAAAAATTAACCGCAAACTTCTATTATAAGAAAAATGATAAACGTTATATTGATGCAACAACCATCATCGAAAAAGATGGCGTGAAATTAGGTATTATCGGTTTAAGTACCCCAATGTCAGCAAAATTTGAAGAAGACACGGGCAACTTAAAAGACATGAAATTTACTTCACCAACGGAAGAAGCACGTACACAAGTTGAGAAGTTAAAAGCGAAAGGTGTCGATGCAATTATTGTTATCGCTCACATGGGTATCGACAATGAAAACAAGATTCCTGACACCGGTATGCGTGATGTCATCAATGCAGTAGACGGCATTGATGTAGTCATCGCGGGTCACATGCACAAAGATGTACCAAGTGAAACTATTAAAAATACACTAATCACTGAACCACACCGTTACGGTACCGTGGTATCTGAAGTGGATCTCACTTTTGATATCAACGATAAAAAAGAAGTGAAATTGGTGAAGAAAGAATCCAAAACTGTTCCAGTTAAAGAACTTGAAGCGGATAAGAAAATTGCCGAAATCTATAAACCTTATCATGAGAAATTACGTGAATTAAACAATGTGGTGATTGGTCAAACCGAAAATGAAATGGTGCCACAAGAGACCAAACACGGTGTATCTGCTGCATTCTCAAAAGATACCGGTTTATCTTCATTTATTAATGATGTTGAACAACATTACAGCGGTGCAGATGTGGTGACTTTCTCTTTCGACCATCAAAAAGCACGTATGGATAAAGGCGATATCAAGAAAAAAGACATCATCTTTAACTATCGTTATGCTGGCGGCGATGTCACCGTTTATGAAATGACCGGTAAACAATTGAAAGAATATATGGAATGGTCTGCGAACTACTTCGATACCATCCAACCAGGTGACACCGAATATCGTTACAATGCGGAACGTAAAAAATCAAAATATGTGACTTACGACATTTTCGGTGGCGTAAATTACAAAATTGACTTACGTAATCCACAAGGTAGCAAAATCGTTGGTTTAACCCTTGCTGACGGCAAACCGGTAACGGACGATATGAAATTAAAAGTGGGTATGAACTCATATCGTTTCGCTCAATTAAACGGCAAAGGTGGTATTTGGGAAGGCCAACAAATTCCAGTACTTTGGGAATCTAAAGTGGCAATGGGCCGTGAAAAAGGCACGATCCAAAATATGATGATCGATTACATCACGAATGTGAAAAAAGGCAAAATTGATGGTCTATCTCACAATCGTTGGGAAATCATTGGATTAAACTAATCAGCCCTTTTTAAATACGATAAAAACCAACCGCACTTTGAGGTAATTGAATCAAGTGCGGTTATTTTTTTCTTTGTTTTCAGCTAAAACTTGTAAATAATCAAGGTAAAATTTAGCCTAACGTAGTAAACTACAAGCACTTTTATCCTTTAGGAGATGACAAATGAAACCTTATTTAATCGCCCCTTCTATTCTTTCTGCAGATCTTGCTCGTCTTGGTGATGATGTGCAAAACGTGTTGAATGCCGGTGCGGATGTGATTCATTTTGATGTAATGGATAATCACTATGTGCCAAATTTAACCTTTGGCCCAGCCGTGTGTAAAGCTTTGCGTGATTATGGCATTAAGGCACCCATTGACGTGCATTTGATGGTAAAACCGGTCGATCGTATTATTCCTGATTTTGCCAAAGCGGGTGCGGATTATATTACATTTCATCCTGAAGCCAGTGAACATATTGACCGCTCGTTACAGCTCATTCGTGATCACGGCTGTAAAGCGGGTTTAGTGTTTAATCCTGCCACACCATTAAGTTATTTGGATTATGTATTAGATAAGGTGGATGTGATTTTGTTAATGTCCGTGAATCCAGGATTTGGTGGACAATCGTTTTTACCTTCAACATTGAAAAAATTACAACAGGCACGTCGTCTGATTGATGAAAGCGGTTTAGATATCCGTTTAGAAGTTGATGGTGGGGTAAAAGAGGATAATATTGCAGAAATCGCCGCAGCCGGTGCAGATATGTTCGTGGCAGGCTCAGCGATTTTTGGCAAACCAGATTATAAACAAATCATTGATCAAATGCGTGCGCAGTTAGCTTCAGTTAAATAGATGGTAGTAAGAATGAAGACCCAATTTAAAGTTATCGGTTTTGATTTAGACGGTACGCTTGTGAATAGCTTGCCGGATTTAGCGTTATCTGTGAATTCTGCTTTAGCAGACTTTGGTTTACCTCAAGCACCAGAAGAGTTAGTGTTAACTTGGATTGGTAATGGGGCACCTGTATTGATTGCACGAGCTTTAGAATGGGCAAAAGGGCAAATAGGTAAAGACTTTTCAGATGCAGAAATGGAGCAAGTGAAAGAGCGTTTTAATGTGTATTACGCGGAGAATCTTTGCAATGTGAGTCGTTTATATCCAAATGTGAAAGAAACATTAGAAACTTTGAAAGCTCGTGGTTATACCTTAGCCGTGGTAACGAACAAACCAACTCGCCATGTTCAGCCAGTATTGGCGGCATTTGGCATCGATCATTTATTCAGTGAAATGCTTGGAGGACAATCATTACCCGCGATTAAACCACATCCAGGCCCATTATATTATTTATGCGGTAAATTTGGCGTAGAACCTCGCCAAGTGTTGTTTGTAGGTGACTCTCGAAATGACATTCTCGCCGCACATTCAGCAGGTTGCCCGGTTGTGGGATTAACTTACGGATACAACTACAACATTCCAATTGCGGAATCAAATCCAGATTGGGTGTTTGATGACTTTGCGAAGTTATTAGAGATTCTTTAATCTATCTTAAAGCGTAAAATGCGGTCAAAAATGACCGCATTTTTTCTTAAACCTCCCACCAAATCAACGCCCATTTTCGTTGTCCGTGTTTTATCGGTTCATTGTTTATTTGTTTTTGTTGATAGAAGTGAGCTAAATTTTGTTTTTCTTTTTCAGTGAGATTGCCGAGAGAAAACTCCACAGAATTTAATAAATCCTCAAAGGTTTCACCTTGGAAATGGCCTGATTCACTTTCAATAAAACTTACATTAGCGTGAATGCCTTTTTGGTAAAGGCGATTGACTAAATAAATATAAGTTGGAAAGCCCACATCATCACGACCAATGGCTTCAAATACATCTTCATCGAGAAAATGGCGTTGTGTCACTGAGGTTAAAAAGACGCGTTTTTTTGCCTTGCTTTGCAGCTTTTCAATCATGTCATCCAAATCATCCACAAGCGTCGAGCGAGAGGCGAGTATCACATCCGCTTGAGGAACATCATCCCAGTTATCCGACCATGATTTATGTAGAAGCGTAATATTATTCAGTTGATGCTTTTCTTTATATTGCTGAACCATCTCTAACATACCTTGGCTGTAATCGAGGGCATACACAGCTTGGCATTGTTGGGCTAAAGGAATCACAAAGGTACCGGGGCCACAGCCGATATCTAATACGGTTTCATTGGGTTGCACATTCATGGCTTTAAGCAAGGTTTCGTTATAGCGGCTTGGCTTGCCCACTAAATTCTCAGCCATTTTAGGGGCTTTTTTATCCCATTTTGTCGGTGGAAGATTATAGTGATTACAGGCTTTTAGATGTTGTTGGTAGAGATCGTTGAAATTGATGTCGTTGATGATCATAGTGACGCCTTAAAGTGCGGTTAGTTTTTGGATTGTTTTTGAATTTGCTTGATGATTATATGCTTTCTCTTACCTAAAATCATTGAAAATGATTGACGCAAACGTTTTCGTTTTGGTGTTTTTCCTTTATAATAGCCCGCGATTTTTACCTCAAACATAACTCAAAGGTACCCGTATGTTTCAAACTTTTCGTGGCTCACCCGCCCTTTCTGAATTCCGTATTCAAGGCTTAATGCAAAAATTCCAACAAAATCAATTACCAGTAAAATCGGCTTATGCGGAATATTTGCATTTTGTGGAATTAAATCGACCGCTTGTTAGCGAGCAGGAAGCAAAACTAAAAGCATTGTTACATTATGGTCCAACTCTGGCTGAACATGAAGCCAAAGGTGAAACCTTTATCGTGATTCCACGCGTTGGCACGATTTCTTCTTGGTCTTCTAAAGCAACGGATATTGCGCATAACTGTGGTTTAAGTGAAGTGGAGCGTATTGAGCGTGGTTTGGCGTATTATTTTGAGTTAAGCCAACCGATTGATGAAAAAACAACAGAAAAATTGACCGCACTTTTACACGACCGAATGATGGAAACCGTGGTGCGCAATCCGCAAGATGCTGAGATCTTATTCCGTCATCAAGATCCGAAACCGTTTAAAACCGTGGATATTTTAAAAGGCGGACGTGAAGCGTTGGTGACAGCCAACGTAGAATTAGGTTTGGCACTGGCAGAAGATGAAATTGATTATTTGGTGGAAAACTTTACTCAATTAGGGCGCAATCCGCACGATATTGAACTTTATATGTTCGCGCAAGCCAACTCTGAGCACTGTCGCCATAAAATCTTTAATGCCGATTGGATTATTGATGGCAAAAAACAGGATAAATCCCTGTTTAAAATGATTAAGAATACCTTTGAGAAAACCCCTGATTTCGTGCTTTCAGCCTATAAAGATAATGCTGCAGTAATGGAAGGCTCAAAAGTCGGTCGTTTCTTTGCAGACCAAGATGGGCAATATCGTTATCACAATGAAGATGCACATATCTTAATGAAAGTGGAAACCCACAACCATCCAACCGCAATTTCACCATTCCCGGGTGCTGCAACAGGTTCAGGCGGTGAAATTCGCGATGAAGGTGCAACGGGTCGTGGGGCAAAGCCAAAAGCAGGTTTAACCGGTTTCTCGGTATCTAACTTAGTGATCCCAAACTTTGAACAACCTTGGGAAAATCCACTCTCCAAACCAAACCGTATTGCTTCAGCCTTAGATATTATGATTGAAGGCCCATTAGGTGGTGCAGCATTTAACAACGAGTTTGGTCGTCCTGCGTTATTGGGGTATTTCCGTACCTATGAAGAGAAAGTCAATAGCTTCAATGGTGAAGAAGTGCGCGGTTATCACAAACCGATTATGTTAGCGGGCGGTATCGGTAATATTCGTGGCGAACACATTCAAAAAGGCGAAATTCCAGTTGGTGCTAAATTGATCGTCTTAGGCGGCCCAGCGATGAACATCGGTTTAGGCGGAGGGGCAGCGTCTTCTATGGACAGTGGTAAATCAAAAGAAGATTTAGATTTTGCCTCAGTTCAACGCGAAAACCCAGAAATGGAACGCCGTTGCCAAGAGGTGATTGACCGATGCTGGCAATTAGGCGCAGAAAACCCAATCCTCTTTATCCACGATGTGGGCGCGGGCGGTTTATCCAATGCGATGCCTGAATTGGTGCACGATGGCGAACGTGGCGGTAAATTTGACTTACGTTCCATCCTTTGTGATGAAAAAGGCATGTCACCATTGGAAATTTGGTGTAACGAATCGCAAGAACGTTATGTCTTAGCGGTTGCGCCAGAAAAACTCGAATTATTTACCGCACTTTGTGAACGTGAGCGTGCACCGTTTGCGGTCATTGGTGAGGCAACGGAAGAGAAACATTTAACCTTGCACGATAGTCATTTCGACAATAATCCAATTGATTTGCCAATGAATGTATTATTAGGCAAAACCCCGAAAATGACGCGTGAGGTTTCGTCAAAAACTGTCGAAAATCAACCGCTTGCAACAGAAAATATTCAATTAAAAGAAGCCTTCCATCGCGTATTACGCTTACCGGTGGTGGCAGAAAAAACTTTCTTAATCACCATTGGTGACCGTTCGGTAACGGGTATGGTAGCGCGCGATCAAATGGTCGGCCCATGGCAAATTCCGGTGTCTGATGTGGCCGTCACAACTGCATCATTAGACAGCTATCACGGCGAAGCTATGGCAATGGGTGAACGTGCACCTGTGGCATTATTAGACTTTGGGGCTTCTGCACGTTTAGCGGTGGCTGAATCTATTACTAACATTGCGGGCACCAATATTGGCGATATTAAACGCATCAAACTGTCTGCAAACTGGATGTCTGCAGCGGGTCATGGTGGTGAAGATGCAGGCTTATATGAAGCGGTAAAAGCGGTAGGTGAAGAACTTTGCCCTGCGTTAGGCATCACCATTCCAGTGGGTAAAGACTCTATGTCGATGAAAACCACTTGGGAAGAAAATGGCGAGAAAAAATCCGTAACAGCTCCGCTTTCTTTAGTGATTTCATCTTTTGCGCGCGTGGAAGATGTCCGCAAAACCGTGACACCTCAATTACGCACAGACAAAGGCGCAAGCCGTTTATTATTGATTGATTTAGGCGAGAGAAAAAATCGCTTAGGTGCGACCGCACTTGCGCAAGTGTATAAACAATTAGGTGACAAACCGGCTGATGTGGTGAATGTTACTAAACTGAAAAACTTCTTTGATGCGATGCAGGCATTGGTGGCAGAACGTAAATTATTAGCTTATCACGACCGTTCAGACGGTGGTTTAATTACCACACTTGTAGAAATGGCGTTTGCGGGTAACTGCGGTGTGGATGTGGATATTTCTGCATTAGGCGATAATGATTTATCCGTGTTATTCAATGAAGAATTAGGTGCGGTGATCCAAGTATCAGAAAGTGAATTAAGCGCCGTGCGTGAGGTATTAAAAGCCCATGACTTGCTTGGCTTAACTTATGAACTCGGTTCTGTCAGCTTAGAAGATCGTTTTGAAATCACTCGAGGCAGCAAAAAACTATTAAGCGAAAAACGCTCTGAATTACGTAGTATTTGGGCAGAGCTCACTCACCAAATGCAACGCTTACGTGATAATCCAGAATGTGCTGACCAAGAATTTGAAGCGAAAAAAGCAACAGACAACAAAGGTTTATCCGCTCACTTAACCTATGATGTGAATGAAGATATTGCCGCGCCGTACATCAGCAAAGGCGTGAAACCAAAAGTGGCAGTATTACGTGAACAAGGCGTAAACAGTCATGTTGAAATGGCTGCGGCTTTTGACCGTGCAGGTTTTGCCGCAATTGATGTTCACATGAGCGATTTAATGGCGGGTCGTTACAACTTAAACGACTTCAACGCGATGGTAGCTTGTGGTGGTTTCTCTTACGGTGACGTATTAGGTGCAGGTGGTGGCTGGGCGAAATCCATTTTATTTAACCCACAATTACGCGATCAATTCAGCCAATTCTTCGCCAATGAAAACACCCTTTCATTAGGCGTATGTAACGGCTGTCAATTTATCTCCACCCTTGCGGAAATCATCCCAGGTGCAGAAAATTGGCCTCGTTTCGTGCGTAATAAATCAGAGCGTTTTGAAGCGCGTGCCGCGATGGTGAAAATCAACGACACCAACTCATTATGGTTTAAAGGCATGGCAGGTTCACATATGTCGATTGCGGTTTCTCATGGTGAAGGTCGCGTAGAATTCAAAACACTTGAGAATTTGACCGCACTTCAAGCGCAAAACTTGATTGTGGCGCAATATATCGACAGCCATTTAAACGTGACTGAAACTTATCCTGCCAACCCGAATGGTTCGGTATTAGGGATTACTGCAATTTCTAACGTAGATGGTCGTATCGCTGCGATGATGCCACACCCTGAGCGTGTATTCCGTGCCGTGAGCAACTCATGGTACCCAGAAGATTGGTCTGAAGATGGCGCTTGGATGCGAATTTTTAGAAATGCGAGAGTGAATTTTAAATAATGTGAGATTGCTCACAGAAAATTAATTAAAAATAAGAGATACAACTAAATTGGTATCTCTTTTTTATTGCATAAATTTTAGTAATAAAAAATGCCAACAATATTAGCGAGTAATATTGTAAATGGTTTATATAAATATTTTATATAAAAATTCTTGGGCATATGCCCGTAATATCAATTGAACTATATGAGGAGTTCTACATGAGTGCATCGTTACATTGCTAGCTAATATTGTTGCGCCATTGCAACGTCAATTTATTAACTTTATCCGCATTGCGATTTGTGTGGTGATGGTTTGGATTGGAGGTTTAAAAGTTTGCCAATATGAGGCAGATGGTATTGCACACTTTGTGTCAAATAGTCCTTTCTTAAGCTTCCTTTACAAAAACGGCGCAAATGAAGTGACAAATGATAAGGGTGTTTTAGTGAAAGAATATACCTTATATAAAAACCCTGAAGGCAAAATGGTTGCAAAAAATATTGAATGGCATAAAGCCAACGGCACCTATACCGCTTCTTATATTATAGGCGCAATTATTGTGACAATTGGTATTTTAGTATTAGCAGGAATTTGGTCTCCGACACTCGGACTATTTGGAGGCTTGCTCACGTTTGGTATGTCGATAGTCACGCTGTCGTTCCTGATATTTACGCCAGAAACCTGGGTGCCGAATTTAGGTGGAGACTTCCCAACACCTAATTATGGCTTCCCATATCTCTCAGGTGCTGGCCGACTCGTGATTAAAGATATTATTATGATGGCAGGCGGCTTAGTTGCTGCAGCAGAATGTGCGAAACGTTATTTAGAGAATAAAAAGCAATTTGCTTAATTGCGTTATTTTAAAAGGCTTGCTGAGATAAATGGCAGGCCTTTTTGTTATTAAGAGATACAAACCAATAACAAAGAAAAGAAATAGAATTCAAAACTCTTGAAAATTTGACCGCACTTCAAGCTAAAAACTTGATTATGGTACTGTATATCGACAGCTATGTAAATGTAACTGAGACCTATCCAGCCAACCCGAATGGCTCGGCATTAGGTTTACCGCGATTTCTAACGTGGACGGTCGTATTGCCGCGATGATGCCTCACCCAGAACGAGTATTCCGTGCCGTGAGTAACTCATGGTATCTGGAAGATTGGTCTGAAGATAGCGCGTGGATGCGAATTTTTAGAAATATGAGAGTGAATTTCAAATAATGTGAAATTGCTCACAGAAAATTTAATAAAAAATAGATAATATGTCCCCTACTATCTGTTTTTATTGGAGAATATATAATGAATTTTAATGCGGAACCTAAAATTATACAGGATATCTTAAGTTTAGAGAGAGAGTATGTTGTACCAAGATATCAAAGAGAATATTCTTGGGAGGAAGAAGAACAGATCCAGGAATTTTGGGAGGATATTAATGAACAGATTGATTATGAATGTACCCCATTCAAAGCTAAGGAATATTTTATAGGGTCATTAGTTTTAATAAAAGATACAGATTCAAAATATTATATTATTGATGGGCAACAAAGAATTACAACGATAACTATCTTTTTATCTGCTTTGGTTAATATTGGAGATGAATTGGCTAAAACAGCGCAAAATGGAAAGGAATACGAAAAATTCAGTAATACCTGTTATAGATACATCGAAGGAAAAGATACAAATGATGATCCATTTTTCAAATTAAAAAGTGAAAACAATAGTGAATTCTTTCCTAATGAAATACAATTTAGAAAAAAGAATAAAGCATCTAAACATAGTATTGATCTTTCGCCTCTTGAAAATAAGAGGTTACATAAGGCCTATAATTTCTTTTATAATAAAATTAAAGATGAAATAGCAAATGGCAATGGAAAAAATGACCCTTTGGTTTTTTTGCAGGTTTTACGAGAGCAGTTAAAGCTGTGTGAAACAATTTATATCACGGTAGACAATAAGAAAGATTCACAAAAGATATTTCAAACTTTGAATGCTAAAGGAAAAAATTTAGAGTATATTGATCTTATAAAAAATGAATTATTTTCTGTTTTAGATTCTACTCATCCCAATGATTTTGCAAAGGAAAGTTGGATTAGTATAAAAGAAAATATTCAGAGTATTAAAAATGAAACATTAACCTACTTTTTCTATCAGTATTGGAATGCAAAGTACAAGAGAGCTTCTGAGTCTGATATTTATGGAAGTTTTCTAGATGAGGTGGAATGCAGTGAAGAAAAATATAATGAGTTTTTGCTTGACTTATTAGATTCGTCACAACAGTATCTAAAGATAGCATTACCTAATAAAGAAGACTGGAAGAATTTGGAGCATAAGGAGATTTATGAATCGCTAAAAAAATTAGAGGTTTTTAATATTAAAATAGCAAGACCGTTAATTCTTGTGTTGATTCAGTTGTGGAATAATAAAAGAATCAGTTTAAAAAATTTAAAAGATATTCTGAATAAAATATCAATATTTCATTTTATTCATTCTGGAATAACATCCTCTCCTAAATCAGGTCTAGAAAGAAGCTATGCTACATATGCCAGAAGAATTTATAAATGCACTGGAGATAATAAAGAAATAGTAACAATTATAAGAGAGTTAGAGGAGAAACTTAAAGAAAAACTAAAACTAATACCAGAATCTCTTGTTTTAGATAAGTTTACGAAACTCTCTTTCTTGAAAGATAAAGAAACGATTAACCTCATATTTATGTATCTTGAGATGTTTGTGTATCGAAATACTGGAGAATTATCTATAAACAATATGAGTTTAGAGCATATTACTCCGCAATCTCAAATAAAAGGAAGTACTAAGAAAGCTTGGGAGCATAAAATAGGTAACCTTATACCCTTAGGACCAGAAATCAACTCAAAATGTGATTCGAAAGGTTTTAAAGCTAAATTAAAATTATTTGAAGAGTCAGAATTAGAGATGGTTAGAGATTTTGTTTCTAAGTATAGAAATAGTGCAGTTTGGGATCAGAAATCTTCTGAAAAACGAGCAAAAGAGTTGGCTAGTCTGTTTTATAATTCTATTATTGCTACTTTTGGCATGAAGTAGTCTACAATGTGACTTGTAAAAGCTCTGTTTCTTTACATATGATTAGCCACGAATTCATGCAGAGAAGCATGCATTATTAATTTGATAAAGGAATATAGAAAAAGCGGCCAAAAATCACAACGAATTTTGACCGCTCTTTTTATTACTTTTACTTACGTATTATTTTTGTTTTTTCAAAAACTCAACGCCAGTGTCTGGGAAGTCGGTGAATACACCAGTTGCGCCAGATTTATTCAATAACGCATCGTACATTTGATTTACGTCAGTGAAGAATTCAGGTAACGCATCTTTACGTACGGTGTATGGGTGTAATTCCACTTTGTATTGTGCGAGTTCTTTCACTAATGGGGTGTACACGATGTTGCCTGGTTTAGATTTTTCTTTATCTACTAACATGTACCAGCCTGGACCAACGCCATCAGCATATTTTACCACTTCTGCCATTGCACCTGGTTTGAACATCCAATCGTAATCGTAGTTCACCCATTTGCCTTTCGCATCTTTTTCTTCAGTCTCATGCCAGTCGGTGTATGCCACTAATTGAACAAGTTTTAAATCCATGCCCATTTTTGGTAGCAATTCGTTTTTGATACGTTTTAACTCATTGAAGTCGAAGGTTTGTAAGTAAACCATGTCAGATTTCTTGTCGTAACCGTATTTTTTCAATACTTTAAGGGTTTCAACTGCAATGTCTTTGCCATTTTGGTGGTGGAACCAAGGGGCTTTGATTTCAGGATAGATACCTACTTTTTTACCAGTCGATTTTTCTAAACCTTGGATAAATTCCAATTCATCTTCAAAAGTATGGATTTTGAAGTGTGATTTCCAAAGTGGGAAACGGCCCGGATATACTGCAACTTGTTTACCGTCTTTAGTTTCAAAGTTTTCAGTCATATTTAAACTTTGAATTTCTTTTAAGGTGAAGTCGATTACATAGTAACGACCATCTTTACGATGACGATTTGGGAATTTTTTCGCCACGTCAGTTAAGCCGTCTAAGAAGTGGTCATGGATAACAACTAAACGACCATCTTTTGTCATCGCTAAGTCTTGTTCTAAGTAGTCTGCATGTTGTGCAAATGCAAGCGCTTTAGACTCAAGTGTATGCTCTGGTAAGTAACCACTTGCACCACGGTGAGCAATGATAATTTTGTCTGATTTCATAGTGTCCACAGAAGAGTGTGCGCTACATCCTGCAAGTACGCCTGCAGCTAATAAAGAAAGCGCTAAAGTTTTGAGTTTCATTGTGTGTTCTCCTTGATTTACTTATTACATCTTGGTTTCATGTCGTAAAAATAGATCTCACTAATTTCACGGTCATATCCTGGATAAAATCCTTTTGGCATCCCTAGCACAATTTGTTTGCCTCGGTTTGCATGGACAAGCAGTTGTTTCGTTTTCGGATTCACATTCAAGCCTTCGACTTCGCCGACATCTCGAATGTCATTTAATGTTTTTTCTAAAACGACGCGAGCTTCATTATTTTTATCTGAAATTTCTACACGATAAATATGATCGGGTTCTTTTTCATCTGCCGTACCATCATCAGATGTGACGTAGAGATCACCGTTGTAGGCATAAACGCCTTGAATCCATTGTGGAACAGGTTGTAAATGCACTTTACGTTTATATTTACCCGTTGAAAGATCGTATTCATATAAATAACGGCCACTTTCCTCACCAACCCAAGATGCCATCCAAACTGAATTGTGAACGGTATCTACGGTGATGCCGGAAACTTCGACTTGACCTGACTCAGGATTAAAATCAACTGATCTTTTTAATGCGAGGGTTTCTGGATCGTGAATTGCAATTTGAATATTTTTACCTACGCCAGCATCAAACCATTCAGAAGAAACATAAAGTTCATTGTTGTAGATATCAATGTCGCCAATGTGATTGGCTTCCTTTTGGTAGCCGACAAAAGGATCTTTATTTTCTTTAATCAGTTTTCCATCCATATCATATTTAGATAGAGTTTTACTGCCTGATACATATAAATATTTACCATCAGTGGTAATGCCTTGACGTCCGTTGACTTCGAGCACTTTGTCTAATTTATAAGTATAAGCGGGGAGTGCTGAACGATAGGGCGCTTCACAAGTTTGATTTGCTAATGCTGCATTTGCCATAACTGCCGCGCCTAACATAATGGTTAATTTATTCAATTTCATCACATTATCTCCTTTTAAAGTGCGGTTAAAAATTCAGTTGTTTTTGTAATAAAAAAGGCGGCAAGCCTTCGCCTGTCGCCTTTAATTTATAGATTATTTACCGTAGGTATCGCCTAATTTAGCTTTATGTTTACCTTCTTCAACCATTACGATGAAGAGTAATAACACCGCTAAGATACCACCGCCGATCATGACGTAGAAACCGCCGTCCCAGCCGTAGTGTTGAGCTGCCCAACCGATAACAGCTGAAGCTGATACAGTACCACCTAAGTAACCGAATAAACCGGTGAAACCTGCTGCTGTACCTGCTGCTTTTTTCGGTGCAAGCTCAAGCGCGTGTAAGCCGATTAACATTACAGGACCGTAGATTAAGAAACCGATTAAGGTCATTAAGATGAAGTCAGTTAATTGATATGGGTTTTCATACCAAGCTGAGTAGTTTGCAAGCTCAGCTTCTGGTGTAGCTGGGTTCATCCAGTATGCTACAACTGCTGCGGTAGTTAAGATCATGAAGATGAAACCGGTTAAACCACGTTTACCTTTGAAGACTTTATCAGATACCCAACCACATAATAATGTACCAGGAACTGCTGCTAATTCATAAATGGTGTAAGCCCATGCAGTACCTTTGATGTTGAAGTGTTTTACTTCACTTAAGTAAACCGGAGACCATTTCAATACGCCGTAGCGGATTAAGTATACGAATACGTTAGCAATCGCGATGTACCATAACAATTTGTTTTTCAATACATAAGTTACGAAGATTTCTTTTGTACTTAAATCGTTTTCGTAAGTTTTTTCGTTATAGTCATCTGGGTAGTCATTACGCCATTTTTCGATTGATGGTAAACCACAAGATTGTGGAGTATCACGCATCACGAAGTAAACTGGAATTGCACAGATCATTGCAGCAATACCCGGATAGTAGAGGGATTGTTGCCAAATGTCTTTTGCTTGTGCTTCGATACCATGAGTGCTGAAGAACACGGCACTTGCTAATAGCACCATTGCACCCGGCATCATACCACCGATGTTGTGCGCGGTATTCCAGATAGATACGATAGTACCGCGTTCTGATTTAGACCACCAGTGTACCATTGTACGACCACATGGAGGCCAACCCATACCTTGGAACCAACCATTTAAGAAGATCATTACCCACATGATGGCAACGCCAGAGGTTGCCCATGGGAATAAACCCATCATGGTCATACAAAGACCAGAAAGCAATAAACCAAATGGTAAGAATACGCGAGGGTTCGAACGGTCAGACATACCTGCCATTACGAACTTAGATAAACCGTAGGCAAGACCAGCCGCCGAGCCGATAACACCTAGTTGCGCTTTTGTGTACAAGCCCTGTTGAATTAAACCGGGTTGTGCTAAGTCAAAGTTTGCACGTACAAAATAGTAAGCGGCATAACCAAAGAAGATCCCTGCAAACACTTGCCAACGTAAGCGTTTATACGTGGAATCAATTTTCTCCGCTGGAAGTTCCGCAATATGCGGAGCGGGTTTAAATGGTCCAAACATAATTTCTCTCCAAAATCATTTTAATTATGAGTCCACCCCGACAATGGGGATAGCGTGCATGATAAAATAAAAATAGAAATTAAAAAGAGAAATAATTCAAAAATGTGATGTATTTCACAAAAAAAAATTTAACAAATGAGCGAATACGAAAATTATGTGATCTGCTTCACAAAATGGCTTTCTTTTTCGCTCAAAATGTTGTGAATTTAAGCGCTCTCCCATACAATAGCCATGGAATTTGTAACAGTTTTTACGTTTCTTTTTATTAATATTTTGGCTTTGGGGGTAACAATGGGATTATCGCCTAATATGTATCGTGATGTGGGTGATTTTTCACCTATCTCGACGGATGTGATTATCATTGGTGGCGGTGCAACAGGTGCGGGGATTGCTCGTGACTGTGCATTGCGTGGAATTAACTGTATTTTATTAGAGCGTCGTGATATTGCGACAGGCGCAACAGGTCGTAACCACGGTTTGTTACATAGTGGTGCGCGTTATGCCGTGAACGATCAGGAATCAGCAGAAGAATGTATTAAAGAAAATAAAATTCTGCGCAATATCGCTCGTCACTGTGTGGATGAAACAGAAGGTTTATTTATCACCTTACCTGAAGATTCCCTTGATTATCAAAAAACCTTCATCGAAAGTTGTACCAAATCTGGTATTGAAGCTGTCGCCATTGATCCTAAACTTGCCCAAATTATGGAACCATCGGTAAACCCAGATTTAGTTGGGGCCGTTGTGGTGCCTGATGGTTCAATCGATCCTTTCCGTTTAACCGCCTCCAACGTGATGGATGCCACCGAAAATGGCGCGAAAATGTTCACTTATTGCGAGGTGAAAAACTTAATTCGCGAAGGTGGCAAAGTAATCGGTGTAGATGTTTACGATCACAAAAATCGCGTAAACCGTAAATTCTTTGCGCCATTAGTTGTTAATGCAGGCGGTATTTGGGGACAAGGCATCGCAGAATATGCGGATCTCAAAATCAAAATGTTCCCAGCAAAAGGCGCATTACTTGTCATGGGTCACCGTATCAACAAAATGGTCATTAACCGTTGTCGTAAACCGGCAGATGCGGATATTCTTGTACCGGGTGATACTATTTGCGTTATCGGTACAACCTCTAGTCGTATTCCTTACGATCAAATCGACAATATGGAAGTGACCCCAGAAGAAGTGGATATCTTATTCCGTGAAGGGGAAAAACTAGCCCCTAGCTTGCGTCATACTCGTGTATTACGTGCTTATGCTGGTGTGCGTCCATTAGTGGCGTCTGATGACGATCCATCAGGTCGTAACGTAAGTCGCGGTATCGTGTTACTTGATCACGCAGAGCGTGATGGCTTAGAGGGCTTTATCACAATCACTGGCGGTAAATTAATGACTTATCGCTTAATGGCTGAATGGGCAACGGATCTTGTTTGTAAAAAACTCAACAAAACAGCACGTTGTACGACAGCTGTACGTCCATTGCCAGGTTCAACCGAAAGCCGAGCAGAAACCAATCAGAAAGTCATTTCACTTCCAAGTACGATTCGTTATTCAGCCGTGTATCGTCATGGTTCTCGTGCAACTCGTTTATTAGATAAAGAACGTCTTGATCGTTCAATGGTGTGTGAATGTGAAGCAGTAACAGCGGGTGAAGTACGTTATGCTATTGATGAATTAAATGTGAATAACTTAGTGGATTTACGTCGCCGTACTCGTGTGGGTATGGGGACTTGCCAAGCTGAGCTTTGTGCATGTCGTGCAGCAGGTTTAATGCATCGTTTTGAAGTAGCAACGCCTCGCCAATCTACCACACAATTAACCTCTTTCATGGAGGAACGTTGGCGTGGTATTGAGCCTATTGCATGGGGTGAAGCGATTCGTGAAGCCGAATTTACTTCGTGGATGTATGGCAGTGTGTTGGGCTTAAATGATGTTCAACCGCTTGAAACTGACAAACAGCAAGGGACGGATAGCAATGAATTTTGATATAGTGATTATTGGTGGCGGCCTTGCAGGTTTAACTTGCGGCATCGCCCTACAAGAACAAGGCAAACGTTGTGTCATTATCAATAATGGCCAAGCAGCGATTGATTTTGCGTCTGGCTCATTGGATTTATTAAGCCGTTTACCAAATGGTACGTTTGTTAAAAATATTCCTGAAAATTTGACCGCACTTGCCGCTCAATTACCACAACACCCTTATAGTATTATGGGTGCTGAACGTGTATTAGCGAAAGCACAAGATTTCGAAAAATTAGCAGCATCGTTAAATTTAGATTTAATTGGTTCAACTGCAGAAAATCATCTTCGCGTAACCGGTTTAGGCAGCTTGCGTGGTGCATGGCTTTCACCAAATAGTGTGCCAACGGTACAAGGCGAAACTGCATTCCCGTATAAAAAAATTGCGGTTTTAGGCATTGAAGGCTATCACGATTTCCAGCCAGAATTATTGGCGGATAACCTCACGCTTAATCCACAGTTTGCACATTGTGAAGTAAAAACAGGCTTTTTAAATATTCCAGAATTAGATCAGTTACGTGCAAACTCTCGTGAGTTCCGCAGTGTGAACATTGCGCAGGTTTTAGAATATAAACTGAAATTTGATGATCTTGTGGCTGAAATGAAAGAAGCGGCACAAGGCACAGAAGCGATTTTCTTACCAGCTTGTTTCGGTCTAGAAAATCAAGAATTTATGGAGTCACTTCGTAAAGCAACTGGCTTACCATTATTTGAATTACCAACCTTACCGCCTTCTTTATTAGGTATGCGACAACGTATTCAATTACGTCGTCGTTTTGAGAAATTAGGTGGACTCATGATGAATGGTGATAGTGCATTAAAAGCGCATTTTCATGGCAACAAAGTTCGTGCTATTCAAACGCGTTTGCACGAAGAGGAAGAAATCACAGCAGAGCATTTCGTATTAGCGTCAGGTAGCTTCTTCAGTAAAGGTTTAGTTTCTGAATTCGATAAAATCTACGAACCCGTATTCCATTCGGACATCATTGGTGTGGAAGGCTTTAACGATACCGATCGTTTTACTTGGACAGATCACCGTTTCTCAAATCCACAACCGTACCAATCTGCAGGTGTAGCGATTAATGCGCAATGCCAAGTGCAAAAGGGCGGTCAATTTTTAACGAATTTATATGCGGTCGGTAATGTGATTGGTGGTTTCAATGCACTAGAACTCGGTTGTGGTTCTGGCGTGGCAGTGGTAACAGCTCTTGCGGTTGCCGATGAAATTCTTCACAACACACATT
The DNA here is from genome assembly GCF_001679485.1 of Haemophilus sp. CCUG 60358. Lineage (GTDB taxonomy): Bacteria > Pseudomonadota > Gammaproteobacteria > Enterobacterales > Pasteurellaceae > Haemophilus_D. The sequence goes on from NZ_LZOZ01000003.1 coordinate 20,246, forward strand.
AAGGAGGCGTTATGAACATTCAACAATTAATTGAAAATGCAAAACAATCCCTTAATGCACCACAACATCATCATGCTTTTGATGAAAGCTTTGAGAGCTGCATTAAATGTACGGCGTGTACAGCAGTGTGTCCGGTTTCGCGTCAAAATCCAAACTATCCGGGTCCAAAACAATCAGGCCCAGATGGTGAGCGTTTACGCTTAAAATCAGCCGAACTTTATGATGAAGCATTGAAATACTGCACTAACTGTAAACGTTGTGAAATTGCGTGTCCGTCTGATGTGAAAATTGGTGACATTATCGTTCGCGCAAGAAACAAATACCTTGCTCAACAACACAAACCGACCGTGCAAAAATTACGTGATGCAATTTTAAGTAACACCGATATTATGGGTTCACTTAATACACCGCTTGCGCCAATTGTGAATACGATTACGGGCTTGAAAGCGACAAAATTTGTGTTGGAAAAAGCATTGAAAATTAGCCGCCATCGTACGTTACCAAAATATTCCTTTGGTACGTTCCGCAGCTGGTATATGAAAAAAATGGTGGAAAACCAACAAAAATTCGAACGCAAAGTGGCGTATTATCACGGTTGTTATGTGAACTACAATAATCCACAATTGGGTAAAGAATTTATTCAAGTGTTCAATGCCATGGACATTGGTGTGGTGTTATTGGAAAAAGAAAAATGTTGTGGCTTGCCATTAAGCGTGAACCAATTCCCAGAACGTGCGAAGAAAATAGCTCAATTTAACACCGATTACATCAGCAAAATGGTGGATGAAAATGGCTTAGATGTGATCAGTGAAGCATCAAGTTGCTCCCTAAATTTACGTGATGAATATCATCATATTTTAGGTATCGACAATGCGAAAGTTCGTCCGCATATTCACATGGTGACACCATTCTTATATCAACTCTTTAAAGAAGGTAAAACCTTACCGCTTAAACCATTGAAATTGCGAGTGGCTTATCACACCGCATGTCACGTGGATAAAGCGGGGTGGGCACCATACACCTTGGAAGTGTTAAAACAAATTCCAGGCTTAGAAGTGGTGATGTTACCATCACAATGTTGCGGTATTGCAGGAACATACGGTTTCAAAGAAGAAAACTACGAGGTTTCTCAATCTATCGGTAAAAACTTATTCGATAACATCAATGCAGGCGGATTTGATTACGTGATCTCTGAATGCCAAACTTGTAAATGGCAGATCGATATGTCATCTAACGTGACTTGTATCCATCCATTGACGTTATTGTGTATGTCGATGAATCAAGCTTAGTGAAAAGAGCGGAAACTGATAAAAAAGTGACCGCTCTTTTTGTTATTCAATCCAATATGGAGAATTAATTATGCAAAAAATCTTCAAGATTTCCTTACTTGCTGTGCTTTCATCTCTTGCAGTAAACAGCTTCGCCAGCACTGCAGAAGTGAAAGTGCTTGAGCCTCAATTAAATTACCAACAACTTCTTACTCAAAGACAGGTTGTGGATGAGTTGCTTGAACAAGCGGTGAAAATTCAAAACTCACCGGCTCGTGTTTCAAATGCAGGTTTTACCGCGAAACTTCCTTCTAATATGGAGCGTATTGCGGATCTTTTATTAGAAGCGTATAAGCTTGAGCCTTATCGTGTGGATTTTTTGTTTGGTGCAGCGAATGCCAATATTTATAACGGCAATACCGATAAAGCTATTGAGCTTTACCAAAAAGTACTTGATGTCGCGCCAGATGATGTGAAAGCACATACTTACTTAGCTGCATGGAATCGTTTTAAAGGCAACCAAGCGGAAGCGACAAAACATTTAGATCGCTTAAAACAACTTTCCCCAGAAAGCGCAAGCAAATTAGAAAAAGTCTTTGCAGTGATTGATAAAGCGGCTAATCAGCCAATTACCGATAAACTCGAAACTAAGTTACCGGCACAATCAGCGATTATTACATTGGGCTACGCTTTAAATCCAGATGGCAGCATGCATGATATTTTGGTGCAACGTTTAGAGAAAACCTTAGAAATTGCGAATCAAAATCCAGATGCGTTAATTATTGTGACAGGCGGAGTGCCACAAAACAATAAAACCGAAGGGGATTTAATGAAGCAATGGTTGATTGAGAAAGGCGTTGATGCAAGCCGTATTTATTCGGATAACTATGCGCGTTCAACAGTCGAAAATGCGCTTTTCTCTCGTTACTCTTTAGCGAAACACAAAATCAAACATGCCGTGTTGATTAGTTCAGGTAGTCATGTTCGTCGCGGACAAGCATTATTTGAAATTGCGACGCAAGAATCCGGTCCACAAGGTCTTGTGATTGAAACCGTAGCAGCGTTAGATAAACCGTTAGATCAGTTACAAAAAATTACGGAGAAAGACTTGCTGGGTATTTATCGCGATAGCTTAAAAACAATGGGATTGCCAATGTTTAACAGTGGGGCATTACAAGATTAATTAATTTCCTAAAAACAAAAGTGCGGTGAAATTTCACCGCACTTTTTATTTTCTCTTTCGATTAAAGAATATGTTGATATTGTTCTAACATTTCTTTTGGCCATACGCTTGATTGCACTTCACCGATGTGTTTTTTGTGAAGTAAAAGCATTGCCATACGAGATTGACCGATACCACCACCGATAGTGAGAGGTAATTTGCCGTTTAATAAATCTTGGTGCCAATCCATTTTTAAGCGATCTTCATCACCGGTTAAACCAACTTGTAAACGTAATGCAGATTCATCCACACGAATACCCATTGAAGAAAGTTCAAACGCTTTACCTAACTCAGCGTTCCATACCAAAATATCGCCGTTTAAACCTTTGTAGCCGTTTTCTGATTCAGTTGTCCAGTCATCGTAGTCTGGTGCACGACCATCATGTGGTTTACCGTCTGATAATTTGCCACCGATACCAATTAAGAACACGGCACCATATTCTTTACAAATGGCGTTTTCACGCTCTTTGCTTGAAAGATCGGGGTAGCGTTTTACTAAATCTTCACTGTGAACGAAGGTGATTTCTTTTGGTAAGCTTGATGGGATGTCAAAGCGAGCTTCTACGGCTAATTCAGTTAAACGGATTGCACGATAGATAGAGCGTACAGTTTCTTTTAAATAAGCAAAGTTACGACGACCTTCAGGAATCACTTTTTCCCAGTCCCATTGGTCCACATAAACAGAGTGAGTTTGATCCAATGAATCTTCATCTGGACGTAATGCTTTCATATGAACAAATAAGCCTTCACCTTCTTTAAAGTGGAAACGTGCGAGAGTATGGCGTTTCCATTTAGCCAATGAGTGAACGACTTCATAAACGGCGTTTGGGATACATTTCACGTTTACTTGAACAGCTTTCTCAATGCCTGATAAGTTATCTTGCATACCGTTGCCAACTTCACTAAGGATTGGACCTTGTACTTCGATAATGCCAAGTTGTTCAATCAAGTTTTGAGTAAAGGTGTTCTTCACAAAGCTGATTTCTTGTTGTTGTAAAATAAACGTCTTTTTCATATTTATCCTTCTTTTTATAATAACTGGTAAGATTTGTTGTGCATTATTCAATAAAAATGCAATTTTTTTCAAGTAATTTCTTTACATTGTTTTAAATGTTGAATATTATCAAAAATAAATAAGATATTTTGAAAAAGATCTAATAAGGAGTGTTTTATGAACAATATCGATACACTTGATCGCCAAATTCTCCGTGTACTGACTAAAGATGCTCGTACACCTTATGCAGAAATGGCCAAAAACTTTGGCGTAAGCCCGGGTACAATTCATGTTCGTGTAGAGAAAATGCGTCAGTCTGGCCTGATTGAAGGGACAAAAGCGATTATTGATGAGCGTAAGTTGGGTTACGATGTGTGTTGCTTTATTGGCATTATTTTGAAAAGTGCAAAAGATTATGAAAAAGTGATTAAAAAGCTAGACACCTTTGATGAAGTGGTGGAAGCCTATTATACCACGGGTAACTATTCGATTTTTATTAAAGTGATGACACATACGATTGCTGAATTACATTCCGTGCTGGCGACTAAAATTCAGCTAATTGATGAAATTCAATCGACGGAAACCTTGATTTCCATGCAAAATCCTATTTTACGAGACATTAAACCTTAATGTTATCGAAACAATAAAGGCGTGTTTGATACACGCCTTTTGTTTTTTAATTAACGATAACGATCGAGGAATTTGTAATAGAGTACGCCGATCTTGGTGGCTAAGTTTTTAAGATATTTTCCACCGTAAAACGATGGGACTTTTAATTCTTCAAAAATTCTCAAACGTTCGTCATTGCCTAAAATCGCTTCAGCAATAATGCGTCCCGCAAGCCCTGTTAGTGCGACGCCATGCCCAGAGTAACCTTGTGCAAAGTAAATATGCGGTGAGATACGACCAAAATGCGGGCTTGCATTCAGTGTCATATCAATCGGCCCTGCCCAGCCATAGTCAATTTTGACATTTTCTAACTGTGGGAAAACATGCAACATATTGTCACGCATAATTTGCACCATATCTTTTTCTGAGCTTGAGTCACTACCAAATAACAAACGGTTATCCGCACTCAAACGATAATAATCGAGCAAAATATTGTTATCACAAACAGACATGCCATTATTGATAACCGAATCCGCTGTAGCTTGATCTAAGGGTTCAGTCGCAATAATAAAGCTCTCGACCGGTAAGATTTTTCGATTAATACCATGATGAATAGATTTTGGTAGTGCATCAATATAAGCGTTGGTCGCTAAAATAACATCCTGAGAAATGACCGCACTTTTATCGGTTTTCACTTCAATGCAGCCTGATTTTTCCACTAAATCCACAGCTGGGGATTGTTCGTAAATCTGCACGCCTAAATCTAAGCAGGCTTTTGCTAAGCCTAAGCAATAGTTTAATGGGTGTAAGTGGCCTGAATTGCTATCGTATAAACCGCCCACATAAATATCACTGCCTAAATGTTGTTTAAGTTTGGCTTTATCCCAAAGTTGCATCTTGTCATAGCCAAAAGTCGCGTGGCTGGCTTTTTCCATTTCAATGAGATCGTCCATACGACGTTCATTTAACGCCAATGTGGCATAGCCTTTTTTCCAATCACATTGAATGCCATATTTCGCAATGCGTTCATCAATAATATCAATGGCTTCTAGCGACATATCCCAAAGTTTTTTCGCTTTATCAAAGCCCACTTGAGCAATATATTCATCAATGCCTTCTTCAAAACCATTGATAGCTTGACCGCCACTTCTGCCGGATGCGCCAAATCCTACTCTTGCGCCTTCTAATACAATGACTTTTTTGCCTTTTTCTGCTAATTCAAGGGCGGCAGATAAACCGAAGAAACCCGCACCAATAACACAAACATCCGCTTCTTCTTGCTGAGTGAGAGGCGGCAGTTCAAAGGTTTGATTTCGACTATCGAGATAATAAGATTTGACGTGTTCTTGATGAGCAAATTCGAGCATAGTTGATGATTGATTAACATAAAATAGAGATGAGAGAAATCTTACCCTGATGGGAAAATATGTCAAACCTTTTGCAAAAAAGGTGCTATACTCCCCAAGTTTACATAGGTAAACGATTACTTAAGGTTTATTTTGATTGTCCTGAGGAGGTCAATAAATTGAAAAAAAATGCTGTTCAATACATTAAATCACTTTGTCTGTCTGCCGTCGCATTCGTCGCAACCTCTGTGGCATTTGCTGCTGAAAAACTTTATGTTTATAACTGGACTGACTATGTGCCATCTAATTTGGTTGCGGAATTTACCAAAGAAACCGGCATTGAAGTGATTTATTCGACATTTGAAAGTAATGAAGAAATGTATGCTAAATTAAAGCTGACCTCTAGTACCGGCAGTGGTTATGATTTAGTTTTCCCATCAAGCTATTACGTCAATAAAATGGCGAAAGAAGGCATGTTGCAAGAGCTTGATCACAGCAAATTAAGTAATTTTAAACAAATTCCAGCAAATTTATTAAACAAGGAATTTGACCCAAATAACAAATATTCTCTGCCTTACGTTTATGGCTTAACTGGTATCGGTGTGAACGCGGATGATATTGACCCAAGCAAAATTACGAGTTGGGCTGATTTTTGGAATCCAGAATACAAAGGCAAAGTGTTATTAACCAGTGATGCGCGTGAAGTGTTCCACATTGCATTACTTTTAGATGGTAAATCACCGAACACTAAGAATGAAGAAGACATTAAAGCCGCTTATGAGCGCTTACTGAAATTGTTACCAAATGTAGTGACCTTTAACTCTGATTCGCCAGAAGTGCCGTTTGTTCAAGGTGAAGCTTCTATCGGTATGTTATGGAATGGTTCAGCTTATTTAGCACACAAAGAAAATCCAAGTATCCAATTTGTGTATCCAAAAGAAGGCGCAATTTTCTGGATGGATAACTACGCGATTCCAAAAGGTGCGAAAAATACAGAGGGCGCTTATAAATTTATCGACTTCTTACTTCGCCCTGAAAATGCGAAATTAGTGGTTGAAAAAATGGGCTTCTCAATGCCAAATGAAGGCGTGAAAGCGTTACTTTCACCTGAAATGGCGAATAACCCAACCTTGTTCCCATCTGCTGAAAACATTGAAAAAGGCATTATGCAAGGCGATGTGGGCGAAGCAGTGGACATTTACGAAAAATATTGGAATAAATTAAAAACCAATTAATCAAATATTGATGAAAAGTGCGGTGAATTTGACCGCACTTTTGCTTTGTAAAGGATGACAAATGAGTTTTCTTGAGCGGCTTTTTCATGCAATCTTGTTTGAAACCACGGTTGTGTTGCTTTCTGTTTTCGCTTTGTATTTCTTTACAGAAGAAAGTGTTTCTATTCTCTTTGGGTCCATGGTACTGGTTTCCTTAACCGCCATGCTATGGAACCTCGTTTTTAATTATTTTATTGATAAAGTCTTTACGGGGCCGCGAGAAAAGCGAGGTGTCATATTTCGTACTTTACATGCCATTTCATTTGAGGGCGGTTTACTTATTTTCACCGTGCCGATCATTGCTTACTTTTTAAAAGTGGATTGGATTACAGCTTTTATGATGGATTTCAGCTTAACGGTGATGGTAACCGTTTATACCTTTATTTTTAATTGGGTGTATGATCACGCACGATTGCTATTTATTAAGCGTGAATGATGAAACGGGAAATAGTAAAAAAGAATAAAAAGTGCGGTCAAAATCTCTAGTGTTTTGACCGCACTTTGATTTTTTAGGGCATAAAAAGATGCTCTTTTATTTATTAAAGTTTTTCTACTAACTCTATGGCTGCACCGATGTAGGTGGCAGGAGTAAGTTGTTGTAAACGTGCTTTTTCATCAGCTGGAATATCCAGTTTTTCGATGAATTCACGCATTGCTTTTTCATCAACGCGTTTACCACGAGTGAGTTCTTTTAATTTTTCGTATGGTTTTTCAATACCATAGCGACGCATCACCGTTTGAATTGGCTCAGCTAAAACTTCCCAGTTTTGGTTGAGTTCATCTCGGAGATGTTGTTCGTTCACTTCTAATTTGCTGATACCTTTACGCGTTGCAGCATACGCAATTAAACAATAACCTAAACCCACACCTAAGTTACGTAATACAGTAGAGTCGGTTAAGTCACGCTGCCAGCGAGAAATTGGTAATTTTTGACCAAGGTGAGTCATCACAGCATTGGCTAAACCTAAGTTACCTTCTGAGTTTTCGAAGTCGATAGGATTCACTTTATGCGGCATTGTGGATGAACCAATTTCACCCGCGATAGTGCGTTGTTTAAAGTGATTTAATGCAATGTAGCCCCATAAATCACGGTCGAAGTCGATGATGATAGTATTAAAACGTACCACGGCATCAAAATATTCAGCAATGTAATCGTGAGGTTCAATTTGCGTGGTATACGGGTTCCAATCTAAACCTAATGAAGTGACAAACTCTTCACTGAATTTGTGCCAGTTGATGTTTGGATAGGCCGATAAATGCGCATTGTAGTTACCCACAGCACCATTAATTTTCCCCAAGATTTCATTTTGTTGGAGTTGTTTGAATTGGCGTTTTAAACGGTAAACCACGTTCGCCATTTCTTTACCCACAGTACTTGGTGAGGCAGGTTGCCCGTGTGTACGAGAAAGTAATGGAATGGTTTTGTATTCGTTCGCTAAACAGGTGATTTCATCAATCAGTTTTTGCCATTCAGGTAAGATTACTTCTTCACGTGCTGTTTTTAACATTAAAGCGTGAGAAAGGTTGTTAATATCTTCAGAGGTACAAGCAAAGTGAATAAATTCAGAGACTTTGGCTAATTCTGGTAAAGCTTCACTTTTTTCTTTTAAGAAATACTCAACCGCTTTGACGTCATGATTCGTGGTGCGCTCAATTTCTTTAATGCGTTCAGCATCTTGAAGACTGAATTCTTCCACAATTTTATTAAGGTAATCGTTTGCTTCTTTAGACAAAGAAGAAACTTCTTGGATTTCAGCGGTCGCCGCCAATTTTTGTAACCAACGTACTTCCACGGTGACACGGAATTTGAGCAAGCCAAATTCACTAAAAATACCACGCAATGCAGTGGCTTTATCTTGATAACGACCGTCAATCGGGGAAAGAGCGGTTAATGCGGAAAGTTGCATAAGAGTTCTCCAAGGATTAATTTAAAGTTGAGTAGAGTTGTCGTGCCGCTTGCACTAATTTTTTACGATGAAATAACAGTTGCCATTTGCTGCCACCTACTTGACGCCACAAAACGGCAGAACGAATGCCGGCAAGCAAACACGCACGAATTTTGTCTTGTACATTTTGTTGCTGTAAATGATATGCCGAACCAATAATATGAATGCGTTTGCCTAAAGGACTAATTGTATCGACATAAATATTTGCCATGATTGAAAACATCTCATCATCAAATTGATTGTCGTGATAAGAAAGTTGTTCTGGTAAACGGGCAATTCGGCGGCCAAGTTCTTGTTTGATTTCAGGTTGCTTGTTTAATTTACTCTCTAACGCTAACAAGCTGCCCCAATAATTCAATAAATTTTTGTCATTTAATTGAGTGAGTTGCTCAATAAGTGTGTTTAATCCCACTTTAAGATGTTGAACATCACCGCCAAATACGGCTAATGTATCTTCAGGTTGAGTGATGAGAAGAGAATGAATGGTGGTTTGGAATGCATCTTGATGATCAACTTCGCCTTTTTGTGCTAATTGACTGATTAATAAGACAGATTGACAAACACCGGCAAGTGCCAGAGCCATATCATTATAATTTTTCATTGGGACTATAGATTGTAAGTTGTAGAAATTTTGGGCGTAATATAGCATTTTTACACATTGTTTTGAACTCAATCATTAAAAAACGCCCTATCTTTTGTTATCATAGCGCCAATTCAGTTTACAGAATGAAAGGATAACCAATGACAAAACCAATTGTATTCAGTGGCGTGCAGCCTTCCGGCGAATTAACTATCGGGAATTATTTAGGTGCACTTCGCAACTGGGTGAAAATGCAAGAAGATTATGAGTGTATTTTCTGCGTGGTGGATTTACATGCCATCACGGTACGTCAAGACCCTGCGGCACTTCGCAAGGCAACGCTTGATGTGCTCGCCCTTTACTTAGCTTGTGGCATTGATCCGAATAAAAGCACGATCTTCGTGCAATCTCATGTACCAGAACATACTCAACTAAGCTGGGTATTAAACTGCTACACCTATTTTGGTGAAATGAGCCGTATGACTCAATTTAAAGATAAATCAGCACGTTATGCCGAAAATATTAACGTGGGTTTATTTGATTACCCGGTTTTAATGGCAGCAGATATCTTACTTTACCAAGCGAAAAGCGTGCCGGTAGGGGATGACCAAAAACAACATTTAGAAATCACTCGCGATATTGCCGCTCGTTTTAATGCTCTTTATGGTGATATTTTCACGATTCCTGAAATTTTCTTAGGCAAAGCAGGCGCGCGTATTATGTCTTTACAAGATCCTGATAAAAAAATGTCAAAATCAGATGATAACCGTAATAACGTGGTGACCTTGCTTGAAGATCCAAAATCGGTGGCGAAAAAAATTAAACGTGCGGTAACAGATTCTGATGAACCACCTGTTGTACGTTATGACGTAAAAAACAAAGCGGGCGTGTCTAACTTATTAGATATCCTTTCTGCAGTAACTGATAAATCTGTGGCAGAACTTGAAAAAGAATTTGAAGGTAAAATGTACGGCCACTTAAAAACAGCCGTTGCAGATGAAGTGTCAAACTTACTTGCTGGTTTACAAGAACGTTTCTATCAATATCGTAATGATGAAGCACTTTTAGACGAGATTTTACGTCAAGGTGCGGAAAAAGCCCGTGCAAGAGCAAAAGCAACCCTTGACAAAGTGTACGAAGCCGTAGGCTTTGTTGCAGCAAAATAATTTTAAACTTAATAAGCCGTGTTCTGTCACGGCTTTTTTAGATAAGGAGAAAAATATGGCTATTCAAACTGAAAAACCAATTGAATGTGTAGGTTGTAATACTTTCGATATGAAATCATTGTTTGATAACAGCGATTGTAGTTTACCTATCGAACAGTTTTACGCCACTCGTCAAGATGCAGAAGGTGCATTGGAATATTTCACGTTAAAAGCACGTGATATCGAAAGTGAACCTTGTCAAATTCAGTCTGAAATTCAACAGGTTGAAGAGGGATATGTACTTAAAGCGGTTTTCACATTCTGCTGCCAAGCGGAATTAGTGATTTTCCAAATGAAACTTTCGTAAGTGATGACTTACTCTAGAAAACAGCGTTTTTTGTGACCGCACTTTCAGATATTTATGTTCCCCTGCATCGTATTATTCCTTTTTCTAATGTTGAAGGGCAGGGGAATCGTACCAGTATTTTCTTACAAGGCTGTAAGCTAAACTGCCTTTATTGCCATAATCCAGAAACTATTCCTCGTTATACGGAAGGGGCTCATCAAGTCAGTCTGCAGTATTTGTATGAGCAAGTAATGGATGCAGTACCTTTCATTCGTGGTGTGACGGTTTCCGGCGGGGAACCCACCATTCACCATAAAAAGCTCGTTCCGTTGTTTAAAAAGCTACGTGAGGAAGGGCTAACTTGCTATTTAGATAGCAGTGGTTTCTTTGAATTTGAAGCAATTCGACCTTTAATTGATGTGACAGACAAATTTCTCTTTGACCTGAAAGGAGAAGGGCTTGGCTTACAAAGTTTGTGCTTTGATAGACAAAATCGCCAAGGCATTGTCCCTCAAAACATCATTCCTACTCATCAACATATCAAGCAAGAAAATTTAGATCGCAATTTGAAGAATTTGGCGCAATTATTACCATTAAATAAAGTGGAAGAAGTGCGGTTAGTTTATGTGACGAATTTTTTTGATGCAGAACAGTTAGTGGAAAAAGTCGCTTCTTTATTGAAAAATTATCAGGATGTTTTGTTCAAAATTATTCGAATGCACACAAAAGGTGCACGAGACGCTGAAGGGCTCAGCCCTTATGTCCCAACTGTTGAGCAGACCCAAGAACTTGAAAACTATGCGAAATTTTGTGGTCTGACCAAAATTGTGACCATTTTATAAGCAAACATATCGAAAAGTAGCAAAAATATTCCGACTTTTTACCGAAAAACAAGTAGAATAGGACAATTTTATTCACTTACTTATCTAACCAACCTAGGGGAAAAAAATGGGTATTTTAGGTAGCGTTTTAGGCATTGTCGTATTACTGGTCATTGCCGTATTATTTTCAAATAATCGTAAGGCGATTAATTTACGTACTGTATTAGGGGCTTTGGCGATCCAAATCGGATTTGCGGCCCTTATTTTGTATGTGCCGTATGGCCGTGATGCATTACAAGCGACAGCAAATGGAGTGTCAAATGTTATTGCGTATGGTAACGAAGGGATTAATTTCGTCTTTGGTGGATTAGCAGATCCTTCAAATGTCGGCTTTATCTTTGCGGTGAAAGTTTTACCAATCATCGTCTTTTTCTCCGGTTTAATTTCTGTGCTTTATTACTTAGGTATCATGCAAGCCGTCATCAAAGTGATCGGTGGTGCATTACAAGCGGCATTAGGCACATCAAAAGCAGAATCAATGTCTGCTGCAGCGAACATCTTCGTTGGTCAAACAGAAGCACCGTTAGTGGTTCGTCCTTACATTAAAAACATGACCCAATCTGAATTGTTCGCCATCATGGCGGGTGGTACAGCCTCTATCGCGGGTTCTGTAATGGCGGGTTATGCAGGAATGGGCGTGCCGTTGACTTACTTAATTGCCGCATCTTTCATGGCTGCACCTGCAGGTTTATTATTTGCGAAAATTTTATTCCCACAAACTGAACAATTTAACGATAAACAACCTGAAACGGATGATAGCGAAAAACCAACCAACGTGCTTGAAGCAATGGCAGGTGGTGCGAGTGCAGGTATGCAATTAGCGTTAAACGTCGGTGCGATGTTAATCGCATTCGTGGGTTTAATCGCTTTAGTTAACGGTATTTTAGGTGGTGTAGGCGGCTGGTTCGGTTACGCTGACTTAACGTTACAATCAATCTTTGGTTGGATCTTCAAACCATTAGCGTACTTAATCGGTGTATCTTGGGATGAATCTGCCATCGCCGGTCAAATGATTGGTATGAAATTAGCTGTTAACGAATTCGTGGGTTACTTAGAGTTCGCGAAATACTTACAACCAGATACAGCAGTTGTATTAAGTGAAAAAACTAAAGCAATTATTACTTTCGCATTATGTGGTTTCGCTAACTTCAGCTCTATCGCAATCTTAATCGGCGGTATCGGTGGTATGGCACCAAATCGTCGTGGTGATGTTGCGCGCTTAGGTTTAAAAGCAGTTGTAGCGGGTACATTAGCTAACTTAATGAGTGCGACTATCGCAGGTTTATTCATCGAGTTAAGCGGCGTAGCAATGTAATTAAAATGTGGTGAATTTTGACCGCACTTTATCTCTCAACACCACGAATCATTCGTGGTGTTGTACTTTAAAGCAAGCGAAAACGTTTGCTTAAATGACTTTTTATTTATCAACAAGAGGAAAAAACAATGACTCCACATATTAACGCTCCTGAAGGCGCATTTGCAGATGTTGTATTAATGCCAGGCGATCCGCTTCGTGCAAAATATATTGCTGAAACATTCTTAGAAGATGCGAAAGAAGTGACTAACGTTCGCAATATGTTGGGTTACACCGGTACTTATAAAGGTCGTCGTATCTCTGTTATGGGTCACGGTATGGGTATCCCATCTTGCTCAATTTATGCGAAAGAATTAATTACTGAATACGGCGTGAAAAAAATCATCCGTGTTGGTTCTTGTGGTGCCGTACGTATGGACGTTAAATTACGTGATGTAGTTATCGGCCTTGGTGCATGTACTGATTCAAAAGTAAACCGTATCCGTTTCAAAGATAACGATTTTGCTGCAATTGCTGATTTTGATATGGCACAAGCAGCGGTTCAAGCAGCGAAAGAAAAAGGTAAGCAAGTTCGCGTAGGGAATCTCTTCTCTGCAGACTTATTCTATACGCCAGATTTCGAAATGTTTGATGTGATGGAAAAATACGGCATCTTAGGCGTAGAAATGGAAGCAGCGGGTATCTATGGTGTAGCAGCAGAATATGGTGCAAAAGCACTTTGTATCTGTACCGTTTCAGACCATATTCGTACACACGAACAAACTACTGCAGAAGAACGTCAATTAACCTTCAATGATATGATTGAAATTGCGTTAGAGTCCGTATTAATTGGTGATAAAGCATAATTTATCCGATTGATAAAATAAAAAAGAGCGGTTAATTTGACCGCTCTTTTGTTTTTTATACTTGCTATTTTTCATACCAAATTCGGTTCACATAGAGCACGACTTTACCAGAGGGTGTTTCCACATGGATTTCATCATCAACTCCTTTCCCGATTAAAGCGCGCGCGACGGGAGAATCAATGGAGATCCAGTTTTTAGCGGGATCGAATTCATCGCAGCCGACAAGGCGGTATTGCTTCACTTCGCCTTCTTCATCTTCTAGCTCAACCCATGCACCGAAAAACACTTTGCCTTCTTGTTTCGGGTGGTAATCCACGATTTGTAACACTTCTAAGCGCTTGGAAAGGAAACGCACACGGCGATCAATTTCACGTAAACGACGTTTACCGTAAATATATTCTGCGTTTTCACTGCGGTCACCAAGCGCGGCAGCATCTGAAACCGCTTGGGTAACTTTGGGGCGTTCTTCTTTCCACAAAAATTTAAGTTCTTGGTCAAGGGCAAGCCAGCCTTGACGAGTAATGTAATTTGATTTTGCCATAATGAAAATAAAAGAAATTTTTTTGAATTATATTTGAGCCTGTTGTCTAAAACCAGTATTCTATTCTCGTTTTTATCGAATCCTTTAATAACAAAGAAGTATGACAATGTTAAATCAACAAATTAGCCAAATTATTGCGGCAGAATTAACCGTTCAACCCCAACAAATCCTCGCCGCCATTCAATTATTAGATGATGGCAACACCATTCCATTTATCGCCCGTTACCGTAAAGAAGCCACAGGTGGCTTAGATGACACTCAACTTCGTCATTTTGAAACCCGTTTAATTTATTTACGTGAATTAGAAGATCGTCGTCAAACCATTTTGAAATCTATTGAAGAGCAAGGGAAATTGACCGATGAATTGCGTGAAAAAATCCATGCAACACAAAGCAAAACCGAATTAGAAGATTTGTATTTGCCATATAAACCGAAACGTCGTACGAAAGGGCAAATTGCGATTGAAGCCGGTCTTGAGCCATTGGCTGATTTACTTTGGAACGAGCCGAAGAATGATCCTGAAACGGCAGCAGCTGAATTTGTGAATGCTGATAAAGGCGTAACAGATACTAAAGTCGCACTTGATGGCGCACGCTATATTTTAATGGAACGTTTTGCTGAAGATGCTGGCTTATTAGCGAAAGTCCGTGATTATTTAGCGAAAAATGCCGTTATTGTATCCAAAGTGATCGAAGGCAAAGAGACGGAAGGCGCAAAATTCCAAGATTATTTCGATCACCAAGAATTATTGAAAAATGTGCCTTCTCACCGAGCATTAGCCATGTTCCGTGGACGTAATGAGGGCATTTTACAATTAAGCTTAAATGCGGATCCTGATGCGGAAGAGGGAAGTCGCCAAAGTTATTGTGAAGAGATTATTCGTGATTATTTAGATGTCCGTTTCACGGGGCAGCCTGCAGATAAATGGCGTGAGCAAGTGATTGCGTGGACATGGAAAATCAAAGTCTCGTTGCATTTAGAAACGGAATTAATGGCAAGTTTACGTGAAAAAGCGGAAGAAGAGGCCATTGATGTTTTCGCTCGAAATCTGACCGCACTTTTAATGGCAGCACCGGCTGGCGCGAAAAGCACCATGGGCTTGGACCCAGGCTTACGTACGGGAGTTAAAGTTGCCGTAGTAGATAACACAGGTAAATTATTAGATACCACCACCATTTATCCACACACGGGCCGTGAAGCCGAAGCGCAAGTGGCGATTTTCAGCTTGATCCGCAAACATAACGTGGAATTAATTGCTATTGGTAATGGTACCGCTTCTCGTGAAACCGAACGTTTTGCGAAAGAGGTGATTAAAGAAATCAAAGAAAATAAACCGCAAACCGTTGTAGTGAGCGAAGCGGGGGCGTCCGTTTATTCTGCTTCTGAATTTGCCGCAAATGAATTCCCGAATTTAGATGTCTCTTTACGTGGTGCAGTATCTATCGCCCGTCGTTTACAAGATCCATTGGCGGAATTAGTGAAAATCGAACCGAAAGCCATTGGTGTAGGGCAATATCAGCACGATGTAAACCAAACCCAACTTGCGCGTAAACTTGATGCGGTGGTGGAAGACTGTGTAAACGCAGTAGGTGTGGATTTGAATACAGCATCCGCGCCATTGCTTGCTCGCGTGGCGGGGATGACAAAAACCTTAGCGCAAAACATTGTGGAATATCGTGATGAAAATGGTCGTTTTGAAAGCCGTAGTGAATTGAAAAAAGTGCCGCGTTTAGGACCAAAAGCCTTTGAGCAATGTGCAGGCTTTATGCGTATTGCAGACGGGAAAAATCCACTTGATGCTTCAGGTGTTCACCCAGAAGCGTATCCTGTGGTCGAAAAAATCTTGCAAGCCACCGCGCAATCTATCCAAGATTTAATGGGCAATGCGGGTGTGGTTCGTCAGCTTGATGCGAAACAATTCATTGATGAGCAATTTGGTTTACCGACCGTTCAAGATATTTTCAAAGAGTTGGAAAAACCGGGGCGCGATCCGCGTGGTGAATTTAAAACCGCTGTATTCGCGGAAGGCGTGGAAGAAATCACCGATTTAAAACCAGGTATGATTTTAGAAGGTACCGTCACCAATGTGACCAACTTCGGCGCATTTGTGGATATTGGTGTTCACCAAGACGGTTTAGTACACATTTCATCATTAAGTGATAAATTCGTAGAAGATCCACATCAAGTGGTGAAAACTGGCGATATCGTGAAAGTGAAAGTATTAGAAGTAGATGTACCGCGTAAACGTATTGCGTTGACGATGCGATTAGATGAAAGTGCGGTCAAAAATGACGGCAAATCTGACCGCACTTTAAGTGCAAAACCAAGAAGTAATGCACCTCGCCAAGATCGCAATCCAAGAGGAAATAGTGCGATGGGGAATGCTTTTGCCGATGCGTTGAAAAATTGGAAAAAATAATTTCGTCATTTAGATGAACATTGTGGCCAAATAGGCGTACAATGAGGGGGATTTGGTCAATCATCCAATCCCCTTTTTTATTTCAACGAAAGGAATATTCTTATGGAAAAAGGTATTCTTGGACCGCATGAAGGCAAGGAGCTGGAATTAATGTTAAGGGGCGAAAAGCAAGTGGCATTATTCAATCAGGAGCTTGGTATTCCTGATGCCTTTCTCCCTTATCTTGAGCTAGGAATGCTTCATTCAAAAACGGTGCAACGTCATGTAAATGATGTTTGCTTAACTGATTTTATTGTCTATTTACCTCAATCTCTTGCACTCGCTGAACAAATGGAAGTGTTACTTCCTGCAAGTACAGTGAATGGTTTTGATCCAAAAGTGGAACGTGAAATCGGCCGAATTCTTGGTTACCGAGAAAAAGATATCGACTACTATATTCAGCATTTTCAAGATAATTTAGAGAAGTATCGGCAGCAGTATAGTTGATTGATGAAGTAATTTAAAAGCCTCCTAACTTTATAATTTATTATGTTATAGGATGAATTTGTGATTATGAATGTTGAGAGATATATTGAAGTATATAGTAATGAAACAGATGAGTTGCTTTATTCTTATAAAATAACAATTCCTGATCATCTAGTTATTGAAATAGTTTCACCTGATGAGGATGATGAATTTGCACTTTTTTCATATATACTGACTCAGGAAAAAGTTATTTCTCTAGGCGGTAGGCATATTATAGATGAATATCATAACAAAGATGTTGGATATTATGTTGCCTGTTATCAAGCATAGGATATATAGATACCAAATAAAAGTGCGGTCAAAAACATAAGCGATTTTGACCGCACTTTATTATTGGCTAGGAAGGATTATTCCGCGTCTTCTTTCGCCCATTCTAATGAGCGTTTAACCGCTTTTTTCCAACCTTTATAACGACGTTCACGTTTTTCTTCATCGTTGTCTGGTGTGAAGGTACGTTCTACACGTGCTTTGTCGTGAAGTTCATCTAAATCTTTCCAAAAACCGACCGCAAGACCGGCAAGATAAGCCGCACCAAGTGCAGTCACTTCTTTCACCACTGGACGTTCTACGTTCACATCTAAAATATCCGCTTGGAATTGCATTAAGAAGTTATTGTTGGTTGCGCCGCCATCAACACGTAAATATTGTAAGCGTTGACCTGAGTCAGATTGCATTGCTTCTAATACATCACGAGTTTGGTAAGCGATAGATTCAAGGGTTGCGCGTACAATATGGTTACGGTTAGAACCACGAGAAAGACCGAAAATTGCACCGCGTGCATACGGATCCCAATAAGGCGCACCTAAACCAGTGAATGCTGGCACGACATATACCCCGTTGCTATCAGGGACTTTTTGTGCGAAGTATTCGGAGTCATGGCTGTCATGTACGATTTTGAGTTCATCACGTAACCATTGGATTGAAGCGCCAGCGATAAACACAGAACCTTCAAGTGCGTATTCAGGTTCACCTTTAGCGTTACATGCAATGGTGGTTAATAGACCATTTTTAGAGGTAATGGCTTTATCACCGGTGTGAAGCAACATAAAGCAGCCTGTACCATAGGTATTTTTCGCTTGGCCTGCGCGGGTGCAAAGATGGCCGTAAAGTGCCGCTTGTTGGTCACCCGCAATACCCGCAACAGGAATACGTACGCCGCCTTTACCCCCGATGTTGGTTTGGCCATACACTTCGGAAGAATTACGTACTTCAGGCAACATAGAACGTGGAATATTTAATAATTCCAACATTTTATCATCCCATTTTTTCGTATGGATGTTAAATAGCATGGTACGGGATGCGTTGGTGTAATCCGTTACGTGAACACGGCCCTGGGTTAATTTCCACACAAGCCAGGTATCTACGGTACCGAATAGAAGCTCACCGCGTTCCGCTTTTTCACGAGCACCTTCTACATTGTCCAAAATCCATTTCACTTTTGTCCCCGAGAAATAGGGGTCCACCACTAACCCCGTGGTGTTGCGGATATAGTCTTCGTGACCATCCGCTTTAAGTTTGTCTGTAATATCTGCAGTACGACGGCATTGCCACACAATTGCGTTATAAACCGGTGTGCCGGTTGCTTTTTCCCACACAATGGTGGTTTCACGTTGGTTAGTAATACCAATTGCCGCAATTTCATCTGAGGTAATGCCTGCTTTTGCAACCACTTCGTTTAATGTTGAACTTTGTGTTGCCCAAATTTCCATTGGATTATGTTCCACCCAGCCTGCGCGTGGATAAATTTGTGTAAATTCACGTTGGGCGATTTCAACAACATTCGCATTGTGATCTAATAATACTGCACGAGAGCTTGTGGTACCTTGGTCCAAAGCGATGATGTATTTTTTGTCTGTCATGGTTCTATTCCTTAGAGTGCTTGGCACTCTCATTAAATGAATGAAGAAATTTTGAGCTTAAACGAACAAATTGCGCGCCTAACTTAATTGAATTCGAACTTAATTGGAATAAGCAATGTTTGGTTTTGTGATAAGTATCACAGATTTTTTTATTAAAATATATAAACGATTGCGTTAACGCACAAAATAATGTGATCGCTCTCTCATTTTTAGAAAATAGATCGGTTTCATCTATTGAATTAATTGGTCAAAACTAGATAATGAGGCCACTCACTTTGAGTATCTCAATATTTGATCAGACAACGAAACGAATTGCAAAGCAAGATTTCTTTAATGAAATCATTAAGTTAATCATTATTTGGAGATTCTCTTATGAATGCCTATTTTGCAGAATTTTTTGGCACGGCACTCTTAATCCTGTTAGGTAACGGTGTGGTGGCTAACGTATGTTTAAATAAAACGAAAGGGCAAAGTTCTGGTTGGATTGTGATTACTACCGCGTGGGCATTTGCAGTGTATGTGGCCGTCGTTGTGACAGGTCCTTACAGTGGGGCACACTTAAATCCCGCGGTAACACTTGGTGTGGCAATGAAAGGTGCATTTGCTTGGGAACTGGTCCCTGGCTACATCGCGGCACAAGTTGTGGGGGGCATGGTAGGTGCGTTGTTGGTTTACGTTATGTATAAAGATCACTTTGCAGCGACCGAAGAAGAGGGCTTAAAACGCGCTTGTTTCTGTACTGAACCCGCAATTCGTAACTATCCAATCAACTTAGTGAACGAAATTGTTGGTACCTTCGTACTTGTCTTCGTAATTTTCTACCTTGCAGGGGCAAATATTACGTTACCTGGCACAGCAGAAAGTACGCCAATTGGTTTAGGCTCTATCGGAGCATTACCAGTAGCGATTCTAGTTTGGGCAATTGGTTTGAGCTTAGGTGGAACAACTGGCTATGCGATTAACCCCGCTCGAGATCTTGGTCCACGTTTAACCTTGGGTCTTTTCCTTGGGGGCACATTAAAGGCCAAAGCAGACTGGGGATACAGTTGGGTTCCTGTTGTAGGTCCGTTTATCGGTGCGACATTAGCAGCAGTATTCTATAATGCGATTATGTAATTTATTCAAATAGAAAGAGCAGTCAAAATTCATGATATTTTTTGACTGCTCTTTTTATATTTAGAGGTTTGATTAAATACAATAATCTTCGAATTCCATTGGCATTTTAGCTTGTAATAGGAATTGTTTGGTGCGATCTTGCTGTGGACGACTGAAGAATTCAACCGCTGTATTTTGTTCAACAACTTGACCATTTTCCATGAGAATCACACGATCAGCCACGTCTTTGGCAAAATTCAACTCATGGGTGACAATAATCATTGTCCAACCTTCTTGTGCGAGCATTTTGAGTGCCTGTAACACTTCACCAACGAGCTCTGGATCGAGGGCAGAAGTGGGCTCATCTAATAAGATAATATCGGGTTTAACTGCTAAAGCTCGGGCGATCCCGACACGTTGCTGTTGACCACCAGACAGTTGAGAGGGATATAAATCCGCTTTTGCTTTTAAACCAACTTTTTCCAATAATGCCAATGCTTTTTCACGTGCAGTTTCTTTCGGTTGTTTTTGCACAACCACCATGCCCTCCATCACATTTTCGAGTGCAGTGCGATGGGGAAATAGATTGTATTGTTGGAACACCATTGAGGAACGTCGACGCAATTTTAGTTCATCGGATTTGCTGATCTTCTTGCTGAAATCAATAGTTAAGCTTCCATCAGTAAATGCTAATACACCTTTTTCCGGGCGTTCGAGTAAATTTAAACAGCGTAAAAAGGTCGTTTTGCCTGAACCTGACGGACCCAGAATGGCAACAACTTCACCTTTATTAATTTTAAAATCAATGCCTTTTAATACATGGTGGCCATTAAAACTTTTCTGAATATTCGTGACTTTTAACATAACCAGTCCTTATAAATGGCGAGAAAGGCGTTTTTCTAAACGGGTTTGCCCCATTGACAGCACAAAACAGAATACCCAATAAATGAGAGCCGCTTCACTATAAATTAAAATAAATTCGTAGTTTTCAGCCGTGATGTTTTGCGCCACACGGAATAACTCCGCAATCCAAACAAGTGATGCCAGAGACGTATCTTTCACTGTGCTAATGAAGGTGTTTGACAGCGAAGGGACGGAAATACGTAAAGCTTGCGGCATAATGGTACGCACGAAAGCTTGTGTGTAATTCATGCCTATCGCATAAGAGGCTTCCCATTGACCTTTAGGAATAGCAAGAATAGAGGCTCTCACTGTTTCTGCTGCATAAGCACCAATATTAATGGAGAATGCAATAATTGCAGTTGGGAAAGGCTCAAGTTTGATGCCAACTTCAGGTAAACCGTAGAAAATAATGAAGATCTGCACCAACATTGGCGTGCCACGAATAATTGAAATATAAGTGCGGCAAATGCCCTGCAGAATTTTGGTCATTAAATTGGGATGCGGTAATGTGCAAATCACAGCCACGATAACCGCAATGAATAAACCACAAAAGAAGGAAATGACCGCTAGGGGAATCGTATATAAAATTGCTCCTTCCATCATAGGCCAAAACGAGCTGATTACATAATCAGCTCGTTCTGTGGTCATAAATGGAAGGCTTGCTAACCAATTATTGAGTAATGTCATCGCCAAACCATTTGATTGAAATTTGTTTTAAAGTTCCGTCTTTGCGTAGTTCTTCAAGTGCTTGGTTTACTTTCTCAATAAGCGGTTCTTCACCTTTCAAGAAAGCAAAACCGGTCGGGATTTTTTTATCACTTTCTACGGCAATTTTTAAGCCTGCATTAGGTTGTTTTTTGAAGTAATCTAATACTGCTAATTTATCGTTTACTGTGGCATCAACACGACCTTGCTTTACTGCTTCAAGGTTTTGCGCCAAGCTATCAACGGTCACAATAATTGCACCATTATCACGAGCATCTTTGCTCCAGTTACTGGTTGCAGATTGTGCAGATTTTTTACCTTTTAAATCAGGGAATGATTTAATGCTATCGTTATCGGCTTTCGTCACGATGACGCCAGCTGAGTAGTTATAAGGTGCACTGTAATCATATTTTTTTAAACGTTCTGAGCTTGGATTGGTTTGGTTCGCAATAACATCAAAGCGTTTTGCATTTAAACCTGCATACATGCCATCCCAAGCGGTTTCTTTAAATTCAACTTTCCAACCTAATTTTTGCGCAACTTTTTCGATAATTTCTACATCAAAACCAGTTAACTTGCCATCTTTGTTGTGGAAAGTGAATGGTGCGTAAGTTCCCTCAGTACCGACTAATAAGGTTTTAGTTTGTTCAACGCGATCAGCAATTTCACCTGCGTTAGCAAAAGTAGAAAGGGCTAATCCTGCCGCTAAAAGTGCGGTGCTAAAAAATGATTTTTTCATAAGTATTCCTTTTTTAGATAAATAACGAAAGTGAGATGAATTATAAGAAGCGAAAAAGAAAAGAAAAGTATTATTTATTTATGAATTATTTCCTTTAGTTATATTAAATGAAGATTGTTTAATTAATAAACAAAAAGGTCTGTAAAAACAGACCTTAGATAGAATGAATGAAATTAATAGATTAAGCTTCAATACCTTCGAATAATGCCGTACTTAAATAACGTTCAGAGGCAGAAGGTAAGATCGCGACGATTAATTTATCTTGGAATTCTGGTAGTTTTGCTAAGCGGTCAGCCGCTGCCACAGCCGCACCAGAAGAAATACCCGCAAGAATACCTTCTTCAGCCATTAAGCGACGAGCGGTTGCAATTGCAGTATCGCTATCTACAGTTTCCACGCGATCAATTAATGATAAATCTAAGTTTTTCGGAATGAAGCCCGCACCGATACCTTGAATTTTGTGTGGACCTGGTTTCACTTCTTGACCAGCAAGGGTTTGGCTAATAACGGGTGATTCTGTTGGCTCAACCGCCACAGAGGTAATTTTTTTACCGTGATCTAATTTGATCGCACGAGAAATACCGGTAATTGTACCACCGGTACCCACACCAGCAACCACAACATCGACTTTACCTTCCGTATCTTTCCAAATTTCTTCACCGGTAGTTTGACGGTGAATGTCAGGGTTAGCCGGGTTTTCAAATTGTTTTAGCATCACATAATGATTTGGATTAGACGCCACAATTTCTTCTGCTTTAGCGATCGCACCTTTCATCCCTTTTGAGCCTTCAGTGAGCACAAGATTGACGCCCAAACCACGTAATAAACGTTTACGTTCAAGACTCATGGTTTCAGGCATGGTTAAGGTGATTTTATAACCACGTGCAGCAGCTACATAAGCTAAAGCAATACCGGTGTTACCGCTGGTTGCATCTACAATTTCTTTACCTGCCGTTAAAATGCCATCTTTTTCTGCTTGCCAAATCATATTGGCACCAATACGGCATTTCACGCTAAAGCTTGGGTTGCGACCTTCAATTTTTACGACAACGTTGCCATTGTGTCCGAAGTGTTTTAAACGAACTAATGGCGTATTACCGATTGAGTATGAGTTATCTGCATAAATTGTCATCTTACTGTCCTTTTATATTTTGGAATTATTTGATGCAATAGTTATAACACCAGCTTTTAAATTCAAAAAATAGTTAGTAGCTATATTTTATAACTAAATGCTATTTATTCACGATGCTGTTTCCTGAAGGCTTAATTTCCGTACTTGTGGAGCCAGTCACAATTTGTGTTGAACCTGAAGTGCGGTCAAAATTCATATCAAATTTTAATTGTGAGCGATAATTTTCGACCCACATTACGGTCGCGCCACAGACTGCAACGGGAATAACGACTAAATTCACAATCGGTAATGCGGTACAAAGGGTGATTAATGCTCCGAATGTCAGGCTTTGTGTGCGTCTTTCGCCTAATGCATTTTTCATGATGCCAAAGGAAATCTTGTGGTTATCAAACGGATAGTCACAATATTGAATTGCCATCATCCAACAGGTAAATAAGAATGTCAGCACAGGAATAATGGTTTGTCCGATAACAGGGATAAAACTCAATAAGAACAAGCCTACAAATTTCGGTAAGCTATACCATAGTTTTTGCCATTCACGATTTAGCATACGTGGCACATCTTTCATAATTTCGGCAAAACCATCATCATTAACTGCTTCACCAGTTAGCATTTTTTCGATTTTTTCTGCTAATAATCCATTAAACGGCGCGGCAATAAAGCCTGAAAGCGTTGTAAAGGCAAAATAGAAAAATAAGAGAATTGAGCCAATAGACAACACAAGCAAAATCACGCTTAAAAAGCTTAGCCAATCTGGAATAAAGCTCATCACCCAGTCAATCATCGTGGAGATTTGTGAGACAAATAGCCAGAATAAGCCTGTAAGCAGAACGACGTTAAGTAAAATCGGCATAATCACAAAACGGCGTAGGCCTTTTTGCGTAATAAAATGCCAACCCATTACGAAATGATTGAAAGCAGATTTTATTTCATTTTGATCGATCATCATTGTTCCTTTAAATTGAAAAGTAAAAATACAAAATGTCACAGAAAGACAATATTTTTTGAGAAAAATTCCATCTCATCCCTTTTAATATCTTGTTTGCTTTCCTATTTTTTCACCTGTGGAAATGTGATAGGATTAGCAAAAATCATTGCGTTAAGGAGCAACAAGAATGGATTTAAATACCATTTTGATTATTTTAGGGGTAATCGCTTTAATTGCCTTAGTGGTACACGGATTATGGTCAAATCGCCGTGAGAAATCAAAATATTTTAAAAGCGCGAACACATTTAACCGTACTTCTAAAAACGGTGAGGTCAATCCTTTTTCGCAAGCTGCTGATCCTAATGCGGATATTTGTTTAACACATCGTGCTCAAGCAGCACAGCCTGTACAACAGCATGTTCAACCTAAAGTAGCACCGCAGGCGGCAAACCAACAGCAATTTAATTTTGATGAGCAGCGCGTTCAAGTGGATGCGCGTCAAATAGAAAAAAGCGTGGACGATATTAAAATCTCCTTACCAAATCAGCCGGTTTATGAGATGAATACAACGCAACCTGCTCCTGCGCCAAAAACTGAGCCAGTGGTTTATCCTGAAACGAATGTACAGCCGAAACCAAGTGTAGCAGAAATGACAATCGAAGAACTAGAAGCACAAAGCAATGATTTTGACGGTGTGAATTCTTCTTTGCCTGAACTGCGTGAGCAATTAGCTGAGATGTCATTAAATCCAACTCAAGAACCTACTCATGAGAACGTGCATTTTAACTATCACGAACCAGTAGAAGTAGAAAAACCAAAACAAACCACGGGTTTTGTTCAACTTTATGTGATTTCAAATCAAAATCGTGAATTCTATGGTCCACAATTATCCCAATCTTTAGAAAATCTCGGTTTTATTTTTGGCGAGCGTCAAATGTATCACCGCCATTTTGATTTAAGTGTGGCAAGTCCGGTGTTATTTAGTGTGGCAAACATTGAACAACCAGGTACATTTGATTATTACAATATGGCCGAGTTTTCAACCATGGGTGTGGTGCTCTTTATGCAGCTACCATCACCAGGTAATAATTTGGCAAACTTGCGCATGATGATTCGTGCAGCGAAAACCATCGCAGAAGATTTAGGTGGCGTGGTATTGACTGATCAGCAAGAGATTTTTGATGATATGGCTGAGCAGGATTACTTATCTCGCATCGCATAAAACGCACTAAAAAATAACCGCACTTTGGGCGAGCCGATGGTTCGCCCATTTTAATTCAATGAGTAAACCGTTAGAGAACATTATGAGCCTTCAGCAACAAATTGATACATTACGTCAGGATCTTCGTCGTTATGAATATGAATATCATGTATTGGATAACCCAACGATTCCTGACGCGGAATATGACCGTTTATTTCATCAACTTAAAGCCTTAGAAGCCGCCCATCCGGAACTCATTACGACAGATTCACCTACTCAACGTGTGGGAGCCAAACCGCTTTCTGGTTTTGCACAAATTCGTCATGAAATTCCAATGCTGTCTTTGGATAATGCCTTTTCAGACGAGGAATTTTATGCATTCGTAAAACGCATTGAAGATCGTCTTATTTGTTTGCCTGAACCACTCACTTTTTGCTGTGAACCTAAGTTAGATGGTTTAGCGGTGAGTATTTTGTATGTAAATGGCGTACTGACTCAAGCCGCAACCCGTGGTGATGGGACAACAGGGGAGGATATTACCGCGAATATCCGTACAATTCGAAATATTCCCTTGCAGCTTTTAATGGATAATCCGCCTGCACGTTTAGAAGTGCGTGGCGAAGTGTTTATGCCACATGAAGGCTTTGAGCGTTTAAATCAGCAAGCGTTAGAGAAAGGCGAGAAAACCTTTGCTAACCCACGTAATGCCGCAGCAGGATCGTTACGCCAGCTCGATCCAAAAATTACGAGTAAGCGTCCATTGGTATTGAATGCTTATGGTATTGGTATTGTCGAAGGGGTAGATTTGCCGAATACGCATTATGATCGTTTGCAATGGTTGAAGTCTATTGGGATTCCAGTAAACCCAGAAATCCGTTTATGTAACGGCACAGATGAAGTGTTGGATTTTTATCGTGATATTCAAAATAAACGTAGTGCTCTTGGTTACGATATTGATGGTACCGTGTTGAAAATCAATGATATTGCGTTACAAGAGAAATTAGGTTTTATTTCCAAAGCGCCACGTTGGGCGATTGCTTATAAATTCCCTGCACAAGAAGAATTAACTCGCCTAAATGATGTAGAATTCCAAGTGGGCAGAACGGGGGCAATTACTCCAGTAGCCAAATTAGAACCGGTATTCGTGGCAGGGGTAACGGTAAGTAATGCCACGTTACATAACGGCGATGAAATTGAACGCTTGGATATTGCGATTGGCGATACGGTGGTGATTCGCCGTGCGGGAGATGTGATTCCACAAATTATCGGCGTATTACACGACCGTCGCCCAGCAGATGCGAGACCGATCATTTTCCCTAAAACTTGTCCTGTATGTGATTCGGCCATTGTTCGTATTGAAGGTGAAGCGGTAGCGCGTTGTACGGGCGGTTTGTTCTGTGCAGCACAGCGTAAAGAAGCGCTTAAACATTTCGTTTCTCGCAAGGCCATGGATATTGATGGCGTAGGGGGTAAATTAATCGAACAGTTGGTGGATCGTGAATTAATTCATACGCCAGCCGATTTATTCAAGTTAGATTTAACCACGCTAACCCATTTAGAAAGAATGGGCGCAAAATCAGCTGAAAATGCATTGGCTAGCCTTGAAAAAGCGAAAAATACGACGTTAGCACGTTTTATTTTTGCTTTAGGAATCCGTGAAGTGGGGGAGGCTACAGCATTGAATTTAGCAAATCATTTCAAAACCCTAGAAGCGTTGCAAAATGCAGATTTAGAAGCCTTACAGCAAGTGCCTGATGTAGGCGAAGTGGTGGCAAATCGTATTTTGGCGTTTTGGCATGAACCACATAATGTGGCGGTGGTGAATGATTTAATCGCTCAAGGCGTGCATTGGGAAACTGTGGAAACCAAAGAAGTGACAGAAAACCGCTTTAAAGGCAAAACGGTTGTATTAACCGGAACCTTAACTCAAATGGGACGTAATGAAGCTAAAGCCTTATTACAAGACATGGGCGCGAAAGTGAGCGGCTCGGTTTCAGCGAAAACGGATTTTGTGATTGCTGGTGATGCGGCGGGTTCTAAGCTCACAAAAGCACAGGAATTAGGTGTTACTATTCTAACGGAAGAAGAGTTCCTTGCAGAAATTCAGTCATAATTAAACGGTTAGAAAATAAAAT
Organism: Haemophilus sp. CCUG 60358; assembly: GCF_001679485.1. Lineage (GTDB taxonomy): Bacteria > Pseudomonadota > Gammaproteobacteria > Enterobacterales > Pasteurellaceae > Haemophilus_D. Next base: position 48,199 of record NZ_LZOZ01000003.1, read on the forward strand.
GGGGCGTAGATGAATACGCCCCATTTTTTATCTCAAAAACACGCTCAAAATTGACCGCACTTTAACCCGCTACTGCAGGTAAATAGCCTGCTTGAATTAAGAATGGTACGATCATAATGATTACGCCAATTACTAAGGCTATCACTAAGGTTACGTTTCCACCGATTACACGATAAGGCAGATTTGGATTTGCTTGACGTGTTTTCCATGCGAGACCAATAGGCAAAATCAAGCAGTAGAACGCACAGAGTAAACCCGCATAGCTTAATGCAGCGATAAAGCCTTCAGGATAATATAAGGCAAACGCAAGTGGTGGAGTAAAGGCTGCAACGGTAAGTGTTAACCGGTTGTGTGGCAATTTGTAACGTTTGAATAAATCGCCTAAACCTTCAAATACCCCTAGCATCACACCTAGGAAAGAAGTGATTAATGCAAGTGCAGAGAACACACGTACGATTTCGCCCATGATGTGGGAGTTCGTGATTTGACGTGTTGCATTGACCAAGCCGTTAAGCGTTGGATCCGCTTGGAGTACTTGCACGAATTCATTTTGGCTTAATACACCGTGAGTCGCTAATTGCCACACTAAATAAGCTACAAGTGGAATCGCTGTACCAATTAAAATCGCTTTACGGAATTGAGTAACACTACCATCTAAATAGCTGTTTACGCTGCCCATGATGATGTGGAAGCCAAAGGAGGTAAAGAAAATTGGTGCCGCAGAGATCACGAAAGCATAATTTAAAGGTAAGGCCATCAGGTTATCGACAGATACTTTTGGTAACATCATGAACAACACAAAAGCAAAGGCAATTAATTTACCGATGAACAGAATACGGGTGGCACCATCAACGCCTCTTGTACCTACAACCACAAAGGCACCGAGTACGACGGTAAATAAAATGATTGAAAGTTCGGAGGAAAGACTTTCAAAGCCAAAAGCGGTTGGTAAACCCGATAATAATGAACCGCCCCCGGTGATGTAGGCCGCAGAAAGAGCATAAAGTAAAATGAGCAAACTAAAGGTGGCTAAGACACGTCCAGTGATGCCGAAGTATTTTTCAGCGAGAGTCGCCACGCCATCATTTAATCGATCTGCAGTTTGATACACTTCAACAAAAAGTAAACCGCTGTAAACCAAAAGCGCCCATAAGCCGACTAATAAGAAAACGGTGTAACCAAAACCAATACCGGCAGAGGTTAATGGCATCGCGAGCATTCCCGCCCCGATGGTCGTGCCGGCAATGATTAAGGCACTGCCGAATGTTTTGTTTTTTAGCATAAAATTGTTCTCCGAGTATAAAATTGAAAAACGAGGTTAAAGCTGACCGCACTTTTCTTTGTAATGATAGCGGCAAACCGAAAGATAAGAGTCGTTTCCACCAATTTGGATTTGTTCCCCTTCCTTAATGACTTCACCTTGTTCATTTAAACGTAAAACGAAATTGGCTTTACGTCCACAATAACAGATTGTTTTTAATTCTTCTAGTTGATCTGCCCAAGCAAGTAGATACTTACTACCTTCAAATAGCTCAGCTTGGAAGTCGGTACGCAAGCCATAACAAAGCACAGGAATCTTCAGTTTATCTACGACATCACTTAATTGATATACTTGTTGTTTCGTTAAAAACTGGGCTTCATCAACTAAAACACAATGAATTTTTTCTTGTTGTAAACGTTGGCTCACTTCAGCAAAAAGGTCACTCGTTGACGTAAATAAATTGGCGTCTTCATGAATACCAATACGTGACGTGACTTTGCCTAATCCAAAGCGGTCATCAATGGCTGCCGTATAAACCATGGTGTTCATATTGCGTTCACGATAGTTATAGGAAGACTGCAGCAACGTGGTTGATTTGCCCGCATTCATCGTAGAGTAGTAAAAATAGAGTTTTGCCATTATTTAATCACCCATTTCCAGAAATAATAGGCAATAAATCCTGCAACAGGTGGACTGGCTGCTAGCATAAAGGTGCCGTAAGTTGCACCACCGCCAACCATTTTTCCGGCAGCTGAAAGCGCGCTAACGATATCACCACTTGGTGTGGTAAAAATCCATGCGCCAATAATCGCGAGCACTAAGAAACAAGCGATACCGGCTGCACGCATAGCTCTTACTTTAATCATATTTTCCATATTTTTTCCTTAAATTGCAGGGAGTTCAGTCATTGCCCAACGAGGTTTAACATCAATGGCGAGATCGCTATGCTGACCTTGTTTTAAGCGTAAAAAGCCCGTATAGGCAATCATGGCACCATTATCGGTACAAAATTGAGGTTGCGGATAAAATACTTCACCACCAAGATTTTTCATCATTGTGCCAAGGGTTTCACGTAATTTTTTGTTTGCACTCACCCCGCCAGCAATCACTAAACGCTTATAGCCGGTTTCTTTTAAGGCACGTTTACATTTGATTGCGAGTGTATTCACGACGGAATCTTGGAAGGCAAAGGCAATATCTGCTTTGGTTTGTTCGGTTAATTCGCCTTCTTGTTTGATTGCCTGATTAATGGTGTTAGCCGCTGAGGTTTTTAAACCTGAAAAGCTAAAATCAAGGCCAGGGCGATCCGTCATTGGGCGTGGAAATACAAAACGATCTGGTGATCCTTTTTCGGCTAAACGTGAAAGTGCCGCACCGCCAGGATAATCTAACCCTAATAATTTCGCGGTTTTATCAAAGGCTTCACCTGCCGCATCATCAATAGATTCTCCAATGACTTCATATTTTCCTACGCCATCAACGCGCACTAATTGCGTATGTCCACCTGAAACTAAGAGGGCAATAAATGGAAAGTGTGGTCGATTTTCATCAAGCATTGGCGCAAGTAGATGACCTTCCATATGGTGTACGCCAATAGCGGGCACATTCCAGGCATAAGCCAGTGAACGCGCGATCGTTGCGCCCACTAATAATGCGCCCACTAACCCTGGGCCACTTGTATAGGCGATACCATCAATTTGATCAGCGGCTAAATTGGCTTCTTCTAATGCGGCTTTAATTAATGGCGCCGTTTTGCGAATGTGATCGCGGGAAGCCAGCTCTGGCACTACACCACCGTAATCCGCATGCAAGGCAATTTGCGTGTAAAGCTGATTAGCAATTAAGCCTTTGTCTTCATCATAAATCGCGACACCTGTTTCATCACAGGAGGTTTCGATCCCTAAAATACGCATTTTCTTCTCATTTTATTAAAAAAATTGGCAAGGATTTTACCTTGTTTAGCCCGCTTAAACCAGTTCAAACGCCAAATTTTCAGCAAATAGGCGATCTTTCCTTTGCTTTTGCAGGGAAGATCGATTAGAATTGCGTCCTTTATTGAATTTGCCGTTCATTCGGCAGTAATAAAAATTTAAAATTGCAATTAAATTAAACTCATTGAGGTGATTGGCTTATGCCTGTAATTAAAGTACGTGAAAACGAATCATTTGACGTAGCTTTACGTCGTTTCAAACGCTCTTGCGAAAAAGCTGGTATTTTAGCAGAAGTTCGCGCTCGTGAATTCTATGAAAAACCAACTACAATCCGTAAACGTGAAAAAGCAACGCTTGCTAAACGTCACGCTAAACGTAATGCTCGCGAAAACGCGCGCAATACCCGTTTATACTAATTTGTAGTATTTTCTAACTCGAGTTAAGACAAACCGTGAAACCTTTTGGGTATCACGGTTTTGTTGCTTTAAATTCATCGAAAAAAAGTCACGCAAAATCAACCGCACTTTCGCATCGTATTCAAGGAGGCAAGGCAATGAAAGGCTCAATTCCACGCCAATTTATTGATGATCTGCTCACAAAATCGAATATTGTCGATGTGATTAATGCGCGCGTGAAACTCAAAAAAGCAGGACGAGATTATCAAGCTTGTTGTCCGTTTCATCACGAAAAAACACCCTCCTTTACGGTAAGTGAAAAAAAACAATTCTATTATTGCTTCGGCTGTGGCGCGAAAGGTAATGCCATTTCATTTTTAATGGATTATGACAAATTAGAATTTGTTGAAGCCGTTGAAGAACTTGCCGCTTCGGCAGGGCTTGAAGTGCCTTATGAAAAACGCCCAAACCAATTCGGTAATAAACCGGATGTGAGCTATCAGACAAAACGTAATTTATACGATTTGATGCAAGAGATTGCATCGTTTTATCAAGCTCAACTCCCGCTAAGTATTCCTGCTCAAAGCTATCTTCAGCAACGCGGTTTATCGCCAGAAATTATTGCTCGTTTTCAAATTGGTTATGTGCCCAATGCGATGGATACGGTGTTGCGTCAATTCGGCAAAAATCGAGAAGAACAGAAAAAACTGTTTGATTTAGGTATGCTTTCTCGAAACGATCGTGGCAGTGTGTACGATAAATTCCGTAATCGTATTATGTTTCCGATTCGGGATAAACGTGGTCGTACGGTTGCCTTTGGTGGACGTGTTTTAACGGATGAAAAACCTAAATATCTAAACTCCCCCGAAACCATTACATACCATAAAGGTAATGAACTTTATGGTTTGTATGAAGCCTTGCAAATCAATGATGAGCCAGAAAAATTGCTGGTGGTTGAAGGCTACATGGATGTGGTGGCATTAGCACAATTTGGAGTCAATTATGCCGTGGCATCCCTTGGAACATCGACGACCTCGGAACAAATTCAATTATTGTTCCGTTCAACAGAGCAGGTAATTTGCTGCTACGATGGTGATAGAGCGGGGCGTGATGCCGCTTGGCGCGCACTTGAAAACGCCTTACCTTATCTGGAAGACGGGCGACAAATTAAGTTTATTTTCCTGCCTGATGGAGAAGATCCGGATACTTATATTCGTCAATACGGTAAAGAAAAGTTTGAAGAATATATTGAGCAAGCCCAGTCTCTCACAGAATTCTTATTCGCGCATTTAAGTCCGCAGGTAGATTTCTCGACACAAGAAGGGAGAGGAAAATTAGTCGCACTCGCGGCGCCTTTAATTCGTCAAATTCCTGGTGATATGTTGCGCTTGTCATTACGCAATATGTTGGCGCAAAAGCTTGGGATCTTTGATCAATCACAGCTTGAAAGCTTAATTCCAAATCAAATAGATAAGGCTGAACCAAAACCTAAAACGCCACAAAAAACCATTAAGAAAACGCCAATGCGTGTGGTGATTTCGCTGTTATTACAGAATTCACAATTAGTGAATCGTATTTCGGATGTGGGGTTGCAAGCCTTAAAGCATGAAGCAGGTTACGAATTACTAGCAAAATTGACCGCGCTTTGCCGTGAACGAGAAGGCATTACAACAGGGCAAATCTTAGAATATTTTCGTGATACAGAATTCAGTAAGCCCCTTGAAATATTGGCGTCTTGGGATCATCTATTAGACGACTTAGAAATCATTAATGCATTCTCTCAAAACTACCGTCGATTGAATATTCAAGCAATTGAACGTGATATTGAGATGCTTATCGCCAAAGAAAGGGCGGAAGGCTTAACTGATCAAGAACGAGCAATTTTAGTGAATTTGCTCAAGGGAAAAGAAGAGCAGAAAAAACAGTTAGTTAATCCGTCATAACAATGGTAAAATCTCCTGTTCAAAACAAGGGCTTTTATCTTCCAAAAATAACGCAAAACGGGAATAAAAATGGAACAAAATCAACAATCTACCGCAGAGCAATATTCAGAACAAATTGAACAGCTTATGGAATTGGGTCGTACGCAAGGTTATTTAACCTATGCGGAGATTAATGACTTACTTCCAGAAGATGTGGTCGATCCAGAGTATTACGATAAGTTGTTGCAGACTTTACAGCATGATGCGGGTATTCCGGTTCTTGATGAGGCGCCGGAAAGTGACGAAATGATGTTGAATGACACGATTCCGGATGAAGATGCAGTGGAAGAAGCAACACAGATTTTATCCAATGTGGAATCTGAAATCGGTCGTACGACCGATCCTGTGCGTATGTATATGCGTGAAATGGGTACCGTTGATCTCCTTACCCGTGAAGATGAAATCAGCATTGCAAAACGTATTGAAGAAGGGATCGATGAAGTCCAAACTGCGATTGCAGCTTATCCAGAAGCGTTAACTGAATTATTAGATAATTATGACCAAGTTGAAGCGGGCAATTATCGTTTAGCAGATTTAATTACTGGTTTTGTAGATCCAAATGTTGTTGAAGAGGATGCTGCAAATATTGATGAGAATTTTGCTGAAGAAGAGGAGAGTGTTGAAGCCGCTGCAGATGTTGATGATGAGAGTGATGAGGAAGATGAAAGCGATAGTAGTTCAAGTTCAGATGACAGCGATTCAGATAATAGTATCGATCCTGAAGTGGCGCGTGAAAGATTTGCTGCATTAAGAGAGCAATATACTAAAACATTAGCGACCATTGCAAAACACGGTCGAAGTGGTAAGCGTACAAAAGATCAAATTGCTCAACTCGCCGATATTTTTAAACAATTCCGTTTAGTACCAAAACAATTTGATACGCTTGTTTTATCAATGAAGAATATGATGAAACGTGTACGAGCAGAAGAGCGTCAACTACAAAAAGTATTAGTTGATATCACAGGTATGCCAAAAGATGAATTTGAGGCACTGATTATTGCTAATGGTAGCAGTGATGCATGGGTAGCAAAAGCATTAAAATCAACGAAAGCTTGGGCAAAACGTTTACCAAAATATGAAGAGCGTATTCGTTTATCTTTAGATAACTTAGCGAATATTGAACAGCAAACTAATCTTACCATCCAACAAATGCGTGAGATTTGCGATGCGGTGTCTCGTGGTGAACAAAAAGCTCGCCGTGCGAAAAAAGAAATGGTTGAAGCCAACTTACGTTTGGTCATTTCTATTGCGAAAAAATATACTAACCGAGGTTTACAATTCTTGGATTTAATTCAAGAAGGGAATATCGGTTTGATGAAGGCGGTAGATAAATTTGAATACCGTCGTGGTTATAAATTCTCCACCTATGCAACCTGGTGGATTCGTCAGGCCATTACTCGTTCGATTGCGGACCAAGCACGTACAATTCGTATTCCTGTTCATATGATTGAAACGATTAACAAATTAAATCGTATTTCTCGTCAAATGTTACAAGAAATGGGTCGCGAAGCGACGCCAGAAGAGCTTGCTGAACGCATGGGAATGCCAGAAGATAAGATTCGTAAAGTGCTTAAAATTGCGAAAGAACCTATTTCTATGGAAACCCCAATTGGCGACGACGATGATTCACATTTAGGTGACTTCATCGAGGATTCAACCCTTGAATTGCCATTAGATTCTGCAACCGCACAAAGCTTAAAAGTAGCAACTCATGAAGTGTTAGAAGGTTTAACTCCTCGTGAAGCAAAAGTATTACGTATGCGTTTTGGTATTGATATGAATACCGACCATACCCTTGAAGAAGTGGGTAAACAATTTGATGTAACCCGTGAGCGTATTCGTCAGATTGAAGCTAAGGCATTGCGTAAGTTACGTCATCCAAGCCGTTCTGAAACATTAAGAAGTTTCTTGGATGAGTAATTATTCAGTAATATAAAAAAGAAAAGGCAGAGAACTCTGCCTTTTTTATTTGATTAAATTTAGTTATTTACCACGAAATCACATTCCTTTAAAATACGCGACTTTCGTCATTTAAAAACAAAAAAGGAACTTTATGGAAGAATCTCAAGAACTAGAAAAACTGCCTCGAGTAGTGACTGGTGTATTAAAAGTAGTATTAAGTTTTTCACTTATTGCTTTGGCTTTAGTGTTGATTATTGCTTTAGCTAAAATCACGTACACTTTAGCGATTATGGTATTTAATACATCAAGCGTAGTGCCTTATGAAGTCGCTGAACAAGCCGTCATGTTTTTCTTATACTTCGGTTTTATTGGCCTTATCGTGCAATATTTTAAAAGTGGCTATCACTTTCCTTTGCGCTATTTTATTTACGCGGGGATTACCGCCATGTTGCGCCTGATTATTGTGAATCATGAGAGCTCAGTTGATACCATCTTATTCGCTGGCGCGATTTTAATTATGGTGATTGCACTTTGTTTAGTGCTGTATTCCAATAAAATTAAAATTTAAAAGTGCGGTCATTTTGACCGAGATTTTGGAATGGATTATTCCAGCACAATCCATTCCACTGTCCAACTTCCCGTACCTTCAGGGACGAGCGTTTGGGTCAAATAAGGCAAAATAGATTTCATTTGCTGTTCTAATTGCCAAGGTGGATTAATCACCACCATTCCACTTGCGGTCATACCTCGTTGATCACTATCAGGGCGAACAGCCAATTCAATTTTCAAAATTTTACGAATTCCCGTTGCTTCTAATCCTTTAAAAATGCGTTTTGTTTGTTGACGTAGAACCACTGGATACCAAATCGTATAAGTGCCTGTCGCAAAGCGTTTATAACCTTCTTCGATCGCTTTAACCACCAAATCATAATCTTCTTTTAATTCATAAGGCGGATCAATAAGCACTAAACCACGGCGTTCTTTTGGTGGAAGCGTCGCTTTGAGTTGTTGGAAACCATTTTCTGATTTTGTGGTGATATTTTTAAATTCTTTGAAATTATTGCGCAATAATGGAAAATCGCTCGGGTGTAATTCTGTCAGTAATGCACGATCTTGAGGACGCAATAATTGTGCAGCAATCATTGGTGAACCCGCATAATAGCGTAATTCTTTACCGCCATAATTGACCTTTTTAATGAGATCCACGTAGCGAGCCACTTCTTCGGGTAAATCTGTTCTTTCCCAAAGTCTCCCAATTCCCTCTTTGTATTCGCCGGTTTTTTCTGATTCGTCAGAACTTAAACGATAGCGTCCGACCCCAGAATGGGTATCGAGATAGTAAAAACCTTTTTCTTTCAGCGAAAGATTTTCCAATATCAGCATTAATACAACATGCTTTAATACATCAGCATGATTGCCTGCATGGAAACTGTGACGATAACTTAACATGATTTGTCCTTTTGACGTAAAAAAGTGCGGTCAAAATTAACCGCACTTTTAGTATTTAAATCAGGGTTAGAATAATTCTTCTGGTTGTGTTGCAGGAATCGCGTCTTTGGTTTTACCTGTTCCGCCATTCAAGCGTTGTTGCAACTCTGGTGGAACATAATAACCACGCTCTTTCATTTCCGCAATGTAAGTACGTTTAGGCTCGGTACCAACGATAAAGTATTCTTTACGGCCACCACCTTCAGAAAGTAAACCAGAGTTACTGTCAATGGTTTTCTCTATGATATTTGGTGGAAGATCAAGTTGACGTTCTGGTACATCAGAAAGTGCCGCTTTCATATAAGCGACCCAGGCTGGCATTGCGGTTTTCGCACCTGCTTCACCTCTACCTAATACACGCTTGTTATCATCAAAACCGACATAGGTCGTGGTCACTAAGTTAGCACCAAAGCCTGCATACCAAGCAACTTTCGCGCTATTGGTTGTACCGGTTTTACCACCTATATCACTACGCTTAATACTTTGCGCGATACGCCAGCTGGTACCTTTCCAACCGAGACCTTGTTCACCATAAATCGCAGTATTTAATGCACTACGAATTAAGAAGGCTAATTCGCCGCTAATCACACGAGGCGCATATTCTTGTTTCGCCACGCCGTCTTTCGCATCAGCCATTAAATCAACAGAACCATCGTTTAATGCTGATGTTTGAAGTTCTGGTAAGTCAGGTACGTTCTCAGGTTGTTGATCGCCTTCTTCCGTATCCGTGTTGTTATTACCTTGCGCTGATTTTAGGTTATCTGGATTAGCCACTTCTGCAACATCTTTAAAACCATCAATTTTATCTTTGGTTTCACCATAAATCACAGGAATGTCATTACAAGTGATACAAGCAATTTTCGGGTTAGCAATAAATAAATCTTTACCCGTGTTATCTTGAATTTTTTCGATGAGGTAAGGATCAATCAAGAAACCACCGTTATCAAAGACTGCATAAGCACGCGCCATTTCAAGCGGTGTGAAAGAAGCCGCACCTAATGCAAGCGCTTCACTCGCAAAATATTGGTCACGCTTGAATCCAAATCGTTGTAAGAATTCAGCGGTGAAATCAACACCCGCAGTTTGTAACGCTCTGATCGCAATCATGTTTTTAGATTGGCCTAAACCCACACGTAAACGCATTGGACCGTCATAACGATCAGGTGAGTTTTTCGGTTGCCACAAAGGTTGTCCTGGTTTTTGAATGGAGATAGGACTATCTTGCAATACGCTTGAAAGGGTTAAACCTTTTTCTAATGCCGCAGCATAAATAAATGGTTTAATCGAAGAACCTACTTGCACTAAAGATTGGGTTGCACGGTTAAATTTACTTTGTTCGTAACTAAAACCACCCACCATGGCCTCAATTGCACCATTATCTGAGTTTAATGAAACTAATGCAGAGTTAGCTGCTGGAATTTGGCCTAACACCCACTCACCGTTATCACGTTTACGAATCCAAATCTGTTCGCCCACTTTAACGGGTGATTTACCAGCCCAACGCATTGCATTTGAAGAAAGCGTCATTGTTTCATTATTAGCTAAAAGTAATTCCGCGCCATTTTTACCCAATGCGGTTACCGCTGCTGGAATAAAAGGTTCTGAATCAGGTAATTTTTTCAAGAAAGCGACAATGCGCTCGTTATCCCATACAGCTTCACCTTTTTTCCATAGTGGCGCGCCACCACGCCAGCCATGACGCATATCATAATCGATCAGGTTATTACGTACGGCTTTTTGTGCTTCGGCTTGATCTTTTGACAGTACAGTTGTGAAGACTTTATAACCTTTGGTGTAAGCATCTTCCTCACCAAAACGTTTCACCATTTCTTGACGAACCATTTCAGTCACATAGTCTGCACGGAATTCAAATTTTGCACCGTGATAACTCGCGACGATTGGCTCTTTGATGGCTGCATCATATTCTGCTTTGGTGATTTTGTTTTCATCCAACATACGACCTAATACCACATTACGGCGTTCTTCCGCACGTTTTGGTGAATATAATGGGTTCATTGTTGAAGGTGCTTTTGGCAAGCCCGCAATCACAGCCATTTCAGAGAGCGTTAATTCATCTAAGTTTTTACCAAAGTAGGTTTGTGCAGCGGCTGCGACACCATAAGAACGATAGCCTAAGAAAATTTTATTCAAATAAAGCTCTAAAATTTCCTGTTTGCTCAAGGTATTTTCAATTTCAACCGCTAATACCGCTTCACGTACTTTACGAATAAGTTTTTTTTCTGGGGTTAAGAAGAAGTTACGCGCAAGCTGTTGTGTAATGGTACTTGCACCTTGAGAGGCTCCACCATTACTGACTGCAACATAAATTGCACGGGCAATACCAATTGGGTCTAAACCATGATGGTCATAAAAACGACTATCTTCCGTTGCTAAGAAAGCATCTTGCAAACGTTGAGGCACATTTTCTAATTTCACCGGAATACGGCGTTGTTCACCCACTTCACCGATTAATTTGCCATCAGCCGTATAGATTTGCATTGGTTGCTGCAATTCAACGGTTTTTAAGCTTTCTACCGACGGTAAGGAGGATTTTAAGTGAAAATAAAACACTCCACCGGCAACTAATCCCAGTATACATATCGTAAATAGGGTACTTAATATTAATTTTGCGATCCGCATCGTAAAATTCTCTCTGGTTTAATGAATATTCAAAAAATCAAAATTATGATTTTGGCTGCTAAGTATAAAAGATTAATCCCTTAAAGAATAGGAAAGAATATGGGAATTGCCAATAGAAAGCAGCGAAAACAACAAATTGGTGTGAGTAAACAACAAGATAACCTCTATTTTGTTTGGCTAGATGAATTACACAAAGTTCAATCTATTTGTTTAAATACGCAACAAAAAGATATTTTTTCCCAGTTATTGCCTCATTTGCCACAAAAAAACAGTCAATGCTGTTTTGTTGGCGCCATTTCGCCCCACTTAACTTGGTCTAAAACGCTCATTCTACCACAAACACTCAATGCCCAGGAATGTGAACAACAATGTCGTTTTATTTTGCAAAAAGAATTACCGATTCCTTTGGATGAATTATGGTTTGATTATCTTACCACGCCATTAAAACAAGGTTTTCGTTTGGATATAACGGCTATTCGACAAGAAAGCGCCAATGCAGAATTAGCAAAATATCTACCGTTAAAATTGACCGCACTTGATTTACTGAATCACAGTATTTTACGCGCATTTTATGCCATTTTAGGTCAAGAGCCGATTAACACCTTATTTTTATATCAAGATCAACAAGGATGTCTCGCCGTTTGTGAACGCTTACAACAACGACAAGTTTTGCAATCTCAAGGTGATTTATCTGAACTTTATCAACAGTTTATTCAACGCTTTTCCGAAACGATAGAACAGGTTTATGTGTATCAAACGCCCGATATGTTGAATTCACACACAATCGAATTACAGCCTAAGGATTGGCAGCGTATCGAAACAGATTTTCCTTTCATTGCTTTAGGTAATGCACTTTGGCAAACCGATTTAAAGCTAGTGGATTTATCTTTAAAACCACCCGCACTTTTGCCTTTAGTTAATCGGGAGAGTGGTGATGTTTAGCCTTAATTTATTGCCTTGGCGCTTAGAACAACATCAAAAGGCCTTTCGTCGTTTTATGTGGCAAGGTTTTATTTGGCTAGCTTGTTCAGTTTTGATTGTTGTTGGATTGAACCAATTCAATGAACAACAAGCGCAAACCCTAAATCAGACAAAAGAAAAACTGACACAAATAACTCATCAAGTCCATCAGAAACGCATTCAGGTTCAGCAACTACAAAGTAGTCTGAAAGAAATGAATGAGCTGACAGAAATGGATACAGAATATGTGTATCGCTTGCTTAATTTATTAAGTGAGCTGCCATTAAAACAGGGCGAGTTAGATGAATTTACGCTCAATGCTAAGCAAATTGTCCTTTCAGGCATGACAGAAAGCCAACAAGAGTTTGAGGAGATACATCAATTTCTCAAACGCCATTTTACAGAGGTTAACTTAACTAAGTTTCAGCCAGTGCAACAGCAGTTATTTTTTCAATTTGATATTCATTTATCGGAGTCTGTGCAATGAGGAACTTTATCAATGAGCTTGTTCAAAAAAGTGCACAAAGTTGGTTTGGGAGATGGCTTCGATTACCTCAAATGGTCCATACTGCCTTTTGGTTGAGTGCATTAAGTGCGGTCATCTTTTTACCTGTTTTTCATTACGTTGAAAATAGCAACGAACGACATCGGCTTGACGCAGAATTGAGTTTGCAGCAGCAAGAGTGGGATAAACAGGAAAAGATTTTACAAACCTTAAGGCAAAAGTCAGACAGCCGACAACTTTCTCCAGAATTAGCTAATTCTGTGTTGCCGATTAATCAGCATGTACAGGCGTTACTAAATGGGCGACTTCGAGCGTTGGATTTACGTTGGGATTTTTCTCAACATACGTTGTTGCATTTGTCATTGCAAGGCTATTTTGTCGATTTACAGCAATTTTTGACCGCACTTTTAAACGATGTTCCTACACTTTCTTTAACTCAATTAAACATTGAGAAATTAGATGAAGAGGAAAATGCTTCTATTACATGTGAGTTAATTTTCCAATTAAATAAGGACAAATAATGAAAAAGCTTTTCTTAATCTTGATAGCGTTTTTTTCTGTATCAGCATTTTCGCAAGATCCTTTTGATCGTAAACAAAGAGAACAAACCGAATATCCAAAAGAGGGGCTCACCCTACCGCCGGTGTTGGCTTGCGTGTATTCGGAGCCGAGACTGGCGGAGGAACGCCCATTGGCTCAGCTACATATTGTGGGAGTCGTGCAATATGGTAAACAGGCAGAAGTGTTATTTAATGATGATGGGCATATTCTGTCTGTTCAAATCGGGCAGAGGATTGGAAAGGAAGGCTATTTAATCGAAAAAGTGAGTAAAAACAGCGTGGCGCTTCAAAGTTATAAAGCAGGGCAATGTGAACAAACGACCTCAATCATAATGAGATTTTAAAATGATAAAGCAGAAAATAAAAACAAAGTGCAGTCAGTTTTTAATGTGTTTTTTGATCCTATGGACAACTTACTCAGCGGCAGAAAATCGCGTATTTTCACTTCGCTTAAAGCAAGCTCCCATGGTGGCGACACTCCAACAACTTGCTCTTGAGCAAAATGCTAATTTAATGATTGATGATGAGCTAGAAGGAACGCTTTCATTACAATTAGATAACGTAGATTTTGATCGTTTATTGCGTTCTGTCGCAAAAATCAAAGGGCTCTCTTTTTATCAAGAAAATAATATTTATTATTTGGGTAAGCCTTCTCAACATGAACAATATGCAGAGAAAATGACAGAACCTATGGCGATTAGTGGGGAAAGTTTGCCTAGTGAAACACCACTTGTGAGTACAACGATTAAACTGCATTTTGCCAAGGCCTCTGATGTGATGAAATCTTTAACAACTGGTAGTGGTTCTTTGCTTTCACCTAGCGGCACAATTACATTTGATGATCGAAGCAATGTGTTACTGATTCAGGATGATGCACGTTCTGTCAAAAATATTAAAAAATTGATTGCAGAACTGGATAAACCCATTGAGCAAATTGTCATTGAAGCACGTATTGTGACGATTACCGATGAAAGCCTAAAAGAATTAGGTGTGCGTTGGGGTATTTTTAATCCTACTGAGGCTGCACATCGAGTAAGTGGAAGTCTAGATGCAAATGGCTTTAGTCATATCAGTGATAATTTAAACGTGAATTTTGCGACAACGGTCACGCCGGCCGGCTCATTAGCACTTCAAGTGGCTAAAATTAATGGCCGATTATTAGACTTAGAATTGACTGCACTTGAACGTGAAAATAATGTAGAAATTATTGCGAGCCCTCGCTTACTCACGACTAATAAGAAAAGCGCAAGCATTAAACAAGGGACAGAAATTCCTTATGTGGTGACGAATGGGAAAAATGATACACAGTCAGTAGAGTTTCGCGAGGCTGTCTTAGGATTGGAAGTTACGCCGCATATTTCTAAGGATAATAATATCTTATTGGATTTATTAGTCAGTCAAAATTCTCCGGGAAATCGTGTGGCTTACGGGCAAAATGAAGTCGTATCCATTGATAAACAAGAAATTAATACGCAAGTGTTTGCCAAAGATGGCGAAACGATTGTATTGGGGGGGGTATTCCACGATACGATCACGAAAGGTGTCGATAAAGTGCCATTATTAGGGGATATCCCGGGTATTAAACGCTTATTTAGTAAGGAAAGCGAACGTCATCAAAAGCGAGAGCTTGTAATTTTTGTAACCCCTCATATTTTGAAACAAGGTGAAAGAATGGAAATGGCTAAGAAAGAAAAGCATTTTAAGCAAATTGAAAAAGCGAAAAAATAAAAGAGCGGTCAATTTCTCTCATGTTTTCTCATTTTTTTCAATTTAGCTGTGTGCATTGCAAGCGAACTATTCATCTTGGTCGAAATGGATTGTGTAGTCGATGCCAAAAGAAAGTTAAAACTTTCCCTTATTGTGGGCGATGTGGTTCCCCCTTGCAGCATTATGCAATGGGCTGTGGACATTGTTTGAGAAATGAACCCGCTTGGGATCGTATTGTGATTATTGGGCATTATCTCGAACCACTTTCTTCACTTATTCATCGTTTTAAATTCCAAAAACAGTTTTGGTTAGATCGCAGTTTATCGCGTTTGCTTTATCTTGCGGTGCGAGAGGCAAGACGAACACATGGACTCCCTCTACCACAAGCGATTATCCCCGTACCACTATATCATTTTCGACAGTGGCAACGTGGCTACAACCAGGCTGATTTATTAGCGAACTGGTTAAGTCGCTGGTGTGATGTGCCTAACTGTCATCATGTGGTGAAACGGATTAAACATACCCACACTCAGCGAGGTTTAACCGCGAAAGATCGACGATACAATCTTAAAAATGCTTTTACAGTGAATACCAAAAAATCTTTTCCTTATGAACGTGTCGCTTTGGTAGATGATGTGATTACAACTGGTTCAACGCTGGCAGAGATAGCTAAACAACTTCGAAAATTAGGTGTAAAAGAAATTCAAGTATGGGGCTTAGCGAGAGCCTAAATTTTTAAAGATAGGATTTGTCTATATCTATAAAAATAGGAATAAATGTAGAAAAAATTGCCGTATAGGAGTATCATTCTTGATATATTGCATCAAGTATTAGGACTTTATTTATGGAACAAATTTTTATTTCAGATGCTGCACAAGCACATTTTCGGAAACTTTTAGATACACAAGAAGAAGGTACAAATATTCGTATTTTTGTTGTGAATCCGGGTACACCTGGAGCAGAATGTGGCGTGTCTTACTGTCCGCCAAATTCAGTTGAAGCGACTGATACTGAAATGAAATACGATACTTTTTCAGCATTTGTAGATGAAATCAGTTTACCGTTTTTAGAAGATGCAGAAATTGATTACGTAACCGAAGAGCTCGGTGCTCAACTGACTTTAAAAGCACCTAACGCAAAAATGCGTAAAGTTGCAGATGATGCGCCTTTAATTGAGCGCGTAGAGTACGTGATCCAAACACAAATTAACCCACAATTAGCCAGCCATGGCGGTAAAATCACGTTAATTGAAATTACCGATGATGGTTATGCTGTTCTACAATTTGGTGGTGGCTGTAATGGTTGTTCAATGGTTGATGTCACCTTAAAAGATGGTGTAGAGAAACAATTGGTCGCACTTTTCCCAAATGAACTAAAAGGCGCACGAGATGTAACAGAACACCAACGTGGTGAACATTCTTATTATTAAGAATAGAAGATAAAAAAGGGCGAATTATTCGCCCTTTTATTTTTTAAGTAGCAGACAATTTCTGTAATAACCGATCCATGGCCCGATATCCTAGTGCTTCTGCTAAATGAGGTTGTTGTATCTCTTTTTCGCCATTTAAATCAGCAATTGTGCGTGAGACTTTTAAAATCCGATGATAGGCTCTTACTGAAAGTCCAAGCTTATTCAGTGCATTCTCAAGGAATAATGCATCTTTATCTTGTAATTTACAGTCTCGTTCAATTTCTTTGCTTGAAAGATACGCATTGATTTTACCGGCTCGAGCAAGTTGAATTTCCCTCACTTTCAACACTTTTTCTCGTACTTGTTGGCTTGTCTCACCTCTATCCCCTATATTCTGTAAGCTACCTTGTGGCAGAAGAGGTACTTCAATAGATAAATCAAAGCGATCTAAAAACGGTCCTGAAAGTCGGTTTAAATAACGCATCACTTGCTGCGGTGAGGTGCGATTATGTGTTCCAGTATAATGACCCGTTGGACTTGGATTCATCGCGGCAACGAGTTGAAAGCGAGCGGGGAACTGGATTTTCGCATTGGCACGCGAAATAATAATTTCTCCACTTTCTAATGGCTGGCGAAGCGCATCAAGCACTTTACGCTCAAACTCAGGCAATTCATCAAGAAAAAGTACGCCGTTATGTGCGAGCGATATTTCGCCTGGTTTTGGAATGGTTCCTCCACCTACTAAGGCAGGTAATGAGGCACTATGATGTGGCGCTCGAAACGGACGTTGTTTCCAGTTATGAAAATTTAATTCATTTTGTACTAAACTCGTAACCGAAGCGGTTTCAATCGCTTCTAAATCCGTCATTTCAGGGAGCAATGCAGTGAGACGACTTGCCAACATGGTTTTACCTGTCCCAGGTGGCCCTAAAAAGAGCAGGTTGTGCTGGCCTGCGGCAGCTATCATTAGTGCTCGTTTAGCATGTTGCTGACCAATAATATCGGTCAAATCTAAGTGATTTTTAGCTGAAAATCCGACCGCACTTTCTTGTGCGAGTAATGAGGCCAAAGGTAATTTTTCTTGATTATTTAAGAATTGCACGACTTCCAAAAGGTTTTTAGCAAAATAAGTCTCTTGTTCTGAAACAAGCGAAGCCTCATTGGCATTTTGATAAGCGATAATGGGGGCTCGTTTCGCTTTTTGTGCCGCTAAAATGGCAGGAATGACACCGTGTACGCCACGTAATTCACCTGTTAATGCGAGTTCGCCAACGAATTCAAATTGTTTTAAACGGCTACCGTCGAGTTGATCTGATGCAGCCAAGATACCTATCGCAATGGGTAAATCAAATCGTCCCCCTTCTTTGGGTAAATCGGCTGGTGCAAGGTTGACGGTGATGCGTTTAGCAGGATATTTGAACTGGGCATTCATTAATGCACTTCTGACCCGATCTTGCGCTTCTTTTACGGTTTTTTCGGGGAGACCAACTAAGGTAAATCCAGGCTTCCCGTTACTTAAATGTACCTCAATGGTAACAAGAGGGGCTTGTACACCCATTGAGGCACGGCTATAAACAATGGCAAGAGACATTCAGATTCCTTAAAGTGCGGTCAAAAATAATTAGATTTTCGCACTATAAAAAAAGCACAGAATGAAAGCATACATTCTGTGCTATTTTTGCGATCGAGATCGCAGAAATCATTTTTTCTTGATAAAAAACTACGAGAAAAGTGGGGCAAACCAACTATCTAATTTGGCCGCTAATTTATCAATACCAATTTTATTTTGTGCAGAAAAGGCTTCGACTTGAATATCACCTTGGAAGGGTAAAATCGCTTCACGTACCATTTTGACCTGTTTGCTACGCGCACTTTGACTAAGTTTATCCGCTTTAGTTAAAAGCAGCATAACTGGTAAATCAGCAGAAACTGCCCATTCGATCATTTGTTGGTCGAGATCTTTTAATGGATGACGAATATCCATCAGAACAACAAGCCCGCCTAAACATTCGCGTTTTTGCAAATATTCTCCGAGGGATTTTTGCCATTCAATTTTCATTTTCTCAGGAACGGCAGCATAACCATAGCCAGGTAAGTCTACCAGTTTACAATTCGGCTCTACTTCAAAAAGGTTGATGAGCTGTGTACGACCAGGTGTTTTGGACGTTCTGGCTAAGCTTTTTTGATTGGTTAACGCATTAAGTGCGGTTGATTTTCCTGCATTTGAGCGTCCTGCAAAAGCAATTTCAATTCCAGTATCTTCTGGGATGGAACGAATATTTGGGGCGCTCGTAAGAAAATGCGTTTTATGATAATTCAGTTTAATTTCAGACATAATGGTTCCTTTCATCAATTGATCCTAGCATATCACAAATAGAAAAATTGCTGAAATTATGAGAGAATGCGCGCTTTGTGTGATTTAAAGCCTCTTTAATTATATTAATAACTATGGAATCTCAAGAGAATCAATATCGCTGGCCAAAAGCGGAAGCCGTTTATCCCGATAGACCTGGGCGTTCTTATACGCTTAAGCGCCTACGTTATCGTCTTCGTGCTTTTTTACACCGTGGATTAATTGCTCAATTTGAGCAATTTATTAACCAGCATCCTTTTCTTGTGACGTTATTAAATGAACATGCAGATTATAGCTATCCGTTAGTTTATCGTTTTTTAGATAAACGTTTTAACAGTAAACAGCGTTTCCAAGCTATCTGCGATAATCTACTTTTTTTACCTAAAAAATTGAGCGCACTTTCAGCACCTATTTATAAAACGTCATTAAGTTTTGGTGAAGTGATTCCTGATTTTGAAATGATATTGTCGATGACCACACACCAACCAATGGAAGGCTATTGGGTATTGGAGTTATGGCATAAACCACGTAATGAATTAGTGTATTTGCTTACTTTTGCCAAACTTGACGAGTCATTGCTTATTTCTGTGGTGCAGGGGCCCAATTTTGAGGGTTCTAAAGAGATGGTGAAGCAACTCACAAAAACTTGTCATGGTTTGCGCCCTGCTTATTTGATGGTGGAAACGATGAAAGCATTGACGAAAGCGTTGGGTTTTAAGACGTTATTGGGCATTCCACAAAAATATCAAAATAAATCGCGTTTTATTCAAAGTTCACATTATGTCGTAGATTATGATGCGATTTTTGCTGAATCAGGTGGACAGTTGAAGGACTATTGGGAATTACCTTTAGAAATAGATAGAAATCTTGATGATGTGCCGAGTAAGAAACGTTCTATGTATCGTAAACGTTATGCGATGATAGATGATTTGGCTAAAGTAATCGAAGAAACGTTAGGATTGTAAAAGTAAAAAGTGCGGTGAATTTTGACCGCACTTTTTGTTTTATAAGACTTTCAAACAAGCCACAAAATGGCTGTTGTTTTGGCTGGTTAAAGGTGGTTTTTGTTTCGCACAATTTTCATCAGCTTTCAGGCAGCGAGTTCGGAACACGCAACCAGACGGTGGATTAATTGGCGAAGGCAGCTCACCTTCAAGTAATTCGATGGACTTATTGCGTTCCAATTTCGGATCGGGAATTGGAACGGCAGACATTAAGGCTTTGGTATAAGGATGTTTGGTATTGTTATATACCTCCTCATCACTGCCTAATTCCATGGCATTGCCTAAATACATCACTAACACGCGGTCAGAAATGTGTTTTACCACCGCCAAATCATGAGCGATGAAAATTAAGGAAAGCCCCATTTCTTTTTGCAGGGATTTCAATAAATTCACCACTTGAGCCTGAATAGACACATCCAGAGCAGAAACAGGTTCATCACAAATGATCATTTTGGGCTCAATGATTAAGGCGCGAGCAATACCGATACGCTGACATTGGCCACCAGAAAACTCATGCGGATAACGGTTAATCAAGTTCGGTAAAAGCCCGACTTTCAACATCATAGCTTGCACTTTTTCTTTCACTTCAGCGGCACTTAGATGTGGTTGGTAGATTTTTAATGGCTCAGCGATGATTTCTCCAATATTCATTCGCGGATTGAGAGAGGCAAGCGGGTCTTGGAAAATCATTTGAATGTCTTTACGCGTTTCTTTCCATTGTTTCGCTGATTGTTTTCGCAAATTTTTGCCAAGCCACAAGATTTCCCCTTCACTCGCTTCGACTAAACCGATAATAGCGCGTGCAAGCGTGGATTTACCGCAACCGGATTCACCCACTACACCGAGAGTTTCACCTGCGTAAAGTTTAAAAGACACATCTTTCACTGCTTTTAAGGTTTGCGGTTTGGCGAAGAAAAGGGATTTATCATTTTTAATTTTAAAACTGACGCCTAAGTGATTGACTTCAAGGAGTAATTCTTTGTTGTTTGAGACTGTCATAGGTTAAATTTCTCCGCGGGTAACCAACAATTACGTAATTGATCGTGATTAAATGTAGTCAGTTTTGGGGCAGTTTGGCATTGTTCGGTAGCAAATTGGCAACGTGGTGAGAATGGGCAACCTTTTGGCAAATGCAACAGATTCGGTGGATTGCCTGGAATGGTCACTAAGTGTTCTTCGTTGCCATCTAAGCGAGGAATTGCATCCATTAAGCCAATGGAATAAGGATGAGTCGGATGATAGAAAATTTGTTCCGCTGTGCCGTATTCCATGGTTCGCCCTGCATACATCACCATGACTTGATCGCAGATACCAGCCACTACACCAAGATCATGGGTAATCATAATAATTGCAGTATTAAATTCGCGTTTTAACTCATTTAACAAGGTCATGATTTGTGCTTGAACGGTCACATCCAAAGCAGTGGTTGGTTCATCTGCAATGAGTAGTTTTGGACGGCATAATAAGGCCATCGCAATCATCACGCGTTGACGCATACCACCCGAAAATTCATGAGGATACATGCCCATGCGTTTTTTTGCTTCTGGCATTTTAACTGCATCCAACATTTTTACGGATTCGGCAAAGGCAGTTTGTTTATCATAGCCTTTGTGCAATTGCAGCACTTCCATGAGTTGTGCACCGATTTTCATGTATGGGTTGAGTGACGTCATTGGGTCTTGGAAAATCATGGAAATTTGCTCGGCACGGATTTTATTCAACTCAGCATTCGGTAAATTGACTAATTCCTTACCTTCAAAAATGGCTGAGCCTTCTACTTTACCGTTGGCTGCCAATAAACCCATTAAAGCAAAGGCCGTTTGTGACTTACCTGAACCACTTTCACCTACAATACCGAGCGTGCTTCCCGCATTAAGCGTGAAGTTTAAATCATTCACCGCAGTGACGGTACCATCGGGTGTTTTGAAGCGAACGTAGAGATTTTTTACATCTAATAAAGGATTCATTATTCGCTCCTATCGGTCTTTCGGATCCAGGGCATCACGCAACCCATCACCAATAAAGTTAAAACAAAATAATGTGAGACAAAGGAAAAATGCCGGGAAAATTAATAACCAAGGCGAGACTTCCATTTGTGCTGCACCATCACTTAATAGCGCTCCCCAGCTACTCATCGGCTCTTGAGTTCCTAAGCCTAAGAAGCTTAAGAATGATTCGAATAGAATGAGTCCTGGTACTTCAAGTGAGGCATACACAGCCACTAAGCCCAATACATTTGGAATAATATGCTTGAAAATGATTTGGCGACGTGGCACGCCACAAACAATCGCCGCTTCGACAAATTCTTTATTTTTTAGGCTGAGGGTTTGTCCCCGCACGATACGCGCAAGACCAAGCCAGGCAATGGCCCCGATCGCGATAAAAATCAAGAAAATATTTTGGCCAAAAAGGGTCACCAACAAAATGACGAAAAACATAAATGGAAATGAGCTAAGAATTTCTAAAAAACGCATCATTAACATATCTGTCTTGCCACCCACATAGCCGGAAATTGCGCCATAAATTGTGCCGATAGTCACGGAAATGAAAGCACCAGCAATACCGACCAATAAGGAAATACGTCCACCGATAGCAGTACGTACCAACAAGTCTCGACCAGAGGCATCAGTACCAAAGAAGTGATAACCTTCCATAGTCGGTGCACTACTCATCATATTCCAATCGGTGTCTTCATAGGTAAAGGGGAAGAACCAAGGCGCAATGGTGATAAATATAATAATAAATGCCAAAATAATGAGACTGGCAACGGCAGCCTTATTGCGGAAAAAACGGCGTTTCGCATCTTGCCATAGGCTGCGGCCTTCCAGTTGCATTTCTTCAATACGGTCAGCCACTTGCTCCACAAAATCCGCATTTTTCTGATTAATCGGCTGAGTACGATAATCTGTCATAACTTGTCCTTAATAACGAATTTTTGGATCGATAATGGCGTATAGAATGTCCACAATCGCATTAAATAAAATGGTCAATGTGCCCACTAAAATGGTGAGACTTAACACCAAAGAGTAATCACGGTTTAATGCACCGTTTACAAATAATAACCCCATGCCAGGTAAACCAAATACGCTTTCGATTACCATTGAGCCGGTAATAATCCCCACAAAAGCAGGCCCTAAATAGGTAATCACAGGTAAAAGAGCAGGGCGCAAAGCATGTTTTAAAATGATTCTTGAGGTTGAAAGTCCTTTAGCTTTGGCGGTACGAATAAAGTTGGAGTGCAGTACCTCAATCATGGATCCTCGCATAATCCGCGCAATTCCCGCGACATACGCGATAGTCAACGAAGCCACCGGTAACACAATATACATGGCCGCGCCACCGTTCCAACCACCGGCCGGCAACCAGCCTAAATAAATAGCGAAAATCAGCACTAAAACCGGGGCAAAGACAAAGCTTGGCATAATGACCCCGAGCATAGAGAAACTCATCAAAATATAATCCCAACGACTATTTTGGTTGAGTGCGGCAAGGGTACCGGCGGTTACGCCCAAGACCACGGCAAAGGCGAAAGCGACCATACCTAATTTTAAGGAAACAGGAAAAGCGGAGGCAATTAAGTCGTTGACCGATTGATCTTTATATTTAAAAGAGGGACCAAAATCGCCTTTGGAGAGATTTTCCAAATAAAGAAAATATTGTTTATGTAATGGTTCATTTAAATGGTATTTAGCCTCGATATTTGCCATAACTTCTGGCGGGTAAGCACGTTCCGAGGTGAACGGACTGCCAGGGGCGAGGCGCATCAGAAAGAAGGAAAAAGTAATCAAAATAAACAGCG
Organism: Haemophilus sp. CCUG 60358; assembly: GCF_001679485.1. Lineage (GTDB taxonomy): Bacteria > Pseudomonadota > Gammaproteobacteria > Enterobacterales > Pasteurellaceae > Haemophilus_D. The sequence goes on from NZ_LZOZ01000003.1 coordinate 72,097, forward strand.
TCGGTAAGGCTTCCAACAGCCGTTTAAAAATAAATTTGAGCATAACAACTCCAACCAAAATAGGAAAAGTGCGGCTAAAAACAAGGGATTTTTAACCGCACTAAATATCGGCAATAAATTAATGTTTAATAATATAAAGATTGCGTAAGTAGATTTGATCTTGCGGATCTTTGCCGGTGTAGCCTTTCACATAAGGTTTTACTAAACGCGGATTGACATAGTTAAAGATTGGTACAATACCGTAATCTTTTGCAAGAATTTCTTCGGCTTTCGCATAGGCTTTTGCACGGCCTTCGGCATCGGTTGCAGCGTAGGATTCGGCTATTGCTTTATCATATTCCGGATTCGCATATTTCGCGGTGTTATTGCTGGAATTAGATAAGAAATAGTTACCAAATGTGGTTGCTTGGTTGTAGTCCGCATTCCATCCTGCACGAGCAACATCGTAACGACCGGCACGACGACTATCGATATAGGTTTTCCATTCTTGGTTTTCTAATTTTACATCCACTAAGCCTTTAGTATTGGCTTTCCACATAGAAGCTGCAGCGATGGCGACTTTCTTGTGGTTTTCGTTGGTGTTGTAAAGAATGCTGAATTTTAATGGATTCGCTTTGCTATAACCCGCTTCTTCTAAGAGTTTGATGGCTTCTTCATTACGCTGTGCCATTGGTTCTTTGGAATAGGCCGGTTGTTGAATGAGCTGACCTTCTTCGATGTAGGTTGGCGTAAACACATAAGTTGGCGTTTGGCCTTGGCCCAAAACTTTATCGGTGATTACATTACGATCAAGGGATAAATTCAAGGCTTTACGAATATTCACGTTATCAAAAGGCGCTTTCTTATTGTTTAACTCGTAAGAATAGGTCGCAAGGGTGCGAGTAATGTATACTTCACCTGGCAATTCTTTTTGTAATTTAGCGAATTGTTCTGGCGGTAAACCATAACTGGTCATATCTAAATCGCCTGCACGATAACGCGCCACATCGGTACTAGGGTTTTCAATCGCAAGGAATGTTGCACTGTTAATGACAGTCTCTTTATCGTTCCAGTAGAGTGGGTTGCGTTCAAATTCGATTTTTTCGTTAATAATGTGGTTTGCCAGTTTATAGGCACCGTTACCTACATAGTTTTCTTTTTTCACCCATGCATCACCTAATTTTTCGACTACTTTTTGCGGTAATGGCAATAAGGATTGGTGAGTCGTTAAACTAACTGCATAAGGGACAGGATTGGTCGCATGAACTACAAAGGTATAATCATCTTTTGCTTCAACCCCTAATTCAGCTGGTTTTTTCTTACCGTCAATGATGTCTTGCGCATTTTCAACTTGTAAATAACTTAGGTAACTTGCATAAGGCGCAGCAGTTGCAGGATCCACTAAACGACGCCACGCAAACACGAAATCGTGCGCGGTAACGGGATCGCCATTTGACCATTTGGCATCTTTACGTAAATGGAATGTCCAAGTTTTAAAGTCTGGCGTATTTTCCCAACTTTCAGCTACACCCGGTTGAAGTTTACCTTCAGAGTCTGAGGTGACGAGGCCTTCAAGTAATTGATAAGCAACGTTAGATTCAGGTACACCTTCAGTTTTTTGTGGGTCAAAACTTTGTGGTTCAGCCCCGTTATTGATCACGATATGTTGTTTTTCATCTAATTGCGTTCCCTCAGGTACTATAACCGCTTGAGCAGAATAGGAAAGAGCAAGAGCAATTGCAGAGAAAAGTAGTTTGTGTTGCATTTGAGCCTCCTTGTCATTAGGCGATATTTTTATAAAGAGTCTTTCTCTTATTAGCTCAAAATGTCATTTTTGTAAAGATTTGTCAGGAAATTATTTGAAGAAAAATTGAGTTTTGTGATTTGTGTCTAATAAATCGCTAAAAAAATTGCTAAAAGTGATGATATGAGAGGGGGGCTAGAATGTATTGGTTTTCCCTATCGTAAATATTTCCCTGGATAAATTGCCCTTTTAAAGTTAATTGTGCTATCGTAACCTGACTAGATTTAAACAAGTCCATTCAAGGAGAATACAATGACAACACAGTTAGATTCACTTCGTAATATGACCGTCGTCGTAGCGGATACTGGCGATATTGATGCAATCAAAAAATACCAACCACAAGATGCAACAACAAACCCATCTTTAATTTTAAGTGCTTCAGCATTACCACAATACGCCCCATTAATTGATGAAGCGGTTGCTTATGCAAAAGCACAAAGTGCAGACAAAGCGCAGCAATTAATTGATGCAGAAGATAAATTAGCGGTAAACATTGGTTTAGAAATTTTAAAAATTGTCCCTGGACGCATTTCAACAGAAGTAGATGCTCGCCTTTCTTACGATACCCAAGCAACCGTTGAAAAAGCACGTAAACTTATCGCGCTTTATAATGCGGCAGGTATTTCAAATGATCGTATCTTGATCAAAATTGCTTCAACATGGCAAGGTATCCGTGCAGCAGAAATTCTTGAAAAAGAAGGGATTAACTGTAACTTAACCTTATTATTCTCCGAAGCACAAGCTCGTGCCTGTGCTGAAGCTGGTGTTTACTTAATTTCGCCATTCGTAGGTCGTATCTTAGACTGGTACAAAGCAAATACCGATAAAAAAGAATATGCTCCGGCAGAAGACCCTGGTGTTATTTCTGTAACTAAAATTTATAACTACTACAAAGAATACGGTTATAAAACAGTGGTAATGGGTGCAAGTTTCCGTAATGTCGGTGAAATTATTGAATTAGCAGGTTGTGATCGTTTAACTATCGCTCCCGCTTTACTCAAAGAATTACAAGAAAATTCAACCGCACTTGTACGTAAACTAGACTACAAAGGTGAAGTAAAAGCGAAACCTCAACCATTAACTGAAGCTGAATTCTACTGGCAACATAACAGCGATGCGATGGCTGTCGAAAAATTAGCAGATGGTATTCGTAAATTTGCAGTTGACCAAGAGAAATTAGAAGCAATGCTTTCAGCAAAACTTTAATTTAATAGATAAGAAAGTGCGGTTAGAAATAACCGCACTTTTTGTTTATGCAGGGAACAAAAGTGATTTTTTGAAAACTAAAAATACGATTTCAATAATGGCTAACAGGAAGAGCAATCTCAAGGTTTAAATAAATTCTTTTGTAGTTATCTTTCAAGTTGGTTAGAATAAAGACAATTTTTTGTAATAGGAAAGTGGAATGAAAAAAGCACCTTTACTTGCGGTAGGCTTAATGGCAACGGCTTTTTTAACAGGTTGTGCAACCAAAGCTGATGGTGAACGCAATGATAAATTAGAAGGTTTTAACCGTACGATGTTTGATTTTAACTATAAAGTCATGGATCGCTACGTGTTAGAACCTGCAGCAAAAGGCTGGCGTGATTACGTGCCGACACCGGTCACAAAAGGTTTATCCAATGTGGCAAACAACTTGGATGAGCCAGTGAGCTTTGTAAACCGTTTATTAGAAGGTGAGCCGAAAAAAGCCTTTGTTCACTTCAACCGTTTTTGGATTAACTCAACCTTTGGTATCGGTGGTTTATTTGATTTTGCAAGTGCAAGCAAGGAATTACAAGTTTATGATCAACGTAGCTTTGGTGAAACATTGGGCACCTACGGTGTAGATGCGGGGGCCTATATTGTATTGCCTATCTATAATGCGACGACACCTCGTCAATTAACGGGTGCAGTAGTTGATGCAGCTTATACCTATCCGTTCTGGAATTGGGTAGGTGGTCCGTGGTCACTTGTGAAATACGGTGTGCAAGCGGTAGATAAACGCTCGAAAACATTGGACCAAACCGAGTTGCTAAATCAAGCACAAGATCCTTATGTCACCTTCCGCGAAGCTTATTATCAGAATTTAGAATTTAAAGTAAATGATGGCAAAGTGAAAGAAGGTTCGCAGAAAGAACTCTCTGATGATGTATTAAAAGAAATAGATTAATTGGGTAAAAAGTGCGGTCGTTTTTACCGCGTTTTTTAAGGTAACGAAAAAGAAAGGGAGAACAATCATGTCTAATTATGGAATTCGTATTAAAACTACCGTCAATCCTATTCATACTAAAAAAGCCCCAGCAGCAATTGGTCCTTATGTTCAAGCGGTAGATTTAGGTAATTTAGTTTTAACATCGGGGCAAATCCCTGTCAATCCAGCAACGGGTGACGTACCAAAAGATATTGTGGCTCAGGCGCGTCAATCGTTAGAAAATGTGAAAGCGATTATTGAAGAAGCCGGTTTGAAGGTGGGTGATATTGTAAAAACCACTGTGTTTGTGAAAGATCTTAATGATTTTGCAGCAGTAAATGCAGAGTATGAGAAATTCTTTAAAGAAAATAATCATCCGAATTTCCCTGCGCGTTCTTGCGTAGAAGTTGCTCGATTACCAAAAGATGTAGGTGTGGAAATCGAAGCAATTGCTGTAAGAAGATAATGGCAAAGTGCGGTTAAAATCTGCAGATTTTTTCTACAATAGGCTTTACAAGAGCAAGATTAATCACTATAATCTCGCTCCTAAATTACGCTTAGCGTAAAATTTCTGGTTGGTGCTTGACCTATTCAAGCCCCGTCCAAGACCGTAGGGAATGATTAGTAATAATCGTCTTAATAATCCTACGTAGATGGTGAACAGAATAAGAATATTTCTTGCTTCTGGGCACCGAAGTCGTCCTAGTCTGAAAGATAACTCTTTCGATGAGGTAAATTAATTCCGAGAAATCGGAGTGTATTCAGGAGCTAAAAGCCAATGGCATTAAATCTTCAAGACAAACAAGCAATTGTTGCTGAAGTAAATGAAGCAGCCAAAGGTGCACTTTCAGCAGTAATCGCGGATTCTCGCGGTGTAACTGTTGATAAAATGACTGAATTACGTAAAGCAGCTCGTGAAGCTGGTGTGACAATGCGCGTTGTTCGTAATACTTTATTACGTCGTGCGGTTGAAGGCACTGATTTCGAATGCTTACAAGATACGTTTGTAGGTCCAACACTTATCGCATTCTCTAATGAACACCCAGGTGCAGCAGCACGTTTGTTCAAAGATTTTGCTAAAGCAAACGATAAGTTTGAAATTAAAGGTGCAGCCTTTGAAGGTAAGATCCAAGATGTTGAATTCTTAGCAACATTACCAACTTACGAAGAAGCAATTGCACGTTTAATGGGCACAATGAAAGAAGCTGCGGCAGGCAAACTTGTTCGCACTTTTGCGGCATTACGCGACAAATTACAAGAAGCAGCTTAATCATTAAGCGTTTCTTACTTCATTTAACTTTATTAATTTTAGGAATTGATTGTTATGTCATTAACTAACGAACAAATCATTGAAGCGATTGCTTCTAAATCTGTAACTGAAATCGTTGAATTAATCGCAGCGATGGAAGAAAAATTCGGCGTTTCTGCAGCAGCAGTAGCAGCAGCTCCAGCAGCTGGCGGCGCAGCAGCAGCGGCAGAAGAAAAAACTGAATTCGACGTAGTTCTTGCTGAAGCTGGTGCTAACAAAGTAGCAGTTATCAAAGCAGTACGTGGTGCAACTGGTTTAGGCTTAAAAGAAGCTAAAGACTTAGTTGAATCAGCTCCAGCTAACTTAAAAGAAGGCATTTCTAAAGAAGAAGCTGAAGCACTTAAGAAAGAATTAGAAGAAGCTGGTGCAAAAGTAGAAATCAAATAATTTTTGATTCACTTATGTCCTGTTTCTCAGGCTTAATGGCTGGTGGTTTACCATCAGCCATTTTGTGCTATCAAAAACAGCACAAAAAACAGATAGGCATTTTCCGTTTAATGGTATCTGTTTCCACTTAAATTAATCAGACGTTTTAATTTAAGTAGCCCACTACAGAAGTAAGGTTCAGAGTGCGGTATCCGAAACGGCGTCAATCTCCGATATAAATAAAAGCGTCAATCAATTTGACCGCACTTTTTTATATCAACTCGGTCTCACTAAAATTTACAGAGGAAAACCAATAATGGGTTACTCCTATACTGAGAAAAAACGAATTCGTAAAGACTTCGGCAAACGTCCGCAAGTTTTAAATGTACCTTATTTATTAACCATCCAATTAGATTCTTTTGATAAATTCATTCAAAAAGATCCTGAAGGTCAACAAGGCTTAGAAGCTGCATTCCGTTCTGTTTTCCCAATCGTAAGCAATAACGGTTATACAGAATTACAATATGTTGATTACCGTTTAGAAGAGCCAGAATTTGATGTGCGTGAATGTCAAATTCGTGGTTCAACTTATGCAGCAGGTTTACGCGTAAAATTACGTTTAGTTAGCTACGATAAAGAATCTTCATCACGCGCAGTCAAAGACATTAAAGAAAGCGAAGTATATATGGGTGAAATCCCATTAATGACTGACAACGGTACCTTTGTTATCAATGGTACTGAGCGTGTTATCGTTTCACAATTACACCGTAGCCCGGGCGTATTCTTTGATTCTGACAAAGGTAAAACACACTCTTCAGGTAAAGTGCTTTATAACGCACGCATTATCCCTTACCGTGGTTCTTGGTTAGATTTCGAATTTGATCCAAAAGATAACTTATATGCGCGTATTGACCGTCGTCGTAAATTACCGGCAACCATTATTTTGCGTGCGTTAGGTTACACCGTTGAAGAAATCTTAAACTTATTCTTCGACAAAGTAACTTTCGAAATCGCTGGCAATAAATTACTCATGACATTAGTGCCAGAACGTTTACGTGGTGAAACGGCAACATTTGATATTGAAGCAAATGGCAAAGTATATGTAGAACGCGGTCGTCGTATCACTGCTCGTCACATCAAAGCATTAGAAAAAGATAATGTGACACAAGTTGAAGTGCCAACTGAATATATCGCAGGTAAAGTTGCAGCGAAAGATTATGTAGATCTTGAATCTGGTGAAATCATTTGCCCTGCAAATGGCGAGATTTCTTTAGAAGTGTTAGCGAAATTATCGCAAGCAGGCTATAAAGTGCTCGAAACATTATTCACCAATGACTTAGATTACGGTCCATATATTTCTGAAACATTACGTGTTGATCCAACTTATGATCGTGTAAGTGCGTTATATGAAATTTATCGTATGATGCGTCCAGGTGAACCACCTACACCAGAATCTTCAGAAGCATTATTCAACAACTTATTCTTCTCTGCAGAACGCTATGATTTATCTGCAGTAGGTCGTATGAAGTTTAATCGCTCGTTAGGTATTCCTGAAGGCGAGGGTACGGGTATTTTAAGTAACGACGATATCATTCGCGTGATGAAAAAACTCATCGATATCCGTAATGGTCGTGGTGAAGTGGATGATATCGACCACTTGGGTAACCGTCGTATTCGTTCAGTGGGTGAAATGGCAGAAAACCAATTCCGTATTGGTTTAGTTCGTGTAGAAAGAGCGGTTAAAGAGCGTTTATCTTTAGGCGATTTAGATGCGATCACGCCACAAGACTTAATTAATCCAAAACCAATTTCTGCGGCAGTGAAAGAATTCTTTGGTTCTTCACAACTTTCGCAATTTATGGACCAAAACAACCCATTATCAGAAGTGACACACAAACGTCGTATTTCTGCATTAGGTCCAGGCGGTTTAACGCGTGAACGCGCAGGCTTTGAGGTACGTGACGTACATAACACTCACTATGGTCGTTTATGTCCAATCGAAACCCCTGAAGGTCCAAACATCGGTTTGATCAACTCACTTTCTGCGTTTGCTCGTACTAACGATTATGGTTTCTTAGAAACCCCATATCGTAAAGTAGTGAATGGTCAAGTAACCGAAGAAATCGAATACTTATCTGCAATTGATGAAGCAAACTACATCATTGCACAGGCGAACTCAAACCTTGATGAGAACAATCGCTTTACAGATGCATTCGTTACTGCTCGTGGTGAACGTGGTGAATCTGGTCTTTATAAACCAGAAGAAATTCATTATATGGACGTTTCAACCCAACAAGTGGTATCTGTGGCTGCAGCGTTAATTCCATTCTTAGAGCATGACGATGCGAACCGTGCCTTAATGGGTGCGAACATGCAACGTCAAGCGGTTCCTACTTTACGCGCTGATAAGCCGTTAGTGGGTACAGGTATGGAAAAACCAATCGCACTTGACTCAGGTGTGGCGGTTGTCGCGAAACGTGGTGGTACTGTTCAATACGTTGATGCGTCTCGCATCGTTATCAAAGTAAATGAAGATGAAACTGTAGCTGGCGAAGCGGGTATTGATATTTATAACTTAATTAAATACACCCGTTCTAACCAAAATACCTGTATCAACCAAATTCCTTGTGTGAATTTAGGCGATCCAATTAACCGTGGTGAAGTATTAGCTGATGGTCCTTCAACAGACTTAGGTGAATTAGCATTAGGTCAAAATATCCGTGTGGCGTTCATGCCTTGGAACGGTTATAACTTCGAAGACTCAATGTTAGTTTCTGAGCGTGTAGTACAACAAGACCGCTTTACGACAATCCACATTCAAGAATTATCTTGTGTGGCGCGTGACACTAAATTAGGTTCTGAAGAAATCACTGCAGATATTCCAAACGTAGGTGAATCTGCATTAAGCAAATTGGATGAATCAGGTATCGTTTATGTGGGTGCTGAAGTGAAAGGTGGAGACATCTTAGTCGGTAAAGTCACCCCTAAAGGCGAAACGCAATTAACACCAGAAGAAAAATTGTTACGTGCAATCTTCGGTGAAAAAGCATCTGATGTGAAAGACTCTTCATTACGTGTACCAAACAGCGTAAGTGGTACTGTAATTGACGTTCAAGTCTTCACCCGTGATGGCGTAGAAAAAGACAAACGTGCATTAGAAATTGAAGAAATGCAGTTAAAACAAGCTAAGAAAGACCTTTCTGATGAATTAGAAATCTTAGAAGCTGGCTTGTTTGCTCGTGTACGTAATGTACTTATCGCTGGCGGTATTGATGCGGCTCAATTAGATAAAATGGATCGCACCAAATGGTTAGAACAAACCATTTCAGATGAAGAAAAACAAAACCAATTAGAACAGCTTGCTGAGCAATATGAAGAATTACGTAAAGAGTTTGAACACAAACTTGAAGTACAACGTAAGAAAATCATTAAAGGCGATGACCTTGCACCAGGCGTGTTAAAAGTGGTTAAAGTTTACCTTGCGGTGAAACGTCACATCCAACCGGGTGATAAAATGGCGGGTCGTCACGGTAACAAAGGTGTTATCTCAAAAATCAACCCTGTGGAAGATATGCCATACGATGAAAACGGTCAACCGGTTGAAATCGTATTAAACCCACTGGGCGTACCGTCTCGTATGAACATTGGTCAGATCTTAGAAACCCACTTAGGCTTAGCGGCGAAAGGTATCGGTGATCAAATCAATGCGATGATCAAACAAAAACAAGATGTTGAGAAACTTCGTGGCTATATGCAAAAAGCATACGATTTAGGTCATGGCGCACAAAAAGTTGATTTAAGCACCTTTAGCGATGACGAAATCATGCGTTTAGCGGAAAACCTACGTAAAGGTTTACCGGTAGCAACACCTGTGTTTGATGGTGCTGCTGAGCAAGAAATCAAAGAAATGTTGAAACTCGGTGGCTTACCAACTTCAGGTCAGATTACGTTATATGATGGCCGTACTGGTGAAAAATTCGAGCGTCCAGTAACTGTAGGTTATATGTACATGCTCAAATTGAACCACTTAGTTGATGACAAAATGCATGCTCGTTCAACCGGTTCTTATAGTCTTGTTACTCAACAACCACTTGGTGGTAAAGCACAATTCGGTGGTCAACGTTTCGGTGAGATGGAGGTATGGGCACTTGAAGCATATGGTGCTGCTTACACCTTACAAGAAATGTTAACTGTGAAATCCGATGACGTGAACGGCCGTACGAAGATGTATAAAAACATCGTTGGCGGCAACCAACAAATGGATCCGGGTACACCGGAATCTTTCAACGTAATTATGAAAGAAATCCGTTCACTTGGTTTGAATATCGAATTAGACGAAGAGTAATCGACAAACCTGTCTTCCCCTGTTCGCAGGGGAAGCAAAAGGAAGAAATCGCCGAAGTGCGGTTAAAAAACAAAATATTTTTGACCGCACTTTGAAACCCTTAACTCCGACAGGAGACTATTTGTGAAAGACTTAGTTAAGTTTTTAAAAGCACAATCAAAAACGAGTGAAGATTTTGATGTGATTAAAATTGGGTTAGCTTCTCCAGACATGATCCGTTCTTGGTCATTTGGTGAAGTTAAAAAACCTGAAACAATCAACTATCGTACGTTCAAACCTGAGCGTGATGGTCTTTTCTGTGCACGTATTTTCGGGCCTGTAAAAGATTACGAATGTTTATGCGGTAAATATAAACGCTTAAAACACCGTGGTGTGATTTGTGAAAAATGTGGTGTTGAAGTAACACAAACTAAAGTGCGTCGTGAACGTATGGGCCATATCGAATTGGCTTGCCCAGTTGCACACATTTGGTTCTTAAAATCACTTCCATCCCGTATCGGTTTATTACTTGATATGCCGTTACGTGATATTGAACGTGTGCTTTACTTTGAAATGTACATCGTGACCGAACCGGGTATGACCGATTTGGAACGTGGACAGTTATTAACTGAAGAACAATTCCTTGATGCTGAAGACCGTTGGCAAGATGAATTCGAAGCGAAAATGGGTGCTGAAGCAATTCAAGATTTACTTAAAGGTATTGATCTTGAAGTGGAATGTGAAAAATTACGTGAAGAGTTACAAGAAACTAACTCTGAAACAAAACGTAAGAAAATCACTAAACGCTTAAAATTATTAGAAGCTTTCCAACAGTCTGGTAATAAACCAGAGTGGATGGTGATGACTGTATTACCAGTACTTCCACCAGATTTACGTCCGTTAGTACCATTAGATGGTGGTCGTTTTGCAACATCTGATTTGAACGATTTATATCGTCGCGTGATCAACCGTAACAACCGTTTAAAACGTTTATTAGATTTAATCGCACCAGATATTATCGTGCGCAACGAAAAACGTATGTTACAAGAATCTGTTGATGCGTTATTAGATAATGGTCGTCGTGGTCGTGCGATTACGGGTTCTAACCGTCGTCCATTAAAATCACTTGCGGATATGATCAAAGGTAAACAAGGTCGTTTCCGTCAAAACTTATTAGGTAAACGTGTTGACTATTCTGGCCGTTCTGTAATCACTGTAGGTCCATACTTGCACTTACACCAATGTGGTTTACCGAAGAAAATGGCATTGGAATTATTCCGTCCGTTTATCTATGCAAAATTAGAAAGCCGTGGTTATGCAACTACAATCAAATCGGCTAAGAAAATGGTTGAGCGTGAAGACGCGATCGTTTGGGATATCTTGGCAGAAGTTATTCGTGAGCACCCAATTCTATTGAACCGTGCGCCAACACTTCACCGTTTAGGTATTCAAGCGTTTGAACCACTTCTAATCGAAGGTAAAGCAATCCAGTTACACCCACTTGTTTGTGCGGCGTTCAACGCGGACTTCGATGGTGACCAAATGGCGGTTCACGTCCCATTAACACTTGAAGCGCAGTTAGAAGCGCGTGCGTTAATGATGTCAACCAACAACGTACTTTCACCAGCAAACGGTGATCCAATTATCGTTCCATCACAAGACGTGGTGTTGGGTCTTTACTATATGACCCGTGAAAAAGTAAACGGTAAAGGCGAAGGCATGTTATTGCAAGATCCGCGCGAAGCTGAAAAAGCATATCGCACAGGTGAAGCAGAGTTACATTCTCGCGTTAAAGTACGTATTACTGAATATGTGAAAAATGAAGCTGGCGAATTAGAAGAGAAAACCACATTAACCGATACCACTATCGGTCGTGCAATCTTATGGATGATCGCGCCTAAAGGCATGCCTTATTCATTGTTCAACCAAACATTAGGTAAAAAAGCGATTTCTAAACTCATCAACGAAGCGTATCGTCGTTTAGGTTTGAAAGAAGCGGTAATGTTTGCTGACCATATTATGTATACTGGTTTTGCTTATGCTGCTCGTTCAGGTTCTTCTGTGGGTATCGACGATATGGTTATCCCAGAGAAAAAATACGAAATTATTTCTGCAGCGGAAGAAGAAGTGGCAGAAATTCAAGAACAGTTCCAATCTGGCCTTGTAACAGCTGGCGAACGTTATAACAAAGTCATCGATATTTGGGCTGCGGCGAATGAGCGCGTAGCGAAAGCGATGATGGAAAACTTATCTCAGGAAGAAGTCATCAACCGTGAAGGTAACCCTGAGAAACAAGCTTCTTTCAACAGCATCTTTATGATGGCTGACTCTGGTGCGCGTGGTTCTGCAGCTCAGATTCGTCAGTTAGCAGGTATGCGTGGTTTGATGGCGCGTCCAGATGGTTCGATCATCGAAACCCCAATTACAGCGAACTTCCGTGAAGGTTTGAACGTACTTCAGTACTTTATTTCAACCCACGGTGCGCGTAAAGGTTTGGCGGATACCGCATTAAAAACAGCAAACTCTGGTTACTTAACTCGTCGTTTAGTTGACGTAGCACAAGACTTAGTAATCGTTGAAGATGACTGTGGTACGCACGAAGGCTTAGTCATGACCCCATTAATCGAAGGTGGCGATGAGAAAGTTCCACTTCGCGAATTAGTGTTAGGTCGTGTTGTGGCTGAAGATGTGTATAAACCAGGTACAGAAGAAGTCTTAATTGCACGTAACACTTTATTAGATGAAAAACTTTGTGATGTGTTAGATGCAAACTCAGTGGACAGCGTAAAAGTACGTTCTGTTGTAACTTGTGATACTGACTTCGGTGTATGTGCGAAATGTTACGGTCGTGACTTAGCGCGTGGTCACCTCATCAACCAAGGTGAAGCAGTAGGTGTTATCGCTGCTCAATCTATCGGTGAGCCAGGTACACAGTTAACCATGCGTACGTTCCACATCGGTGGTGCAGCTTCTGCAGCCGCGAAAGAATCTAGCGTACAAATCAAAAACAACGGTACTTTACACCTTGCTAACGCGAAATTCGTTGTGAATGATGAAGGTAAATTAGTGTTAACTTCTCGTAATACTGAATTAACCGTAACCGATGAATTTGGTCGTACGAAAGAACACTATAAAGTGCCTTACGGTACTGTGTTGAATAAAGCAGATGATCAAGAAGTATCAGCGGGTGAGACAGTAGCAAACTGGGACCCACATACCATGCCAGTTGTCTCTGAGGTATCAGGTTTTGTGAAATTCATCGATATCGTGGATGGTTTAACTGTAACTCGTCAAACTGATGAATTAACCGGTCTTTCTTCTATCGTGGTACAAGACGTGGGTGAACGTGCAACTGCAGGTAAAGATTTACGTCCAACCATCAAATTAGTTGATGCAAAAGGTAACGATATCTTCTTACCTGAAACTGACGTTATTGCACAATACTTCTTACCAGGTAAAGCAATCGTAAGTTTAGATGACGGTGCGGAAGTGAAAGTGGGTGAACCACTTGCACGTATTCCACAAGAATCTGTGGGTACTAAAGATATTACCGGTGGTCTTCCACGCGTTGCTGATTTATTCGAAGCTCGTAAACCGAAAGAGCCTGCTATCTTGGCAGAAATTTCAGGTATCGTGTCCTTCGGTAAAGAAACCAAAGGCAAACGTCGCTTGTTAATCACCCCAACTGAAGGTGAAATCTACGAAGAAATGATTCCAAAATGGCGTCAGCTCAACGTATTTGAAGGTGAGATGGTAGAACGTGGAGACGTGATTTCTGATGGTGCAGAGACTCCACATGATATCTTACGTTTACGTGGTGTTCGTGCTGTAACTGAATATATCGTGAACGAAGTGCAAGAAGTTTACCGCTTACAAGGGGTAAAAATTAACGACAAGCACATCGAAGTAATCGTACGTCAAATGTTACGTAAAGCAGTCATCACGAAAGCTTATGACAGCGAATTCCTCGAAGGGGAACAAGTTGAAGTGGCTCGCGTGAAAATTGTGAACCGTAAACGTGAAGCGGAAGGTAAACCACCAGTTGAATTCGAACGTGAATTACTTGGTATTACCAAAGCGTCATTGGCGACAGAATCCTTCATTTCTGCGGCATCGTTCCAAGAAACCACTCGCGTGCTTACTGAAGCAGCGGTGGCGGGTAAACGTGATGAATTACGTGGCTTGAAAGAGAACGTAATCGTAGGTCGTTTAATCCCTGCAGGTACTGGTTTTGCGTATCACCAAGGTCGTCATAAAAAACGTATTGTAGATGATGTTGTGATTAAATTGTCTGAAGACGATGAAGCAGCAATTGCTGATGAATTCGTGATGACAGCAGATGATGCAACAACTAACTTGGCAGAAATGCTTAATATGGCAGATGATGCAGAGTAATCGCTAATCGATAAAATAAAACCCGAGTTTAGGCTCGGGTTTTTTATTATCTCAATAAAGAAAGTGAGGTCAGTTTTTAATGAATTTTTCTTTTGGAAAAGTATTGTAAAAAATGACCGCACTTTCTTTTCATCAATAAAAGGCCACCTTGTTGGTGGCCTTAAAATATTGAGTTTAAGCTAAGATTACCAGCCTTTTACAACACCATCTTTAAAGTGTTTTTTCGCTTCTTGGTAAACTTCTTCAGTTTGGTATGCTTTTACGAAATCTTGGATCGCTTTGCTGTCTTTGTTATCAGTACGTGAAACAATAATGTTTACGTATGGAGAATCTTTATCTTCTACGAATACACCGTTATCTTGCGCATTTAAGCCAACTTGGCCCGCATAAGTGTTATTTACAACAGCAAGATCAACATCATCTAATGCACGAGCTGCAACAGAAGTATCTACTTCAGAGATTTTGAAGTTTTTCGGATTTTCAACAATATCTGCTACAGTTGAAAGAAGGTCATTAACATTTTTAAGTTTGATTAAACCTTGTTTTTCAAGAAGAATTAATGCTCGACCACGGTTTGAAGGATCGTTTGGAACAACGATTTTAGCACCTTCTTTTAAATCATTTACATTTTTGATGGTTTTAGAATAACCAGCAAGCGGGTAAACAAAGGTGTTACCAACGATCACTAAGTTATTTAAGTTTTTCGCTTTTACATCTTCATCTAAGTAAGGTTTGTGTTGCATTGCGTTAGCATCTAAATCACCTTTAGATACAGCAGTATTTGGTAATGCGTAGTCATTGAATAAAACAAATTCAACATTTAAGTTGTATTTATCTTTTGCCACTTTTGCAGCGGTTTCGGCTACTTGGTGCTCAGGACCCGCCATTACACCAACTTTGATTGATGTTGCAGCAGGCGCAGTTGACGCTGCATCTGCTTTTTTCTCTTCTTTACAACCTGTTAATACTAATGCTGACGCGATAGCGGTGATAGCAAATAAGTTTTTTAATTTCATGTTTTTTCCTTGTTGTGAATAAAATGGTATAGAAAATAATTAACGGTGATCTACTCGTTTTGCGAGCGTGTCGCCTAATTTTTGACTGAGCATGACGATTATCACGATAACAATCGTAGCCGCCCAAGTTACCGATGGCATATTACGATAGACGCCATAGTTAATGGCGAGGCTTCCTAAGCCGCCACCGCCTTGCGTTCCCGCCATTGCGGTATAGCCAATTAATGTCACGAAGGTGAGTGTAATCGCATTAATAAGCGTTGGTAAAGATTCAGGCAAATAGAATTTACGAATAATTTGCCAATTGGTTGCGCCCATGGCTTTTGCTGTTTCAGTCAAACCGGTTGGGATCTCAAAAAGTGCATTGCTCGTAAGACGTGCAAAAAATGGTGTTGCTGCAGCACTTAATGACACAATTGCCGCATTAGAACCAATACTACCGCCAGGAAGTAACCAACTGGTAAGCGGAATTAAAGCGAGTAACAAAATAATATAAGGGATTGAACGTCCGATATTAATAATGACGTTTAAGAACGCATTGAGTTTTTTGTTTTCTAAAATCGCGCCTTTATTGGTTAAAAAGGTTAAAAAACCAAGTGGTAAGCCTAATAAAGCCGCAATTAATGTCGACAATACTGACATATAAACCGTTTCAACGGTTGATACCGTTAATAAACTCGCAAAATTATCGGGGAATTGTTGGCTAAATGTTGCCCATAAATCATTGAACATAGCCTAGCACCTCTACTCGAACGTTATTTTCCATTAAATAAACTTTGGCTTGCGTAATCGCATCTTCATCACCTTCAACCTCCGCAATGGTAAAGCCAAATTTTACCCCACCGGCATAATCAATTTGTGAGGTTAAGATACTGAGCTCTACGCCAAATTTTTTCGATGCTTGAGAAAGTAATGGCGCATCGACGGAGCGACCAGTAAATTCAAATTTGATGATCGGATACGATTTGGCATGTTTTGGCGTATCAGATAAATTTTCTAAATATTCTTCCGGCAACGTAATGTGGAAAGTCGAACTGATAAATTCTTGGGCCAATTCTGTTTTCGGATTAGAGAAAATTTCGCTCACAGTGCCTTGTTCAATCAGGCGACCTTTATCAATCACGGCAACTTGATCGCAGATGCGTTTAACCACTTCCATTTCATGAGTGATAAGAAGAATGGTGATACCTAAAGTGCGGTTGATTTCTTTTAATAATTTTAGAATGGATTGAGTTGTAGCGGGATCCAATGCGCTGGTGGCTTCATCACAAAGTAAGACTTTAGGATCGCTTGCAAGTGCACGCGCAATCGCTACACGTTGTTTTTGACCGCCTGAGAGATTAGCTGGATACACATTATGTTTATCACTTAATCCTACAAGCGCTAAAAGTGCGGTCGTTTTTTCTTGAATTTCTGCTTTCGATTTATTTTCTAATTCAAGTGGCAATGCTACGTTTTCAAAAACGGTTCGAGAGGTCAACAAATTAAAATGTTGGAAAATCATGCCGATTTGGCGGCGTGTTTTCACTAATTCAGCATCAGAAAGTTGAGTCAGATCCACATCATCGATGATTACGGCACCGTGAGTTGGTCTTTCTAATAAGTTTACACAACGGATAAGTGTACTTTTACCAGCACCAGAAGCACCAATGACACCACAAATCTGACCCTTCGGCACATGTAATGAAACATTATCAAGTGCGGTCAGTTTTTTATCTGGAAGTGTAAAAATCTTCGTAATGTTATTTAGCTTAATCATATAAGCCCTTGTTCTCAGTTAATATTTGAATTTCATTTGTATTCTAGACGTCTAGAATGCTGTGTCAATATCTTCGAGGATCTTTTTTAGACAGATCAGTTATGACTTATTATTGCTTATATTAAGGATAAAAGGGATAATTTTTTTTTAAGAAAAAGATAAATGAGAAAATATATGAAGAAAGCTGTTTTTTTAGATCGTGATGGCACTTTAAATATCGACCATGGTTATGTCCATAAAATTGATGATTTCCAATTTATAGAAGGCAGTATTGATGCATTAAAAGCTCTAAAGGAAATGGGATACCTTTTGGTTTTAGTAACCAATCAATCTGGTATCGCACGTGGATATTTTTCAGAAGATCAGTTTTTGCAACTTACAGAATGGATGGATTGGTCATTAGCTGATCGTGGTGTCGATCTCGATGGAATCTACTATTGTCCTCATCATCCAGAAGGGAAAGGCGAATATAAAGAAGACTGTGCATGCAGAAAACCAAAATCAGGTATGTTACTAGAGGCAATTAAAGCGCTGAAAATCGATCCGGCACAATCTATTATGGTTGGCGATAAGATTGAAGATCTTAAAGCAGGCATTGGCGCAAAAGTGAAAACGAATATTTTAGTGCGAACAGGTAAACCTATCACTGAAGAGGGAGAGAATCTCGCTGATTATGTTTTGGATTCTATTGTAGATTTGCCAAGAATAGCAAAACGATTAATTAAGTAACAAAAATGATCTATTTTTTGTGCGAATAGGCGAAAAGATCTTCAACCAATAAAAAATTTACATTTTTTTACAAAAAGATCTTGCAAAGGCGTCTGAAATGCCTATAATGCACCCCACACAACGACGCGCCGTTGTGAATCTTAAGAAAAACCGGTGCGTCGTTATTTTTTGCTCTTTAACAATATATCAGACAATCTGTGTGGGCACTTGTTGATTGACTTGTTTTAAAAATATTTTTTAATTTTGAAGTCTTAATAGGTGCTAACTAGAAATTCATAATACTTTTTTAAGTAGTGACATTTTATGTCAGCAGTATTGAGCGATTAAACTTGAATTGAAGAGTTTGATCATGGCTCAGATTGAACGCTGGCGGCAGGCTTAACACATGCAAGTCGAACGGTAACATAAAG
>NZ_LZOZ01000004.1 GCF_001679485.1 Haemophilus sp. CCUG 60358
CTTTATGTTACCGTTCGACTTGCATGTGTTAAGCCTGCCGCCAGCGTTCAATCTGAGCCATGATCAAACTCTTCAATTCAAGTTTAATCGCTCAATACTGCTGACATAAAATGTCACTACTTAAAAAGTATTATGAATTTCTAGTTAGCACCTATTAAGACTTCAAAATTAAAAAATATTTTTAAAACAAGTCAATCAACAAGTGCCCACACAGATTGTCTGATATATTGTTAAAGAGCAAAAAATAACGACGCACCGGTTTTTCTTAAGATTCACAACAGCGCGTCGTTGTGTGGGGCGTATTATAGGCATTTCAGATTCCTTTGCAAGATCTTTTTGTAAAAAAATGTAAATTTTTTATTGGTTGAAGATCTTTTAATCAAATCGTCTAAAAAACACAATTTTTATGGTGTTTTATTCTACGAATTCAGACTTTCTACAAATGCCTTTACTTTTCCCCAGTTGGTATATTCAATTTCTTTGGTCGCATCCGTTTCGCCACCTGTAATTTTCATAATCAATTGGATCATGACACGATCAATCCATTTATAGCGTGGATATAGCAATGCCCCTGCAAACACGCCGACTTTTGCCGGAGTCCATTTTATGCGTTGAAGGAACTTACGAACATAGACATTTCCCTCTGGCGTATCTTTCCCTTCTTTTCTCGCGGTTAAACCTACACCAAAAAAGACCGCACTTTTTGCATTCAATACTTCGTGATGTTGCTCCACAAAACGATATACCTGTTTATTAAAGTGACCATAACGAACAGATGCCCCAATAATCACCCGATCAAAAACTTGAAGATCCTGTTCTTCCATTAACGGTGAAACCACCACTTCTCCTTCAAGATACTGAGCCATAAACTCAGCAATCTTTTTAGTTTGTCCATCACGGCTTGAATATAAAATTAATGTTTTCATTATGCCTTCCAAAATGCTGGCGTGAAGAGCGCCAATAATGTGAAAATTTCTAAACGACCGCATACCATCGCAATGGTGAGTACCCATTTAGCACTATCTGGCATCGCCGTCATATTGCTGCTTACTGAACCTAATCCTGGTCCAAGGTTATTAATACTTGCTAATACCGCATTAAAGGCATCAAAAGGTTCGACACCACAGGCAATCACACTTAATAAACAAATAGTAAATACCAATAGATACGCCGAGAAAAAGGCCCAAATACTCCCAATCACTCGTTCATCCAGGACATTTTGACCCCATTTAATTGGATACACTAAATTAGGGTGTACAAATCGTTTCAGTTCTCTTGCACCTTGAAGATATAGCACTAAAATTCGTGCAACACGCAAACCGCCACCGACTGAGCCTGCACAGCCACCAATAAAAGAGGCAATAATTAATAACATCGGCACAAAAGAAGGCCATTCAGCGAAATTCGATGTAGAGTAGCCTGTTGTGGTTGAAATTGATACGGCTTGGAATATGACTTGCTCAAAATCTTGCCATGAGGAATCAAAATATTGATGACTTATCATCACCAATGTACATGCCACGATAAGCAAAATTTGAATACTCATAAAGAAACGGAATTCTGGATCTTTTGTATAAATCTTCAAAATATTTTCTCGTCCTAAAGTTGAAAATGCTCTGAAGTGCAATGCAAAGTTACAAGCCGAAATCCACAAGAAAATGACTGTGATAAAATTAATCGCCGAGCTATTAAAATAACCGATGCTGGCATCGTGTGTAGAAAAGCCGCCAATGGATACCGTCGAGAAACTATGTGTAAGTGCATCAAACGGTGTCATACCTGCTAGCCAATAAGCCAAGGTACAAGACATGGTTAAAAAGAAATAAACAAACCACAATGCCTTTGCCGTTTCTGCTATCCTTGGCTGAATTTTCTGATCTTTCATTGGACCAGACATTTCAGCACGGTATAACTGCATTCCGCCAATACCCAATAAAGGAATAATCGCAATCGCAAGTACGATGATCCCCATGCCGCCTAACCATTGTAAAAATTGACGGTAAAACAGAATGGCTTTCGGTAAATTATCTAACCCAGTCATGACTGTAGCGCCCGTGGTTGTTAACCCGGAAAACGCCTCAAATACGGCAGAAGCCACCGTTAAATGAGGTGCATCAAATAATAACAATGGTAAGGTTGCTAACCCGCCAAGAACGAACCAAAATGCCACCACAATTAAAAAACCATCACGAGACCGTAATTCTTGTTTGTGGTGATGACAAGGCCACCAAAGCAACATGCCCACAGTTAAGCTCAATGCAAAAGCTTGCATAAACGCTTTACCGCCGCCATCGCCATAAATAAGCGCCACAAAGGCTGGAATCAGAATCGTGCCGGAAAAGCACATAATCAAAATGCCGATAATCCGAATAATAGATAAAATATGCACAATATCTCGCTTAATTCATTTCTTCTAATTTCAACGTTCCTGCCGAACGCTCAATTAATGCTTGTTCAAAAGGTTTAATTTGATCTTCACTAATGCCTAACTGCAATGTAATCTGCACTTGAAAATCTTGCTGATAAATTTCAATTTGATGCTGTTCACATAAAATTTGGATCCAATTTAATTGTGCATAATCACAATGAACTTGGAATAACTGACGTTCTACTTTTCGTTCAGTTTCTAATAATTTTAAAGCTTGCTGAACACCATTTCCATAAGCACGAACTAAACCGCCCGTGCCTAATAAAATGCCACCATAATAACGAACAACAACGGCACTGATTTCACCAACTTGGCTACCTTGCAAAGCCGATAGCATCGGTTTCCCTGCGGTTCCAGCTGGTTCACCGTCATCAGAAAAGCCTAATTGTTGAGAATCTGTTGGCTTGCCGGCTACTGCTGCCCAACAATGATGGCGGGCATTAGGGTGCTGCGATTTAATTTCTGCCCAAAAAGCTTTGGCTTGTTCAAGTCCTTCCGTATGTTGCAAATACGTGATAAATCGACTTTTCTTAATTTCTTCTTCAAAAACGACCGCACTTTTGGGGATAAGGTATTCAGCCATGAAATAATTGTTTAAATGAATTTGTTGCGTAGTTTATCATTGATAGCGGATTTATCGAAATTTCCCCATAATTATTGTATGATGTAGCTCAATTTCAATAAAACTGATGAATAACAATGACTGAAATTACTGTCGATAAAACCCTTGATACCGTTGGTTTACGTTGTCCTGAACCTGTAATGCTCGTGAGAAAAAACATTCGCCACATGAATGAAGGTGAAGTGCTGCTTATTTTGGCGGACGATCCCGCCACGACTCGCGATATTCCCAGTTTCTGCCAATTTATGGAACATACCCTTTTAGCGAGTGAAACCAAAGAGACACCTTTTAAATACTGGGTGAAAAAAGGCCAATAAAAATGCGGCCATTATTGACCGCACTTTGTTATTCTGCCGTATTACTCGAAACGGGATAATACTGTTTCTGAAGAAATTCAGGCTTCAATAACGCAGAGGCATTCCACCACTCAATCACCAGCTCCTGTGGCCCTTCTGCATAAGACGCAATTTCATACACGTTATACACAAAGTGAATCCCATCATGATCTAAATAGAAATTATCGGTCACTTCAAAAGCGTCTTTTGATGTAAATGCTTCCTCATCTTTTACCTCGCCATATCGAGTGTAACGTTCCCAAAGTAGCTCTTTTAATTTAGCTTGTTGGTTTGGTTTAAACACATCATCAAATGAGAGCAGTTTTTTCGTTTCTAAATCAATATTAAGATAATGATAACCACCAACGCCATGAGCGCCACCGCCATAGCTGTAATAATTTATTAAAAATACAGCAAGCTTACCTCTTTGGTGACTAAATGCTAACTCTAAAGTTTCATCAACACCAATTATCGGGAATTCCAACATCTCTTTTTTAGCTTCATCATATTTTTTCTGGTAATCCGTAATAAGCTGCTCGCGACTTCTTGGTTTGCCATCTGCATTTTTTGAAATTTGTTCTAAAAGTAGTGTATCTAACCATTCAATATTCGTTTTTAGTGTAGAAATGCTGTAATGAAGTTTACCTTCTACAGGCACATATTCATCTTCTTTGAGCGATTTAGGATATTTGATGGTTTCCTCTTTATCAAAAATCACATCATCTTGAGCAATAATTGCTGGAATAACCTTCTCCGCCTTTTCTTTTTCAGCTTTTAATTGCGTATTTTCTGCCGTTAGTTGTGCAATTGTCTGTGTTTGTTGCTCAATGGTTGCTTTCATTTCTTTATCTTCGCAGCCTGTTACCACAAAAAGTGCGGTTAAAATTAAGGCTGAAATCAGTGTCTTTTTCATGTATTACCTATAAATCAAATGTATCTTTATCACGTAAAATATGGTCATTGCCTTTGCGGCGTAAAAAGCCGGTACGGTCAAAATACTCCATTAACTGTACGGTCAGTTTTCGACCAAAATTAAGCTTGTCACGTAATTCATTTACCGCAATCTTACCTTCTTCACCTGCTATTTGCTTAATTAAGCGAGCATAAGCATAAATGCTCTCAGTCAGGAAAAATCGATCTTTTACGATTGGCGTAAGATAGCCCAATTTACCCGCTTTATACATAAAATTACGCATCACACTTTCATCTTGCGCCAAGGCTGTTGCCATATCACGCACCCAAATGGCTTGACCATGCGCTTTCTCAAATTCAGCAAACACCGCTTGCCATAAGCTTTGCTCTTCGGCTGAAAATTGGATTTTGTGTGAAGGCAAATGCAACCAGCCACGAGTCTGCTGCAATTGGCCTTCATCAAGCATTTCTTCAATAAAATGATAAATCAGATTTTCCGGTTGGTTTAGTGTCGCAATACGGTATAAGCGGGCCTTACTCAAACCTAGCTGATCATTATGTTGCTCATGATAGGTGGCAAGTGCGGTCAAAATTTGCTGCGTTTTTTCACGTTGATAATCGCGATTAAAACACCAATTTTGGAAACGGATATCGCCATTCTCGGCTAATACTTCAGCCAGTTGATTTTCGGTTAGTTGCTCACTCCACATTAAAGCTTGAGCTGAAATCGCCTCTTTTTGTAAGGTCAATCCGATGCGTTGTGTGGCGGTTTGAGCCTGATTAAGTTTAGCCAAGAACGCTAGACGAGCCTCTGTGCGCTTATAACGTTTTTGTGAGTGAATTTCGAGTACCTTGGCACCACCAATTAACGCTTTCGCATCACCACTACGTAAAATTAATTTATCCCCAAAAGCTAAAAATAATGGCTGTTCTAAAATGACCTCAGCCAAAGTGCGGTCATTTTTCATTGCATTTTTGCTTTCAAGTAAGGTGAGCTTACCCGTTGTACGGCTTGCCGCATGATAAATGTGTACAGGCTGACTGTCTTTCAAATTCACTTCAGGTGTAATTTCAATAGTAATACGATCGGTTGGTTCAAGCGGTTCTGAGGCTAACAACCAATCGCCACGCTGCATTGGAATACGATCTAAATCAACGTTTAAATTGAGCGCTAAACGCTGACCTGCGACACCTTTCTCACTTGGTGTGTTTTGAGCATGGATATTTTTTACGCGAACCTTTTGTCCCGTAGAAAGGAAGAGTTCATCATCAATGGCCACCGTTCCCGCAAATGCTGTCCCTGTTACCACTGTCCCCGCCCCTTTCACGCTAAAAACACGGTCGATGGCGTAACGGAACGGTTTATCTATTTCAGCTAATTCCGGTAAATTGGCTAAATAATCACGTAACGCATCAATACCTAATCCTGTTTGTGCAGATGTAATAAAATAATGCGATTCAGCTAAGAATGGATAATCCGTCTGAATTTGTGTTTTTAATGCCTCGATTTGCTCATCTGTTGCTCGGTCAGCCTTGGTAATCACCACCATGATTTCAGTAAATTGAAGCTGACGTAAAATCGCTAAGTGTTCTTTAGTTTGTGCAGCAATCCCTTCATCTGCAGCGACAATGAGCATCGCATAATGCACACCACCAAGCCCCGCCAACATATTGGCGAGAAACTTTTCATGGCCAGGCACATCAATAAACCCGAGTACTTTCTCTTTTAAAGGCAAATAGGCATACCCCAAATCAATGGTCATGCCACGTTTTTTTTCTTCCGGCAAATGGGCAGTATTCGTGCCTGTCAGCGCTTGCAAAAGGGCTGTTTTACCATGATCGACGTGTCCTGATGTTACTATGATCATAATTTTTCCACCGTATCTAATAGTGCCTTAAAGTCGGCCACGCTACGTAAATCTAACCAAATTTTTCCTTTCTCAACTCGGCCGATTATCGGTTGTTCTAATTGCTTAAATGTAGTCAAAAGTGCGGTCAATTTTGTCTCTGTTTTTTCGGCAATCGTCACCGCAAGAGAAGGAATCGTCGCCATTGGTTGAGAACCACTCCCAATCTGAGCAAAGCTTTCTTCAATCTCAACCTGGTAATCTTTTAAGCGGTTTGCTAAACCGGCTTTAAGTTGTTCGGCTTTTTCTTTTAATACATCTATTGATTGGGTGAGCAAATGTAAAGTTGGCAATGTCTCAGTGAGTTTTTCCGGTTGGAGATAAAGGCGTAATGTTGCCTCAAGCCCGGCTAAAATCACTTTATCGCAACGCAATACGCGCTTTAATGGGTGAGCTTGTAACTGAGCAATCCACTCTTTTTTACCGACGATAATACCGGCTTGTGTTCCACCCAATAATTTATCACCCGAGAATGACACCAAGTTTACGCCCTGTGCGACTTTTTCTTGCACCGTTGGCTCATTCGGTAAATCATATTGGCTTAGATCAATCAATGCCCCACTACCAAGATCCGTTATAACAGGAATATCAAATTCTCGTCCAAGATCAACCAACTCTTGTTCTGAAACCGAAGCGGTAAACCCACTAATATGATAATTACTGCAATGTACTTTCATTAAGAAAGCCGTGTTTTCATTGATTGCTTGACGATAATCTTTCAAATGTGTGCGGTTTGTTGTTCCCACTTCAACAAGTTTACAGCCTGCTTGAGCCATAATGTCTGGAATGCGAAATGCTCCGCCAATTTCAATCAATTCCCCGCGAGAAATAATGACTTCTTTATCTTTTGCAAAAGTTGCCAACATCAAGAGTACGGCTGCAGCATTATTGTTAACGATACAAGCTGCCTCTGCGCCTGTGAGTTGTGCCAATAACTCACTAATATAATTATCCCGATGACTGCGTTTGCCTTCTTCCAAATCATATTCTAGTGCCACGTTACCTTTCATCGCATGAAGTGCCGCCTGTTGTGCACTTTCAGCCCATAATGCTCGCCCTAAATTTGTATGTAATACAGTACCCGTTAAATTATGAACTGATTTAATTTGTACATGATTTTGTTGTACCAAGCGATGTTGTAAATGATGTAATGTACTTAGGTGATCGGCAAAAAAGTGCGGTAAGTTTTGATGCTGTTTGATAAACTCGCGCCCTTCAGACAATAATTGGCGCAATTCACGCACGACAGCTGAATGACCAAATTCAGTTAAAAGCATTTCACCTTCTGGTGTTTTTAAAAATTTATCTACCGAAGGAAGTTGTTGAAAAAGTGCGGTCATTTTTAATTCCTATTTCAAAATGGCGTTGAATTGCAAACTAATTTACGCTAAAGTAACCGCAATTTCAATAACGGAAGGTCGTCATCTCCGGTGAGGTGGCAGGACTTCAAATCCTGTTGGGGACGCCAGCGTTCCCGGGTGGGTTCAACTCCCATGACCTTCCGCCACTTTTTTCCTCCAACAAATATTTCTCTCTTCCTAACATTCACTTTTTTAATTTGAATTTTCATTATAATTTTGCGGAATTTTAGGCAAATAAAAAGGCGCATCTTTCGATACGCCTTCTTTATCTAACTTGTTACAGTTAATACATCAATTATTTGATGATTTTCGCAACAACACCAGCACCTACTGTACGGCCACCTTCACGGATTGCGAAACGTAAACCTTGGTCCATCGCGATTGGGTGGATTAAGCTTACTGTCATTTTGATGTTATCACCAGGCATTACCATTTCCACGCCTTCTGGTAACTCGATTGTACCAGTTACGTCAGTTGTACGGAAATAGAACTGTGGACGGTAACCTTTGAAGAATGGAGTATGACGACCACCTTCATCTTTTGATAATACGTAAACTTCTGATTCGAAATCAGTGTGTGGAGTGATTGAACCTGGTTTCGCTAATACTTGACCACGTTCGATTTCTTCACGTTTGGTACCACGTAATAATGCACCGATGTTTTCACCTGCACGACCTTCGTCAAGTAATTTACGGAACATTTCAACACCAGTTACAGTTGTTTTTGTTGTTGGTTTGATACCAACGATTTCAACTTCATCACCAGTACGGATGATACCACGCTCAACACGACCTGTTACTACTGTACCACGACCTGAAATTGAGAACACGTCTTCGATTGGAAGAAGGAACGGTTGGTCAATTGCACGCTCTGGCTCAGGGATGTAAGTATCTAAGTGGTTTGCTAACTCAAGGATTTTTTCTTCCCATTCTGCAACGCCGTTTAATGCTTGTAATGCAGAACCACGTACGATTGGAGTATCGTCACCTGGGAAGTCATATTGAGAAAGAAGTTCACGAACTTCCATTTCTACTAATTCTAATAACTCTTCGTCATCTACCATGTCGCATTTGTTTAAGAATACGATGATGTAAGGTACACCTACTTGGCGACCTAATAAGATGTGCTCACGAGTTTGTGGCATAGGACCATCTGTCGCTGCTACTACTAAAATAGCACCGTCCATTTGCGCCGCACCGGTAATCATATTTTTAACATAGTCCGCGTGTCCTGGGCAGTCAACGTGTGCGTAGTGACGAGTTGGAGTATCGTATTCAACGTGTGATGTGTTGATGGTGATACCACGCGCTTTTTCTTCTGGAGCGTTATCGATTTGGTCGAATGCACGAGCTGCACCACCGTAGTGTTTTGCTAATACGGTTGTGATTGCTGCTGTTAAAGTTGTTTTACCGTGGTCAACGTGGCCGATTGTACCCACGTTTACGTGCGGTTTTGTACGTTCAAATTTTTCTTTAGACATTTAAAGAGTCCCTCTAAATAGACACGGTTATCGATGGGTAAATTAAACCACATTAACCAATAAAATCATTACTATTTAATAAAGGAAAGAGGAATTTGGAAGGCTGGTGCTGATAGGCGGATTTGAACCGCCGACCTCACCCTTACCAAGGGTGCGCTCTACCAACTGAGCTATATCAGCGTTTGGAGCGGGCAGCGGGAATCGAACCCGCATCTTTAGCTTGGAAGGCTAAGGTAATAGCCATTATACGATGCCCGCAGTCCTAAATTCATCTGTCCCATCAGAATTCATTTAGAAAATGGTGGAGGGAGAAGGATTCGAACCTTCGAAGGCTGAGCCAACAGATTTACAGTCTGCCCCCTTTGGCCGCTCGGGAACCCCTCCACGCTAAATGAATACTTGTTTACTAAAGGATGGTGCCGACTACCGGAATCGAACTGGTGACCTACTGATTACAAGTCAGTTGCTCTACCTACTGAGCTAAGTCGGCGTGTTGTAAGCAAGTGAGGCGTATTATATGGAAAATTTTATGCCTGACAAGTTTTTTTTATGAAAAATGCGTTTTTTTTAACTATTCGTCTAATTTACAAGCAAAAAGCCACATTCTTGATTTAAAACTCACCACTTTTAATAAAAAACGATGATCACAACTCATTTATAGGGTATATTTTGTCCAATTTTTTCACTCTAGATATAAAGCACCGTGGAAATTACCGAACAACTAACACCCTTTCTGAACTTTAGCCGTCAGCAATGGGCTGAATTAAGAAAATCTGTTCCGCTAAAATTAACGGAGCAAGATCTCAAACCGCTTTTAGGTTTTAATGAAGAGCTTTCTCTTGATGAAGTGAGCACCATTTACCTGCCACTTGCACGTCTCATCAACTACTATATTGATGAAAACCTTCGTCGCCAAACGGTTTTAAATCGTTTCCTTGGCGGACAAAGCCCTAAAGTCCCTTACATCATTAGTATCGCAGGTAGTGTTGCTGTTGGGAAAAGTACATCGGCACGTATTTTGCAATCTTTGCTAACCCACTGGCCTACCGAACGAAAAGTTGATCTGATTACTACTGATGGTTTTCTTTATCCATTAGAGAAACTTAAAAAAGATGATTTGCTACAGAAAAAAGGCTTTCCTATTTCTTATGATACGGCCAAATTAATTCGTTTTTTGGCTGATATCAAATCAGGCAAGCCTTCTGTAAAATCACCTATTTATTCTCATCTGACTTACGATATTGTTCCTGATAAGTTCGATATTGTCGATCAACCGGATATTTTAATTTTAGAAGGACTAAACGTTCTCCAAACAGGTTCAAACAAAGCCAATCAAACCTTCGTATCTGATTTTGTGGACTTTTCTATTTATGTTGATGCTGACGAGAATTTGCTTAAAGAATGGTACATCAAACGATTCTTAAAATTCCGTCAAAGTGCTTTCACTAATCCGGATTCCTATTTTAAACATTACGCCAATCTCTCTGAGCAAGAAGCCATTGAAACAGCCAGTAACATTTGGGATAACATTAACGGATTGAATTTAAAACAAAACATTCTGCCGACTCGTGAGCGCGCCAATCTCATTCTTAGAAAAGGTGAAAATCATGAAGTTGAATTAGTGAAATTAAGAAAATAAAAAAGAGCGGTCAATTTGACCGCTCTTTTTCTCACTGCCTTACGACATCCTTCCATTCTCAATGCCAATCACCTGATCGCAAATAGCCATAGTGGATTGGCGATGACTCACGAGAATAATCAATTTTTCTGCTTTCACGTTCAACAATGATTTCAAAATCATCGCTTCGTTTAAGCTATCCAAATTACTGGTCGGTTCATCGAGTAAAATAATCGGTGCATTGTGTAAGAATGCACGAGCAATACCGATACGTTGCTTTTCACCATCAGAGAGGTTGCCGCCCAATTCCGTCATTTTCGTTTGATAACCTTCTGGCAAGCTTAAAATGAAATCATGAATTGACGCTTTCTTCGCGGCTTCCATAATTTCTTCTAACGTTGCATCACGGCGTGCAAGGCGAATATTTTCCTCGATGGTTTCGTTGAAAATGTAGGTTTGCTGGGTAATGTACGCCATATTGTCACGCAAACTACGGGTGTTGATGTTCGGTAAGGTTTCACCGTTAATTTTAATGCTGCCTGATTTAGGATCGTAAAAACGCATCAGCAGTTTTAACAAGGTACTTTTACCACTACCGCTTCTGCCATGAATACCTAAAATTTCACCTTTTTTCACTGACAAGCTAACATCCGATAAAATTTGTTCTTCACCGTAGGCAAAGTTTACATTTTCAACATCAATACGAGAAACCTCTTTCAAATCGACCGCACTTTCTACTTCTTTTAATTCGGGTTCTTCTGCTAGCAAGCTCAATACACGCTCACCTGAAGCCAAGGTTTGTAACAAGTTGCTTGAAAGGTTACTTAACGCAATAACCGGGCCATAGCTCGACATCAATAAAATCACGCCGATTAAAAAGGCAGAAAAATCAATCTTATCTAGACTAAACAAAATTAAGCCGGTGAATAACATAATGATGTTAAACACTGATACCGCTACTTCAGTGTAAACGCGTACTTTCGCTTCTTGGTCTTTAATGCGTTCGAAAGCCGTATCGATTTTTTGACTGCGTTGTTGAATTTCATCTAAACGTTGTTTTGCGTAGCCAAAAAGTTGAATTTCTTTCATACCTCGTACGCTGTCGAGGAAGAAATCATTCATTTCGCCTACTAATTCA
The DNA here is from genome assembly GCF_001679485.1 of Haemophilus sp. CCUG 60358. GTDB lineage: Bacteria > Pseudomonadota > Gammaproteobacteria > Enterobacterales > Pasteurellaceae > Haemophilus_D. Next base: position 11,802 of record NZ_LZOZ01000004.1, read on the forward strand.
CGATAGCGTCTGCCATCTTCACGCGCCAATTTGGTGGTAATAATGGGTAGAATCACGCCCACTGTTAAATAAGCGGCTAATGCCACAACCACAAACCAACCTGAAAGATGAGCAAAGACCAGCAATAAAATCGCAGAAGTAAAGAACGCGATCATAATTGGTGCAATGGTGTGCGCATAAAACACTTCGAGCAATTCGATATCGTTAGTTACTAAAGACACTAATTGTCCCGCTTGTTTATCTTGCAACTTCACAAAAGCCAAACGACGTAAAGAAGAAAACACTTTATCGCGCAATAATGCCAACAATTTAAAGGCGATATAATGCCCAGACATCTGCTCTAAATAACGCAACGCACCACGAGCCACCGCCAACACGATAAGTGCGGTCAAAATTCCAGAAAAACTTAAATGGGTGTCAAAGTTTAATAAATTTACTAAACCCATCGCCCCAAGCACCATAATAAATATGGCAGCCAGGAAACCGAGCGTTCCCATGGTAATGGTAAACGCCATAATGTGCGCCAGTGGAGTCACTAATTTCAACAAATGCCCCATCACAACAAAACCATTTTTACGCATTTGCCACCTCTCTAATTTGTTCTAAATCTTTTTGTTGTTGGAACATTTCAGCATACGCACCTTGTTTTTTCATGAGGTCTTTATGTGTGCCTTGCTCAATCAATTTGCCTTGTTCAAGCACATTAATGCAGTCGGCATTCACGGCATTCGCCAAGCGGTGAGAAATCATCACAATGGTTTTTTGTTGTTTAAATTGTTGAATGAACTGCAAAATAATTTCTTCGCTTTCTACATCAATGTTACTGGTCGCTTCGTCAAAAATATAAAGCGCTGCATTATGTAATAACGCGCGTGCTAAAGCTAAACGTTGAATTTGACCGCCAGATAAATTCGCACCACGGCTTAATAGCGGCATATCTAATCCACCATTATCTCGAACGAATTGCGCCAGATTGACTTGCTCTAAACACGCATAAATTTGCTCATCTGTGGCATCAATTTTCGCCATCTTCATGTTTTCACGTAGCGTACCTTTAAACACATAACTGCTATGGCTCACCAAAGAGACTTTTTCGTAAAACGAATGACGATCAATCTCTTGAATTTCTTGGCCGTTGAACAAAATCTTACCTTGTTGCGCTTTATTAAAGCCCATTAGCAATGAAACCAAGGTAGATTTACCACAACCACTTTTACCCACAAATACCGTAAGTTGATTTGGTAAGATGCTTAAATCTAAGCCTGTAATCGCTGGTTTATCTTCGCTGTAAGCAAAATGCAGATCTTGAATATCCACTTGAATAGCATTTTTCGCTACAAAATCGACCGCTTGTGTTTGGGTTTCCACGGGCGTATCTAACAATGTGAATATCTTATCTGATGCGGCTTTACCATTCATCGCCACATGGAAGAAAGAACCCAATAAACGAAGCGGAATAAAGAATTCAGAAGAAAGCAGAATAAATAAAATGACGCCCAATACGGTTAATTGATCCGCTTGGAATTGCAACAAGGCCGTTAAAATCCCGATTGCCGCACCACCGTAAGCAAGTAAATCCATCAGCGACACTGAGTTAAGTTGCATGGTAAGTACTTTCATGGTAATTTTGCGGAAATGTTCCGCTTCCTCATTCATTGCTTTCGCTTTATAAGCATCATCTTGATAGATTTTCAGCGTGATTAAACCTTGTAGGTTATCTAAGAAACTGCTGCCCAACCCCACATAAATGGACCAATATTTTGCCAAGAGTTTTTTCGCGATTTTATTCACTGCAATAATAGACATTGGAATCAGCGGCACGCAAATCAGCAAAATCACGGCTGTTTTAAAGCTGAAAAAGATCAGGAAGGCAAAGAGTGTGAGCGGTGCAAGTAAGCTATAAAAAAGCTGAGGTAAATAACGCCCAAAGTAGATTTCAAGCTGCTCCACACCTTCTGAGGCTACTTGAATGATACTTGACGTGGATTGTTGATTCACTTGGTTAAGTGGCATCGAAGCCAATTTACGATAGATGAGGCTACGCAGCTCATGTTTGACTTTCGTACTGGCAAAATAAGAAGCCTGCACCGATTTTTTACCCGCAAAGGCACGCAATGCCAAAGCTGCAACCAAAACGATGCCCAAAATGACCGCACTTAGTGGGCCCAATTCGTTAAAATAAGCCGCCTGTAAAATATAAGAAAACACGACGGCACTGATAATCCCGCCAATTAACGCCACCCAATTCCATAACACCGTGATGCCAATCCATTTTTTACTGTCGGCCACCGTGTTAATTAGGCGTTTATCTATCATCATAATGATTGCTCCTAAAAAACAAAAAAGAAGTACGCACATTACTATGCGTACTTTACTATAAACAATTTAATAATTAAAAACGAATTTCAATTGAGGCTGAGAAGTTACGACCTGGTTGATAATAACGCTCAAGACCTGGGTAGCCGCCATATCTATAATTAGGTCTTAAGCCTACAGAGTTTATTTTACCACCTGTATTATTTAATCCACGCAAAGTATCCCAAGTGTGGTATTTACGATTAAATATATTATAAATTCCCGCACGTAAAATGATATTTTCAGTTGGTTTATAGAAGCCAAACATATCGAATACAAAGGCTTTTGAATTTAAATGTTTCCAAGTTTCCAACTCTGTTTCATGAGCCTCTTCCGTACATTTAATTTCAAATTCTTCACCAATACCATAATAATAGTAAGGATTAGGAATACGTTCTTTTTTTACACAACGCTCAACTGTCTTAAGATATTTAGCATTTTTCGCTTTTTGTGCACCGAGATAAGTTAAACGAGAGAAAATACCCCACTTACCGTCAGGCTGTTCATAATCTAAGCCAATAATTGCCTTAATTGGTTGAAGTGACATTAAACTTGCACCATTAGACATACTTCCTTTGCTGTAACCTAAAGAACCAAATAACTTCCAACCATTTGGCATTGGTGTAACTTCATTTAAATTAAGTCTACCGGTAAATTCAACACCGTAAATTTTTGCAGAATCAATATTTTGCATTTGTTGAACCGGACGCCAACGCCACATACTTCCATAGTAGTTATAATTTTCCCATGTTTCTTGTTCATACAAGAAGTCCTTATAACTAGAATGGTGTAAATTCAAAGATAATTCACCTAAACGACCTTTACCTAATAAGTTAAGATTTTGGGTCAAACTTTTTTCCGCTTTGAGATTAGGATTTGACATCCAAGCGCCGGCAGCATTATCCCGATAATCAAAATACATTTCTGAAGCATTTGGCATACGGAAACCGGAACCAATGCTGTAACCTAATTTCCAATTATCATTAATGGTTTTTTCCAGCCCAGCTATCCAGCTAATGTTATGGAATTTAGCATCATCAGCTTTACGGCAGTTTTTACACTCTAATGCACCTAAACTGCCTTGGGCATATTTTGCCCAGTCGTAGCGAATACCTAAGTGTGATTTCCATTCTGGCGTAAATTGAATCTCATCATGTAATGAGATATTGTAATGACGTGTTTTAACAGGATACATCATTGTTGAATCTTTCGAATCTACCCATTCTTTAACGCCATCATAGTTATTGTCTACATAAACAGAATCTTGATGCAAAATATCAAATTTTCGTTCAGAAATAGCGGTTCTAAGTGAAAAAGTATGATTAGTTGTTCCCAAATCAATTGGTTGGCTATCTATACGAAAATTAATTCGTTTAAATTTAGTGTTAAAAAAACGAAGGTTATTATCACTAGGCTCACTAGGTTTAGCAGGGCTCCAAGCTGTCGCAGGCTTAGCTCTATACCCCTCATAATTATAGGCTGCGGTTTGTGTTTTTTGATAATCCACATCCGTTTTAACCAATGCAATCACTTTTGAATCAGGCATATATTCATAAAAAACATTGACTGTATCTCGTTTCGCACGGTCGTCAGCTTCACGCCAGTTGCTTTCAGACGTCACAGCTGAATCTTCGATAATATAATTTTTATTGCGCGAGCCACTATAAGAAACCCCAACGCGGTGACTATCATTAAAACGATATGCAAATTTAGCTAAATAGCTGTGATTATTATGCGTTGAATCATCAGGAGTTTGCTTACTGTAACCACGAGAACGTGTGTAGTACGAATCTTCAGGAATGGTATAACCACCAGCACTTTTCATTTCATGCCCATGGCGATTAGAATAAAGCAATAATGCTTCCGCTTTTTCACCGGCATATGCCACACCTAAAGTATTAGTCCAATCATTATTACGAGATGCATAACCAGTACGATATAACGCACCAAATTTTCGACCGTTTCTTACAATATCAAAGGGTTCAAGGGTACGATAATTAACCCCCCCACCAATATTACCACTCCCTTGGTTGAAAGAATCAGCACCTTTAGCAATATCAATAGTTCGAGCTAATTCAGGGTCGATACTTTGACGAGAAGTATTCAAGTTACCATAACGCTTGTAAAGTGAATTTTCTTCTGAATCTGGCAACGCAACTCCATCAATACTAATACCTACTCGGTTATCCTCTACTCCACGAATAGCGAAACCTTTTTGATGGCGACCTTGATCAACAACCCCAACATCAGGACTATAACGCACAAGATCTTTGTTATTTTGAATGAGTTCTTGTTGAATAATCTTTGCCGTTTTCTTTTCAGAATGGTTGGCTTTTGTCGAATCATCCAATTCTGTCGAAACATTAATCGTTTCTAATTGTTCCTCCGCAAAGGAAGATTGAGAAATGGATACTGCAGCAACAGGCAAAATCCCGTAAGTCACCGCTAAAAATGTATTCTTTTTCATATTGTTATCCTTAAATAGCAAAACAGGTAGAATTATAAAAAAGAATAATAGGAAAAAATATATAAAATTGAGAATTATTTTTATTTTTGTGATCTAGTTCAAAAAAAATACCGCACTCAGTTTCCCAAAGTGCGGTCATTTTTAATGATATTTTTGAGTGTTAGACTAAACGTCTAAGTTTGCTCTTAACGCATTCATTTCGATAAATTCACGGCGCGGTTCAACTTCATCTCCCATCAATGTGGTGAAGAGTTGGTCTGCTGCCACAGCATCTTTAATCGATACTTTTAACATACGACGAGCATTTGGATCCATGGTGGTTTCCCAAAGTTGCTCAGCGTTCATTTCACCTAACCCTTTGTAACGTTGGATTTCTAAGCCTCGGCGAGATTCTTTCATCAACCACTCAACAGCTTGTTCAAATGACTGAACAGGTTGCGTTTTTTCACCACGTGTGACATACGCCCCCTCTTCGAGCAAGCCATTGACTTGCTGGCCGAATGTAGAAATCTTCGCAAATTCATTGCCTGTCACAAAATCAAAGTTAATGAAGTAATCTGTATCAATACCATGTTTACGAACGGTAATGACTGCTTCATATACTTGGCGTTCGCTGTTAAATTGGGTTCTTGCTGAATATAAATGGGCTTCCGTTTCTTTTTCGGTTAAGTACGCAACAAAAGCATTCGCCCAATTTTCGACCGCACTTTCATTACGCATTAAATCAACGGTTAATTGTGGTTGATAAACTAAACCTTGCAATAATGGCTCCGGATAGTAACGACTTAAACGAGTAATTAATTTCTGAACATTGTTATATTCGCCTACTAATTTCTCAAACACTAAATCATTCATTGCTGGTGCATTAGCACTGATATGTAACGCTGCACCATCTAACGCAAGCATTAATTCATATTGCACCATTTCGTCGTTATCTTTGATATAACGCTCTTGTTTACCTTTTTTCACTTTATAAAGTGGTGGCTGAGCAATATACACATAACCACGCTCAATTAATTCCGGCATTTGACGATAGAAGAAGGTCAACAATAAAGTACGAATGTGTGAACCGTCCACGTCCGCATCGGTCATGATAATGATGTGATGGTAACGTAATTTATCCGGATTATATTCATCGCGACCAATACCACAGCCTAGCGCCGTAATTAATGTACCCACTTCTTGAGAAGAAAGCATTTTGTCAAAACGTGCTTTTTCAACGTTAAGAATCTTCCCTTTTAACGGTAAAATCGCTTGGGTTTTACGATCACGACCAGATTTTGCCGAACCACCCGCAGAATCCCCCTCCACGAGGTAAAGTTCTGACAGTGCAGGATCTTTTTCTTGGCAGTCTGCTAATTTACCCGGAAGACCCGCAATATCCAATGCGCCTTTACGACGAGTCATTTCGCGGGCTTTACGTGCTGCTTCACGTGCACGAGCAGCCGTAATAATTTGATTTACAATGATTTTCGCATCGGCTGGATTTTCTAATAAATATTCCTGCATACGCTCATTCATGGCAGATTCAACCGCACTTTTCACTTCAGAAGACACTAATTTGTCTTTTGTTTGTGAAGAGAATTTAGGATCGGGCACTTTCACCGAAATAATCGCCACCAAACCTTCACGCGCATCATCACCTGAAGTACTCACTTTCTCTTTTTTCAGTAACCCTTCGCTTTCCATATAGTTATTTAAGCTGCGGGTTAACGCACCACGGAAACCGGCTAAGTGAGTACCACCATCACGTTGTGGAATGTTATTGGTAAAGCAATAAACATTTTCGTTTACACCATCATTCCATTGCAATGCGACTTCCACACCAATACCGTCTTTTTCAGCTGAAAAATAGAACGGTTTTTGGTGAATTGGATTTTTATTTTTATTTAAATATTCAACGAATGCTTGAATACCACCTTCATAATGGAAGTGATCTTCTGTGCCATCACGTTTGTCAATTAAACGAATTGATACGCCAGAGTTTAAGAATGAAAGCTCACGTAGGCGTTTTGCTAAAATTTTGTAATCGAAAGTTGTAATTGCAAAGATTTCTGGACTTGGCCAAAAACGCACCGTTGTACCCGTCGCTTGAGTTTCACCGATAATAGTTAAAGGCCCTTGAGGCTCACCTAAGTGATAGAATTGCTCGTACACATGACCTTGGCGGCGAATGGTTAATTGCAATTTATCAGAAAGTGCATTTACTACCGAAACACCCACGCCATGTAAACCACCTGATACTTTATAGGAGTTATCATCGAATTTACCTCCTGCGTGAAGCACTGTCATGATTACTTCTGCTGCAGAAACACCTTCTTCCGGATGAATATCTACTGGAATGCCACGACCGTCATCTTGCACGGAAACAGAGTTGTCATCATGAATAGTAACGATAATATCGGAACAATAGCCAGCAAGGGCTTCATCGATCGCATTATCCACCACCTCAAACACCATATGGTGTAGGCCTGTTCCATCATCGGTATCCCCAATATACATGCCCGGACGTTTCCGAACCGCATCAAGCCCTTTTAAGACTTTAATACTTGATGCACCATAAGCATTTTCTGTAACCGGTGTTTCTGACATAGTTTTTCTCTATTTTGTAATGAAAATTGTGCGGAATTATAGCAAAAAACTGACTATTTTGCGAAATAAAAGTGCGGTCAAAATTTTCGCTGTTTAAAAACCAATAAACAAGTACATAGCATATAAAACAAAAAGACGAGTTTTATCTAAACTCGTCTTTTTTATTGTATTAACACTTATTTCCAAATATGGTTATTTAACCCGAGTTCTTTCACCATATCTGTGAAACCTTTGATACTCGAAATATAATCACGGATCGTATTGTCTTCCAACAATGACTTTTCAAAGGATGGTTCAAAACTATTCTTTCCTAAATTAGCCGCAACAATCACTTCTCGGTTACGAAGTACCATCGAAATAGGGCAATTAAATTTCTCTTTCAAACCACAAAAGCGTTCCATTAACTTAGGCGATAAGGCATATCTGGCTAAGATTTGATCTTCAGTAAACACATCAAAATAACGATTAAAAGATGGACTATCCATCAAAGCAATTTCACCTTCTTTTCTTAAACACCCCTCCTTCTTATCGCAAACATAAACCCAATGGGCCAGTTCTTTAGGGAAAGTTGCTTTAAATAAAATGCCTTGAAAGGTCGTGGTCCTTAATCCTTTCATTATTTTTCCGCTCGGTTCCATATTAAACGCTGCAAAATCACAGATTTCAACTTCAGTCTGGTCAAGCTCACCCAAAATTAAATCCTCACTACGATAACTCGCCGGATAACTATCGTAAACTGAGAAAAAATCATTAAGATGAAGCCCCCTGTCTGGTCTAAAGTAGAAGCCAAACTCCTGGACAATCGTGTTAATTACCCGAGTTTTAAATTCTGCAATAAAGCGTTTATATCTAAAAAATAAGCGACGGAAAGAATAAATGAGCACACCAAGAATCAATGCCGTACTTAATAAATTCTCACTCCCTATCGCACCGAGAAGCAAAAATAACCCAAAACACAACCCAATTATCGATTTGTTGATAAGTGATTTGACGGCTAAGCGTTCCTCATCTAATTTTTCCAACCCCAGGAAACGAATCCCTTCAATCTCTTTTGGTGTATTCATGGTTTGTCCACTTATTGTTTAAATAAATTACCCACATTAGGGACTTCCGCTTCATTCTGAGGAATATCGAAAAATGTTCCTTTCTGGAAATTAAACAAGTTTGCAATTAAATTCGACGGAAACATTTCCACAGCATTGTTATACTCTTCAACTGCTGAATTATAAGTACGTCTCGCTGCAGAAATTTGCTCTTCCACATCACTAAGTGTGGTCTGAATTTGCATAAGATTTTGATTGGCCTTGAGATCAGGGTAATTTTCTAGACGAACCTGTAAATGACGTAATACCCCCGAAATCTCATTATTGAGTTGGAATTTTTCACTTGTAGTATGAGCTAATTTAGCACTTTCACGTAACGTTACGATACGCTCAAGCAAGCTACGCTCATGCGACATATATTCCTTTGCTGTGGCGGTTTGGTAACAAATCATAACGGCGTTTTAACTGAACATCCACGCTTGCCTCAACACTGCTCACTTGATTACGTCTCATAACCAATTTGTTATACATTGAAATGGTGAAAGCTAAAGTTACAACAACAATACCTGCGACTACACTCATTATTATTTTCTCCATAAAAAATTATCCCTGCTTAGTATAGGGAAAAGCGTAATAAAATCCATTCTCTTAGACAATTTTTTGTTGATAAAAATCAATAAAAATAAACAAAACCAAGAATTTAACTTATTCACTTCCTATTCATATCGACGCAAAGTGCGGTCAAATTTTACGAAGATTTTTCGAGACCAAATCCTTCTTTATTATTGTGATTTTATGTACAAAAAAGATACTCCAAGTGAAGATAATGCTAGCAAATAACAATCATTCTCAATAATTAAGTGAAAACAATCACTTACCCACTTATTTTATAAGGAAAATAAGGGTATTTTTGATTACGATCAAATAAATTTCCCTCATCAAGGCATATCATAGGTAAATTAACCATACAAGTAACGTGCCAATTGGAGTGATTATATGCAACGAAGTGATGGATTATTTTCTGCTTTAGCAGAAGTTTCCCGTCGGGATTTTATGAAGTTATGTACCGCACTTGCGGCGACTATGGGGCTAAGTTCAAAAGCGGGGGCAGAAATGACCGCTGCTTTAACCGAACCTAAACGTCCACCAGTATTATGGATTGGTGCGCAAGAATGTACGGGTTGTACTGAATCCTTACTACGTGCGACCCACCCTACAGTAGAAAACTTGGTATTGGAAATGATTTCCTTAGAATACCACGAAACCCTTTCTGCAGCCTTTGGGGAACAAGCTGAAGATAACAAACACAATGCAATTAAACAATATTATGGAAAATATGTTTTAGTCGTAGATGGATCTATTCCGGTGAAAGACGGCGGCGTCTATTGTATGGTAGCAGGTAAACCGATTGTAGAACACATTCAAGAAGCCGCTAAAGGGGCTGCTGCGATTATTGCGATCGGTTCTTGTGCGGCATGGGGTGGCGTACCTTCTAGCGGTGGTAACCCAACTGGCGCAAGCAGCTTATCTGAAGTCTTACCAAAAGGCACGCCGGTGATTAATATTCCAGGTTGTCCACCAAATCCACACAACTTCCTTGCAACTGTCGCTTATATTCTTACTTATAAGAAACTACCTGCAATGGACAAATTAAATCGTCCATTATTCGCTTACGATCGCTTAATTCACGAAAACTGCTATCGTCGTCCGCACTTCGATGCTGGACGTTTCGCTAAAGAATACGGTGATTACGGTCACCGCCACGGTTGGTGTTTATATCATCTTGGTTGTAAAGGGCCAGAAACTTACGGTAACTGCTCTACCTTAGAATTCTGTGATGTCGGTGGTAATAACTGGCCGGTTGGTATCGGGCACCCTTGCTATGGTTGTAACGAAAAAGGTGTCGGCTTTACCAAAGGTATTTTCCAATTAGCGGGCGTAGAAAATCCAACACCACGCGTTGAAAAACCAGACGTCAACAACACCGAAGGTTCAGGTGCAACCATGACGGCTATTGGTTTATTAGGCGGTGCAGCTGCGATCCTAGCAGGCGTGAGTGTTGTGACCTTACGCGAATTAAGCGCTCAACATAAAGCCCGTTCTGAAGCTAAAGCTGCAGAGAAAGAAGAACATACAGGTAAATAATAATGGATAGACGAAAATTTCTAAAAGCGGGTATGCTTGGCGGAATCGCATCTACTTTGCCTGTATCAAATGTGCAGGCATCGGAAGCGGTTGAGCCTATTCCCGGCGCACTTGGAATGCTTTATGACTCTACCCTTTGTGTAGGTTGTCAAGCATGCGTGGCTGAATGTCAAAACGTGAACCACACCCCCGTGAATCCAAAAGGTGATCAAACTTGGTCAAATAACGACAAACTCACGCCATTTACTCGTAACGTGATTCAAGTCTGGAGTGATGGCGACGGCACAAACAAAGATAAAACAGAAAACGGTTATGCTTATGTTAAAAAACAATGTATGCATTGCGTTGACCCTAACTGCGTTGCCGTTTGCCCTGTTCAAGCACTCACCAAAGATCCAAAAACAGGTATCGTAAAATATGATCCCGATATTTGTACTGGTTGCCGTTATTGTATGGTGGGTTGTCCTTTTGATGTACCAAAATACGACTACGACAATCCATTCGGTGAAATCAGCAAATGTGAACTCTGTAACCAAAAAGGCGTTGAACGCTTAGATAAAGGTGAATTACCTGGTTGCTGTCATGTTTGTCCGACTGGTGCGATTATTTTTGGTACACGTGAAGAATTATTGGCAGAAGCGAAACGTCGTTTAAGCTTATTACGTGGCACCGAATATGATTACCCACGTCAAAGTGTCAATAGCACAGATAAATACCGTGCTACCGTGCCAGCATATCAATATCATATCTACGGTGAAAAAGAAGGTGGTGGTACACAGGTACTTGCCTTAAGTGGTGTGCCTTTTACTAACCTTGGTTTACCAGACTTAGATGAAGTCGCGACAGGTTCTCGTGCAGCGCATTTACAACACTTCTTGTATCGCGGTTTAGCATTGCCATTAGTGGCACTGGCCGGTTTAACCTTTATGACTTACAAAAATATGCATGGCGATAAAATCGCTGAGCGTATTGCAGCACAAAAAGAAGCCATGCGTCAGGCACGCAAGGAAATCGAAGAAGCGGAGGATGAGCATCATGAGTAATCCACGTCCGGTAGGCGGTCGCCTTGTTTCTGCCGCAATTCTCTTTTTTGCACCACTTGCTGTGCTTTGCGTTTTATTAATTTTAAAACGTTTGGTTTTCGGTATTGGTTCTGTGACCGCACTTAATGGCGGTTATCCTTGGGGTTTATGGATTGCCTTTGACTTACTTGTCGGTACAGGATTTGCCTGTGGCGGTTGGGCTCTCGCTTGGACCGTGTACATTTTCAATAAAGGGAAATATCACGCCCTTGTTCGCCCAGCATTGCTTGCAAGTTTATTCGGCTATTCCCTTGGTGGTTTATCTATCACCATTGATATGGGACGTTATTGGCATTTGCCATATTTCTACATTCCAGGTCAGTTCAACACGAATTCCGTTCTATTTGAAACGGCATTTTGTATGACGGTGTATATCATCGTGGTGACCCTAGAATTCGCCCCTGTATGGCTTGGTTTCTTCGGCTTGAAAAAATGGTTTAATAAACTGAATAAAATCATGTTTTTCATTATTGCCTTGGGTGCCTTGTTACCAATGATGCACCAATCTTCAATGGGTTCCTTGATGATTGTAGCTGGTCACAAAGTCCATCCGGTATGGCAAAGCTATGAAGCACTACCAATTCTCTCCTTGCTGACAGCTTTCATTATGGGCTTCTCTATTGTGATTTTTGAGGGTTCTTTAGTTAAAGCAGGTCTTGCAGGAAAAACACCAGATGAACGTCATTTATTTACTCAATTGGCACGCGTTACCGCAGGATTAATTTTCTGTTTCTTAGCTGTGCGTTTTGGTGAGTTGATTTATCACGGCAAACTGCAAATGGTTGTAGGTTTCGATAAATTAACTAAATTTGAAGCATGGATGTTCTGGATGGAAGTCTGGTTGATGGTATTACCATTACTAACCCTCTTCCTTGGGGAGAAAAAATCAGATTCCCGTTGGTTATTTATTTCGGCATTAAGCATGTTACTCGGTGCAGCATTATGGCGTATGAACTATTCGCTTATCATGTATAATCCGGGCAACGGCTATCAATATTTCCCATCTGCGGAAGAATTGCTTATTTCAATCGGTTTCGTTTCTATTGAAGTATGTGCCTATATTTTAATCATTCGTTTATTCCCTGTATTACCGGTATTTAAAGAAAAACATACCGAAGACTCAGAAAAAATTATTGCCGAAAAAGCGGCATTCAGCAAAAAAGTTAGCGGAGCAGAATAATGTCAGAAAAAAAACGTATCTCAATTGACCCAATTACCCGTATTGAGGGTCATTTACGTATTGATTGCGAAATTGAAAACGGCGTCGTCACCAATGCCTGGTCATCTGGTACCATGTGGCGCGGTATGGAAAATATCGTAAAAGGTGCAGACCCTCGTGATGCATGGATGATTATGCAACGTATCTGTGGCGTATGTACCACAGTACACGCGATTATCAGCGTACGTGCCGTAGAAGATGCTATTGGTGCGAAAGTTCCCGTCAATGCACAGTACATTCGTAACATGATTCTTGCTGCCCACAGCATTCACGACCATATCGTGCATTTCTATCAACTCTCCGCGATGGACTGGGTGGATATCACCGCTGCGCTAAAAGCTGATCCTGAAAAAGCAGCAGATATGCTAAAAGGCGTTTCTACATGGTCATTAAACAGTGCTAACGAATTCCGCAACGTACAGAAAAAAATCCAAGCATTAGTGGACAGCGGACAACTTGGTATTTTCGCTAACGGTTACTTCGGTCATGCTGCAATGAAACTTCCACCAGAAGTGAACCTCATTGCCGTAGCGCACTATTTGCAAGCTCTTGAATGTCAACGTGATGCTAACCGTGTAGTCGCATTACTTGGTAGTAAAACACCACATATTCAAAACTTGGCGATTGGTGGTGTGGCAAACCCAATTAACTTGGATTCCCAAGCTGTGCTTAACCATGAACGTCTCATGTTCGTGAAAGCTTGTATCGATCGCTTAACTGACTTCATTAACCAGGTATATAAAGTGGATGCAGCAGTATTTGCGGCTTACTATCCTGAATGGTTAAGCTTGGGTAAAACATCGGGTAACTACTTATCTGTGCCAGAATATCCAATTGATGCAGATAACTCTAAATTCATGTTGAAAGGTGGTTATATCGAAAACGGCGATTTATCAACTTTCCGTGCAATCGACCAACAAAAAGATGAGTTCGTTGTAAAAGGCATTAAAGAGAGTGGTAAACACGCTTGGTACGAAGATGATGAGCCATTAGAACCTTGGGCTGGCTTAACTCGTCCGAAATATACCGGCTGGCAAGATGATGGTAAATACTCTTGGGTAAAAGCACCAACCTTCTACGGTAAAGTTGTCGAAGTAGGCCCTCTTGCCTATTTAATGTGTGGTTTGGCTGCGAATGACACGCCAACTGTCAACCACTTCAATGAATTAAAAGGCATTTATGAAAAATTGACTGGTAACACGTTAACCACCGATCAATTACATTCTACCCTTGGACGTATTATCGGTCGTACCGTGCATTGCTGTGCGATCAACGATATTTTAAGTGCTCAATGGCAAATGCTCATTGATAATATCGCTAAAGGTGATATGACGGCGTATATCAAAACAGATATTCCAGCAAGCGGTGAATTCCGTGGTGTTGGTTTCGGTGAAGTACCACGTGGTATGCTTTCTCACTGGGTTGTCATCAAAGACGGTCGCATTGAAAACTACCAAGCAGTTGTACCATCTACATGGAATGCGGGTCCGCGTAACGAACAAGACCAAATGGGTCCTTATGAGCTTTCCATTATTGGTACACCGGTGGCAGATCCAACTAAACCGTTAGAAGTGGTCAGAACCATTCACTCTTTCGACCCTTGTATGTCCTGTGCCGTGCACGTCGTTAATACCGAAAACGGCGAAGTGACTGAAGTGAAGGTGTTGTAATGAAGCCGTTAATTCTTGGCGTTGGCAATATTTTGTTAAGCGATGAAGGTGTCGGTGTGCGCGTGGTGCAGGAGCTTGAAAAACGCCCTGAAATTCAACCGCACTTTGACGTCATCGATGGTGGTACTTGTGGCATGGAATTACTGGATGCGATGGCAAACCGCGAGCATTTGATTATTGTCGATGCCGTGCTTGCTAACAAACAGCCAGGTGAGATTGTCGTGTTACATGATGAGCAAGTACCCACTTTTTTCTCTCGCAAAATTTCGCCACACCAACTCGGCATTTGTGATGTACTTTCTGCAATGAAATTAACGGACGAATTTCCAAAACACCTTTGTCTCATCGGCATCCAACCAGAATCGCTAGAATCTGGAATTGGCTTGACTGAAACGATACAAAACGTGTTGCCAAAGGTTTTTGAAACGTTAAATCAAGTGATTGCTGAATATGGTTTGAATCTAGACTCCCCTCTTTAGAAAAGAGGGGCTGGGGGGAGATTTGACTTAATTAATAGAGACAAGAGTTAAATATCCCCTAACCCCTCTTTACGAAAGAGGGGAACTTTCTTTAAGATTGCACCTGCTATGCTTTAATCTTATTAATATTGAAAAATAAACCATGTATCGACACGAAAAAATACCTGAAAACTCTACCGCACTTTTAACCTCTGTTACTGGCTTTGAAGAAAACCCAACGGAGATTTTCCTTGCCGAAATGCAAAATATTGTACCTGAAATGCAAGATCTTCCTTTCTTTCATAAAGGCATCGAGTGTTTCTGCCCTAAATTTGTTTTATTTGAAGACCAATGGATCGGCACAGTATTAACGCCATGGATGATGAGTGTGGTGATTCTACCTGGCCCTCAACAACAATGGGAACCGCGTGAATTAGGTGATAAACTCACCGTACAACTTCCTTATAAGGCGCTCACTTTCACCGTCAGTAGCGTTGAAAATGTACCGCAATATTTAAGTTGTTCCTTACATTCACCACTCGACCCGAATCTAACTAACGAACAAGCGGTTCAACTTACACAAGATTGTTTGCGTATGGTTTTATCCATCCCAACCGCACAACCGACATTTAATTCTGACCGCCGTAATCTATTTAAGGCGATGATGAAATAAATGTACGCTACAAACCGTTGTTAATAAAAATGGGCAAAGTAAACTAACTTACTTTGCCCATTTTGCTTTCCATCCCACACAAAGTGCGGTCAGTTTTTACTTAATTTTTCACATTAATACAATACACGTGCTTTAATTGTGCCTTCAATCTCACGGAGTTTGGCTAACAATGGTGATGCATCATCTGTTTCGATATCAACGACCACATAACCAATTTTCGGATCGGTTTGTAAAAATTGTGCCGCAATATTGAGATTAGCTTCAACAAAAATTTGGTTCAATTTGTTTAGTACACCAGGACGGTTTTCGTGAATATGAAGTAAACGTTTTGTACCAACGTGTTCTGGCAAGGATACTTCAGGGAAATTCACGGAAGAAAGGGTTGAACCGTTATCTGAATATTTCACAAATTTACCCGCTACTTCAAAACCAATGTTTTCTTGCGCTTCCGCGGTTGAACCACCGATATGCGGGGTTAAGATCACATTATCAAATTTACGTAGTGGTGAAACAAACTCTTCATTGATTGATGCAGGCTCAACAGGGAATACGTCAACCGCTGCACCACGAACTTTACCTTGTTCAAGCGCAGCTGCTAAAGCATCAATATCCACTACCGTACCACGTGCTGCATTGAGCAAAATAGAATCTTGTTTTAATTGCGCAATACGTTCAGCACTCATTAAATTACGAGTTGAAGGTAAATCTGGTACATGAAGCGAAATCACATCGCAAGAACCTAACAACTCTTCAAGTGTGTGTAATTGTTTTGCATTACCCAATGGCAATTTATTTTCAATATCGTAGAAATATACTTCCATCCCTAGAGATTCCGCAATAATACTTAATTGCGAACCGATATGGCCGTAACCCACGATACCTAATTTTTTGCCGCGCACTTCATGAGAACCCACTGCCGATTTATTCCATAAACCACGATGCACATCGGCATTCGCTTGAGGAATATTGCGCATTAAGAGCAAAATCTCACCCAACACTAATTCAGCCACAGAACGGGTATTGGAGAATGGCGCATTAAATACTGGAATCCCACGCATTTTTGCTGCATTAAGATCCACTTGGTTGGTACCGATACAGAAACAGCCAATAGCAATCAGCTTTGGTGCAGCTTCAATCATTTCAGCAGTTAATTGGGTACGCGAACGTAAGCCGATAAAATGCGCATCTTTAATCGCTTCTTTTAGCTCATCACCATCTAAAGCTTTTTTGTAAAAGTCGATATTGGTGTAGCCCGCTGCATGCAAGGTATCTAATGCACTTTGGTGCACGCCTTCTAATAGCACAAATTTAATTTTTGATTTGTCGAGTGAGACTTTGTTTGTCATGTTTGCTTCCTTATTTTTATTAATCAATAATTTTTGCGCCGTCTGGTGTACCGACAATCACAATATCCGCCCCACGTAAGGCAAAAATACCATTTGTTACTACACCTGCGACATTATTCAATTCTTTTTCCATTTCCACTGGATTTAAAATAGCGAAGTTATGTACATCTAAAATCACGTTGCCGTTATCAGTCACCACGCCTTCACGATATTCAGGTGCGCCACCAAGAGAGACTAATTTACGACCGACTTGTGAACGTGCCATTGGAATTACTTCTACTGGTAATGGGAACGTGCTGCCTAACACATCCACTTGTTTACTAGAATCCACGATACAAATAAATTTTTTCGCTAAAGCGGCCACAATTTTTTCGCGAGTCAGTGCCGCACCGCCGCCTTTGATCATCATTTTTTGTGGATTGATTTCATCTGCGCCATCCACATAAATATCTAAACTTGATACATCGTTAGCACTAAATACTTCAATGCCCTGTTTACGTAATAATTCTTCTGAGGCTTTAGATGCTGCTACCGCGCCTTGAATTTGATCTTTTAATTCACCTAAGGCTTCAATAAAACAATTCACTGTTGAACCACTTCCCACGCCAACAATGGTATCGGGCTTAACATATTTTAACGCCGCACGTGCCGCTAATTTTTTCATTTCTAATTGGTCCATTTTTCTCTCCCTTTTAAATCGAGGATAACAACGTAAACGTTTGCCTTACTTTAATACGACACTATTAAATAAACAAGTGTAAAAATTTATTCGTGATGATGAAAAAATTTTATTCATCTAAAAAAAGCGCTAACAGCTCGTTCAAGAACAATTTCCCGTGTTCGGTGACTTGCCAAGAATCCAGTGTTTCGACGATATAATTCTGTTGAATGGCCAAATCAATTTGATTTTTGACCGCACTTTGCGAAAGCCCCGTGTAATGCTCAAACTCTTGTTTTGGCACCGCTTCCAATAAGCGGAAGCGATTCATGAAGAATTCAAAAGCGCGGTCATTTTTTTCCACGTTTTTTTCTTCATAAAGGTATTCACCACGCAAATAGCCTTTTGGATGCTTCGTTTTAGAAAAACGTAAAATATCGCCATCAGGAAAAGTCAGTTTTCCATGTGCGCCACAGCCTATCGCCAAATAATCCCCGAATCGCCAATAATTCAGATTGTGCTGACACTGAAAGCCCGGTTTCGCATAAGCGGATGTTTCATATTGTTGATAACCTGCTTCAGTTAAAAGTTGATGGCCTTGCTCAAAAATATCCCACAGCGCATCATCATCCGGCAATGTAGGCGGACGATAAGCAAACATGGTATTGGGTTCAATGGTGAGTTGATACCAAGAAAGGTGTGGTGGAGCAAGCTCAATGGCTTGTCGCAAATCATCTAGAGCCTCCTCAAGCGTTTGGTTTGGTAAGCCGTGCATTAAATCTAGATTGAAACTTTTCAAGCCTGAAACTTTCGCCAAACTGACCGCACTTTTAGCCTCCGCCGCATTATGAATGCGCCCTAAACGTTGTAATTTATCGTCATTGAAACTTTGAATGCCCATGGAAATACGTGTTACGCCAGCATCCACATAACCTTTAAAACGCTCCGCCTCCACGGTGCCTGGATTAGCCTCCATGGTAATTTCAATATTCTCTGAAAAAGGAATACGACGTTGAATTTCTGCCAATAACAACTTGATACTTTCCGCTGAAAATAAACTCGGCGTACCACCACCAATAAAAATTGAATGAAGTGGACGATTTTGAATACTAGCCTGGTATTTCTCTAAGTCTGCCTCAAGATCAGCGATCAGATGTTGCACATATTCTTGTTCAGGAATTGCGCCTTTCTGTGCATGCGAATTGAAATCACAATAAGGGCATTTCTGCACACACCAAGGAATATGCACATAAAGGGAAAGAGGGGGAAATTTTTGCATAATTAAAAGTCAAAAGGGCTTGTTTTCACAAGCCCTAAAAATGAGTCATTAATTGACCGCTCTTGCTGTTTTAGTCGCAGCTTTACGGCGTGGTGTTTTCGCTTTCGTTTCCACTTTCACGAATTCAATGCCTTCCGGTGGATTCTCTAACGCTAAACCTAACACTTCATCAATGGTTTCCACCGCATGAATCGCAAGATTTTCTTTCACGTTATCTGGAATTTCTTCCAAATCTTTCACGTTATCTTTTGGAATCAATACAGTTTTAATGCCACCACGATGTGCCGCAAGTAATTTTTCTTTCAATCCGCCAATTGGTAATACTTTACCGCGTAGGCTGATTTCACCCGTCATTGCGACATCGGCACGCACTGGGTTACCCGTTAAGCAAGAAACTAATGCGGTACACATTGCGATACCTGCACTTGGACCATCTTTTGGTGTAGCACCATCTGGCACGTGAATATGAATATCACGTTTTTCATGGAATTCAGAATTGATACCCAATTTTTCCGCACGTGCACGGACTACAGTCATCGCAGCTTGGATAGATTCTTTCATCACATCGCCCAATGAACCGGTGAAGGTCAATTTGCCTTTACCTACTACTGAAGCGGTTTCAATGGTCAGTAAGTCACCGCCCACTTCTGTCCATGCAAGGCCTGTTACTTCGCCTACACGGTTTTGCGTATCCGCTTTACCGAATTCAAAACGTTTCACACCAAGATAGTCATGCAAGTTATCTGAATTAACGGTAATGGATTTCACTTTTGGATTGACCAATAAATTCTTCACCGCTTTACGACAGATTTTAGAGATTTCACGCTCTAATCCACGCACACCAGCTTCACGGGTGTAATAACGGATAATATCTAAAATGGCGTTTTCTTCGATGGTTAATTCGCCTTTTTTCAATCCATTGCGTTCAATTTGTTTTTGTAACAAATGTTGCATCGCAATATTCAGTTTTTCATCTTCGGTATAACCAGAAAGACGAATCACTTCCATACGATCTAGCAATGGACCTGGAATATTCATGGAATTTGAGGTTGCCACAAACATCACGTCAGATAAATCGTAGTCTACTTCAAGATAATGATCGTTAAAGGTGGTATTTTGTTCAGGATCAAGCACTTCTAACAAGGCTGATGCTGGATCACCACGCATATCCGAAGACATTTTATCGATTTCATCAAGCAAGAAGAGTGGGTTTTTCACGCCAACTTTTGCCATTTTTTGAATCAATTTACCCGGTAATGCACCAATATAAGTTTTACGGTGACCACGGATTTCTGCTTCATCACGTACTCCACCTAATGCCATACGCACATATTTACGACCTGTGGCATTCGCAATAGATTGACCTAGTGAGGTTTTACCTACCCCTGGTGGCCCGACTAAGCAAAGGATTGGACCTTTGATTTTGTTTAAACGTGCTTGCACCGCAAGGTATTCTAAAATGCGTTCTTTCACACGTTCTAAACCGTAGTGATCCGCATCTAAAACCTGTTGTGCTTTTGCGATATCTTTCTTCACTTTAGTACGTTTATGCCATGGCACTTGAAGCATCCACTCAACATAGCTACGCACCACCGTTGCTTCAGCAGACATCGCTGACATCATTTTGAGTTTTTGTAACTCACTCTCTACTTTTTCGCGCACATCTGCCGGCATACCTGCCGCTTCAACCTTTTGACGAAGTTGTTCAACTTCATCAATGGTATCTTCGCTTTCACCTTCGTCCATTTCTTTGCGAATCGCTTTGATTTGTTCGCTAAGATAATAGTTACGTTGGCTTTTCTCCATTTGTTTTTTTACACGGCCACGAATACGTTTTTCAACTTGAAGAATATCCGCTTCAGATTCCATCATGCCGAGCAAGTATTCTAAACGCTCTTGCACGTCTGCCAGTTCTAACACGCTTTGTTTATGGCGAACAGTCACTGGAATATGCGCCGCCATGGTATCTGCTAAACGATCGGCATCATCAATGCGTTGTAATGCCCCTAAAACGTCTGCAGGGATTTTTTTATTAAGTTGAAGATAGCTTTCAAATTCATTTAAAACGGCTGCCTTCACCACATCTAATTCTTTTTCATCACCAAACGTGGTTTCAATCGGTGTAACTTCCGCAGAAAAATGGTCTTCACCATCATTTAATTGATTAATTTTCGCGCGTTGCTGCCCTTCCACCAACACTTTTACTGTGCCGTCTGGCAATTTTAATAATTGAATAATATTCGCAATCGTCCCGACATCGAATACATCATCAACGGTAGGCTCTTCTAAATCCGCTTGCTTTTGTGACACCAATAATAATTGTTTGCCCTCATTCATGGCTTCATCAAGGGCACTAATCGATTTTGCGCGCCCAACAAAAAGTGGCATCACCATATAAGGGAAAACGACAACATCCCGTAATGGCAATACAGGAAGTGTACGTTGTTGAGTTCTTTTGGCGTTCATAATTATCTCTCTTACATCAATTTTATAATTTCATTGAATATGGGGATGAGTTGCATAAATTCAAGGTAGGATTTGGCATATTAAGGAGAAATAGAAAAATAGGCAAGTAAAGAACCACCTTTATTGATGGTTAATTGGAAAAACCATGGAATACAGGTACAATAAGTGCGGTCAAAAATCAGCATGATTTTACCCAATAAAAAACGTTTGAAAAAATAACCGCACTTTATCCACTATGACAGCAAAACAAACTATTACTTTCGCGACCTTTCAAGAATTACTCCCCGATTCTTGTAATCATCCATTAAAAAAACAATTAAGGGATAAAGCCCGTTATTACGGACGCAAATTTTTATTTAAAAAACAATGTGATGCATTGGTTGATTTCTTAAATACTCATCAAACCTGGATTCCACTTTTTCAACAAAATCCATATCGTTTTAATGCATTGCTCGCGACCTATTGTGACAAACGTTTTTCTGCAACCGATCGACTCAATGCCATTACCAATAATCTGCTAATGCTTGAAGAAAAAATGGGCGTAGAATTTTGTAAAAAACTACTCCAAGAAAAATCCCTGTTATTAGCACAATTAACAGAACAGCTTGGTATTTATTTCAATATCAACCAGATTGACCCTTTCGAAGGTTATTTTTCCATTAACTTAAAAGATAATAATGGGCGTAGCATTTATGATGCTTCTTTCACCTTCTTAAAGCCAAATAAGCTACTTATTGCCTCTATTCAAGGCCCTTCTTATGAAGAGGCGCAAGAAGCTGTAAAACAAGCTACAAAAGAATTACACGGTGTTCGCCCAATGTTTATGTTGATGAATGTTTTCCGCTTGTTAGCTGAAAAATGGCAATGTGAGTTAATCGGCATCCCTCACACTTCACAAGGTAAATACCGTTTATCTGCGCGCAGTAAAATCCTATTCAATTACGATGAATTTTGGCAGGAAAACCAAGGTCAATTAAAAGGTCAATATTGGCAATTACCGCTTGAAAGCGTCCGCAAACCACTGGAAGAAATCGCCAGTAAAAAACGTTCCATGTACCGAAAACGTTATGAAATGTTGGATGATTTAAGTGAAAAAATTACTCAATTTTCCTAAATAAAATGGACTTAAGCCAGGCTTACTCAAAACAAAGCTTGGTTCAGGTAAACGATTGCTCACCCTGGTATTATTGCATCCTTTCAAAAATCACGCTTTGCTTTTTTGCTCATTTTGTGTAGAATACGCGCTCGGCTTATTGATTAATCCGAACACAAGGAGTTCTCCATAATGGAAGCATCAAAGAAAAAGATGAAATTCCCTTCCGCATTTAGCATTCTCTTTATTATTCTTCTTATTGCTATTGGTCTTACTTGGCTTATTCCCTCAGGGTCCTACTCTAAACTTTCCTACGACACCACCGAAAATCATTTTATTGTCAAAACCCACGGAATTCCCGATCAAAGCTATCCAGCAACAGAACAAACCCTTAATCAACTCAATATCAAAATTCAACTTTCTAATTTCACCAACAGCATTATCAAAAAGCCGATTGCTATCCCCGATACCTATCAACGCATTGAACAACATGAAAAAGGCATTACCGATATGATTCACGCCATGGTGGATGGCACCATTGAAGTCGCGGATATTATGATTTTTATCTTCATACTCGGTGGAATGATTGGTGTGATAAACAAAACAGGAGCATTCAATGCCGGATTAATGTCTCTCACCAAAAAAACAAAAGGAAATGAATTCTCTGTTGTCTTTGCTGTCTGCGTATTAATGCTGCTAGGCGGTACGGCTTGTGGTATTGAAGAAGAAGCCGTGGCCTTCTACCCAATTCTTGTTCCTGTCTTTTTAGCCTTAGGTTATGATTCTATTGTCTGTGTTGGTGCCATATTCCTTGCCGCATCAATGGGTACAGCCTTCTCTACAATCAATCCATTCTCCGTTGTTATTGCCTCAAACGCGGCAGGGATTCCATTCACTGAAGGGATGGGATTTCGCACACTGGGACTTATTCTTGGTGGAACCTGTGTAATAGCCTATATGTATTGGTACTGTAAAAAACTGCGTGCCAATCCTGAATTTTCTTATACCTATGACGATCGCCAAGCCTTCTATGATCTCTATATGAAAGATATTGATCCTAATGCAACCGTTGAATTTACCTTTAGAAGAAAACTGATCCTGATTCTATTTAGTGGCGCCTTTCCTCTCATGGTATGGGGGGTGATGTTTGGTGGTTGGTGGTTCCCTCAAATGGCAGCATCCTTCCTAGCCATTACTATCATTATTATGTTTATCAGTGGATTGCCTGAAAAAGATGTTATAAATGGGTTTACTCATGGTGCTTCTGAATTAGTCGGCGTCGCATTGATTATCGGACTCGCTCGAGCAGTTAATATCATTCTAGAGCAAGGAATGATTTCCGACACTATCCTCGATTATATGACTCATCTTGTTGGTGGAATGAATGGCGGCGTCTTTATTATTGGTCAGCTCATTGTCTTCATATTCTTAGGATTGGTTGTTCCTTCATCTTCAGGTCTTGCCGTACTCGCTATGCCAATTATGGCACCACTGGCTGATACTGTTGGCATTCCAAGAGATATCGTCGTATCGGCTTACAACTGGGGACAATATATTATGTTATTCCTTGCGCCAACAGGATTGGTCCTTGTCACGCTACAAATGCTTGGTATTCCATTCAATAAATGGCTGAAATTTGTCATGCCAATCGTGGGCTGTCAATTTGTTATCTCATCGATACTTCTTCTCGTTCAAGTATTTATGTATTCACACTAAGCAATAAAATAAAAAGCCACGCAATCTAGCGTGGCTTCTTTTTATCATCTTATGTTATTTGACAAACTCATCAAACTCTAACTCATAATCATCACCATCTCTGGTGTATTTGATATAACGTGGAAATTGTTCACCTGAGAATTTCTTCACCATAATATCCTTATTACCTGTTTTAAATGAATAAGTGATTTCAGTGACAGTTTGCTTGTTATATTGGATTTGTTTTTCCACTTTCTTCACATTCACATTTTCCATTGGGTAAAGTTTTTTACCGTTTGTAATTTGGAAACTGGTTGGCAATTTATCGTAATAGCTCAACTGAAATGCCATGGTGAATAAGTCAAAAGTCGGTAATGTTAGCGGTTCAGTTTCTAACCCATTTTTCACTTTACCGTATTCAATGGTTGTTGGTGAAATTTTAGAAATGGCATAAGGCTTACCATTACGCACATCTTGATAATTCACCATTTTAAATTGACTCGCAGTTTGCGAACCACGAGAAGTAAACACAATGTTGTACAACGGAATATTAATTTTTGCATTGACTGAATACTGTGAACCATCAGCTTTAAAATGCACATACGCCGGCATTAAATAATTGGAACTGTATTTAATATTATAATCCACCGCAGACCATGCTGTTGGCACATAAGCAATTAATGCAGCAAAAAGGATTTTAAATAACTTCATTGGTTTTCCTTATATATAAAAATAGGTTGCCCTTTAGAGTATCACAGCGAGAAGAAGTTCCCCATTAAAAAAACCATCTTATCTGCAGACAAGATGGTTTTCATTTATGTTAGCTTAATGGGGGATTATAAAACTGCACCTGCCATTAAGAAACCGAATAATACAGATAAGCTGATTGCAATCACACCCGGCACTAAGAATGGGTGGTTGAATACATATTTACCGATACGAGTTGAACCAGTATCATCCATTTCTACTGCTGCAATTAAGGTTGGGTAAGTAGGAAGAATGAATAATGCAGATACTGCGGCAAATGCTGCAATCGCTGCTTCCGGAGAAACACCTAATAAAATTGCAGTTGGGTATAATGCTTTTGCAGTTGCAGCTTGTGAGTAAAGTAAGGTACTTGCGAAGAACAAGATTACCGCTAAACTCCAAGGGTATTGTTGTAAGAACTCAGCTGATACCGCTTTAATTTGATCGATATGGCCTTCAACGAAAGTATTACCTAACCATGCTACACCAAGCACACAAATTACCGCTGACATACCAGATTTAAAGGTTGCTGCATTAGTAATTTTTGCGGTATCCACTTTACATGCCATAGTGATAATGGCTGCAGTTGCAAGCATGAAAGAGATAATGGCGTTATCACGAGAAAGAATTGGGTTTTGAATTAAACCAACTGTTTTACTGATTGCAGTGGCATAAAGCATGACCACTAAAATCGCGATAAGGAAAATTGCAACAGAACGTTTTGCATAAGGTTTGATCTCAATTTGCATTTCACCACGCATAGTAATTAAACCTTTTGCTAGACGATCTTGGTAAACTTCATCATCTTTCAAATCTTTACCAAGGAAGTTACAAATCACTGCAGTAATCATACATGCTGCGTAAGTAGTTGGGATCCAAATACCTAATAATTGTAAGTAACTTAAACCAAAGTTTTTCTCTAATTCAGCAGAAAGGAATACCACCGCAGCAGAAATTGGAGAAGCTGTAATCGCAATTTGTGAAGCGATAACCGCAATAGAAAGTGGACGTGAAGGACGAATACCTTGTTCTTTTGCTACTTCAGCAATCACTGGAAGTGTTGAGAATGCTGTGTGACCAGTACCTGCAAGTACAGTCATAAAGTAAGTTACCGTTGGCGCAAGGAAGGTAATGTATTTTGGATTTTTACGTAGAATTTTTTCAGCTACTTTTACTAAGAAATCCATACCACCCGCAACTTGCATTGCAGCAATTGCCATGATTACAGACATGATAACTGAAATTACATCAAACGGAATGGCACCCGGTTTTAAGCCAAGCAGTGAAAGTGCCACAACACCCATACCACCCATGAAACCGATACCAATACCGCCTAATCTAGCCCCTAGGTAAATAAAGAGTAGGACGACTAAAAGTTGAGCCCAAATCATAATATTTTCTCCATATTAATTTTTAAAATAATTCCAGAACATATATTAACAACAAACTAGTGCATTATCTATATTTATTACTTGGATTAGCCTATTTTATCCGAAAGTGCGGTTAAAATTTGATTCAAATTCTGACCGCATTTTCAATGGCTTTCTTAGAAATCCTCAAAGTATTGTTGAATCACTTTTGGATCTTTTGTTTGTGTTAAGGCTAATTGCAATAACACACGTGCTTTTTGCGGATTCAATGTGCCTGAAGCCACAAAACCATATTTAGAATCATCCACTTCAGCATCACGCGTGGTGTGACCCGTTGGTACACGAGATGAACGTACTACAACAACGCCATCTTTCGCGGCTTTTTCTAAACGTTCTAAGTGTGCCGCATTCACGTTACCGTTACCTACACCCGCTGAAACAATACCTTGATAGCCTGCATCCAATAATGAATTTAACGGCTCAATTGGTGCATTAGAATAAGCATAAACTATGCCTACTTTCGGCAAGCTGTCTAATTTATCTACGTTAAATGGTGTGTTCACAGTATGTTTACTTTCAGGTGAACGTTCGTAATCCACTTTACTGTTATGGATATAACCCAAGGTACCATAGTTTGGTGAATGGAATGTTTGTACTGCAGTGGTACTCATTTTAGTCACATCACGCGCACCTAGTACTTCACCATTCATCGCCACTAACACACCACGACCAGATGATTTTTTATCCGTTGCCACCACGACGGCGTTATAAAGGTTTAATGGACCATCCGCACTTTTTTCTGTCGCTGGACGCATTGCACCTACTAATACAATTGGTTTTTCACATTTCGCAGTAAGATCTAAGAAATAAGCGGTTTCTTCCATGGTATCGGTACCATGAGTAATCACAAAACCATCAGTATCTTTACATTGTGCATTAATTGCTTTCGCTAATTTTAACCACACATCATCGCTCATATCTTGTGAACCAATTTTCACAATTTGTTCACCTTTCACATTGGCTAATTGCTTAATTTCAGGCACGGCATCAATTAACGCTTCAACATTGAGTTGCCCTGCTTTATAAGCAGAAGAAACTGCGGTTTCACCGCTTCCAGCAATGGTGCCACCTGTTGCTAAAATCGTAATATTCGGTAATTCCGCGGCTTGTGCGACCGAAACACCTAATCCCAGCATCATGAGTGCTGTTAATTTTTTTAATTTCATACTTGTCTCCTTTTACGTTAAATAATCTAAACTTGGCTATTCTCTACTTAATTAGATGTAGAATAAACACTAAGATAATAGATTTATGATCCCGATCATGTTTTTCCCCATTTGATTGTATAAGCTTTCGCCAACCCCACGTTTCCTTCAGAATTTTTTTGAAAGATAACCAAAGTGCGGTTATACTTAAGCCTTTATTTCATGTGAAGATAAACTCTTATTCATTATCAAAAATTAAGTTGAGAACAACATGCAAGAATTTATGCCTCAAGCAATTGAATTTGCTCAAAAACACACTTTTTTAACGATCGCATGGTTTGCTGTCCTTTTTATGACACTTTTCACCTTTTTTAAAAGTGCGACACAAAAATATCGCGTGATCACCAACCCTGAAGCCGTTCGCTTAATGAACGATGAAGAAGCCGTGGTGATTGATTTACGCCCTATCGATGAATTCCAACGCGGTCATATTATAGGCAGCGTGAACTTGCTTCCAACTGAAATCAAAAATCACAATGCAGGCAAAATCGAACATCACAAAGAAAGACCGGTTATCATTGTGGATGTTAACGTTGTTTCTTCTACCACCTCTGCAGAACTTTTAACTAAACAAGGCTTTGAAAAAGTCTATGTATTAAAAGACGGTTTAGCTGCTTGGGCGGGTGCAAATTTACCATTAGTAAAAAAACATAAGTAAGGATCCTCTATGTCTGAACAAAATCAACAACCTGAAGTAGCTACTGAAGAGCAACAAGAAGCCGTACTTCAAATTCAACGTATTTATGTAAAAGATGTTTCTTTTGAAGCACCAAATCTTCCTCATATTCTCCATCAAGAATGGAAACCAAAACTCGGTTTCGATTTAAGCACTGAAGCCGTTCAAGTGGGTGAAGATTTATACGAGGTGACTTTAAACATCAACGTAGAAACCACCATGGAAGATTCTGGTGATATGGCGTTTATTTGTGAAGTAAAACAAGCTGGCGTATTTACGATTAGCGGTTTAGAAGATGTTCAAATGGCGCACTGCTTAACATCTCAATGCCCAAATATGCTTTTCCCTTATGCACGTGAATTGATTTCTAACTTAGTAAATCGTGGTACATTCCCGGCATTAAACCTTTCTCCGGTAAACTTCGATGCATTGTTCATTGATTACATGAATAAGCAGCAAGCAGCAGCCGAAGCAGAAGAAAATAAAGAAACCCAACATTAATTGTGATAAGGGCAGGCGATACCGTCTGCCCTTTTATTTTAAAGGTGATTGAAATGAACCCATCCCAATCTCCAATTACCATTCTTGGTTGCGGTTCTTATGGAACAGCACTCGCTATCTCATTTTCTCGCAATGGTTCTCCAACCTATCTTTGGGGGCACAATCCCGATCACATTCATCAAATGCAACAGGAACGTCAAAATCGCCGTTTTCTGCCAGATATTGAATTTCCAGAAAGTTTGCATTTAGAATTAGATTTAAAAACAGCCCTTGAGCAATCGAAAGATATTTTAATTGTGGTACCAAGTCATGCTTTCGGCGAAATCCTCTTAAAAATTCGACCGCACTTAAAACCTGATCATCGCTTAATTTGGGCAACCAAAGGATTAGAACGTAACACCGGCCGATTACTGCAAGAAGTAGTAGAAGAAACCTTAGGTAAAGCAATTCCGACGGCGGTGCTTTCAGGTCCTACTTTTGCGAAAGAATTGGCTCAAGGTTTGCCAACAGCGATTACCCTTGCCTCTTGTAATGAAAAGTTTGCCTTAGAATTTCAAGCTCGCATTCATTGCAGTCAGCATTTCCGAGTATATGTAAACCAAGATATGATTGGCGTTCAATTAGGTGGCGCCATTAAAAACGTGATTGCAATTGGTGCGGGTATTTCGGATGGTATGGGATTTGGTGCCAATGCGAGAACGGCATTAATTACCCGTGGGATTGCGGAAATTACTCGCTTAGGTGTATCCATGGGAGCCAATACGAAAACCTTTATGGGCATGTCTGGTTTGGGTGATTTAGTGCTCACTTGTACCGATAACCAATCCCGTAACCGCCGATTTGGTTTAATGCTTGGTAAAGGAACTGATAGTCAACAAGCCATGGATGAAATTGGTCAAGTGGTAGAAGGTTTTTATAACACCAAAGAAACCTATTTATTAGCACAACGACAAGGCGTGGAAATGCCAATTACAGAACAAATTTACCAAATGCTCTTTTGTGGTAAAAGTGCACAAGAAGTGGCACTGAGCTTATTGGGTCGTGAACGAAAAGGCGAATAAGGAGAAAAAATGACGTTAGAAGTATGGCAACACATTCGCCAAGAGGCAAAAGAATTAGCAGAATGCGAACCAATGCTCGCAAGCTTTTTCCATTCCACTATTTTAAAACATCAAAATCTTGGCAGTGCCTTGAGTTATTTGCTTGCGAATAAACTGGCTAACCCTATCATGCCCGCAATTTCGCTGCGTGAAATTATTGAAGAAGTCTATCAAGCGGAGCCCAATATCATTGATTGTGCTGCTTGTGATATTAAAGCTGTGCGCCACCGCGATCCCGCTGTGGAATTGTGGTCCACACCATTGCTTTATTTAAAAGGTTTTCACGCCATTCAAAGCTATCGCATTACCCATTATTTGTGGAACCAAAATCGAAAAGCACTCGCGCTTTATTTACAAAATCAAATTTCAGTGGCTTTCGATGTAGATATTCACCCTGCCGCCAAAATTGGGCACGGCATTATGTTTGACCATGCTACTGGTATTGTCGTCGGCGAAACCTCAGTAATTGAAAATGATGTGTCTATCTTGCAAGGTGTTACCCTCGGTGGTACAGGTAAAGAATCCGGCGATCGCCATCCAAAAGTACGAGAAGGCGTAATGATTGGGGCGGGCGCAAAAATTCTCGGCAATATCGAAGTGGGAAAATACGCCAAAATCGGCGCCAATTCTGTTGTACTTCAACCTGTGCCTGAATACGCCACTGCAGCAGGTGTACCTGCTCGTATTGTCGGCAAAGACAAAGCGGCAAAACCCGCTTTTGAAATGAATCAATATTTTATTGATGATGATTTAAATTTGAATATTTAAAAATATTTATAAGAAAGGCAAACATATGATAGAGGAAAAAAAGTATCCACAACTTTCGATGAATGAGTTTTTTTTCACGTATAGTTTCATATTTGTTTTGCTGTTATTTATATCTGTAGTTATTTTTTTTAACGATGTTCCAATAACTAACTTTGAAATATTTATCGATAAATATCTAGTCAAGGGAAGAGGAGTATATTCTCATATATACTCCTTTCAATCTGAAATAATCTCAAATTTGTCGATGATTATTGCTCCACTGTTTGCTATTTATCTAGCATTAACTTTGAAGCTCACTTACTCGTCGGAAAATGAAATTATTAATAGTGGAAGGGTAATAGAGAAAAGTGTAAAAAAAACTATATTAATGAAATTTTGCTTTATTATATCAGCACTGCTTCTTGTAACGATGTGTGTGTTTTTAACATACATATATAATTGGGATCTTGAAGAATCTAAAACTAATACATTATTTGTTAGGGATAATGTAATATGGTTGCTATCCTTAACTTATATAATTTATACAGGGACATTCTTTACACTTTTTGTGCTGTTTAGCGTAATACGTCACCCAGTATCTTCATTAAAGTATCATATATACCGACCAAATTGAAATAAACCAATATCTTATCGATGATGATATAAATTTGAATATTTAAAAGATTAATATACTTACAAATACTTAAAATTATTGTAATGAATTTTAAAAACTTTCATTTTGACTTTAAATGATGAATTGTTAGACAATTAACATATAAAAATGTAGCATCAAACTAAGTTTAACCGTTTTTAGCAATTTATTGAGGGAAATAATATGTCTAGTTTTGCTATGCGTGTTAATAACGGTAATTTAAGTATAGCAGATTATCTTGAAAAACTTAATAAGATGGGATCTATATGAACGGAGATAAAAAATATCCAAAATTTTTGATAAATGAGGATTTTTTAGTATATGGTAGTGTTTTTATATCAGTATTGTTTGTTCTCATAGTCATTTTTTTTAATAATATTCCAATAACTGATTTTGAAGTATTCATTGATACGTATTTAATAAAAGGGAATGGAGTATACTCTCATATATACTCCTTTCAATCTGAAGTAATTTCAAATTTATCAATGATAATAGCCCCTTTGTTTGCTATTTATACTGTATTGACTTCAAAGCTTACTTATTTATCTGAGCGTGAAATGATTGATTCTGGTATTACAATAGAGAAAAGTATAATAAAAACCATACAGAGAAAACTCGTCTTCAT
The DNA here is from genome assembly GCF_001679485.1 of Haemophilus sp. CCUG 60358. Classification (GTDB taxonomy): domain Bacteria; phylum Pseudomonadota; class Gammaproteobacteria; order Enterobacterales; family Pasteurellaceae; genus Haemophilus_D. The sequence continues at coordinate 43,726 of NZ_LZOZ01000004.1, forward strand.
CATATCATTACTGCTTCTTGTAGCAACATTTATATTTTTGACATACATCGATAGCTGGGATCTTCAAGCTGTAGAAACTAATACATTATTTATTACCGATAATGTTGTATGTTTATTGTTCTTAAATTGTGTATTTTGCATCGGAACGCTTTTCGCTCTTACTTTTCTATTTAGTGTAATATTACACCCTATAACTTTTTTAAGATATCATTACCAATCTCCTTTTAATTAAAGACAAAGCGGCAAAACCAGCTTTTGAAATGAATCAATATTTTATTGATGATGATTTAAATTTGAATATTTAAGACCAAAATATGATTAACAAAGATACCCAACTTTGCATGTCCCTTTCTGGCAGACCGGGCAATTTTGGTACAACATTCCATAACTATCTGTATCAAAAACTCGGGCTTAATTTTATCTATAAAGCCTTTACCACCACAGATATTGAAAGCGCTGTCAAGGGCATTCGTGCACTTGGTATTCGAGGTTGTGCCGTTTCGATGCCTTTTAAAGAAAGCTGCATGCCATTTTTAGATGAAATCTCGCCTTCTGCGCAAGCCATTCAGTCTGTGAATACCATTGTGAATGATCGAGGTTTTCTTCGCGCTTACAACACAGACTACATTGCCATTGTTAAACTTATCAAAGAATATCAATTAGATAAAAAGAGTCGTGTGATTGTACGAGGCAGTGGCGGTATGGCTAAAGCGGTCGTCGCCGCCTTTAAAAACAGTGGATTTGAGCATCTGAAGATTTTTGCTCGAAATGAAAAAACAGGTAAAAATTTAGCCGCACTTTATAACTATGAATATATCCCATCTTTAGATAATCAATCGGCAGACATTTTAGTCAACGTTACGCCAATTGGGATGAAAGGTGGAAAAGAAGAATTTGATCTCGCCTTTCCTGAAAATCTTATTCAACAAGCTCAAACCGCTTTTGATGTGGTGGCAATTCCTGCTGAAACACCGTTTATCCAATTTGCTCAAAAACAAGGTAAACAAACGATTTCTGGTACAGAAGTGATTGTGCTACAAGCTGTCGAACAATTTGAGCTCTACACTGGGGTTCAACCTGATAACCAATTAGTCGCAGAAGCCGCCGCTTTTGCTCGAAAAAATAGTTAAAAAAAGAACCGCACTTTTAAAAAGTGCGGTTCTTTTTATCTGAGTTTTACGCTAACAATTTTCTTGCTGCTTCCACCACCACAGATACTGCTTTTTCTTCCGTATCTTTCATGGTGGCTTCATTTGGAATTTCTTGTTGTGTACGGTTCACAATCACACCTGCCACCATACCAGCTCGTAAGCCAAGAGCGTTACACATGGTGAATAACGTCGCTGATTCCATCTCATAGTTCATTACATTGAGATCTTGCCATTGTTTTAACAAGCCTTGGTAATCACGATATACTTTACCGCTGTAAGTATCATAACGTTCTTGACCTGGATAGAACGTATCTGAAGAAGCTGTAATTCCTACAAATGGCTCAATGCCTTTTTCTTTAGCCGCATTGAAAAGTGCCGTGGTACATTCAAAATTTGCTACCGCTGGATATTCAATTGGGGCAAAATGACGGCTTGCACCATCAAGACGAACGGCACCCGTTGTAACAAGCACATCCCCCACATTAATGTGTGGTTGAATTGCACCTGTTGTACCAATACGTAAGAATGTACGCACGCCAAGCTGAGCCAGCTCTTCCACACAGATAGACGTAGAAGGGCCACCAATACCGGTTGAACACACCACCACCGGTTGACCATTCAAATAGCCCAACCAAGAAGTGTATTCACGGGTACTTGCAAGAAACTCGGGATTATCAAGCTTCTTAGCAATACGTTCGCTACGTGCTGGATCCCCTGGCACGATAGCTAATGTTGCACCTTTCAGTTGTGCTTTAGTCAGGTTTAAGTGAAATACATCAGACATAATAATCTCCTTTTTATCATTCTTGCCGCAAAGTGCGGTCAAATTTTCGTTATTTTTTCAATGCGCCTAAGATACCACGCATGATTTGTTTGGTCACTTCATTACGAATATTGCGACCCACTGATTTTGCCACACTATTCACAATTTGTTCTGTTGGGGAAAGTTTATCCCCGCGTTTTTGTGTTCCAAAAATCATACGACTTAAGCTACCAAATAAACCGCTTTCTTCCTCTTGCTGCGCTTGCTCGGCTTGTTTTTGTTGTACTGCTGCTAAATCCGCTTGCGCATTTAACACTTCGAAAGCCGACTCATTATCCACATAATCTTTATAGAAGGCATAAAGCTCATCGTCTTTCACCCAAGCAGCTCGCTCTTCTTCAGTAATCGGCGCAAGTTGGCTTTTCGGCGGATAAACATACGCCACTTCAACTGGCGCTGGCATACCTTTTTCATCTAAGAATGAAATCAATGCTTGACCCACACCTAAGGTTGAAATGGTTTCAACCACATTGACAGCTGGATTTGAACGGAACGTTTCTGCCGCGGATTTCACTGCTTTTTGATCGCGTGGCGTAAAGGCACGTAACGCATGTTGCACGCGGTTACCTAATTGGCCTAACACGGTATCCGGTAAATCTAATGGGTTTTGGGTCACAAAATAAATCCCCACACCTTTAGAACGAATCAAGCGAACCACTTGTTCCACTTTATCCACCAACACACTTGGTGCACCATCAAAGAGTAAATGCGCTTCATCGAAGAACATCACAAATTTTGGTTTATCTGGATCGCCGACTTCCGGTAATTGTTCAAATAATTCAGACATCAACCAAAGCAAGAATGCACTATACATTTTCGGCGAATTGATTAATTTTTCAGAATTTAAAACATTGATCACGCCACGACCATCACGGGTTTGTAACCAATCTTCAAGATTTAATGCTGGCTCACCAAAAAGATGTGTTGCCCCTTCATTTTCAAGAGTCAGTAAAGCACGTTGAATCGCGCCCACACTCGCAGCTGATACGTTGCCATATTCTACTTGGAACAATTTCGCATTCTCTGCCACGAATTTAAGCATGGCACGCAAGTCTTTTAAATCGATGAGTAGCAAGCCTTTATCATCTGCCACACGGAATACAAGGTTTAATAAGCCTTCTTGGGTTGCATTTAAATTTAATAAACGGGAAAGTAATAATGGTCCCATTTCAGAAATCGTGGTGCGAAGTGGGATGCCTGTTTCACCGAATACATCCCAAAATGACACAGGATAGCCATTTAAATAACTCTCTCCACCTAAATCAAATTGCTCAATGCGTTCCGCCACTTTGCCACTGAAGGTGCCCGCTTTGACTAAACCAGACAAATCGCCTTTTACATCGACTAAAAAAACCGGCACACCATCATCACTGAACGCCTCTGCCATTTTACGTAATGTCACGGTTTTCCCCGTCCCTGTCGCTCCAGCGATCAGACCGTGACGGTTTGCCATTTTTGCGGTAATACCAAGGGTTTGACCTTGTTCGGTACGCGCGAGAGAATATTGCATAAAGATTCCTTTGTTTTGTTGGTTTTATTTAAACGAATAATAAGGAAAAAACGAAGTGCGGTCAAAATTTAAGTGATTTTACGGTATAATTTCTCAAAACTAACTCAAAGCAGGAAAAATAGATGTCAAACGCAAAAATTCTTATTATTAAAACAGGATTGATAGAAACCTTAACGTTCCCTGATGGTAGCTCATATGAAAGCGCGATTCGTAAAAAACCAGTATCCATGGTGAAAGTGCATGCGCTTGGCGCAGAAGGCAATGATGTCGGTTTAAAAGCGCATCATGGTGGCGTAGATAAAGCCTTGTTTTTCATGTCTGATGTGTCTTTCCCTGCTTTAAACGAGCTACTTGGTGAAAAGTTTGATTTTCACGGTAGCGCGATTTATGGTGAAAACTTCGTGGTATCTGGCTTACATGAAGATAATGTCTGCATAGGTGATCGTTACAAAATTGGTTCTACCCTTTTAGAAGTGTCTCAGCCACGTAAACCTTGCGAGCGTTTATCTCATAATACCAAGAATGAGAATACAAGAGAGGTAATTCGTCAGTCAGGCTGGACAGGTTGGTATGTTCGCGTGATCGAAGAAGGTGAAATTCATCAAGGCGATGAACTCATCTTGCAACATCGTCCTTATCCAGAATGGACAATTCGTCGTTTAAACACGCTACTTTCTGCTCCTTCAAGTGTTGCAGAATTAGAAGAAGCCTTAGCCATCAAGGAATTAGCGCCAGCGTTTAAACGTTCTGTTAACTCACAATTACGTAATTTACAGCAGGCGGCCTAAAATGTCGGCTAAAACGACCGCACTTTGTCCGTGCCAATCTTCTCTTTCTTACGAAGATTGTTGCGGACGCTTTCATTCAGGCAATATGTTTCCAGAAACAGCGGAACAACTTATGCGTTCCCGCTATTCAGCGTTTGTGCTCAAAAATATCCCCTATATTGTGCAAACCACGGTACCAAGCCAACAAGCGTTATTAGATCAAAAAGCCTTGCAAGATTGGGCTGATGAAACACAATGGCTCGGTTTAGATATTGTCAAAACAGAAACCTTAACCAAAACACAAAGTGCGGTTGAATTTAAGGCGCATTTTCAAGGTAGCGAACAGCCACAAGTGCATCACGAACACTCTATTTTTGTAAAAATCGATAGCCGTTGGTATTTTGTTGACCCCACTGTGCCACTCCCAAGTAATAAACAACCTTGTGTTTGTGGTTCAGGGAAGAAATTTAAACATTGTTGCGGAGGCTTGCTCTAATGACCTTAACGTCTTTTCTTGCATTATTTTGGCAGCGTTCTCAAAAAAACAAATTAACGCAAGCTGCCGGTTCACTCACCTACAGTACCATGCTTGCCATCGTGCCATTAATTATGGTGGTGTTTTCGATTTTCTCCGCCTTTCCTGTCTTTAACGAAGTAACCGGGGCATTGAAAGAATTCATCTTCACCAATTTCGCCCCTTCCGCAAGCGATGTTGTGGGGCAATATATTGATGAATTCGTCCATAATTCCAAGCAAATGAGCGCCGTGGGGATTGTGAGTTTAATTTTAGTGGCGTTGATGCTGATTAACTCTATTGACCGTACACTTAATGGCATTTGGCAAGATACCAGTAATCGCCCGATCTTTACGTCATTTGCTATTTATTGGCTCATTTTAACGCTCGGTCCACTTTTAATCGGTACCAGCATTGCCGCAAGTTCCTATGTCAAAGCCATGTTCGAGCAATCGGAAACGCTCTCTTTTGGCTTAAAACTCCTCAGCTTTGTACCATTTCTTTCTACTTGGTTTATCTTCACGCTCATTTATATGGTCGTGCCAAATAAGAAAGTGAGCATCAAACACTCTGCAGCAGGCGCATTAATTGCCGCGATTTTCTTTACCTTAGGGAAACAGGCCTTTGCTTGGTACATTACGACATTCCCGTCTTACCAATTAATTTACGGTGCCATGGCAACACTACCCATTATGTTATTGTGGATTCAAATCAGCTGGACAGTGGTGTTATTCGGCGCACAATTAGCTGCAGTGCTTGCAGAAGTGCAGTCGATGAATCAAACAAATTTAGAGGAAGTAAAATGATCGCATTAATTCAGCGTGTGACACAGGCTAAAGTAGAAGTTGAAGGTCAAATTGTGGGGCAAATCGGCAAGGGATTATTGGTTTTATTAGGCGTGGAAAAAGAAGATGACCGAGCCAAGGCGGATAAGCTTGCCGAGAAAGTATTAAATTACCGTATTTTCAGCGATGAAAATGACAAAATGAATTTAAACGTGCAGCAAATCGGTGGTGAAGTGCTTGTGGTATCCCAATTTACTTTAGCCGCTGACACGCAAAAAGGCTTACGACCAAGTTTCTCAAAAGGTGCGGCACCTGCATTAGCTAACGAATTGTATGGCTATTTTTCGCAAAAATGTGCAGAAAAAGTCACTGTTGCCAACGGACAATTTGCGGCTGATATGCAAGTGAGCCTCACCAATGATGGCCCAGTTACATTTTGGTTAAATGTCTGAATAAATACAAAAATTGCTATTTTTTTCAAAGCAAAGGAAACTCTTTCTTTGATCGCATTGTCGTATTAACGCTCAAATGCATATAACAATTTCAAATCCCATCCATAATTGCATTGGTAATCCCCTTATTTTATGGGTAAACTAAGGCGGTTTGATGTGGATCTTCTTAAAGTTTAGCTTGTAATAAAATGAAAAAAATTTTGTTAAAAACAACCGCTCTTTTGCTTGGAGGAATGAGTTTTTCAGCCCTTGCAGAACAAACCGTAGATATTGAGATACGCGGTATCAAGGGTGAACGTGCCATTCGCAATACTGATATGAATGTCAAACTCATTGATAAAGGTGAGATGGACGGCTCAGATCGGTATAAACAATTAGTTTCAGATGCTGTCGATAAAGGCCTTCGAGTCTTCGGTTATTATGGTTCTTCAGTCACCTTTGAATTGAAAAAACGCAAAGGTCAACGAGACTTACTCATTGCTAATGTAAAACCCGGTGAACCAAGTAAAATTGCGGGAACAGACGTTGAAATTATAGGCGAAGCGGCAGAAGACGAAAACTTCAAAGCACTCCGTAAAAACTTGCCAAAACAAGGTGAGTTAGTTGAGCATCAAAAATACGATGACTATAAAAGCAGCATTTCAAACCTTGCCCTTGCTCGTGGTTATCTTGACGGAAAATTCCAAATTTCTCGCTTAGAAATCAGCCCTGAAACCCATGAAGCATGGTGGCGTATGCTGTTTGATAGTGGCGTGCGTTATCATTACGGCAACATCACATTCAACCATTCCCAAATTCGCGAAGACTATTTGCAAAATATGCTCAACATTAAATCGGGCGATCCTTATTTAGTCAGCGATTTATCTGAATTAACTAACGATTTTTCTTCTACCAACTGGTTTAGCTCAGTGCTTTTACAGCCTCATGTCCGCGAAGAAGAAAAATTAGTGGATATCGAACTGTTACTTTATCCACGTAAGAAAAACTTAATGGAGCTCGGGGTCGGTTTTGCAACCGATACGGGCCCTCATGTCCAAATTGGTTGGACAAAACCTTGGATTAATAGCCGAGGCCATAGTTTCCGTACAAATCTTTACGTCTCTGCACCAAAACAAAACTTTGAAGCGACCTATAAAATACCATTGTTGAAAAATCCATTAAATTATTATTATGAATTTTCAACCGGTTATGAAAAAGAAAATAAAAATGATACGGATACCAAAACGCTCACTTTTGCTGCATTACGTTATTGGAATAATAAAGAAGGTTGGCAATATTTTGCGGGTCTTCGTGTCCGTTACGACAGCTTCACGCAAGCTGATTTCACCGATAAAACGCTCCTTGTTTATCCAACCGGAGGTTTTAGCCGGACTCGTTTAAAAGGCGGTCAATTCCCAACATGGGGAGATACCCAAAAAATCACGGTTGATTTAGGGAATAAGCTTTGGATGTCAGAAGCCAATTTCTTTAAAATTCAAGCTTCCACCGCATGGATTCGTACTTATGCAGAAAATCACCGTTTTATTACCCGTGCAAAAATTGGTTATTTAAATACCGCGGATATTCGTAAAATTCCACCTGCATTACGTTTCTTTGCAGGGGGCGATCGTAGCGTGCGAGGTTATGGCTATAAGAAAATTTCACCGAAAAATAAAGAGGGGAAATTAGTCGGGGGCTCTCGCTTAGTAACAGGTAGCCTTGAATATCAATATCAAGTTTACCCAAATTGGTGGGGAGCCGTATTTGCGGATACAGGTTTAGCCACAGATGCTTACAAAGCGAATGAGTTACGCTACGGCGCAGGTTTCGGTGTACGTTGGGCATCGCCAGTTGGCGCCATCAAGTTTGATATTGCGACGCCAATTCGAGATAAAGATAACAGCAAAAATATTCAATTTTACATTGGCTTAGGGGCTGAAATTTAGGGTATGACTATGTCTGAACAAGAAAAACAACCAGATAACCAAACGACACAACCCGTCAAAAAGAAAAAGACCTGCCGTAAAATTTTATGTGTCGGAAGTGCGGTCATTTTTGTCCCTGTTTTAGGCTTAGTCACTGCACTTTCTTTTGATAGTGGGCAACGTGCAATTATTCAACTTGCCGATAAAATGCTCGATAGCTTATCTATTGAACAAGTCAGCGGTGGCTTACAAGATGGTTTAGTCTTAGAAAATTTACGTTTTCAAACAACCGGCGTAGATGTGGCTCTTCCTAAAACGCGCTTACAACTGAATTTAGCTCGTTTACTTTCGGGTGATATTATTGTTGATGATCTCAGCTTAACGCAGCCTAAAATCGCCATTGATACCAGTGTTATGCCGCCTTCTGAAGAGAAACAGACCGAAAGTGGTCCAATGGAAAAAATCCATTTACCGGTTTCTGTACAAGTGAAAAATGTGGCGATTACTGACTTTGATATGAAACTCGATCAAAGCAATATTACGTTTTCGTCATTTCAAAGTGCGGTCAGTTTAAACAATGAATCAGGCCTTACTCTTGAGCCCACCACGCTTTCAGATGTGCTTTTCTCAACGGTCTCCCAAACTCAACCGAATCCCTCTCAGCCTGAGAAAAAAGAACCTGCTAAACCCGTTGATTGGGCGCAAATTGAGCAAACACTCACACCCGCTTTTTTAGGTAATTTAAATACGGTGAACTTGCCTTTTGATATGCACATTCCAAGTGTTTTGGGTACAAACTGGCAATATCAATCCCTCAATGAAAAAGGCGAAGAAACACAAAAAATCACTGTGCCTAAAGTAGAATTACAAGCGGATGCCACCGATCATTTAGTGAAATTACAAAAACTCGACATTGACAGCTCTCTTGGTACACTTTCTAGCCAAGGACAACTCCAGCTCAATGAAGATTTTCGGGTTGATCTCACATTAAAATCTGATCTCCAAGCGTTTAAATCAAAAGATAAAACCATTCTGCCTGCCAGCAAAGTTGATCTCAATTTATCGGGTTCATTGAAAAAAACGACCGCACTTTCGTTAACCACACAAGGCGTACTTGATGCGACCTTAACGGGTGATGTGAAACTGGCTGAAGATAAAATGCCATTAAATCTGCAGTTAAAAGCGAAAAAAGGTCAATACGCCTTCGCTGATAGCCTGTCGCCACTTAAAATTAACGATGTCGATATCAAGCTCACGGGCGATTTATTGAATTATCACGCAGAGGTTGTCGGTGGCGTGGACGGTATGGATCATATTCCTCACACCCATGTTGATTTGAATGCAGACGGTAAACTCTATGAAGTCACCCTCAACGAATTAAAACTTGCTGCCCTCGATGGTACGGCACGTTTAACGGGTTCCTCAAACTGGAAAGATGGCGCGCAATGGGATGTGACCGCTGATTTAAACAAAATGAACATTCGCCCTTATGTGCCAGCCATGCCAGCCGTATTATCAGGCAAAGTGAGCTCAAAAGGTTCCGCTGATTCCAATCATTGGAAAGTAGATGTGCCTACCGTGGATTTAACGGGTAGTCTCTCTTCTCGCCCATTAAGCTTGAAAGGAAGTGTCTTTTTAAGTAATGAAACCTTATTAAACATCCCTGATTTATTGCTGAACTATGGCGATAACCGTATTGCGGCAAAAGGTACGTTAGGTGATAAATCAAACCTAGATTTAGATATCAACGCACCAAGCTTGCGTGGTCTATGGCAAGATTTAACGGGCTCCGTGGTCGGTAAGGCACAGATCTTAGGCAAACTTACTGCGCCAACCATCAATGCCGATTTAATGGCACAAGGCTTGCACTTCCAAGGGTTAGACTTATCCAAAGCCTTAATTAAAGGTAATATCGTTAGTGAACCGCAAGTGAAAGGTGAACTTACCGTCAAAGCGGAAAACTTCCGCTATGGCGACAGCATTAAATTGCATAATATTGATTTGAATGCATCGGGTGATGAAAAACATCATACGCTCACCTTAAAATCAAAAGGGGAACCTGTTGCAGCTGATTTACAAATCGCGGGGAATTTTGACCGCACTTCTCAGCAATGGAAAGGCAATTTAAGCCAAGTAAGCCTAAACTCACCTATCGGCGATTTTAAAGTGAATCAAACCATTCCGGTGACTTATGACAATAAAAAAATCCAAGCCACCATTGGTTCTCACTGCTGGATTAACCAAGACTTAGATCTGTGCTTCCCTCAACAATTTACGGCAGGGAAAAACGGCGAAGTCCCTTTTGAGCTTAAACGCATTAATTTAGATTTAGTGAATAGATTGATGGGACAAGACACGCTCAAAGGCCAGTTACAAAGCCGAGGTAAAGTGGCATGGTTCACAGATAAACCATTACAACTAAATGTGGCAGTGGAAGGCAATAACATTGGTGTAGCACAAAAATTAGACTACCGCACCTTTAAGCTAGATATTCCTAAATTAAGTGTGAATGCCGATATTCAAAATAACAATTTAACCTTGAAATCAGACATTAACGTTCAGAATCAAGGTCGAATTGGCACGGACTTAAAAATTAATGATTTAAGTAAAGGCCGACAATTAGGCGGCACCTTTACCATTGAAGGTTTACGTTTATCCTTAGCGAATCAACTTTTCTCTAGCGGTGAAAGCATGGATGGTGAAGTGGTTTCTCGCTTAAGTTTCGGTGGCAATTTAGAAAAACCATTATTAAACGGTAATTTCGATATTCGCAATGTAAAAACGAAACTGAAAAGCCTGCCTTTTGATGTAACTGATGGTCAAGTGGCAATCCGCTTTAATGGTACCTCTTCAACCTTAAATGGCTATGTTCAAACACCAGATAGTAAGCTGAATATTAATGGGCAAGCTAACTGGGCTAACATGAATAACTGGACGGCAAAAGTTAGAGCGCAAGCGGATAACTTCAAAGTCGATATTCCGTCTATGGCGAAATTAAAAGTCAGCCCGAATGTGGTTGTCAAAGCCTCGCCAAAACTCTTAGATTTGAGCGGAAACGTGGATATTCCATGGGCAAGAATTGCCATTGAAAGCTTACCAGACAATGCTGAACCAGTGAGTGAAGACGAAGTGATTTTAAATGGCCCAAGAAAAAGTGAAGAAGAGCTCATTAATCGCCAATTTGCTTCAGAAACCAAATCGGGTATGCAAATTCAATCTGATTTAAAAATTAAAATCGGCGATGATGTGCATTTAAATGCCTATGGTTTAAAAACCAATTTGAACGGCTTACTTTCTGTGAAACAGGATAAAGGCAAACTAGGTTTATTTGGTCAAATTAACCTGAAAAATGGTCGTTATGCTTCTTTTGGACAGGATTTATTAATTCGTAAAGGGCAAATCAGCTTCGCTGGTTTACCTTCACAACCGATGTTAAATATTGAAGCGATTCGTAACCCAGAAGCGATGGAAGACAGTAAAGTAACCGCGGGGGTAAAAGTAATTGGTATGGCATCTAGCCCACAAGTCACGATTTTCTCTGACCCAGCCAAATCTCAAGACCAGGCACTTTCTTATTTATTAACCGGTCGCTCATTAGAAAACAGCGGTGAAGCAGGTTCCAGTGGTTCTGTGGGTGCGGCATTACTTGGCTTAGGTTTAGCGAAAAGTGGTAAAGTAGTCGGCGGTATTGGTGAAGCCTTTGGTATTCAAGACTTAAACTTAGGCACTGCCGGTGTTGGGGATAGCTCCAAAGTACAAGTTAGTGGTAATATTGGTAAACGCTTACAAGTGAAATATGGTGTAGGATTGTTTGATGGCTTAGCCGAAGTGACCTTACGTTACCGCTTAATGCCACAACTTTATTTCCAATCAGTAACCAGCACAAACCAAGTTTTTGATTTATTGTATAAATTTGAATTTTAGGAAAGGACATGCATAACGACAAGCAACTGGCTCAACTCGTAGAACCTCATCACCGAGGTGAGGCCCGGGAGATTGCCGCCATTGATTTAGGCTCAAACAGCTTCCACATGATTGTGGCACGGATTATCAATGGCTCGATTCAGGTGCTTTCTCGTTTAAAACAAAAAGTGAGACTTGCCGATGGCTTAGACGAGCACAATGTATTAAGCCAAGAAGCCATTGAGCGCGGTGTAAATTGCCTTGCACTTTTTGCTGAACGCTTACAAGGCTTTGCGCCAGAAGATGTGAATGTCGTCGGCACTTATACCTTACGAAGAGCGGTCAATAATGACGAATTTTTACGCCAAGCAGCCACTGTCTTTCCCTATCCTATTAATATCATTAGTGGTCAAACTGAAGCCAAAACTATTTATGCGGGTGTTTGCCACACTCAACCCGAAAGCGGACGTAAACTGGTCATTGATATTGGTGGTGGCTCGACAGAAATGATCATCGGTGATGATTTCACCCCCTTAGTGGCAGAAAGTCGTCACATGGGCTGCGTGAGCTTTGCCAAAAAATTCTTCCCGAATGGACAAATTTCAAAAGAAAACTTCGAGCAAGCTCGCCAAAGTGCGGTCAATAAAATTGAAGATTTAAGCTGGGAATATCGCAAACTCGGCTGGCAATCAGTGTTAGGTTCATCAGGCACCATTAAAACCGTCTATCAAGTGATTACTGCAACTCTTGACCCGAACGGCATCATCACGGCTGAACGCTTACAAAATTTAATTGACCGAACCTTACAAGCTTCCCATTTTGAAGAACTCAATATCGCGGGATTAAATCCTGATCGCGTGGATGTCTTCGTGCCAGGCTTAGCCATTTTAAGTGCCGTTTTTGACGTTTTTGGCTTAGAAAATATGCGCTATTCTGACGGCGCTTTGCGTGAAGGGGTGATTTACAGCTTAGAAAAAAACTTCCAAGTTTCAGACATCCGTACACGTACTGCATTAGGACTTGCCGAACAATTTAACTTAGATTTAGTGCAAGCCGATCGCGTGGCCAATAGTGCGAAAACCTTAATTGACCAATACACCCATTGGCAAAAACCGCATCTTGCTGATGAAATGAAAAACCTGCTGATTTGGGCAGCGCGTTTATTGGAAGTTGGCATTGTCATAAATCATCGCAATGTGCAAAAACATTCCGCTTATATTCTGCAAAATATGGAATTACCGGGCTTTGATCGCGAGCAACAACGCTTATTGGTGAATTTAGTTCGTTATCATACGGGCGCATTTAAAAAGAATGATTTACCGATTTTTGCTCGTTATGCGGATGAAGATGTCCTTGTTTTACTGCTTCTTTTACGCATTTCGGTAATTTTAAATAAATCTCGCCAAGCAACAGATAGCACGGATAAAATTAATCTCAGAATTGACCGCTCTTTACAGACTTGGGAACTGACCTTTGAGAAACATTATTTGGATAATAATCCATTAGTGTGGAATGAATTGCGCTTAGAAAGCAATTTACTCAAAGATTTAGAACTCAGTTTGATTTTTAACTGATAGAATAAGGGCTTTCATGCCCTTATTTTTTATCTTGCTCCAGCAGCAAGCTATAAATATTGGCTAAATAATAGCTCTGCTCGGCTTCGGGAATTTCTTGCGGAATAAAAGAAAGCAAATCGTGGTGAATTTCCAAAACATCAGGGAAAATAACCGCACTTTGCATTTCATCATAAAAGGATTGATGAAGCGGGGAAACGCAACCGCCTCGTTTTAAGCGGGCAAGGCTGTTGGCAATATGCAATAAGAGTGTGATGACGGTCGGAATCGACACATCAATGCGCCAATGATGCTCTAGGCGACTTTGTAAAGTCAGAATAATATCAATAACGTCCTGATCAATCTGACCGCGAATTTTCCAACGGGTTAATTGTTTGAGTAACGACATAACATTCCTTTTTAAGATAGGATAACTTTACCGCTATTTCATAAAATTACCAGTGCACAGATCACAAAATTGAAATAAAGTGAAAAAATTTACTAACTAGGAAAGCAATAAATGATAGATAACAGACTTTTTGAAAAATATGATGGCCTTATTTTTGATATGGATGGCACCTTAATCGACACCATGCCAGTGCACGCCCGCGCGTGGAGTATGGTAGGGGAACAATTTGGTTATCGTTTTAACAGCCAAATTATGTATGATTTAGGTGGCGCAACCGTGAGCACTATCGCCTCAGCTATTATGCAAGATGCTGGTATGCCACAAGAACGTTTAAATGAAGTCATACAAGCAAAACGCAAACTTTCTTATGAATTGATTCCAACAGAATCAAAATTACTCCCGACCTTTGACGTGGTGCGTCATTACTATCAACAAAAGCCAATTGCGCTTGGTTCAGGTTCGAACCGCCAAATGATTGATATGTTGATGCAAAAATTAGATATCAAACATTACTTTAACGCCATTGTGAGTGCTGATGATGTGAAAGAACATAAACCGCATCCTGAAACCTTTTTACGCTGCGCAGAACTGGCAAAAGCTGAACCATCACGTTGTATCGTGTTTGAAGATGCCGATCTTGGCGTGCAAGCGGGATTAAGTGCGGGGATGGATGTGTTTGATGTCAGAACGAGAGAGATTATTAGAGCCTAATGTTGGACATTTTCTCTTTCAGCTTTTTGGCTGATTTTTGGCAAACCCATAGCTTATGGCTGATGTTTTTCAGCGCTTTCTTAAGCGCCACCATTTTGCCAGGTAATTCAGAAATTGTGTTTGTCTCCCTTGCTGTGCCAAAAGTATTGGTCGGTTCATTATTAAGTGCGGATATTTTTTGGCTTGTTTTTCTGGCAACCGCAGGCAATACACTTGGCAGCCTCACCACTTATTGGATTGGTCGATGGTTTCCGAAAATTGACAGCAAAAATGACCGCACTTTATGGGTGATAAACAAAATACAACGCTATGGTGCTATCACTTTATTATTGAGCTGGTTGCCTATTGTCGGGGATGTGTTTTGTGCGGTAGCCGGTTGGCTTCGATTGAATTGGCTAAGTTGTTTGATTTTTATGACGATTGGAAAAGGACTGCGTTATATTGCCTTGCTCTTTTTCAGTTTACCTTTCGTGTCATAGCCGAGAATAGCCTTTGTGGATAACCTGGTTGTGGGCTAGAATAAAGACGAATTGATATTCAACAGATAAAAAACGCCCCTTATCAAGTAAGGGGCAAATAACCTAAGGAACCAATTTTATTAAAACAACTGCAAGTTGCTTGTTCTATAAGACCGACGCTAAAAAGAAAAGTTCAAAGAAATTGTAAAAAAATGTAAAAAAATTTACAAAAACTTGCAATTAATTTACAAATCACTGATTTTTAAGGAAATAAATATGCCATTACTCGACAGTTTTAAAGTGGATCACACCCGTATGAACGCACCAGCCGTGCGTGTTGCCAAAACGATGCGTACCCCAAAGGGCGATGACATCACCGTTTTTGATCTTCGTTTTTGCATTCCAAACAAAGAAATTCTCCCACCAAAAGGGATTCACACCCTTGAGCATTTATTTGCGGGCTTCATGCGTGACCATTTAAACAATGACAATGTAGAAATCATCGATATTTCCCCAATGGGCTGTCGCACAGGTTTTTACATGTCATTAATCGGCACTCCAAACGAGCAACAAGTGGCTGATGCCTGGTTAGCTTCTATGAAAGATATTTTAACCGTGCAAGATCAAAACCAAATTCCTGAATTAAACGAATACCAATGTGGGACTTACACCGAGCATTCTTTAGAAGAAGCACATGATATTGCTAAAAATGTGATTGCTCGCGGTGTGGGGATTAATAAAAATGATGATTTAGCACTTGATGAATCTTTCTTAAAATAAGGACACAACATGACAACCCTAGGTACAGCATTAACCCCGAATGCTATTAAAGTGATGATGCTTGGCTCTGGTGAACTGGGCAAAGAGGTGGTGATTGAATTACAACGTTTAGGCGTGGAAGTGATTGCCGTCGATCGTTATGAAAACGCCCCAGCACAACAAGTAGCACATCGTGCTTATACGATTTCCATGCTAGATGGTGCAGCTCTCAAAGCCTTAGTGGAAAAAGAGCGCCCAGATTACATCGTGCCGGAAGTGGAAGCCATCGCGACTGATACGCTAGTGGAATTAGAACAAGCGGGTTTTAATGTTGTACCTACCGCCAAAGCCACCAAGCTCACCATGAATCGCGAAGGCATTCGCCGTTTAGCTGCCGAAGAGCTTGGCTTGCCAACCTCAGCTTATCAATTTGTCGATAACTTTGCTGACTTCCAAAGTGCAGTTGAAAAAATCGGTATTCCTTGCGTGGTGAAACCAATTATGTCTTCTTCTGGCCACGGCCAAAGTATTTTGAAATCCAAAGATGACTTACAAAAAGCGTGGGATTACGCTCAACAAGGTGGTCGCGCAGGTGCGGGACGCGTGATTGTAGAAGGGTTTGTTAAATTCGATTATGAAATCACTTTACTCACCGTTCGCCACATTAATGGCACCAGTTTCTTAGCGCCAATCGGCCATCGTCAAGAAGATGGCGACTATCGCGAATCTTGGCAGCCACAAGCCATGTCTGATGTAGCGTTGAAAAAAGCACAAGACGTCGCAGAGAAAATTACCACTGCACTAGGTGGTCGCGGCATTTTCGGTGTAGAAATGTTTGTGTGTGGTGATGAGGTTATCTTCAATGAAGTCTCCCCTCGACCACATGATACCGGTATGGTCACGCTGATTTCTCAAGAATTATCCGAATTTGCCTTACACGCCCGTGCGATTTTAGGCCTACCGATTCCAGAAATCACCCTTATTAGCCCATCGGCTTCCAAAGCCATTGTGATAGAAGGCCAATCGAAAAACGTGCAATTTGGTAATATCGCCGAAGTATTGGCTGAACCAAACACCAATATTCGTATTTTCGGCAAAGGCGAAGTCAATGGCCATCGCCGTTTAGGTGTCTTACTCGCTCGTGATATTTCCGTGGAAAAAGCCTTGGAAAAAGTAGAACGTGCTTACGCGAAGTTGGATGTGAAATTATAAGGTTTGCTTAATATAAGCATCACTGAAATACAAAAAGTGCGGTTAATTTTTAAGAGGTTTTAAAACCCTTTGAAAATTGACTGCACTTGATATTTCTATTTTTCCAATCTACTTGTAAATAATTAAAAATGAGCTTTATATAGCACACCTTTAAAATTTATTCCCAAAGTAAATTAAATGCCCTTTTTGGAATACTTTTCCATTAACTCAATCACCGGTTTAAATTTAGGATCTTGTGAACGATATTTTTTGATCCCTTCTAAAATACCATGCTGTCCAGTAAAGAAATCTACATCTCCCCCGTTATCTAGCATTAATTGAAGCAAATCCAGTCTTTCTGGGAAACCATTAATATAGGATAAAGGTGTAATTCCTCTTTCATTCGGTAAATTAGGGTTTGCACCAGCCTTAAGTAACGCTATCGCAGCATCAATATTTTTACTTCGTAATGCATAATGCAAGGGAGTCATTCCGTACATATCTTGCGCATTAATCTCCACTCCATGTTTTATATAAAACTCCACAACCGACAACGGAGCGGCACAAATTAAATTACACTGGTGTAGCCAATTCCATTTGTCTGCCGATACATAGTGAATATCTAACTTTTTACTTATAAAGAAAATATCCTCCAACATTGCGATATTTCCTTCTCTATCTGATATCGCAACAAGCATCTCCGGATCATCTTTATATTTTTCATATAAATTTGTCATATTAATTTCCTCTTTGTTTTAAAAACAATTCCATATCATCTTTAATTTTTTGAATTTTACCATTTCCCGGCATCTCATTTCTATGGCTTCGATTTTCAGAACGATTCTCCAATCTAAAATTCTGTGGTCTAGCGTTAACGTAATCATTAAATTCCTGTCTTGTTAAACCCAATTGTTTAGCAGCCTCTTCTAATCTTCTATGCTCCCATCCTGGAATATGGCCTATATCAAATGGACCATTCACTATGTCACCTGTTTCTTTATGAAGTAATACATTATCTGAAACCTGCTCATATTGCGAAAGAATATTTTTCTTAGTTTCAACTCTAAGTGTTGGTCTTGGGTATTTATCCCCTACTGCCGTTTTATTCATTAATAGATTAGGTTCTGATTTCAATTCTTTCTTCACCCCACCCTCAAACGACACAAACTTATTATTATTGAAGAAAACAGGATTTCCTTTTACATCATCTCCTATATAGTGATAAACACCACCCTTCGGACCTTCAATCTCACTTAACGAAACATACTTATATCCTTCTGGCAAGGGTTTGCTCAAAAATTCAGAATCTACTTTAGATTTAACTAAATTGCCGGTCTGTAAATTAGGTAAACGAGTAAGCGTTCTTTCGGCAACCTTACCAGCAACTTCCCCCACAGCTTTTACACCCACACCAGCAGCCTTACCTGCCCCCGTAAGATCTAACAAGGCAGTGCCACCTCTCACAGCTGCTATCGCATCAATCTCATTGACCATATTTTTACCATAAAGGTAATTTACATCGTCAAGATGATAGCCTGCGCCCAAAATGTCTTTACCTGACTGCCATACCGCTTTTCC
The DNA here is from genome assembly GCF_001679485.1 of Haemophilus sp. CCUG 60358. Lineage (GTDB taxonomy): Bacteria > Pseudomonadota > Gammaproteobacteria > Enterobacterales > Pasteurellaceae > Haemophilus_D. Next base: position 62,194 of record NZ_LZOZ01000004.1, read on the forward strand.
TGAATCCGATAACATTTCCTTACCAGCAGAAATGCACATATCTTCTTTTAAACAGTTCGCAATACCAAAACTAATCGGCTTGAGTATATCCTCTGGATGATCAAATGCATGCAAGGTACCTTTTAAAGCCGCATCTGCACCATCTGATAACGATTTAGTATAAAGATTATATTTTACTTTCGGTTGTAATGTCTTCGTTACAACATGGCCATTTGCTTTATCAAATTGTGCCAATGCATTTGAATATTTACCCGTTGAGTAATATTCATCTTTATCCGCAACAGTAAACATTGACTGACGTTTACCATCCGAATTAATAAATGTACCTCGATTATCATAAGGTGGTACATCACCTTGAGCCGTTGCACCTCTTAAGAAAGACTGTGCTTGACCATCTGTTTCGCCAATTTTCTTAAACCAAGCATAGTCGACTTCTTGAGCAGCTTGGGTAATTAATCGCTCCATCGCTTCTTGCTCAGTGACTTGGTGCCCTAAACGCTCACTTTCCTCTTGAGCAAAACGTTTTGCGTTTTCTTTAATCCATTTAATCTCATCAACATGAAGCTGTCTGTTATACGTCTCCGCATTGTAAGATGTCAACGCCCCCTGTTTAATCGTTTCACTTGTCCCACCAGTCACTGCACCCGCTGCCGCACCTATCGCCAACGCGGTCATTTGTTGTGCTGCTTGTTTAAGCTTCTCCTTTTGTCCTGCATCTAACTTAAGGTCTTTCGTGTGTTCGTTTAAGTAATCTGTAACATACGTGTTCAACCACTCTGAACCTGCACCGGCTGCCGCACCTGTCGCAACATTCCCCCCTGACATCTTCGCTGCTAATGCGCCCGCAAGGGCATGCATCGCAATCTTCTCTTTGCTACCGTCTTCAAATTCAAATGCTTTGGCTACATCACCTGTGATTTTTGAAAATAACTCACCGGCTACTTGCGCCGCTTCTTGCTGCTCTTTGATTTCCTGTAAATCAAAGGCTTTTACTTTATGATTGGCATTTTGTGTATCTCTGGAAAGTGCGGTCAGATTTTCCGGTGTTTCTGTGTTAATTTGAATATTAGACCCTATCGCTGATTGCGTTTGACTTGTAGCACTTTCATGTTTATTCCCTAACGCACTCGCCGCAGCAGCCATCGCATTTTTAGCATTCTGAGCCATATTCGTTGAAAGCCCCGCACTCACGCTTTTTACTTCAACCTCACTGCGGTTTTCAATATCGGTATGACTAAGCGATTTTGTTTGGAAGCGGTTTTTATCTTGGTCGGCTTCACTATCAATCACAGAACCCTCAAGGTGTGTATTCCCCGCAACCTTAACATCCATTGCTCCTTTGCCCACATGGAAACCAGTTTGCTCTTCCACTTGGGCATAATTCACTTTCGCTTTGTTTTGAGAATAGTTTGCTTGAGCACTTAAACCACTGCCATAAATTGCCACACTAAAGCCTGCACCGGCTTGTGTTTGTTTGCTGTCGTAGTGATTGCTGTCTTGACGGCTTTCTAAATTAAGATTGCCTTTAATATCCGCCTCTAAACGGTCTGTTTTAACAACTGCACCTTTGAAATTAGCGTCTTTACCGGTTTTAATAATTGTTTCTTCAGCATTCAGATAACTATTACGCTGCGTCACGCTATCGCTATTTTCATGCCCTTTACCGACTTGAGCAGAACCTTCTACACCAATGCCATAACTATTGCCATTAGCGCCTGCAAATACACCTACACTCCAACCTGTGTTTTTATTCTCACTTCGGTTATGGTAAGTATCTTGTACTGACTCCACGTTTAAGTTCTTAGCCACATCAAGTTCTAAACGTTTTGTATTTAACGTTGAGCCCAACACATCAACATCGCCTTTTCGACTGGTTAAATTCACCGTGCCAGCATTCAGCTCACTACTACTATGAGTGATTGTTTTACTTTCACTCGTTTGAGTTGATTTGCTCGCACCTACGCTAATAGAGACCTTAATACTCGGATTAGACACATTACCTGCCGTCATATTGCCTAAGCTAGAAACTGTGTTTGCAACATTTGCTGCATTTTGAGCTAATTCAATACTGTCATAAGCCGCTTTCATTTGATGAAGCTGTTTCAATTTTTCATTTTTAACTTCATGACTACGCTTTATACTGTGTCCCATCGATTGTGCTGTACTTACAACCGGTGATGTAACGGCTATCGTAAGTCCTGATTGCTTATACTCATGCCCCTCTTTACGTTCAATAATATCTTTTCCGGCTTCTACCTTCACGCTTGCACCTTTAATATCAATGCGATTCGTGTTTGGCGTAATCATATCCGTTCCCATGACATTCGAATGGTTACCCGCACTCACTGTGATATTGCCATTCATTGAACCCAGCGTGCTACGTGCATCTGATTGTGTCCAACCTTCCGTTTCATAATCATGTTTTTCTGATTGGGAACCAACGGTAAAACCAATACCGCCGTCTGTGAACACACCTCTGGTTTTCTTGGTTTCCACTCGCTTATTTTTGAAATGATTGGTATCTGCTGCAATATCAATATCATGTCCAGCCTGAATAT
>NZ_LZOZ01000005.1 GCF_001679485.1 Haemophilus sp. CCUG 60358
GGCTTCCTCCTGAAGTCTGAGCTTTCTCAACTCCTTTAGGTAAGCGACCTCCGCTTCAAGCTGTAAAATTCTCAGACGTAAGCGGTCTTCTTCTGTTTTAGGTGGAGGAGGCATTCTGGCATATTTAGGTTTCATTGGCGGTCGTCCTGATGGTTTATAAGGAATAAGTCCTTTTATGCCACTTTTTTCAAAGCGTTTCAACTAGGTTCCAACTAATGTGTCAGAGGGGATATTGTAAAAACGAGCGGCCTCTCGAATGCTCATTTTCCCTTTTAGGATAGGTTGAAGAACCTGTAATTTAAATTCTGTTGTGTAGTGTTTACCCATAAAAAAATCTGCACCTCAATTGTTGGTTGTTTAGTCCAACTTTTGGGGTGCAGATCAATTTTAACCGCACTTTTTCTATTTCACCTCTGCACCTTTCAACCAGCGTCTGACCCAACTGCGGTTTGGCATTAAGTTATGAATCAGAGCTTCACTCATCGGTAAGGGTTCACCATAAATTAAGGAAGCCAGTGTTTCACCCAAAAATGGCGCAGAAGTTAATCCTCTAGAGCCTAATGCGCCGATTAAATAGAGATTAGGGTAGTTTTCAGCTTGTTCTATTGGCTGTTTACGGCGGCGTAAATTAAACAAATTCTGATATTGTGTTTGCTGAGCAGAAAAATGAGGAACAGCGCCCATCATTGGCGTAAGATCACGTACCGAACAACGCACACCGATTCGAGCAAGATTACCCGATGTATCCACTTCTTTTGTCCACTCTTCAGGTATATTTTGCTGAATTTTTTGTTGATTCTCTTGTTGTTCAGTTAGGCTAAATTCACGAGTTGCATTATCACGAACATGACTTGCGCCAATACAATGACTGGTTTTCGCTTGATCGACTGGCGTCAGGTAGCCGTCATAGCACAACACAGTTTTGAGTTTAAGCAAGTTTGCGGATGTTGGAATTTGGCTCACTTGTCCTCGAACAGGATAGAGTGGGAGTTTTTGTGTTTGCTCAAACTCAGTGAGTTTATGTCCGTTTGCTAAAACAACCACTTCATGGCAGAAAGTTTTATTTTCAGCTGTAGTGATTTGCCAACCATTTTCTGTTTGCGAAAGTGCGGTTACTTTTTGTAATGTTTTAATCTGGACGCCTTGTTTTTCTAAAAAGGCAAAAGCATGTTGAACTAACTGGCGTGGCGCAAGCCAAGCGCCTTGAGGGATAAAAGCGCCACCAAAAGGTAACGGTAAGCCCACTTTTTCACTTAATTCAGATTGGCTTAATGACTGATATAAATCAGAAGGCAAATTCAGCTCAGCGATTTTATTTAATTTACTTTCAGCTTTCTCATTGTAAGCACAAAGTGCGACACCACAGAACTCATGTTCAAATTCAATTTGTTGTTGAATTGCCCATTGTAGAAATTGATGGCCATAGGCAAAAGCATGAATATAAAAACGAATATTACGCTCGTTATCATCACTCAGTTGCGGATAAAAAGCGCCTTGTTTATTGCCAGATGCATTGAGGGCAGTTTGCTCATCTTCACAATAAATCGTGATGTTGGCACCACGTTTAAGCATGGAGATAGCCGTGCAAAGAGAAGCAATCCCTCCACCAATAATGGTAATATCTTGCTTGTTTAGAGTGGCTGGCTGACTATGAAACCAGGGCGTATAAAGTGCGGTTGGTTTTTCCTGCGTTTTTTGACCAGAAAGACATTCCCGTTTTTTACCAAAGCCTTTGCGTTTCTTAATATTAAAGCCTGCATTTTCTAAGCCTTTTCTCACCGCACTTGCTGCAGTAAAGGTCGCAAAGGTGCCTTGTGGCTTGGTAAAGCGAAACATTTGCTGATAAAGCTGCTCATTCCACATGTCTGGGTTTTTACTCGGTGCAAAACCATCTAAAAACCAGGCATCAATTTTATCATTCATATAATCGCCAAGTTGCGGCAGATTTTCAGAGACATCGCCAAACCAAAGATCTAACGTGGTTTCATCAAAATGAAAACGATAGCAACCTTGAATGGGATTAAGCCAATGCTGTTGTAAATGCTGAGCAAGATGAGAAAATTGCGGATAAGCTAAATGGGCTTGTTGTAATGCATCAAGTAGCAAAGGGTATTTTTCAAAAGAGATAAAATAAAGGCGTTTTAAAGGCGAATCAGGGTGTTTTTGACGAAATTCACGGAATAGCGTAGTCACCGCAAAGAAATTTAATCCTGTGCCAAACCCCGTTTCAGCAATAACAAAGTGGGCTTCTTGATAATTAACCCAACGTTCCCACAACTGATTACCTTCTAAAAACACATAGTGGGTTTCCGCTAAACCATCTTGATTAGAAAAATACACATCATCAAATTTATCCGAAACAGGCGTATTCTCTTGGTTAAAATGAATTTTTGCGTGCTGAATGGTGAACATGTGTTAGCCCTTTTTTGCCTTATCAAATTCTTTTATAATAGCACGGAAATTTTGAGACGGTTAAAACTTAACTGGTCGAACAAATGAATTATTGCTTGCAATATTTTCATTTCATAGTAAATTGCGTTCAGCTAACAACTGTAAGTTGAATTAAATTTCCCCTAACTCATAAGGAATAAAGAATGAAAAGAGCTGTAATTACTGGTTTTGGTATTATTTCAAGTATCGGTAACAACAAAGAAGAAGTTTTGGCTTCATTAAAAGCAGGTAAATCTGGTATTGAAGTCGTGCCTGAGTTTATTGAAATGAAAATGCGTAGCCATGTTGCCGGCACAATCAAACTTGATCCAAGCGAGCATATCGATCGTAAAGTGTATCGTTTTATGGGTGATGCGGCAGCTTATGCATACCTTTCTATGCGTGAAGCGATTGAAGATTCAGGTTTAACAGAAGATCAAGTTTCAAATGACCGTACAGGTCTTGTAATCGGTGCAGGTACTGGTTCAGCACATAACCAATTAGTGGCTTGTGATGCAGTGCGTGGTCCACGCGGTGTGAAAGCGATTGGTCCTTATGCGGTAACTAAAACCATGGCATCAAGTGTGTCAGCTTGTTTAGCAACTCCTTACAAAATCCGCGGTGTGAACTACTCAATCAGCTCTGCTTGTGCAACGTCTGCACACTGTATCGGTCACGCAGTTGAATTAATCCAATTAGGTAAACAAGATGTGGTTTTCGCTGGTGGTGCGGAAGAATTATCTTGGGAATGTGCAACTGAATTCGATGCAATGGGTGCGGTTTCAACTAAATACAATGATACCCCAGAAAAAGCTTCTCGTGCTTACGATGCAGACCGTGATGGTTTCGTTATCGCAGGTGGTGGTGCTGTTGTAGTGGTTGAAGAATTAGAACACGCATTAGCACGTGGCGCAAAAATCTACGCAGAAATTGTAGGTTATGGTGCAACCTCTGATGGTTACGACATGGTAGCGCCAAGTGGTGAAGGTGCTGAGCGTTGTATGAAACAAGCAATGGCGACGGTAGATACTCCAATTGATTACATCAACGTACACGGTACATCAACACCAGTTGGTGACGTAAAAGAATTAGGTGCAATCAAAAATGTATTTGGTGACAAAATCCCTGCGATTTCTTCTACTAAATCAATGACTGGTCACTCTTTAGGTGCTGCCGGTGCACACGAAGCAATCTATACCTTATTAATGCTACACAATGACTTCATTGCACCAAGCATTAATATCGAAACATTAGACGAAGCGGCAAAAGGTTGCAACATCGTGACTGAAACAAAAGAAAATGCAGGCTTACAAACTGTCATGTCAAACAGCTTTGGTTTCGGTGGTACAAACGCAACTTTAGTGTTCAAACGCTATAACGGCTAATTAAAACGTTTTAAAATCTAACCGCACTTTGGATCTTCCAAGTGCGGTTTTTTCTTATAATCTCTCCCTTTCTCCTTACTCAGCAGAAAAATCAACACTTAAAATGTGATCCAGCTCAAAATTTTGAACAAAAGAATAAAAAATTTTTATTTTTATAAAACTCCATATAAAACTACGATTTTCTGCTTTTTATATTAATTATCTTTATTTAAATCTTAATATTTTGATTTTGTTAGTTTTTAATGCTTTTTAATTCATTTTTTTAGACTTTTCTCATGCTGGACAAGCTGTTTTCTTTCGGTATGATGTTTCCATTGTTTTGACACGAATCGTAACAAATAAAAGTGCGGTCAGTTTTAGGAGTAAAATATGAAGAAATTATCCGGTGCGGAAATGGTGGTTCAGTCTTTGCGTGACGAAGGCGTTGAGTATTTATTTGGTTATCCAGGCGGTGCCGTATTGGATATTTATGATGCAATCCATACTCTTGGTGGGATTGAGCATATTTTAGTTCGTCATGAGCAAGCTGCAGTACATATGGCAGATGGTTATGCACGTGCAACCGGTAAAGTAGGTTGTGTGTTAGTCACATCAGGACCTGGTGCGACCAATGCGATTACGGGTATTTTGACCGCTTATACTGATTCAGTACCAATGGTGATCATTTCAGGTCAGGTAATGAGTAGCTTAATCGGTCGTGATGCGTTCCAAGAATGTGATATGGTGGGGATTTCTCGTCCAGTGGTTAAGCACAGCTTTATCGTTAAAAAAGCAGAAGACATTCCAGGTATCTTGAAAAAAGCCTTTTATATTGCTTCAACAGGCCGTCCAGGTCCCGTTGTCGTAGATATTCCAAAAGATACCGTAAATCCAACTTTAAAATATCCTTACGAATATCCAAAATCTGTTGAGCTTCGTTCTTATAATCCAACGGTAAATGGTCATAAGGGGCAAATTAAGAAAGCGTTAAAAGCATTATTAGTAGCTAAAAAACCGGTTTTATTCGTGGGTGGTGGTGCAATTGCGGCAGGCTGTCATGAAGAATTAACGCAATTTGCACAACGTTTAAATTTACCAGTAACTTCATCATTAATGGGGTTAGGCGTATATCCAAGTACCGATAAACAATTCTTAGGCATGCTTGGGATGCACGGGACTTATGAAGCCAATACAGCTATGCATGAAAGTGATTTAATTCTTGGTGTTGGGGTGCGTTTTGATGACCGAACTACTAACAACTTAGATAAATATTGTCCGAATGCAAAAGTGATTCAGATTGATATTGACCCAACCTCTATTTCTAAAAACGTACCCGCGACTATTCCAATTGTAGGTAACGCGAAAAATGTATTGGATGAATTCTTAAGTTTATTAGGTGAAGAAATCGGTTCTCGTCCACAAAATCACTTAGAAGATTGGTGGAAACAAATCGATGAGTGGAAAGCGAAAAAATGCTTGGATTTCGATCGCACTTCAGGCGTCATCAAACCACAGCAAGTCATGGAAGCGGTGTATCGCATCACAAAAGGCCAAGCTTACGTGGCATCGGATGTAGGGCAACACCAAATGTTTGCCGCATTACATTATCCGTTTGATTTACCACGTCGTTGGATCAATTCAGGTGGTGCGGGTACGATGGGCTTTGGTTTACCTGCAGCATTAGGGGTGAAACTTGCACATCCTGACGCAACTGTAGTTTGTGTAACGGGTGATGGCAGTATTCAAATGAATATCCAAGAGCTTTCAACAGCGACACAATATGGCATTCCAGTTGTGGTGATTTGTTTGAACAACCACTTCTTAGGCATGGTGAAACAATGGCAGGATTTGATTTACTCTGGTCGCCATTCTCAAACTTATATGAATTCTTTACCAGATTTCGTGAAGTTAGCCGAATCTTATGGGCATGTGGGGATTCAAATTTCGACACCAGATGAATTAGAAAGCAAATTACAAGAAGCCTTCAGCATTAAAAATAAATTGGTCTTTGTTGATATTAACGTTGATGAAACCGAACACGTTTACCCAATGCAAGTTCGCGGCGGGGCGATGAATGAGATGATTTTAAGCAAACCACAAGAGGAGAACGAATAATGCGTAGAATTTTATCTGTTTTATTAGAAAATGAATCCGGTGCATTATCTCGAGTGGTCGGCTTATTTTCCCAACGTGCATTTAACATTGAAAGCTTAACCGTAGCACCTACGGACGACCCAACCCTTTCTCGTATGACGATTGAAGCGGTAGGTGATGAGCAAGTACTCGAACAAATCGAAAAGCAACTTCACAAGTTAGTGGATGTGTTTAAAGTTATTAACTTGAGTGAACATGAGCATGTTGAGCGTGAAGTGTTGTTAGTGAAAGTACGTGCAACGGGTTCATCACGTGATGAGTTAAAACGTTTAGCCGATATCTTCCGTGGTCAGATTGTGGATGTGACAACAAAATCTTATACCATTCAGTTAACGGGTACAAAAGACAAATTAGATGCTTTTGTTGAGGCACTGAAAGAAGAAAGCACATTACTTGAAATTGTTCGTTCAGGGTTAATCAGTCTTTCTCGTGGAGAGAAGAATATTCTTTAATGATCTCGAAAGTGCGGTTAAAAATGACCGCACTTTTTAAAACTAAAAAGGAAGTCATGATCGACTTCCTTTTTGTTTATTCTGAATGGATATTAGGCTTCAGATTTATTAGTTAGTGCGATATATAAGCAAACCGCAAAGCCGGCAATTAAAAGATGAGGCGTAAAGGCTGCAACGCCTGAAGGAGCCGCTGCTAAGCCAAAGTTATGTGCCGCAGCTGCGCCAAGTAGCATACCGAGCACAAATAATGCCGAGTCATTATTCCCTTCACCAATATTGACTAATTGCTTACCTGGACAACCACCGCCTAATGCAAAGCAAAGACCGCAAAGCGCCATAGAAAGGAAATTGTAGAGATAGTCATTATGTGCGATAGGTTGTTTTTCAAAGCCTAAATGGAATTGACCTAATAAGGCATTAGTTATTGCCGCAAAGAAAATCAATGCAATCACACCGTTTAATAGATGTGCATCACGGAAGAGGACAAAGTTTCGAAATGCCCCAATTGTGCAAAAACGTGATTTTTGCATCAGTACACCAAGAAGTAATCCGCCAGCAAGTGACATCCAAATAGCTGCATGTTGTGCACCTGGGCCTTTTTCAGAGGTGTAAATCGCGAGATTTTCACCAAATTTAAATTGGGTTAAGGCTAAAACAAGCAAAATTACGGCAAAAATTGGACCAATTAAACCCGAAGATTGGCTTTGTTCCTTAGATTTACCTAATGAGAATCCTCGATTAGCGAAGAAAATACCTCCCAATACGCCAGCAAATAATCCTACGATACCTGCAATTGCAGTGAGATCACCGCCACCTAATCGTAAATAAGCACGCCATGGACAACCTAAGAAAATGAGCGCACCAAGCATCGCAAAAAAGCCTAAGCTAATACGAGCGAGTGGGGCAGAGCCTCCACGAGGTTTAAATTCCTTAGATAAGAATGCACTGGCGAGTGCACCTAAAACTAATCCAATGAGTTCTGGGCGAAGGTATTGTAATGGGGCAGCGTGGTGTAATCCAAGCGATCCGGCTGTATCGCGTAAGAAACAAGCCGCACAAAATCCCATATTACCAGGATTGCCATTGTAAGTGAGAAGTGGCGCAACGATACCAAGTGCAGCACCTGCAACCACAGGCCAAGTTAAAATTTTCATAATTAGACCCTTGTGATATCTGAAGTTAAATTGAATTGTGTGTTTTTAATAATAAAAACAAAGGTATTGTAGAAAGAGTTGAAAAATAAAGAAAGTTTATTTTCTTGAAATTGTGAGCAGGATCAAAGATTAGTTGATAATGAGAACAGCTTGTCTAATTCTTATAAAAATAAAAGTGCGGTTAAATTTAACCGCACTTAAGATATGTTATTCAGCAGGGTACCAATGCAAATGTTCAAAGGCTATCTGACATGTTTCCCCTTCTTTCGGGCCTGAATCTCGTCGCCCAATTTGAACACGAATATCTTGATCTCCAACTTGGATATTATAATCCGTCACTTCACCAAGATAAGAGCGACGTTTTACGACACCAGGGATTCCACCTTGTTGAACAAATTCAATGTCAGATGGACGGCTTGCTAATATCGCTTTCCCTTGTGAAAGTAAGTCATTATTTGGCATTTCTGGAAGATTAAAAATACCATCAACTTTATCAATGTGAATACCTTGTGATGACAGGTTTACATTTAATTGATTTGATAACCCGATAAAATTGAAGACAAACTTGTTAGCTGGGTTGTTATAAATATTTAATGGGGTATCAATTTGTTGTACCGCTCCTTTCTTCATAACCATAATACGATCTGAAAGTGCCATCGCTTCAGATTGGTCATGAGTCACATAAATAATTGAGAACCCAAATTTTTTCTGTAATGCCTTAATTTCAAAACGCATTTCTTCGCGAAGATGGGGATCTAAGCTTGATAATGGTTCGTCTAGTAACATGACGTCTGGGTTAATTGCTAATGCCCTAGCAAGTGCCACACGTTGTTTTCCACCACCAGATAAATCGTCAGGGCTTTTCTTGGCAACACTAAGTAAATTAGTGTGTCTTAACGCATCAGTTGTTCGTTTTTCAATTTCTTGGGCTGAAATATTTTTGAGTTTTAACGGAAAGGCAACGTTATCATATACCGTCATATGTGGCCATACTGCAAAGGCCTGAAAGACCATACCGAAATTGCGTTTCTCTGGCGGGAGATAGAAATTGTTTTTCTTCGATGACAGTAATTTATCACCGACTTTAATTTCCCCTCCGTCTAAGTCTTCAAAGCCAGCGATCATTCTTAGAGTTGTTGTTTTTCCACAACCCGATGGCCCTAGCATAGAGAAACATTCGCCTTTTTCGATAGAAAGGTTAAGATCTTCAATGGCAATAACATCACCAAATTTTTTCATGACATGATTTAATTGAATATAGCTCATCTTTTACTCCTAACCTTCTATTTTTGAGTTTTCTTTTCAGCATAACGTTTAATAACGGTTTGACCTAACACAATGATTATTAGGGCGATACCCGCTAATGCCGCAGAATAAACCGTTTCACCATCTTCATTTAGGGTATAAATTGCTACCCCGATGGTTCGTGTAGAAGGACCATATAACATAACAGAAACGGTCAATTCACGTAGTGCTGGAAGGAAAATCAGGAAGAAGGCGGCAATCATCCCCGGTCTTACGAGTGGGATAACAATATCTTTTAAGGATTGCCACATACTTGCTCCACATGCTCGAGAAGCTTCAACTAATGAATCATGAACTTGCTCAAGTGCTGCAGAGTTGGCTTTGAGTGAGAAAGCCATATAACGTGCAATGTAAGCAATTAAAATAATCCAAACTGTATTGTAGAGATTGATACCAAATTTACCACTCCAGGCAAGGATCACCCCAAGAGCAATTACAGAGCCAGGTACGGAAAATGGCAACATCCCTAAGAACTCAAGAATGCCTTTTCCGCGAACACGCATTTTAACGATAACATAAGAAATCATTACCCCTGCAAACATGGTAATCAGTGCTGCCGCGAGACCGAGAGTCACACTATTGCGAATTGCATCTTTTGTTAACTGCCATTCAAATAAGATGAATTTATAGTTATCTAATGTGAGATTTTCCCATGTAATTGGTAATCCATAGGTTTTTAATCCACCAACAAGGAAAATCGTGACTGTAGGCAATACGATAGTAAAGGCGATGTAGAGTAAGCAAATAACAAGCAACGGTTTTCTCAAACCACGAAGTTTTACTTCGATAGGTCTAAAGCTTTTACCTGCAATAATTTGGAATCGACCTTTATTTAAGATTTTGTTTTGTAACCAAATAATCAGTGCCGCAGTGAATACTAAAACAGTTGCAAGTACAGTACCGGTACGAATGGCTTCAAAACTACCCGCACTTTGGTGAATACGTTCATAAATGAGGGTTGGAATGTTAAAAATACCATTTTCTACGCCCAGTACGGCAACAGTACCAAAGTGAGCCATAGAATAGAGCATAATGAGTAATGCACCAGAAAGAATACTAGGCATGACGAGTGGAATGGTAATTTTACGTGTAATGGTAAAGAGGCTTGCGCCTGAGATTCTCGCTGATTCTTCTAATGTAGGGTCCATGCGCTCTAATGCACCACAGACTTGGATAAAGACGAATGGGAAAAGATACATTGTTTCTACAGCCATAATACCAGCGTAGCTATAGATATTAAAAATAGGTCCATCAAATCCTAAATCCATGAAGAATTGGTTAATGTAGCCAGAACGTGGTGAAAGTAACATTTTCCAAGCTAAGGCTCCAATGAAAGAAGGAAGCATAAAAGGCACAAGGAACATCACTTTCATAAAACCTTTATAAGGTAGATCTGTTCGAGTCACTAACCAAGCAAAAAATGTACCAATAATCGTACTCATCACAGTTACACCAGATGCGATGAAAAGTGAATTGAGTAATGCTTCATAGGTTTCTTCTTGTTTAAGAATATTCACCACATCGGTGATATTAAATTGTCCATCAACCCAAAAAGAATTGAGGAAAATAAGTAAAACAGGAACCGCAACAACGATCACTAAGATACCGATAGATAAGGCTAGAATAACGTTAGCAATATTGAATGGATGATTATTTTGAATAGTTGTAGCCATAATAAACCCCTCTAGATTTCTTTAGCAGAATCAAACCAAAGCAAATCATGAAAACTGATAAAGCAATTTTCACCTTCATTGAACATTAAATTATTACGTAATGCTTTATTAGTTGGGATTTCTGTTCGTAGTGTTACACCATCAATCTCTACCATATAATCCATTACCGCGCCAAGAAAGCTGGCTCTTGATATTTTTCCTAGTAAACCCTCATTGTTTTTGCTTAGTATGATATCGGAAGGTCGACATCCTAATTTCCCTGAGTTAGGCGGCAAGTTTTTCCAATTTAAAATTTGATTGCCTTCTCCAATGTAATGATGATTATTTTGGTATCTCACAGGAATGAAATTTGCGAGCCCCATAAATTTAAACACCATCTCATTTTCTGAACGCTCATAAATGTCCCATGGTGTTCCAACTTGTTGGATATCGCCATGTTCATTCATAATGGCCAAACGATCAGATATTGCTAGGGCAATTTCTTGGTCATGTGTTACGTAAAGAATAGTAATACCGAGTTTTTTCTGTAATTCTTTAATTTCAAAACGCATTTCTTCTCGAAGATTGGCATCTAAATTATTGAGAGGCTCATCCAAGAGCATTAAAGATGGTTTAGCAACTAATGCCCTTGCGAGAGCAACGCGCTGTTGTTGCCCCCCTGACAATTGAGAAGGTAAACGTTCTTCTAAACCAGTTAAATTAACTAATTCGACCACTTCCATCACTTGTTTATGGAGAGCTTGTTTTTCAATATTCTTTAATTTAAGAGGGTAGGCGATATTGTCAAAGACAGTCATATGCGGCCAAACAGCATAATCTTGGAAGACCACACCAAGACCGCGTTGATCTGGCGGAATATCCGTGTTTGTAGCGGGATCGGCAACAACCACATCATCAATTAAAATACGGCCACTATCTGGTACATCAAATCCTGCAAGCAGGCGTAATAAGACAGTTTTCCCACAGCCGGATGGGCCAAGAAGCGTAAAACATTCTCCATCTTGTACAACTAAGGACAGATTTTTTAACACTTCATTTGAACCGAATTTTTTGGATACATTTTCAAATGTAATTGTTGCCATAATCACGACTCCTTACTGATTAACGACCTTGAAGAATTTGAGTGAAATGTTTAATTGTTTCTTCTTTTTCTGACATTAATTTTTCATAGTCAATAGGAATCGCTCTTGATACGGCATCTTCTAGAGATGGCATGCCAAATTTAGCATCAAGTTCAATACCTTTTCTAACTGGTAATGTTCCTTCATTTGCAATGATTTTTTGCCCATCTTCAGAAAGTAAGAAGTCAATAAATTTTTGTGAAGCAGTAAGGTGTTCAGTGCCTTTTAAGATTGCTGCTGGGCTAGGGATGACGAGCGTTTCTTTTGGATAAACCAATTTTAATTGCGCGCCTTTTTTGATTTTATCGTTGGTAATATAGTCAACAGCGAGAGAGGCTAATAAATCACCAGATGCGGTATCATCGATAACTTGTCCTGCACCTTTACCCACTTTAGCTTTATTTGCTTTTAATTTTTCAAAGAATTCCCAACCAAATTTATCTTTTAATAAAGATACACTCATATATGACGTACCCGATAATGCAGGGTTTGCAATACCAAATGCACCTTTATATTCAGGTTTTAAGATATCAGCCCATTCAGCAGGCGGGTTATCTTTAACGAAGCGGGTATTGTAGGCGATTGCTAGCGTACCGAGGCGGATTGGGGTAAAAGAACCATCAAAGTTAGGGATTGGGTTAACAATATTAGCCGTTTCAGGAGAAACATAAGCTTCAAGCATGCCGTTTTTTTTCATTTGGAAGAAGTCAGGTACTTCACTTGTCCAAATCACATCGGCCATAATTTTCCCGGATTCTTTTTCCGTTGCAATTTTAGCCATTAATTTTCCGGCGCCAGCAGACTGATAATCCATTTCAACATCTGGATGTTTTTCAGTAAATTTTGCTTTTAATGCACCAATTAATGATTCTTTCATTGATGTGTACACAATTAATTTTTCTTGTGCCGCAGCCATATTACTAAATGACATACCTAGTCCAATGGCAATCAATGTTAAAGACATTTTTTTATTCATAATGAAACCTCACTGAGATAGGGATAAAATCAGTAAATGAGATCAAACTACGATCGACATTTATACCAAAACATCTAATCTACAAAATACGCTTAAATATTTGAATATAAAAGTCTAAATTTAAATAATTTTCAGATTTGTGATAGAGATCACTTAATAACGTTTAAAGCCATCTTCCCAAATGCAATTCCACAATATCGACTAAATGTCGAAGGAATGTGGTGTCTTGGTCGTTGTGGAAACGGTCTGTGTCTCGAGATTTGAAGAGTAAAAGTGCGGTTGGTTTTTGTGGTGTTCCGCCTAAGCGGCAAATTGCCACAGAGCCGATAGGGAGCTCTTCTGGAAGGAACATGAGGGCTTTTTCTTTATTGGATAGATCGCCTAAATAGAATTGGCGTAAGCCCATGCGCTCTAGGCGAATGAGTTCAAAGGCTTTTCGGTCTAACCAATGTTGTTCAGGAATAGAATTATTTTTTTGCCAGCTGTCAGAGAAAAGTAAGATTTTAGCACCTTCTAGCTCATAGCCTTTTGCCCAGTCATCAAGCTTTTCATTGATGGCAATAAAGTCGTTTGTTTGAAACAGCTTCTTCTGCAAAGGCAAGAGAGCAAAGAAGATATCTGCTTCTTGATGAGCAAGTTGATGAAATTTTTCGAGGAGTTGAGTAAGCGTTTTGATTTGTTCTCGTTGCTGAGCAAGCTGTGCTTCGACTAACGAAATCGTCCCTTCTTCATGGCTATGCGGAATACTAAGCTGTTGAAGTAGTTCAGGGCGATGGGTAAAAAAATCAGGGTGATTTTTTAGGTAGTCAGCAATATCTTGTTCAGTCATCAAAAACTCCTTAAAAAATAACCGCACTTGGCTATGCCAAAGTGCGGTTTATTTTTATGCTGTTTTAGGCCGCAAACGGATCGCGTAAAATCATTGTTTGAACACGATCTGGACCCGTTGAAAGGATATCTACCGGTACACCAGTTACTTCTTCGATACGTTTGATGTAATCACGGCAAGTTTGCGGTAATTTATTTACATCAGTTACACCAAATGTGTTTTCTTTCCAGCCTGGTAAGGTTTCGTAAATTGGCTTCACGCCTTCCCAATCTTTCGCTGCTAATGGTGCATATTCAACGATTTCGCCATTTGGCATTTTGTAAGCCGTACAGATTTTCACTTCATCGAAGCCATCTAATACGTCTAATTTGGTCATACAGAAGCCAGAAATAGAGTTAAGTTGAATTGCACGGCGAATGGCTACTGCATCAAACCAACCACAACGACGAGGACGACCAGTTACAGCACCAAATTCATTACCTTTACGTGCAATTTCAGCACCAGTTTCATCGAATAATTCTGTGGTGAATGGACCGCCACCAACACGTGTACAGTATGCTTTGATGATACCTAACACATAATCAAGGTTACGAGGACCAAACCCAGAACCTGTCGCTACGCCGCCTGCAGTGGTGTTAGAACTGGTTACATACGGATAGGTTCCGTGGTCGATATCAAGCATGGTACCTTGGGCACCTTCGAATAAAATGTTGTCGCCATTTTTGCGAGCAGTATCTAAGATGGTTGTCACATCTGCCACCATGCCAGTGATGATATCAGCTACCGCGAACACATCGTCTAATGTTTTTTGATAATCAACAGGTTCTACTTTGTAGTAGTTCACTAATTGGAAATTATAGTATTCAAGCAGATTTTTTAATTTTTCAGCAAAGGCTTCACGATTGAATAAATCACCTACACGTAAACCACGACGAGCCACTTTATCTTCATAAGCGGGACCGATACCACGACCGGTTGTACCAATGGCTTTTTTGCCTAATGCAGCTTCACGAGCGTGATCCATTGCAACGTGATAAGGTAGGATTAATGGACAAGCTTCTGAAATTAATAAGCGTTCACGTACTTTTACGCCACGGTTTTCTAATTCGCCCATTTCTTGCATTAATGCAGCAGGAGAAAGCACCACGCCGTTGCCGATTAAACAGGTCACGTTATCACGTAAAATACCAGATGGAATTAAGCGTAATACAGTTTTTTCACCATTAATAATTAACGTGTGACCTGCGTTGTGACCACCTTGGTAACGCACCACATATTTGACTCGATCCGTTAATAAATCAACGATCTTGCCTTTCCCTTCATCGCCCCATTGAGCGCCAAGAACAACAACACTTTTTCCCATAATTTCCGCCTTAAGTTTTGCGTAAGTTTATAAATCAGACAAACGATTACTTTACTCTTTTTTTGTCTTAATCTCAAATTCAAAACGTAAAAAAGTGCGGTTATTTTTAACCGCACTTTCTCTAAATTTATTATTCAAACAACGATTTATGTAATGAACGTACTACATCATCAGCTTTGTCACTATGCGCTAGCATACAAATGTTATTCGTGCTTGCACCATAGCTAATCATGCGAATATTATAACCTTCGAGCGTATCGAAAATACGTTTTGCTACACCTGAAGCAAGGTGTAAGTCATTTCCAATTAATGCGACAAGTGATAAGCCTGTATCGACTTTCACAGTACAATATTGACTTAATTCTTCTAATAATTCTGGTGAAAGTAATTCAACACCAGATGAAGCAGAACCTGTTTTATCTAACGTTAATGCAATACTCACTTCTGAAGTCGTAATCGTGTCCACCGAAATTTTATATTTGGCTAAGATATTGAATACATTCGCAAGGAATCCTTGGGCATGTAACATGCTTAAGCTTGAAAGCGTTAATAGTGTTTGATCGCGACGAACTGCAATAGCACGGAATGTTGGACGAGGTTGTGGATCGCGTGTTACCCAAGTACCGCCAGCATCTGGCGCTTTACTTGAACCTACATAAACGGGAATATTACTGCGTACAGCTGGAAGTAATGTTGCAGGGTGTAATACTTTAGCGCCGAAGGTTGCCATTTCAGCAGCTTCAGCAAAACTCATGGTATCAATACGTTTTGCTTCAGGGACGACACGCGGGTCTGTGGTGTAAATTCCCGCTACATCCGTCCAAATTAACACATCTTTTGCGTTTAATACTTCCGCTAAAAGTGCTGCAGAGTAGTCACTACCACCACGACCTAAAGTAGTCGTTTTACTGCCTGGTTCACGACCGATAAAACCTTGGGTGATCACTAATTCACCTCGGTCGATTAATGGTTTTAATAAATTATCGCAATTTGCTTGGGTTTGAGCGTCATCTGGTGCCGCTTTACCAAAGTTATCATTGGTTGCGACTAAAGTTCGCACATCGACCCAAGTAGCTGAGGTTTGTAATTCTCTTAATACTTCAATGAAAATTTGTGTCGACATCATTTCACCTTGACTGATGATTTCATCAGTTAAAGCTTTTGATGTCGCAAGGCTTGCCGCTTCAGAAAGTGCGGTAATATTTTCTAAGTATTTTTCGATGACAGGGCGTACACGGCTATCATCTTGTAATTCATTTAAAATATTTTCTTGAATTTGACGGACTTCACCAATTAATTTTGCACGTTCTTCTGTTTCTACGCCATTGGCTAGGGCAACTAATAAGTTTGTTACACCGGCTGATGCGGAAAGTACCACAACGCGAGTATTAGGATCTGCAATGATGATTTTGGCACAAGCCTGCATAGCCGAATAGTTTGCAACGGATGTACCACCAAATTTTGCTACCGATAAATGAGACATAAGATAATCCTCTAAAAATGAAAAGTAAGATGCTGTGTTTTGTGATGGGTATTAGAAATAGCGATTTCATCAAAAATTGTCAAATAAATACTCCAAAAAAATAGAGTAAAAAACCAATTATTTAGATATTTTTTGATTTAACAGGGTAAAAATTAAAGAATCATTAACTATTCGGTAGGAATTGGCAGAGGTTCTGGTGCACCGAGGAAATAAGGTTTTACACCGATGATTAAGTCTAACACGGCTTTTACGCGAGCAAACATTTCGCGAACACGTGTCCCGAAATACACGTCAGGTTGTTTCGCAGTAAAGCAAATTGCATCAATATCATAGTGTTTAGCAATCAGCAGTGCGCGTTCGCAATGGAATTTTTGGCTGATAATAGTAAAAGAGGGCACTTGGAAAACTTTACTTGCTCGCACAACAGAGTCTAAGGTACGGAATCCTGCAAAATCTTTAAACATCACACTTTCAGATACACCCATTTTACGTAGATCCAAAAACATGGTACGTGGTTCGTTATATTGAAGCGTGCGATTATCGCCACTTAGTAGTAAATAATCGACTTTATCTTGTTCGACCAAGAGTTTTGATGCTTCTAAGCGGTAATCATAATATTTATTGGTTTTGCCTTTAGCCACATATTTGGATGTGCCGAGTACCAATGCATAATGGCGATGCGGGAGCGTTTCGAGATCTTCATACACGCGGTCTTGTACATAAAAGCTCACGGCACGATCAATGGTGAAGCAACCAATCAAAACAAGCAAAAAGAGCCCTAGGGCGTAACCGAGGAGTTTTTTTAGCGGAAGGCGCAAGAGCCAGGAAAGTGCGGTCATTTTTGACAGCGTTTTGGATAGTTGCATTTTGCTAACATACTGAAAAAGCAATGTAAGTTCAAGTGTAATTTGTTTACTGAATTGATAAGAAAATATTTAGACGTCTAAACGTCTAAAATTTCTTGACAAAAAAAATGAGCTGTTGATAATTGGTGAACCATCAACGTAAAAGGTTATCATTTCAATGGCTGTGCAAAATGTCGTGCTTTTTCAAGACAATCCACTCCAATTAACATTGGGCGGACAGCTTTCGCCTATTAATGTCGCGTATCAGACTTACGGCACTTTAAATGCAGATAAAAGCAATACTGTATTGATTTGTCACGCTTTAACGGGAGATGCAGAACCTTATTTTGATGAACCTAATAAAGACGGTTGGTGGCAAAACTTTATGGGCGAAGGTCTAGCTTTTGATACATCTAAATACTTTTTTATTTGCGCAAATGTATTAGGTGGCTGTAAAGGCACGACGGGCCCGAGTTCGATTAATCCAACTACTGGAAAACCTTATGGGAGCCAGTTCCCGAATATCATCGTTCAAGATATTATCAAAGTGCAAAAAGCTTTGCTTGAGCATCTTGGTATCCCACATTTAAAAGCAATAGTGGGTGGCTCTTTTGGTGGTATGCAAGCTACACAATGGGCAATTGATTATCCAGATTTTATGGATAACATTGTCAATCTTTGTTCTTCTATCTTCTTTAGTGCGGAAGCCATAGGTTTTAACCATGTCATGCGTCAAGCGGTGATTAATGATCCGAATTTCAATAATGGTGACTATTATGATGGCACGCCACCTAATCAAGGCCTTTCCATTGCACGAATGTTAGGAATGTTAACCTATCGTACCGATGTGCAGTTAGCTAAGGCATTTGGTCGTGCAACTAAATCTGAAGGGCAATTTTGGGGCGATCACTTTCAAGTAGAATCCTATTTGAGTTATCAAGGCAAAAAATTCTTAGATCGTTTTGATGCCAACACTTATTTGCATTTATTACGTGCACTGGATTTATATGACCCAAGTGTTGGTTATGCGGATGTAAAAGAAGCTTTATCTCGAATTAAAGCACGTTATACATTAGTCTCTGTGACGACAGACCAACTGTTTAAATCTATTGATTTACATAAAAGTAAACAGCTTTTAGAACAAGCGGGAGTCGATTTAAAATTTTACGAATTCCCATCAGATTATGGACATGATGCCTTTTTAGTCGATTATACAGCGTTTGAAAATAAAATTAGAAGTGGATTAGAAGGCGAGTCTGAATAAGAACAATAGAAAAGGCGGAAATTTCCGCCTTTTTTGATTTTTTCTTTATAGATGGCTCACGAAACGTGATAAATCTTTTGGTTTACAGTCTCTTTCTAATTTTTCAGCTGCTGTACCAATTTGTAATAAGGCAACGATCTTATCATTTTTGTTACAACCAAATGCTTCACGTAATTCACGTCCCTCAACGAGAGGACCAGTTGCCCAAAAACTTTCAAAACCCAATGCATTGCCCGCAAGTTGAATCGCATAAGTTGCTGCACCTGCAGTAAGCATTTGTTCCCAACCTGGTACTTTTTTCACTTCATGATTAATTTTAGCAATCACCGCAATGACCATCGGTGCACGGCGTGCAAAATTCTCTGCTTTTTTTAATCGTTCTTCACCTAAATCAAATTCAGTCACCGCCGCTTTGAGCAAGCTTTCCAATTTACTTAAACCTGTGCCTTGGATTACCACGAAATGATAAGGCTCAAGTTTACCATGATCAGGTGTATGTAAAGCGGCTTGAAACATTTGTTCTAATTGCACTTGGCTAGGTGCAGGTGCAGTTAATTTTTTATTCGATTTGCGTTGTGTTAAAAGGGTTAATGCATCCATAGTATTTTCCTTCTTCTAGTTAAGTGCGGTTGATTATAGCATAGTTTTTCATGGGACTTTATGATAGGCTACGCACAATTTTTATTTCCGTTTTAAAGGTTTAATTTCGCATGAATGTCATCTTAAGCGTATTGAAATTTTGTTGTAAAGCGCTCAATTTTATCCGAAATCTTGTGATGAATTTTGTGTTCTTACTGTTTGTTTTAGCATTGATTGTGCTTGTCAGCCTTTTTAGTGATGGTAAGAAAAGCCAAGTTTTATCGGGCGATCAAGGCGCATTATATTTAAATTTAACAGGCTATCTTGCAGATAACACGGAAGATATGCTGAGTTGGCAAGAGGAATTTCAACGTTTAAATAATGAAAAGGTCTCTTATAAATATTCCACTTTTGATGTGGTACAAAGTATTTTATCTGCAAAAGATGATGAACGAATTCGTGGTTTAGTGCTGAATTTAAATGACTTTGAAGGGGGCGATCTTCCCTCATTAGAATATGTAGGGAAAGCGATTCAAAGCTTCAAAGAGTCAGAAAAGCCGGTTATTGCTTATGCTGACAATTACACACAGGCACAATATTTCCTCGCGAGTTTTGCGGATGACATTTATCTCAATCCAATTGGGCAAGTCGGTATTCAAGGTTTGCGTCAGGAAAACCTTTACTTTAAATCTATGCTCGAAAAACTTGAAATTACACCACATATTTTCCGTGTAGGGACATATAAGTCCGCGGTAGAACCTTTCTTGCGTGATGATATGTCGCCAGAAGCAAAAGCAAATATGCAAAAATGGCTTGGTGGCATGTGGCAAAACTATATGCAAACATTAATGGTTAATCGTCATATTACCGCCAATGATGTATTACCGAATGCACAAAAATACATTAGTGATTTAAAAGCGTTAAAAGGTGATGAAACGGCTTATGTGAAAAAACGTCAGTTGGTGACACAGTTTGCGACAAGATTGGATTTAGATAAAAAATTGACCGCACTTTTCGGTCAAGATGAAGAAGGCAAAGCCAAATTAGTGGATTTTGAAGATTATTTATCTGATTTAGGCGATCGTTTCTCTGTTGAGCCAAATGAAAAAAATATTGTTGCGGTAGTGAATGTCGAAGGGACCATTATTGATGGTGAAAGCGATGAAGAATCAGCTGGCGGCGATACCATTGCGAAGTTATTGAGACAAGCCTACGATAACGAGAAAGTGAAGGCGGTTGTTCTCCGTGTTAACTCACCGGGTGGCAGTGCATTTGCCTCTGAAATTATTCGCCAGGAAACCGAAAATCTTCAAAAAGCAGGCAAACCTGTTGTAGTATCAATGGGAGGCATGGCAGCTTCTGGTGGTTATTGGATTTCTTCAACTGCTGACTATATCGTGGCGGATAAAAATACGATTACGGGTTCAATCGGGATTTTTGCATTATTCCCAACCTTTGAAAATACAATCAAAAAAATGGGAATGAGTACTGATGGCGTAGCGACAACGGATCTCGCGGAAACGTCAGCTTTAAGTCCATTGGGTAAAAATACACAGGATATTTATCAACTTAGCATCGAAAATGGTTATGAGCGCTTCTTAGATGTGGTAAGCCGTGGTCGTCAATTATCAAAAGATAAAGTGGATAAAATTGCTCAGGGCCAAGTTTGGTTAGGGCAAGATGCACAGAAAAATGGCTTAGTGGATGAATTAGGCGATATTGATGTAGCCATTGATAAAGTGGTCGCACTAGTCAATCAACATCCTGATAAATACATGGATAATTTTAGTGTGCAATGGTTGGTGGATGAAGATAATAGTTTCTTTGCTAAATTAGATCGCAAGCTTAAACAAAAAGGTCAAGCGTTACTGACAAATTGGTTGGGACTGCCACAGGAAGTGCATCAAGTGAAAAAACAGCTGAATGTGTTAACCAAATTTAATGATCCAAAAGGGCAGTATTTGTATTGTTTAAATTGTGGTTCGGTTAAGTAAAACAGTAAAATATAAAAAGGGCGGAATGTAATTTCCGCCCTTATTTTTTTACCCAAATAGCTTATTTTTCATTTTTGATATTAGAGAAAATATTCGCCAAAATTGGACCCGATACATTGTGCCAGAAACTGAATAAAGCACTTGGTACCGCCGCAATTGGGTTGAAATGAGCAGCAGCTAATGCAGCACCTAAACCTGAGTTTTGCATACCTACTTCAATTGCCACCGCTTTACTATCCGCCGTATTAAGTTTAAATAATTTTGCCGCAAAGTAGCCAATTAAATAGCCTAAGCAGTTATGTAAAACAACCACGCTGAAAATTAATAGGCCAGATTCTACAATCTTATCTTTACTTACTGCTACGACGGCTGCAAGGATTAATACAATAGAAATAACAGAGACTAATGGCATAGTTTGGCTTGCTTGTTCCACTTGTTTTTTGAAGAGTGCACGAACAACTAAACCTAAGAAAATTGGGAACAACACCATTTTTAATACAGACATAAACATTGCACCTGCATCAATATCTAACCATTGGCTTGCTAATACATAGAAAATAGCAGGGGTTAATACTGGTGAAAGTAAGGTAGAGATTGTGGTACAAGCAACAGAAAGCGCGGTGTTACCTTTCGCTAAATAAGTCATTACGTTTGATGATGTACCACCCGGGCAAGAACCCACAAGAATTACACCAACCGCTAAATCAGCAGGCAAATCAAAGGCTTTTGCTAATCCAAATGCGATAGCTGGCATAATGATAAATTGACCCGCTACACCAATGAACACAGATTTTGGATGTTTAGCCACTTCACTGAAATCTGCAAAAGTTAAGGTAATCCCCATGCCAAACATCACCAAACCTAAAAGGTAAGGAATGTAGGGTGCAAAAATTTTGAATTGCTCAGGGAAGAGAAAGGCGAGAAGAGCAAAAACAATCGCCCATAATGCGAAAGTTTTGCTCACAAAGTTAGTGAGTTTTAATAACGCTTGCATAGTTGCTTTCCTATTTTGTTAAAAAGAATGAAAAGAGCGGTCAATTTTAAAGACGTTTTTTTGAGATGTCTATGCCTAACTTGTTTGACAGAGAATTAGGAAGTCGTTGTTTGCCAAGCATTTTCATCAAGCAATTGACCAAAATGGCTTTCTACAAGTAGGCGAGTAATATTATTTTGAGGATTGGTAAAGATCTCTCTCGGAGTGCCAGACTCGATAATCTCACCTTCATCCATTACTAAAACTTGATCGGCTATATGTTTGATAATGCCTAAATTTTGTCCAACATAAATATAGGAAATGCCTAAATGTTCTTGTAAATCTAAAATCAGATTAAGCAATTGAATACGCACAGAGGCATCTAATGTACTCAATGCATCATCAATAATAATGATCTCAGGTTGAAGAATCAGCGCACGAGCTAAGGCGATACGCTGTTTTTGACTGACCGAAAGGTGTTTAATTTTCAGATTCGTATAATCAGGATAAAGCCCTACCAATGAGAGCGTTTCAAAGATCTTTTCATTGCGAGCCTCTTCATCCCAATCGGTAATTAATCGTAGTGGTGCATCTAAGGCTTGTCCAATATTTAAACGCGGGTTAAACGCTGAATTCGCATCTTGGAAAACCATTCGAATATGCTGTGCGCGATAGTGAAAATCTTCGAATTGTAATGGTAAATCATTAAATAAGATTTTTCCTGAAGCAGGGGGAGTTATCCCTGCGATCATTTTTACTAAGGTCGATTTACCCGAACCATTTTTACCGATAATCGCAAGCGTTTCTTTACGGTTAAGCGTAAAGCTGACGTCTTTTACCGCATAAAATTGCTCAAAACCAAAAAGTTTTGCGGGTTCATCAAAGGTTTTACTGAGATTTTCCACTTGTAATAATGGCATTATTCGTTTCCTTTTGATTCGGTATTTAGCGTAAGCGGTGAAGTTGCAATTTTATCTTTAAACTGCCGTTCTCGAAGATTAATCGGATGATGGCAGGAAAACTCATGCTGTTTAATGCGATATCGGCTTGGCTTTTGAATACATTCACGCTGAGCAAAAGGGCAGCGAGGTCCTAAACGACAGCCAATCGGCATTTGTTCTAAAATCGGCACAGTGCCTTCTAATGTCCCTAATTTGCTTTTAAAACCTAAAGGGCGACTAAAATCGGGAACAGAGTAAAGCAATGCTTGTGTATAAGGATGATGAGGCATTTCTAATATTTGGTCGGTCGGCCCAGACTCTGTATTTTGCCCACAATAAAGAACGGAAATGCTATCACACCATTCACTGATACTTTTAAGATCGTTACTGGCTAATAAAATTGTTGTACCTTGGTTTTGGTTCATACTTGAAAGCAAACGGAAAATTTGCAATGCCGTAATGGACTCCAAAGAATTAGTGGGTTCATCCGCAATTAATAATCGAGGTTGATTCGCCACTGCTACGGCAATCATCACTTTTTGGCCTTCACCTTCAGTGAGCTCATTAGGATAACTCGCCATAATATCTTGGTGGTCTTTAATTCCTACACGGTGCAGTAATTCAATCGCACGACGTTTTTTCCAACCAAACCACTGCCACCAACGGCCTTTAAAGGTCCAGTTTGGAATACTTTGAATAAGCTGTTTACCAATTTTTCGACTTGGATCAAGACAGCTTAATGGGTTTTGGAATATCATTGAAATTTCTTTTCCAACGATTTTTCGACGTTGATTCGGTGTCAGTTTAAGCAATTCAACATCATTAAAACGAAAACGGTCAGCGGTGACAATCCAGCTGTCTTTAATAGAATTACTGATTACTTTAGCGATTAAACTTTTACCTGAACCTGACTCACCGACAAGTCCTAGAATTTCCCCTTCATTAAGCGAAAGATTGACGCCGTCCACAATTTTTATGCGGCCGTTTGGTGTTTGAATTTCAATATTAAGATTGCGAATATCTAACAGCGCCATGGGTTACTCGTAATATTTATTGATTGCTTGACACAATCCGTTAGTAAAAATAATGCTTAATAAAATGGTAAAAATAATAGCAAAACCAGGTAATAAAACAGTCCAAGGCGCAAGATAAATTAACTCCAGTGAGTCTTTTATCATCGCCCCCCATTCTGGCATAGGGCGTTGCGCACCAAGAGAAATAAAGCTTAATGCTGTAATATCTAAGATTGCCACAACAAACGCACGAGCGATTTCTTGCGTATAGATGGCACTAATATTCGGCAAAATTGTGCTTTTTAATAGCTCCCAGTTTGAAATCCCATCTAATCTTAGTAAGAGAACATAGTCTTTTTTCAGCTCTTGCTGAATCGCTTGATAAATGGCATGCACAAAATACGGCAAAATAGCTAATAGGGTAGCAAACATCGCATTCATTAAGCTTGGTTCCATTAACGTGGAAATGATAATGGCAATCAGCAAAATAGGAATCGATAAAAAAGCATCAAAAAAATGACCTAAAAAACGCGCTTTAATCCCGTCAGACATACCTGCAAGAATACCTAGTGCGCCCCCAATAATTGCCACAGCGATAACCACCAAAAGGGATGAACCAAGAGTGTATTGTGTCCCCATTATTAATCGACTCAGTACATCTCGGCCAAGATCGTCCGTGCCAAAGAAAAAGGCGATACGACCTTTTTCTACCCAAGATGGTGGCATTAACTCTTCTCCCACAAACTCCATGCTTTCGCTATAAGGCATGATTAGCTTCGGAAAAAGTGCGACCAAAATCAGGATAACAAATAAATAGAAACTAAATAATGCCACACGATTTTGGCGGAAAAGCAACCAAATTTGAAAGAAGGAGGTGCTTTCGCGAAATTCATCAGGTTCTCTATCTTGCATACCAACCCTTCTTATTAAATGGATCTAACATAAACATCAGTGACTTGGCTAAGGTATCAATAATGATGATGCAAACACCGATCACTACGACACCGGCAGAAATACTGTTGTAATCTTGTTGGGTTACGGCATCAATCAGCCAACGCCCAATTCCCGGCCAACCCAATACAGTTTCGACCAACATACATTGTGTTAATACTAAGGTAAATACGCGAGTAAGCTGTGGAATCAATAATGGAAATGTATTACGAAAAACGTAACGTTTTAAAATCGTCCATTTCGACCATCCACGTGTTACTGCTGCTTTGGCATATTCTTGTTGAAGTAAATAATCAGCTCGTTGCTGAATGATTCGGATAAATTCCATTGTCGGCAGAATACAAAGCACTAATGTAGGCAAGGCTAAATGCTGTAAAACGTTTTGTACGATTTTAGTTCGGTAAGGGACATCAACAAACCACATATCGATGGTAGGGAAGCCTGTGATAGGTTTGATTTCATACAGTAAATTATACTGCCCGATGGCTGCAATCTCCCAGCTTTGAATCGCGGCCACATAGAGTAAAATCGGGGCAAACCAGAAAATAGGAATAGACAAACCAACATTAGAGATACTTTGCAATGCGCGTGCACAAGGACGCTGATTATAGACCGCACTTAATACGCCGAGAGGAATACCTAAGATGCAAGCCAATAAAAGTGCGGTAAAACAGAGCTCTAATGTAGGTGGTAATACAGTAAAAATTAAATCTTTTAACGATTCTCCGCCGTTATAGGTAATTCCTAAATCGCCCTGTAACAATGATGTAAGGTAATGATAATAAGCACTATAAATGTTACTTGTGACAAGATCAGCATTGAGCGGATCTCGCATTAAAATCACAAAACTTAATACGGATAAAATCAATAATAAAATGCTTACCCAAATGACGTAACGAATTGCTGAAAAGAGCATTATTTTTTCTCCTTATTTTTCATGAAATACAAGGTAGAAAAATTGATGCTACCAAATGGGGTCATCTCAATTCCTTTTACATTACCACGTGCGACTAAAAGTCGTTTTACGTTTGCAATTGGCACAATAGGTAATTCGTTTAAAATGAGCTCTTGCGCATTGTTATACGCTTTAGACCGTTCATATAAATGATTGGTGGATAGTGCGCGATCCATCATTTTATCGAATTCAGGGTTACACCAATTGGATAGATTAGTGATTTCCTTTTGTGTATCACAACTTAAAATCGGGCGCATAAAACCGTCAGGATCAAGGTTTCCAGCAAGCCAACCCGTTAAGATTAAATCGTAATCTTCAGTCCCTTTGCGTAATTGTTCGATTAAAAACGTGCGTGTTACTGACCGCACTTTAACGTCCACTCCCGCTTTGGCTAAATCCCATTTGATGAGCTCCGCCATTTTAATTGGTGCAGGGTTATATACTTGCTCTTCGTTTATTACCCACATCTTTAATGCGAGTTTTTTATCGCGTAACGTTTTTTCCGCTTCAGAGGGCTTATAATCATAAGAAAAATCAGGCGTATTAATCGCAGAAGCCCAAGATATATCAGGGATAATGTTATTCGCTACGGTTGCTGTATTGTGGTAAATATTTCGCACAATTCTAAAACGGTTTAAACTTTGCGAAATAGCTTGACGAATAGTTTTATCCTGCATTAATGGCTTTTGGAAATTGAAAGCCAAATAGGCTAGGTTCATTCCATCTGTAGATTGCAGATAATAACGGTCGTCCTTTTCACTTAATAAACCGAGTTGACTGACTTCGGGATAAGAAGCGATTTGACATTCATTATTAAAGAATTTAATTAAACGCCCTGTACGATCCGCCGAAAGATCCACAATAATATTTTCAATTTTGGCTTTCTTTTCCCAATAAGCTTCATTGCGTATCAAGCGAACATATTGGTTATAAACGTAATCTTTTACTTGATAAGGACCCGTGCCAACAGGGTGTGTGTCCAATTGGGTGAGATTATCATCTGCACTTAATTGATACGCATATTCTTGCGAGAAAATAATAGAGTATTGGCTGGCAAGATGCGACAGAATTGACGCATCGGGTTCAAACAGATCAATTTTGACCTGATAAGGGTTCGTTACTGTGATGCTTTTAATTTTTTGGTTTAATTTAATACTTTCAAAATACGGAAAGTGAACCTTCTTAGCCTGCTCATGGAAGATTCTATATTGTGGATTTTTGTAGGTGACCACATCATCTGAAAGTGTAGGCAGGTAAGTATCGTGTCCTAAAACACGATTAATCGAAAAGACCACATCTTCTGCATTAAAGTCACGCGTAGGCGTAAACCAAGGAGTGTGATGGAATTTCACCCCCTTACGAAGGTTAATAAGAATTTGTTTACCATCAGATGAAAGAGAATAGGATTGTGCTAACACAGGAACAAGCGCTGCACTATGGTCTTTAATATCAAACAATTTGTTATAAATTTGCTCCGTCACCACATTCATACTAGTACCAGCGTCTGCAGTTTGTGGGTTAAAGGAAAAACCCGATGCATTTGTGCAGTATGTTAAGCCGTTTTCTGTCAGCATTTTGGGTATGCTTGGAGCGGCTTGTGCCAGATTAATTTGGCTCAACCCACACAATAAAAAACAAAAAGTGACATTTCGACGTAACATAGCTTTATTATTAAAGACCGTTTTGTGATAAATTGAGTGAATTGTAAAATATCTTGGCAAAAATGGCTAGTTATTGGATTTTTAGGATATGTTTAAATCAATTAATCGGGAAATTAATCAAATAATCAATCGTGGATTTGACCGCACTTTACGTTTGGCTGTGACAGGGTTAAGTAG
Source organism: Haemophilus sp. CCUG 60358 (assembly GCF_001679485.1). GTDB lineage: Bacteria > Pseudomonadota > Gammaproteobacteria > Enterobacterales > Pasteurellaceae > Haemophilus_D. The sequence goes on from NZ_LZOZ01000005.1 coordinate 27,658, forward strand.
AAGTGGTAAAACAGCCTTTATTACGAGCTTGATTAATCAATTGTTACATATTAATCAAGAGGGAAATGCACATCTTCCTTTATTTGAGGCTGCCCGAAATCAATCTATTTTGGCAGTAAAACGTGTGCCACAGCAGGATTTAAGTATTCCACGTTTTGATTATGAAGCGAATCTCAATGATTTAATGAATAATCCTCCACAATGGTGCCAATCTACCCGAGGGGTAAGTGAAACACGCCTTGCTATTCGTTTTGAACGCCAATCGGGCTTACTTCGCCATTTTAAAGAACGTGGCACATTATACTTGGATATTTTTGATTACCCTGGTGAATGGTTATTGGATTTACCTTTGCTGAATTTAGATTTTCAACAATGGTCACTTGAACAAGCTAAAATTACATCAGGTATTCGTCAACAGTTTGCACAAGATTGGTTGGATAAGCTGAAAAAGCTTGACCTAAGTGCGGTCGTCAATGAAGATGTTTTAGCGCAGATTGCAAAATCGTATACCGATTATTTGCTCGCTTGCAAAGCTGAAGGAATGCAATTTATTCAACCAGGTAGATTTGTCTTGCCTGGGGAATTAGAAGGCGCACCTGTTTTACAATTTTTCCCGTTATTGCACTTGTCGGAAGAACAATGGTTAAAACTGAAAAAAGAAGCGAAATCTAATAGCTATTTTGCCGTGTTGAATAAGCGATATGATTATTATCGTAATAAGGTGGTGAAAGGCTTTTATGAAAATTATTTTTCTACTTTTGATCGCCAAGTGATTTTAGCCGATTGCTTAACGCCACTAAATCATAGCCAACAAGCTTTTATCGATATGCAAACAGGGCTTAATCAGCTTTTCAAAAATTTCCATTATGGGAAACGCAATTTACTTAATCGCTTGTTTTCCCCAAATATTGATAAGCTCATGTTTGTGGCAACAAAAGCCGATCATATCACGACAGATCAAATTCAAAACTTAATTAGCCTAATGCGCCAATTGGTGCAAGAGGGTGGTCGTCATGTTGAATTTGAAGGGATTGATACAGAATACACGGCAATTGCTGCGATTCGAGCGACAAAACAAGTTTTAGTTAATCAAAACGGTAAACAAATCAAAGCCATTCAAGGTGTGCGTTCTTTAGATAAACAACTGATTACCCTTTATCCGGGTTCTGTTCCAAGTAAACTACCTAATGCTGAGTTCTGGTCAAAACAATCTTTTGATTTTGATTCCTTTGAACCTCAAGTTTTACAACAAGGCGAAAGTATCCCGCATTTAAGAATGGATGCAGTTTTACAGTTTTTATTGGCGGATAGATTTGATTGATAGAAAAATCAAATCGATTTAATTGTCAAATACTTAATATAAACCACTATTTTTTTATTGGTATTTAGGTAGAATCAATTTGAGTCTTTCTAAAGTAAAGGAGCTTATGATGAAAATGAAAACTCTCTTAGCATTAGCAATCAGCGGAATTTGTGCTGCTGGCGTGGCAAATGCACATGACCATATGGCAAAACCAGCAGGTCCTTCAATCGAAGTAAAAGTACAACAATTAGATCCTGCAAATGGTAACAAAGATGTAGGGACTGTAACTATTACTGAATCAAATTATGGTTTAGTGTTTACACCAAATCTACAAGGTTTAGCTGAAGGTTTACATGGTTTCCACATTCATGAAAATCCAAGCTGTGATCCAAAAGAAAAAGACGGTAAATTAACAGCAGGTTTAGCGGCTGGCGGTCACTGGGATCCTAAAGGCGCAAAACAACACGGTTACCCATGGCAGGATGATGCTCACTTAGGTGACTTACCGGCTTTAACTGTATTACATGATGGTACCGCAACTAACCCTGTTTTAGCGCCACGTCTTAAAAAATTAGATGAAGTTCGTGGTCACTCTATTATGATTCACGCAGGTGGCGATAACCACTCAGATCATCCAGCTCCACTTGGCGGTGGCGGCCCACGTATGGCATGTGGCGTGATTAAATAAGTCGATTCTTAAAGATAAAAAAGTGCGGTCAATTTTGACCGCACTTTTATTTTTATCGTTTTACTTCACCACTTCCGCCGTATATTCCAGTTTGTGAATCGCATTAATCAATTGCTCATCAGAAACTTTTGGATCTTCTACAACAGTCACAGTTCTATCTTTAATGGAGGCTTTAGTGGAAATCACGCCATCAATATTACGTAATTCTTTATTCACCAAATAAGCACAAAGCTGGCAGTTCATTTCATTCACTTTTAACATAACTTGCTTTGTTTCTTCTGCCTGAGCGATAGAGAAAGTGAATAATGAAAGCAAAAGTGCGGTCGTTAATTTCTTCATTTTTTGTTCCTAATTAGAAAGCTCTAAAATCCACGGTAAAATGGTTGGATAAGTTAAGAAAAATACCATGACGATAAATACAATCCAGTACAAAACAATGAGCTTTTTACGGGAAATGTATTTGCTGCAAATGATTTTTTTGGAAAACATCAGCAACCAAAAACCGTAGGCAAAGGCGCATAATGAAACGATAAGCATCGGAATGCGTAAATAATCGTATTCACCCAAGCCAATCAACCATGTGGATGACACGCCAAATACTAAGTAGATTAAAGGCGCAATACAACACAAGGTTGATGCCACCGCAGCACTTAGCGCGGTGGCAATCGCAACCCAAAAAGATTTATTAGAGCTTTTTAGAGACGTAGTCATACTTAAATTCTTTCGGGTCAAAGGAATTTAACGGGTCGCCACCCACTTCAGCATACGGATAGCCAAAGTTATTGAGTGGAGCAAGTTCTGGTTGCGGATATAAATCGAAGTCACGAGCATGATTAAATCCTACCCAGTTAGCCTCCCAGTTACCGAATAAGTATTTGGCAACGGCTTGTGTATCCTTATCATCAACAGATTTTTTCTCTGCTAAACGCATTTTTGCTACGTCGGCAGAATCAACAGGTACCCAACCGAAACCAGCAAGATAGAATTCAGCACGACAATGCTGACCACCGCTTACGTTTGCTACGCCATGTTCATCCGCACTACCGAATGCACCTTTGGAATATTTGCCCATTTTATCCGCGGCGCCTAAACGAATACCAAAAATTTCACGAGCAGGAATACCGCTAGCGCGAGCCAGTGCAACGAAAACAGAGTTAATATCGGTACATTTACCTTTTAACACACCAGTGGTCAGAATTTTTTCTACATCACCATCACCACAGCCTAAAACGGAATTATCACGTTCCATATTGTTGACAATCCATTGGTGAATCAACTCAGCTTTTTTCAATGGATTTGTTTCAGTTCCTACAATCTTATCGGCGAACTGTTTCACAATACCATCTGTTTTAATATGTTGAGTCGGTTTTAAATATTCTTGTACATCAACAGAATAGTGAACATCTTTTGGTGGCTTGTAATTTGTCAACGCACCTTTAACCATTGGTTCACGATCTTTGGTTTCAATCACCATTGTGATTTTTAAGTCGCGTTTTTGTGCATCTTTATCCCAAGTAGCAAATAGGGTTTTAGCACCATATTTGTTGTTTTCTGTCACATAGGCATCAAAATAGTTACCTTCAAAATGGATAGATTTTACCTGTTGATACTCGCCATTAAACGGTAAAGGCACCCACAGATTCGCTTGTCCTTGCGAGCCTTTTGGCGCAACTAAGTCATAGGTTTGAGTGAATTCATACAGATGAGAATCGGTATTGTAGTTTGGAATGTCGGTATTGGCATAAGCCATTGAACACGCGGAAAGCACCGCAGTGGCGATAAGTTTCTTCATGAAAAGATCCTTCTAGTTAGTTAACAGTTAAAACTTAACACATTAGATAAACTAATTGTGGACAATGGCTATAGTAGCTCATTTTATTTTCTAGTCAATATTGCTTTTTTATTTCAGCCATTTAAGATTTGCTAAAGAAATTCGAAGTAAAATACCGTTTCTATTTTTATTGGAAAGAATAATGACAAAACAAATTTTCACACAATCCCAACAAGTCGAAGAGGAAGAAATTCTGCCTAAGCAAGAATTTCATAATGTTGAAACCACCATTGATAACGAACCTTTAGAAGGGGAGTTGTTGGACGAGCAATTTGAGCAAATTGTGAAGCCTAAATCGAGTGGTTGGAAAACGGCTTTGAAATTGACCGCACTTTTATTTTTAGGGGCGACGGTTGCACAATCTGTTCAATGGATTTGGGATAGTTATCAAAATCAACAATGGATTTACCTTGCTTTTGCGTTAGTGAGTTTTGTCGTTGTGTTGTTTGGTTTATCTGAAATCATCGCAGAATGGCGACGTTTGGTGAAACTCAAAAAGCGTTTGAATCTACAAGAACAAAGTCAGCGATTAATAGGTGAAAGTGCGGTTAAAAATCATCAAGTTTTTTCAGAACAGGATAGCGAGAAAGGAAAAGTCTTGTGTTTATCGATTGCCGATACCTTAAAATTGGATTCGCAGCATCCTGCAATTGTCCAATGGGAAAAGCAGCTTAATGAAAGTTATTCTGCTCGCGAAGTTACCCATTTATTTAGTCAAACAGTGTTACAGTCTTTTGATAAAAAAGCGAAAAAACTGATTACAAAAATGTCGGCAGAATCCGCTGTGATTGTGGCAATTAGTCCTTTGGCCGTTATTGATATGTTTTTTATTGCGTGGCGCAATATTCGTCTAATCAATAAAATTGCAGCGATTTATGGGATTGAACTCGGTTATTTTACCCGTCTTCGTTTGCTCAGAATGGTATTGGTGAATCTTGCTTTTGCCGGAGCGACTGAAATCGTGCAAGATTTAGGAATGGATTGGCTTTCGCAAGATATTACCGCGAAACTTTCTGCACGAGCAGCGCAGGGGATTGGCGTGGGATTATTGACAGCTCGATTGGGCATTAAGGCTATGGAGTTTTGTCGTCCACTAGCATTTGAAAAGTCGGAAAAACCAAAACTTTCTCATGTACAGAAAGAATTGTTGACGGTGATGAAAGATACGGTACTTGGCAAGACGAAAGTGAAAGAAAAAGAAGAAGTGTAATAAAAAAGTGCGGTTAAAATGATCTGACCCCAAAAATCTGGACTATTCACATGAGGACTGACGACGATATTGTATCGGACTCAGTCCTTTTAATTTTAGTTGAATCCGTCGATGATTATAGTAATCCAAATAATCCCTTACCGCATTAACTATCTCCTCTCGCGTATTAAATTCCCGACTATAAAAGCATTCCGTTTTTAATCGTCCAAAGAAACTCTCCATCGCGGCATTATCCAAACAGTTTCCTTTCCTTGACATACTTTGTATGATGCCGTGCTCAGCAAGAATTTGACGATAAGCCGCCATCTGATATTGCCAGCCTTGGTCTGAATGTAAAATGCTACCACTTGTTTTATCTAATCGTTTAACCGCCAGCTTTAACATCTTCTCCACCT
>NZ_LZOZ01000006.1 GCF_001679485.1 Haemophilus sp. CCUG 60358
GTGGAGAAGATGTTAAAGCTGGCGGTTAAACGATTAGATAAAACAAGTGGTAGCATTTTACATTCAGACCAAGGCTGGCAATATCAGATGGCGGCTTATCGTCAAATTCTTGCTGAGCACGGCATCATACAAAGTATGTCAAGGAAAGGAAACTGTTTGGATAATGCCGCGATGGAGAGTTTCTTTGGACGATTAAAAACGGAATGCTTTTATAGTCGGGAATTTAATACGCGAGAGGAGATAGTTAATGCGGTAAGGGATTATTTGGATTACTATAATCATCGACGGATTCAACTAAAATTAAAAGGACTGAGTCCGATACAATATCGTCGTCAGTCCTCATGTGAATAGTCCAGATTTTTGGGGTCAGATCAATTTGACCGCACTTTTTTATTAGAAAAAATTTATTCAGCTTTCACGCCTAAGTTACCCATTTTTACGCCGAGGTTACCGAGTGAAACCGGATCCAAATAATCCCCCAAGAATTTGAATAACTCACTTAATTCCGTAAATGAGCGTTTGATTTTTACTTGATCTTCTACTTTACGCACAAATTCATAACGCACATTTTCGCCTTCAAAATAAGCCGTGAGCGTGAGATAAATGGTTTCAAAAAAGTGGCTTTGAGCCCCTTCTTCACCCGGATCACTGATACGGACATTCCAAGTATTGTTAAATAAAACTTCTGTTTTGATTGACATATAGACTTCCTCTGTTTGTTATTTTTTATACTGAAATTGAAACGAAAAACCCGATGATAAAATTTCTGAAATCAAAAACTTTATCATCGGGCTTTTCAAACCAATTGCTCGCATATTTTGCTTTTCGTTGGTAACTGCCTTTGCCTTTACGTTTTTTCTCAACGCGTTGGCGGAATAATTTGTCGTGTAATAGTGCCATCACAGCATTATCTTTCACGACTCCTTTGGCGTGTTGATAAATGGGCTGATTTTCAACCGCACTTTTTGTTTTTTTTGTCATATTTACCTCTAAAAAATTGCCGTGAAGTGTTTCACGGCAAGTCATTATAGCGAAAATGAATAAAATTACAAAATGGCGAGTACGCTTTCAGGCGGTCGTCCAATTTTGGCTTTTTCACCTTTTACCACAATCGGGCGCTCTAATAAGGCTGAATTTTCACTGATGGCTTTTAATAAATCATCATGAGTTAATGCAGGATTATCTAACCCTAATGATTGATAAAGCTCATCTTTGGTACGCATCATTTTTCTGACATCATCTAATCCTAATTTATTAGCCAGTTGCTGTAATGCTTCAACAGAGTAGTGTTGTTGCAAATAAAGTTCGATAGTTGGTTGAATGCCTTTTTCTTCTAATAAAGCTAAGGTTTCACGGCTTTTTGAACAGCGCGGATTATGATAAATCTTAACAGACATAACGTTTCCTTCTATTTTATGTTGAATGAGTGGATATAGGATTGATTTAAATTTTAACTTATAATGACAAAAAATACTTGTTTAGGAAGACTTTATGTTAGAAATGCTAAAAAATTGGTATAGCCGTCGCTTAAGCGATCCGCATGCGATGGGACTACTTGCCATTTTGTTGTTTGGCTTTATTGCAATTTATTTCTTTAGTGATTTAATCGCTCCGTTGTTGATTGCCATTGTATTAGCATATTTATTGGAAATGCCGATTAATTTCCTGACGAAAAAATTAAAATTTCCCCGAATGCTCGCCACGTTAATTATTTTTGGTGGCTTTCTAACCTTAGCGTTATTAATTTTCTTCGGGCTTGTACCAACATTATGGAATCAAACGATTTCCTTATTAAGCGATTTGCCAGCTATGTTCAATAAGTTACATGAATGGTTATTAGCCCTTCCTGAGCATTATCCTGAACTCATCGATTACACCATGATTGACACCTTTTTTAGTGCGGCTCGAGCGAAGATTTTGGGCTTTGGTGAATCTGCGGTGAAATTGTCGATTACTTCATTAATGAACCTTGTATCACTGGGTATCTATGCATTTTTAGTGCCATTAATGATGTTCTTTATGCTGAAAGATAAAACAGAACTTCTTGCTGGAGTAAGCCGATTTTTGCCTAAAAACCGTCTTTTAGCGTCTAAAGTATGGAATGAGATGCAGCAACAAATTGCGAATTATATTCATGGCAAATTGTTAGAAATTTTGATTGTTGGCGTGGTGACTTATATTATCTTTTTAAGCTTTGGTTTAAATTATCCGCTGTTACTTTCTGTTGCCGTAGGTCTCTCTGTCTTAGTCCCTTATATTGGTGCGGTATTGGCGACGATTCCCGTTGCTTTAGTCGCCATGTTCCAGTTTGGCATTTCCCCAACGTTTTGGTATTTAATTGTGGCCTTTGCGGTGAGTCAACTTCTAGATGGAAACTTGTTGGTGCCGTATTTATTCTCTGAAGTCGTTAATTTACATCCTTTAGTAATCATTATTTCGGTGTTGATTTTCGGCGGATTATGGGGGTTCTGGGGCGTATTCTTCGCTATTCCGTTGGCAACGCTCGTTAAAGCTGTGCTGAATGCATTACCGGATTAGACAGAATTAAAACGATAAAAAGAAAGCTGACGAAAGTCAGCTTTTTTGTTCTTTTAATTTTTGGATATCCAAAATTTCCACACAGTCTGTTGTCCCTGCTTTAATACGCCATTTAATATTAAATTCGTACAGACTAATACCGTAAATACGATCGGTTTCTTTACCTTGTTGATAAGCCGGGCGGGGATCTTGTGCGATCACTTCTGTAATAAATCTCGCTAAGTGCGGTCGGTTTTTGTGATATTTTTCAACCGCACTTTGGGCGATTTCTGTAAATTCTACGTTTAATTTTGCAGGTGGTTTTTCTTGCGCAAAACTTGACTTTGCCTCAGGTTCACTATCAGCATAGGCAATATAAGGCTTAATATCAAAAATAGGTGTGCCATCGACAAGATCCACGGAGCCCAAATGCAGAAAAACACGTCCATGAATACATTCCACTTGGCGTAATTCAACTTTGGATAAACCTAGAGGATTAGGGCGATGCGTAGCGCGCGAAGCAAATACACCGACACGTTGATTGCCGCCTAAACGAGGGGGGCGAACAGTGGATTGCCATTTTCCATGGGGTATTTTGTCGAATTGGAAAATAAGCCAAAGATAGCTAAATTGCTCTAAGCCTCGCACTGCCTCTGGCGAATTATACGGGGGGAGCAGTTCCACAATACCAATGCCATCCTGTACTAAATCCGGCTGTCGTGGTACCGAGAATTTTTCTTTGTAAGGCGTGTGAATCACCGCAATTGGGTGAAGAGTCAGTGTTAAATCATTCATAAAAAGGCAATTTCCGTGTAAAATACGCCCTTTATTGTAATCAAAAGTGCGGTCAAAAAAAATGACAAATCGTAAATTGAAAATGTGGTGGGAAACCGCTCGCCCAAAAACCTTGCCTTTGGCATTAGCTTCTATTTTTACCGGCTCAGCATTGGCGTATTGGGCGGATAAAGAAAGTTTTAATCTCACTGTGATGTTACTTTGCTTGCTTACCACCATTTTATTGCAAGTGCTTTCCAACTTTGCTAATGATTACGGCGATCATCAAAAAGGGTCAGATACCGAAGAACGTATTGGGCCTTTACGCGGTATTCAGCAAGGTGCAATTTCTGCGAATGAGCTTAAATGGGGCTTAATTTTAATGGCGGTGGGTTCATTTTTTTCAGGCGCATTCTTAATTGGTATCGCATATCAAAGTCTCACAGATTTATTGGCCTTTGCAGGTTTGGGTATTCTTGCCATTATTGCTGCCATTACTTATACCGTAGGAGCTAAACCTTATGGTTATTTAGGTTTAGGCGATCTGTCAGTGTTGCTCTTTTTTGGACTATTAGGTGTAGGTGGAACCTATTATCTACAAACTCATAGCATTGATAGCTTAATTACGTTACCAGCTCTTGGCTCCGGTTTATTGGCGACAGCCGTTTTAAATATCAATAATTTACGTGATATTGAGCAAGATGCGAAAGTAGGGAAAAATACTCTGGTTGTGCGTATTGGACCGAAGAAAGGACGTATTTATCACTGTGTTTTATTAAGCGTTGCCACTTTATGTTATGTGCTATTTGCGGCATCAACCGCATTTAGTCCTTGGCATTTCTTATTTTTATTGGCATTTCCATTGTTATTAAAACATGCATTATTTGTTTATCGCAGCAAAGAGCCTGCTGTATTACGTCCGATGTTAGCACAGATGTCAATGATTTCTTTATTTATCAATATCTTGTTTAGTTTAGGCTTGCTTATCGGCTAAATCGGCTTATACTAGAGAAAAATTTTTAACGACAAGGGGTACATTATGTATATCGATACTTCAGAACTTTGTGATATTTATGCTGATCAAGTAGATGTGGTTGAGCCAATTTTTTCTAGCTTTGGTGGCGTCAGTAATTTCTACGGCAAAGTGACGACAGTAAAATGTTTTGAAAATAATGGATTAATTGCCGAAATTCTCGAAGAAAATGGTAATGGCAGAGTACTTGTCGTTGATGGTGGTGGCGCAGTACGCCGTGCTTTAATTGATGCAGAGCTTGCACAACTTGCAGCAGATAATGACTGGGCGGGTATTATTGTTTATGGTGCCGTACGTCAAATTCAACAGCTTGAAAATATTGATATTGGTATTCATGCGCTTGCACCAATTCCAGTTGGCGCAGATGAAAATAATCATGGTGAAAGTGATCTGCCAGTTAATTTCGGTGGCGTGACGTTCTTCCCTGAAGATTATATTTATGCTGATTTAACAGGTATTATTCTTTCACAAGAAGCATTAGATTTAGAAGATTTCGAAGAAGAATAATTTTGAAATTATTGACCTTTTTAAAGTGCGGTTAGAAATAACCGCACTTTTTTTGTTAAAATTTTTTTGAACAAGATCACATTTTAAACATTTGTTAGTTGAAAGTTTGTAACATTCATTTAACATCGCAAATAGTTCATCTGTAATCAGTTTGGAGGGACTCATGAACGAAACAAACACAACAAAAAATTATAAAAGTGGGATTATCTTTCTACTGGCGATAGCCTGTTTTTTTATTTTGTTAAAAGCCTTACCTTTCGCGCCTAAGGAAAATTCTGGTTTAGCATTATTAGCCTTTGTAGCGATCCTTTGGTTAACTGAAGCATTACATGTAACGGTTACTGCGCTATTAGTGCCATTACTTGCGATTGCCCTTGATTTGGTGACAACCAAGCAAGCCTTGGTCGCCTTTGCGGATCCAACCATTTTCTTATTCTTTGGTGGATTTGCTTTAGCGACTGCTTTGCATATGCAAAAGCTTGATAAGATGATTGCTAATAAAATCATGGCAATGGCTCGTGGTAATTTATTGGTTGCTGTGATGTACCTTTTCTCTATTACTGCTTTCCTTTCTATGTGGATGAGTAACACTGCGACAGCTGCAATGATGTTACCTTTAGCCATGGGGATCTTAAGCCAACTTGATAAAGAAAAAGAACACAATACTTATGTTTTCGTATTATTGGGTATTGCATATAGTGCGAGTATTGGTGGTATGGGGACATTAGTGGGTAGTCCACCAAATGCGATCGTCGCAAGTAACTTACATTTAACCTTCTCAGATTGGTTATGGTATGGCTTGCCAATTATGATTATTTTGATGCCATTAATGGTTGGTACACTTTTCATTGTATTTAAACCAAAACTTAACTTACGTTTTGAGCAAAACTTTGAACGTATTGAAATGAATGGCCAACGCGTTTTAACGCTTGTAATTTTTGCTGTAATTGCACTTTGCTGGGTATTTAGTAGCTATATTAATCCAATGATTTCAGGTGTATTTGGTCTTGCCAAAAATATCGGTAGTTTTGATAGCGTGGTAGCATTACTTGCTGCTGTCGTTATTTGTTCTACTGGTGTCGCAAATTGGAAACAAATTCAAGAAAATACTGACTGGGGCGTATTGATGCTTTTCGGTGGTGGTTTAACCTTGAGTGCGGTGTTAAAAGATTCGGGCGCAAGTAAAGTGTTAGCTGACGGTATTGTCTTCTTAGTTCAAGGACAACATTACTACCTCATTGGTTTATTGGTGGCAACCTTCATTATTTTCTTAACTGAATTTACTTCCAATACCGCGAGTGCAGCGTTATTAGTGCCAATCTTTATTTCTATCGCACAATCTCTCGGTATGCCGGAAATTGGTCTTGCGTTAATTATCGGTTTAGGTGCATCTTGTGCATTTATGTTACCGGTAGCAACACCGCCAAATGCAATTGTGTTTGGTACAGGTGAAGTTCGTCAAAGTGACATGATCAAAGCCGGATTTATCTTAAATATTGTGTGTGTATTAGTTATCGCGACAATCGGATATTATTTCTGGTTGAACTAATCAAATAAAGAAAAGGGCGTGTTGGATATCCAACGCGCCCTTTTATTATGTCAATAAAGATTATTCATCTTTATTTGATTTATCCTCTTCTTCTACTTCAATCTCAACTTCATCTGCTTTATCTGCAGCACCATTGATCGTTAAGCAAATCTCGCTAGAAATCAAATGCTCTAAGATTGTTGCAAGCTCGTGTAATTTTTCTTTGTCATCATCGAAATAGCCTTCTTCTTTCAAGTGAGCAATGAAGGCTGAGAATACTGCTTTATCAAAGAATTCTGGCGCATTAATACCATGTAATACAGAAAGACGTTGTGCTACCAATTGGCTTTCTTTTTCTAGTAAACCACGGGCAATTCCAGGGTCTCTACGTAAAATGCTCACTGTAATGTAGTAGCGTTGCAAGATTTCACGCATACCCGCAGACCAAAGTTGTAAAATACGAACTTTAGAACGGTGGATAGATAAGAAATTATCATTGGCTTGGATAACCTCTTGACGCGCAAATTCATCAATAATGGCTTTAATTTGTGTATCTAATTCTTCTTCAGTGAAATGAAGGAAGAGTTCGCCTTTTAAGAATGGATAAATTTTACGTACTGCATCCAATAATAAATCTTTTTGGATTGCTTCATAATGTAAAACGACACTCGCAACAAGTGAAGGCAACACAAATAAGTGTTGAATATTATTGCGGTAATACGTCATGAGAACGGCAGAATTACGTTCTAAACGAATGATTTCCCCGAAGTTATCTTTTTCAACTAATACACCCACACGGTCTAAGCTTAATACGTGGTCAAGCATCGCTTTTGGTGTATCAGTTGGGAGTACCACATCAGTAGAATACGGTACATTCTTTAACATTTCTTGATAACTAGAGAGTTGTTCTAGTAGTTGCTCATGAGAAAGTGCACGCTGACGAGAAGAGAGTAGAGCGGTCCCCACTAAATTCATCGCATTGACGGCCGCAGCTTTATTAATATTTACCATTACTTGATTAGAAACAGCCCCAACCGCATGGTTAAACCAGTGTGGTTTATCTTCATGATGTTGTTCTTTCCATTCTGGATAATGGTGATTGAGGTAATTAGAAAGCGTGATTGGCTCACCGAAATTCACAAAGCCTTGACCTAAATTACGTAATTTTCTAATCACACGTAAAACTAAGCCGGCATTTTCTTTTTCTTTTGCGGCACCGCGTAATTCTTTCGCGTAAGTATCCACTTCTAACACGTGCTCATAACCGATATACACGGGCACCACAGAAATAGGACGAGTCTGGTTATGCTGAAGTGCTTGTAGCGTCATCGACATCATACCGGTTTTCGGTGCAAGCAAGCGACCTGTACGAGAACGACCACCTTCAATGAAGTATTCGACGGAATAACCGCGGTGGAATAATTCCCCTAAATACTCACGGAAAATTGCAGAATAAAGGCGGTTACCTTTAAACGTACGACGAATAAAGAATGCCCCCCAGCTACGGAATAAAGGACCTGCTGGCCAGAAGTTTAAGTTGATCCCTGCTGCAATATGTGGCGGTACAAGACCTTGGTGATAGAGCACATAAGAAAGCAATAAATAGTCAATGTGACTACGGTGACAAGGCACATAAACAATCTCATGACCTTCTAGCGCAAGTTTACGCACACGGTCCGCATTTTGTACATCAATACCGGAATACAGTTTGTTCCATAACCATCGTAAGAAGCGATCCGCTGCACGAAGGCTTGAATGGCTTACATTTGCTGCAATTTCATGAAGAATTTTTTCGGCTTCAGCGTAGGCCTTCTCGCGGCTGATATTTTTTGATTTTGCCTCATCTTCAATGGCATTTTGGATTGCTTGGGAATTTAGTAGTTTATTAAACATCGCTTCGCGGTTTGGCAAACGAGGCCCTGTCGCGGAAATACGTTGTTTAGCAAAGTGCATTTTGGCAACGCGAGCCAGTTTTTGCGCAATTTTTTCATCTGAACCGTGCTCATTTACCATGTAACGCAAAGAAAGCGCTTGAGAAAAACGTACAAAGGTGTCACGTCCAAACCAAATTGCCGCAAAGGTTTTTTGAAGACCATTTAATAAACGCAGATTGGGTAATTTTGCTTTATCTTCCTTACCTGGTGAACGTCCCCAAAGCACAGAAACAGGAATGAGTTGTACATCTAAATCGGCTGCATCACGGTGCAATTCTAAGTATTTATTGAAGACTTTGGCGGTTTCATCTTTTGCGCCTTTTGATTTAAAAAAGCGGCGACCTTCATCTAGATAGACATAACGTGGTAATGCTACGCCATCAATCACATTCTTTTCAGCCGGATCAGGCAAACCTACACTCAAACAGTTACGACGGAAAATCACGAAGTCAGTTTGAGAGGTATAAGGTAAAACATAAAGAATAGGTTGATTGATATTGAGTTGAAGCTCTTCGATGGGTTGAGCGGGAATAGGATTATTTTTTACTAAAACCGAAAGCGGTAATTCTAATAATTTACGATAAGTACTTACGATGCCAGACATAATTAATATTCTCTTTTTGTTAGACATTTCTAGGTATTGTCGGGCATTTTAACACATTCGACCAGTCAAATTCTAAAAATTTACATTTGTGATTTATGATGAGCAGTCAAAAATATGAAAAAAATTGACCGCACTTTTATCGCTAGAAAATAGTTGTTGCAATCGTCATCTTTCTGTATATACTAACAGTCATTCTGTATAAAGTAACAGGAGTGTATATGAGACCATTAACTGCCAGACAACAAGAAGTGCTGGAACTCTTAAAACGCCATTTAGAAACCACGGGTATGCCGCCAACTCGTGCAGAAATTTCTCGTGAATTAGGCTTTAAATCCCCTAATGCGGCAGAAGAACATTTAAAAGCGCTTGCTCGTAAAGGTGCAATTGAAATTGTTGCGGGAGCTTCTCGCGGTATTCGCATTATTGATGATAGTGCTAATGATGAGGAAGAAGAGGGCTTACCGCTCATCGGTCGCGTAGCTGCAGGGGAACCAATTTTAGCCGAGCAACATATTGAAGGCACTTATCGTGTTGATGCTAATATGTTCAAACCACAAGCTGATTTCTTATTAAAAGTATATGGCCAATCTATGAAAGATATCGGTATTTTAGATGGCGATCTTCTTGCCGTACATAGCACAAAAGATGTGCGAAATGGACAGATTGTTGTTGCCCGAATTGAAGATGAAGTGACAGTAAAACGCTTAGAACGCAAAGGCTCAGTTATTTATCTGCATGCAGAAAATGAAGAGTTTCAGCCAATTGTCGTTAATCTTGAAGAACAGCCTCATTTTGAAATTGAAGGGATTGCAGTAGGGATCATTCGTAATAACGCTTGGATGTAATGATGAAAGTGCGGTGAGAAAATAAAGTGTTTTTTGACCGCACTTTGTCTATTCTGGCTATTTGCCATTCGGTTTATTGCTCTCTATAATGCCAAAAAATTTTCAAATCAAGGAAGGAAACATGCAGTTTTCCAAAATGCATGGCCTTGGCAATGACTTTGTTGTTGTTGATGCTGTGACACAAAATGCCTATTTTACCCCTGAAACCATTAAACGCTTAGCCGATCGTCATCGTGGAATTGGTTTTGATCAGCTTTTAATTGTTGAGCCACCTTATGATCCAGATTTAGATTTCCATTATCGTATTTTTAATGCAGATGGTAGTGAAGTGTCGCAATGTGGAAATGGAGCAAGATGTTTTGCGCGTTTTGTCACCTTAAAAGGGCTGACCAATAAAAAGGATATTGCAGTAAGCACGCAAAAAGGAAAAATGGTTTTAACGGTAAAAGAAGATGGGCAAATTCGTGTCAATATGGGCGAGCCGATTTGGGAACCCAATAAAATTCCTTTTACTGCAAACAAATTTGAAAAAAACTATATTTTACGTACCGATGTTCAAACAGTGCTTTGTGGTGCAGTATCAATGGGCAATCCACATTGTGTTGTTCAAGTGGACGATATTGAAACAGCCAATGTTGCAGAGTTAGGTCCATTATTAGAAAATCACGAACGTTTTCCGGAAAGGGTAAACGCAGGATTTATGCAAGTCGTCAATCGTAACCACATTAAATTGCGTGTATATGAACGTGGTGCAGGTGAAACGCAAGCGTGTGGCAGTGGTGCTTGTGCTGCAGCTGCGGTAGGAATTATGCAAGGTTTACTTGATAGTAAAGTGCAAGTTGATCTACCTGGTGGTAGCTTGTTTATTGAGTGGGAAGGCGTAGACTCAGCGCTTTATATGACGGGTGAGGCGACTCATATCTATGATGGTAATATTCACCTTTAATCTCTTCTAATCTGAATAAAAAATGCGTGGATACGATCCACACATTTTTTACTTATTGTTCAACTTCCATGTCACGTTGATTTAATGGTTGCGTTGGGCGGTTGTTTTTCCCTTCCATCTCTTCTATCGTGGCAATTTGTGCTTTACTTGCTTGAATTGGTGCTTTAAAAATGGTCCAAGCCACGTTTTCACTACAAGGTGGAGTAGTGAGTGATCCATTTAAGCGGAAGCGTGCCATCTCTTTTGGCATTAGTGCTTGAATATCAAGTGGTTGAGCCAATTTTTCTTTTTGTCCAAAGGTGAATTTTTTCTCAACGACTGGTGCTAATGCTGGATTAGCTTCGCCTTCATTGACCATCACGGCAACAACCGCCAAGGCTTTATCTTCACTTTGATGGACAAAATGAATTTCTAAAGGATAATGTTGGCGTTTAAAGGTATGCTCACTTGGTGTGTGAAAGTGAAATTGTTTTAAATAAAATGGTTTATTGTTGAGCGTAATAAATGGGGCATTTTCTTGTGCAACACTGACTTGCACGGTATGTCCATTGTTTTCCACTTGATACTCCGCAGGGAAGTAATTCATCTTAAGTGGTTTATTTGCTACTTTCATTCCGTTATCAGCTTCGAGATTAACAGGCGACTGAACCTTCCCTAGCTTACAGGTTTGATACTCGGTGAGCAAATCACCCCAATGTTCAGGGCTTTCTTTCCCATTATAAGACCAATGTGCTTTATGCGTTTGGGCAAATGATGTTGCACTTAATGCGATAAGTAAGCTAGAAAGCAATAGACGAATCTTCATAAGGCACCTCTCCTTTTTTGTGGTATATGCCTCATTGATTCTACTTGTTCTGTATGATAACTTTTTGATTTTGGTCAAGTTTTGTTTGGGTGTTGAACTCATCGTACGAGTGATAAAATGCTAAAAAAACCGTCTATTTCGACCGCACTTTTTTAGCCCTGACAGAGTCTTTCTTTCAGATCTTCTGCAGTTTTGCTGGTTTTAATTCGTTCAAAAACGATATCCGCTTCAGGATATTCTTTATTGAGATAGCGTAGCCATTGTTTGATGCGGGCAACATGATAAAAACCAGAATCATGGAAGTTTTCCATTTCTGCATATTTTTGTAAGATTTTTTGAATATCCGCCCAAGGCATTTTTTCGCAATTTTGTTTAAGTACAAGGCTTAAGTTTGGGATATTTAATGCACCACGCCCGACCATTAGATCTTTGCAACCTGCCGCTTTCAAACATGCTTGACCATCTTCCCAACGCCAAATTTCACCATTAGCAATTACTGGGATTGTTAAGCGAGATCTCACTTCACCGATTTTCTCCCAATTGATGCGATCAGCACGATAGCCATCGGCTTTGGTTCTGCCGTGAATGGTGATTTCAGTGGCGCCACCTTGTTGTACTGCGTCGGCAATTTCAAAAGCTTGTGAAGTACAATCCCAACCTAATCGCACTTTCACACTGACAGGTAAATGACTAGGTACGGTTTTTCGTAAGGCTAGAGTCGCTTGATAAATTAATTCAGGTTGTTTGAGTAGAGCTGCGCCTCCGTTACTGCCATTAACGGTTTTGGATGGGCAGCCGCAATTCAAATCAATACCATGTGAGCCTAGCTCAATGGCACGATGGGCATTTTCAGCAAGACAGTTAGGATGTTGACCTAAAAGTTGGACGCGAACGGGTGTTTTAGAAGGGGTAAAGCCCTGATTTTTGAGTTCAGGACAAAGACGATAAAAGACTTTTTCAGGTAAGAGTTGATCCACCACGCGGACAAATTCGGTGATGCAGAGATCATATTCATTCACTTCGGTTAAAAGCTGACGAACGAAAGGATCAAGGACCCCTTGCATGGGGGCGAGGATAACACGCACTATTTCCAGCCTTTCACTTTACAAATTAAATCGTAAGCGGCTTGGATTTGTTGCGCTTTTTCTTTGGCCATTTCCATCATTTCTGGCGGTAAGCCTTTAGCCACTAATTTATCCGGATGATGCTCATTCATTAAACGACGATATGCACGTTTTACAGCATTGCGATCGTCACTTTCACTCACGCCCAATACTTTATAAGCATCACTTAATGTAGGTCCTGAAGATTGTTGGTATCCGCCCTGTTGTTGGTATTGGTAGCCACCTTGCTGTTGATAACCGCCTTGTTGGTATTGGCGATAGAATCCACCTTGGGTAAATTGACGAGCCGCAATTTCCATTGCGAGCATTTGCTCAAACTGCATACGGGAAAGACCAAGCTCTTCAGCCACCACATAAAGCACTTCTTTTTCTGAGTCATGTAATTGAGAATCAGCAAATGCGGCTTGCACTTGTACGTGCAAGAACATTCTCAGTAAATCAGCCCGTTGTCCACATCCAATGCGGAATTCGCGAATCACCTGACGTAGTGGGAAATCTGTTGCTTTACCTCGACTAAATGCCTCTTGAGCAAGTTTGCGATGACTCTCATCTAATTGCATCTGGTTCATCAATTGATTTGCCAGTTGAATATCTTCTTCTGTTACTCGACCTTTGGATTTACTTAAATGTCCAAGTACCGCAAAAGTCGTTTGCATGAAAAGCGCTTGTCGGGTCGTTTTTTTCTTAAAAAAGCTAGAGTTAACCGAACCAAGCTCATAGAGTTTTTTATCTGCGATTGAACCTAAAATGAGTCCTGCGATGGCACCGAAAAAACCACCCCATTTAAAACCGAGAAAAACGCCGATAATCTTTCCAAAAAAATACATTCTCTTCCCCTAAAGTGCGGTCAAAAAGGTCTTATTGATAATAATGGGCAGACGCAAATGTCTGCCCTTACATTAATATGGCTTTATTCTTATTTTTCAAGTAATGAATTACACACCATAACTTTCACGATAAGCACGCATCGCTGGCAAATATTGCTGATAATCGGCTTCGTTTTCAATGAATTGCATTAAATCATCGAAATCAATAATAGAAAGGACTTGGCACTGATAGTCTCGTTCCACTTCTTGAATGGCGGAAAGCTCGCCTTTGCCTTTTTCCTGACGGTTTAATGCAATAAATACGGCGGCTAATTTGGTATTGTTGGCTTCAAGAAGCGCCATGGATTCACGAATAGCAGTGCCTGCGGTGATCACATCATCGACTAACAACACATTTCCGGCTAATGGGCTACCGATCAAATTACCACCTTCACCGTGATCTTTCGCTTCTTTGCGATTAAAGCAAACAGGTGTATCACGATTAAATTGATTGAATAGTGCAATGGAAACGCTCGTCGCAATCGGAATACCTTTATAGGCAGGTCCAAAAATGACATCAAAATCGACCGCACTTGATTGAATTGCTTTCGCGTAGTATTCACCTAAGCGAGCAAGATCTGCGCCAGTACTAAACAATCCGGCATTGAAAAAATAAGGACTTTTTCGACCTGATTTTAGGGTAAATTCACCAAATTTGAGCACTTGGCGGCTCAGCGCGAATTTAATAAATTCGATTTTGTAGCTTTCCATTTTTTGTTCCTATAAACCTAATGCTTCACGTTGTGCAGCGAAGATTTGTTCGCAGCCTTGTTTTGCTAAGCCCAATAAGGTGAGTAATTCTTCGTGGCTGAATGGTTCACCTTCTGCAGTACCTTGCACTTCGATCATGCGGCCATCTTCCATCATCACAACGTTCATGTCTGTTTCAGCGGCTGAATCTTCCACATATTCCAAATCACACACGGCTTCACCTTCAACAATTCCAACCGAAATTGCAGCAACCAGACCTTTGATTGGATTGGTTTTTAATGTGCCGTTAGCGATTAAACCGTTGATAGCATCACATAAAGCCACTGCTGCACCAGTGATAGAAGCAGTTCTTGTACCGCCATCCGCTTGAATCACATCGCAGTCTAAGGTAATAGAACGTTCACCAAGGGCTTCTAAGTCAACCATTGCACGCAATGAACGTGCGATTAAGCGTTGAATTTCCATAGTACGTCCACCTTGTTTGCCTTTTGCGGCTTCACGTTGCATACGGCTGTGTGTCGAGCGTGGTAACATGCCATATTCTGCTGTCACCCAACCTTGATTTTGTCCTTTTAAGAAACGCGGTACGCTTTCATCAACACTCGCCGTACACAATACTTTAGTATCACCAAATTCTACTAATACTGAGCCTTCAGCATGTTTCGTGTAATTACGGGTGATTTTAATTGGGCGAGATTGATGATTTTCACGATTATTTGGACGCATTCTGAATTCCTTTATTTTTATTGATAAAAAAGCGTGCCTATTTTAGCACGCTTTTCACTGTTTTATGGATTTGCTTGTTCAAACTCACGAATTTTATTAAAGACATCTTGTAAATCTGAGCCGTAGTTGATTTTTTGCAATTCCGGTACCGAGTTTGATTTCACTAACATTCTGAGTGGTTGGAACTGCATATTGCACAAGTAGATTTGTTGATGTGGCAACATATGTTGTACAAAGTGAGTGAGTGCATGAATGCCCCCAGTATCGAGCACGGTCACGGCATCGCATTGCAATACAATATGTTTGATCTCGTGATCCGTATGTACGGTTTTATCGTGCAAATCCGCAAAGAGTTTATCTGCCGCCGCAAAGAACAATGGGCCACTGATACGATAAGCTAACACATCATTCAGATCTTCTGGTGCAGGTTGCTCAATAGCTTTTGTCATTTCCGCAATGGTGCGGATAAACAAGAGACTCGCCAATAATACGCCAACTGAGATGGCAATCACCATATCGAATAATACAGTGAGAATTAGGCAAGTGAACAACACCGCAATTTCATTTTGTGTGGAACGACGCGCCAAACGAATAATTTCAGGCACGTTCGCCATATGCCAAGCCACCATTAACAACAATGCGGCCATGGAAGAAAGTGGCAAGTAAGACAGGGCATTCGCAAAGAATAACAGTGAGAATAAGACCAAGAGTGCATGAACAACACTAGATATTGGTGATACCGCACCCGATTTCACATTAGCTGCTGAGCGCGCAATGGCTGCGGTTGCAGTAATCCCGCCTAAGAATGGCGAAACAATATTACCTAAACCCTGAGCAAGCAGTTCATTATTGGAGCGATGTTTAGTGTCAGTCATGTTATCTAAAATGACCGCACAAAGTAGTGATTCAATCGCACCTAATACTGCCATTGAAAAGGCTGCAGGTAAGAGCGTCTGTATGCGATCAAAATTCCAATTGATGATTTCACCCTGCGCGTTTGGAATATTCCAAGGCAAGGCAAATTCAGGCAAGACATTAGGGATGCCATTTCCCATTGTGCCATCCGCTAAGGTGTAGTGGAACGCCGTACCAATAGTTTCAACCGAGAAACCAAATTGCCCTAAAGCTAATGCCATCAGTGTACCAATAATCACAGCAGGTAAATGACCAGGCACAGGTAAACGAAGTTTGTGCCATTGTGTGAGCACAAATAAGGTGACGACACCAACAGCGGTATCAGCCCAGCTAATCGTCGGAAGTGCGGTCAAAATAGCCTGTACTTTTTCAATATAGTGAGATGGCATTTGGGCAATATCTAAACCTAAGAAATCTTTGATTTGTAATGTACCGATGGTAATGCCAATCCCGCAGGTAAAGCCCAGTGTAACGGGGAGAGGAATGTACTCAATTAGTCGTCCTAATCGAGACAAGGCCATGATGACTAAAATAATCCCCGAAAGTAGCGTTGCCATGAGCAAACCACTGAGTCCAAATTTTTGGGTGACGGGATATAAAATCACGACAAATGCCGCGGTTGGTCCTGAAATATTAAAACGAGATCCACCGGTTAACGCAATCACGATACCAGCCACGATAGCCGTATAAAGACCATGTTGTGGTGGAACACCGCTGGCGATCGCTAAGGCCATGGATAGGGGAATCGCAATGACTCCCACGGTGAGCCCCGCGATAATATCTTTAATCAATTTTTGTTTTCCGTAACCTTCACGGAAAGATTCTTTCAATGCGCTAAATGGTTTTACAGCCAGAAACACATTTTTAGAAAAGAGAGATTTGATTTGCATAAAAATACGACAATAAAAAGGAATAAGTTTATATTTTAGCTAAAAGGAATAGGATTTTTTATGTTCTAGCTCAAAAAACTTGACTAATCTTAGATAAATCTTTATATTTCACGCACTTCAAAACGGTGAGATGTCCGAGTGGTTGAAGGAGCACGCCTGGAAA
The DNA here is from genome assembly GCF_001679485.1 of Haemophilus sp. CCUG 60358. Classification (GTDB taxonomy): domain Bacteria; phylum Pseudomonadota; class Gammaproteobacteria; order Enterobacterales; family Pasteurellaceae; genus Haemophilus_D. The sequence continues at coordinate 16,889 of NZ_LZOZ01000006.1, forward strand.
GCGTGTATGTGCGAAAGTGCATCGGGGGTTCGAATCCCCCTCTCACCGCCATGAACCCTGTCAAATAATGTCTTTCTTGTCAAAAAACAACGTAAAAACAATAATTTAGTTATATCTAATCTGTTTCTTTCGTTGGTCTATGTTTGTCTTTGTTTCCGTTTTTAACTCCCTAATTTACTCCCTCACTTTTGGGGCGTTTTTCGAGGGAATTAAAACGGCTAAGTTTTAATCAAACAAAGGCTTTTATCATGAAATTAAATAAACCATTCACAGACACTTTTTTACAGTCACTAAAACCCAAAGCTAAAGAATACACCAAGCACGATGGCAAAGAATCTGGCTTAATGATTAGGGTAAAACCAAATAAAACGAAAACCTTTTACTTTGTTTATTCTTTTACTGGTAAATATAAGAAAATGAGCTTAGGAGAATATCCGACACTTTCTTTAATTTTTGCCCGTGAAATGGTGAAAGAATATAAAGGGCTTATTTATAGAAATATTGATCCGCTTGCTTATCGGAAAACATTACAAAACCCAGTAGAGGAAAATAAACTCACCTTTTCAGAAATGGCAGAGAAATGGCGAGATAAACGCTTAAAACAAGGCAAATTCAAAGCTCAGACAATTAATGAGTCCTTTCGCCGTGTAGAACTCCATTTGTTCTCAAAGATCGGGAATTTGCCGATTGATGAAGCAAATTTGAAAACCTTTGAACCCGCGCTTTCACCGTTAAAAAACTCAAATACACTTTACAAAATAAACATTGCGATTAATCAGATTTTCAGAATGGCAGAGGATGAAGATTTGATTGTTAAGAATCCGTTTAGAAAAATTCATGATGAATTTACTTACATTGAAACTAAGAATCACCCGACACTTGCACCAGAAGACTTGCCACGTTTATTTAGAGTATTGCAAGGCGCAGATTTGAAGAAACCAACCTCACTTTTAATCGAATGGCAATTATTAAGCATTTTGCGTAGTTCTGAGGCGGTTAGCATTGAATGGGCTGATATTGACTGGGAAGCGAAAGCCCTACATATTCCAGCTGAACGAATGAAAGGCGGTAAACGACCGCACAGTATACCGCTTTCTTCTCAAGCCTTGAATGTGCTAGATCAAATGCGCCGTTATACTGGAAATCGTAAATATGTGTTTTGTTCACGCATAGCACCTTTTAATAAACCGATGAATAGCGGGGCTGCAAATGTAGCCTTGAAGCGAATGGGATTTAAGGATTTATTGGTTGCGCATGGTTTGCGTAGTATCGCAAGCACTTATTTGCATGAATTAGACCGCTTCTCATCAGAAGCGATTGAATTATGTTTATCTCATGAAAATAGGGGAAAAGTCCGTAAAGCCTACGATAAATCGAAGAAGTGGAAATCAAGACAAGCTATTATGCAATGTTGGGGCGATTATGTAGAGCAATGTAAACTAGAAGCGATGAAAGCAGGATAAACCAACAAGGGCGGGTAACCGCCCTTTATTCTTCCTCGCATTCGTCTTCATCTTCGTACTCATCATAATAGATTGGCTCAATGTACTTTTCTTTAGGATTACCTTTTGCTTTATCTTCTTTTTCTGTGCTGCAATAGCTGGATTCACAGAACTTATAGCTATACCTAGCGCAAAGAAATAAGTTAAAACCTGTTTAATCATTGATGAAGCCTTGCTGTTACTGTTCTTTTATGCGTTTATTGTATCAAAAGAACAAGCCTACAATTCCTAAAATTCTATTTTCCCCCAGATTTTTTCCGATTATTTTCGCTTATGAAAAATCGTTCCCCTCGCACGCCTTCACGCTTTTACTTGATACCTCATTTTTAACGCAAGCCTCGGTAAGCTCTCCCCCTTGGTTAATACTGGCTTTTCTTGATATTTTAAAAGCGCAATCATTAACGCAAATCAACGCAAGCTAACGCAAAATTTGCGTTAAAAATTCTGTTTTTTAGTGATTTTTGACGAATGAAAATCGGACAGTTTAGAAAGGGTTACACAAAGTACAGTTAAATATGCCACTGTATTTCTCATAATTATGTGAACCCATTCTCCACAAACCCCGCCGAATGCATACCAAACGCATATTTTCTATTATAAAAATCGTTCCACAGCGTACAGCACGGACACAACAATGACTACATTTTATAGGTAAGAAAAAATGCAAGAAACCCAAACGAAAGAACGTTTTTTACGGATTGATGCCGTAATTGAATTAACAGGGCTTGCGCGTTCTACTATTTACGACAAAACACGATTAAACCAATTTCCACAGCCCGTAGATTTAGGCGGGAATAAGAAAGCATGGCTAGAAAGTGAAGTAAATAAATGGATGCAAGAGCGCATTGAACAACGAAACCAAAAAACAGCAGGAAAATAAAATGAAACTACAAAACCCACAAATTCAAGAAAAAATGACCGCACTTTTAGAGCAGTTTAATAATCAGAAAGAGACGCTAATCATGATTGATCGTGAATTAGCCGCCTTACACATGCAACAAGCTAAAAATAACGCCACGATTGCTGCAGTTAAATCTGAGTTTGAACAAGAAGCTGCAGCAATTAAGGCTAAATTTGAGCAAAGCCATGAGTTAGCACTTGATGACTATACCTTAATTCAAAAAGCTAAAGCAGAATTAAAAGCTCGTCTTGATTTCTTCACTGCAACTGGAGAAGAGTTGGAAGAAAAAATCTATCAAAAATCTGAGCAAGTTTTTACAACTAAAGCGCAGTTATTGGCAACGCGAAAACATTTAATTTTTAGTTATGGTGAAGCGTTGGCAAATGAATTTATTCAGCAACATATCGAACAAATCACCTTGTTTAGAAGCTTAATCGTGAATGGTATTAAATATGATCCAATAACAGAAAAAGATGGCAAAGATGTGTTTAATGAAATGCTCATTAAGAAATTATCTGGTTTTGATAATTCATTACCCGATGAATTTAAACTGCCAACGCTTAATCTACAACAAGATTGGAAACCTAAAACCCCAACCCAAAAACATGTTGATAGCTTTAAACCTCAATCAGATAAAGGGTTTAAACGTTTATTAAATAATTTCTAGGAGAATAAATATGGAACGTATTACAAGTCAAAAATTCGCAGAATATAAAAATAAACTAGGCGGAAACAAAGCAGGCGAAAGTGAATATATGCACGATTTTGCCAAGATTGAATCTATTCTCAATGATGGAATTCAAAATAATGCATTTTTACGCATGATTGACGTTAAATTCACCCCGCTTACCTTGAATCAAGCGCATGAATTATCCTTACCGGTGGTTAGTCGAACCAATACAGATAATTCTGCTCGAGAGCCTAAAAATTATGTTCAAGCTGGCGTAGATTTTAATTGCCGACAAGTCAATTTTGATACCAAAGTCTCCTATCAAGATTTAGATAAGTTTGCGGATGTAGATTTTGAAAAATCAATTAATGACAGCATGATCAGCGAATTCATGCAAAATATTATTATGATTGGTTTTAATGGGGAACGTTGGGCAGATGACAGCGATCCTGTACAAAATCCATTAGGGCAAGATGTGGCGAAGGGCTGGATAGCTCAACTTAAAGAAAAAGGGCAGATGATCAATGCTGCAACAGAACAAGGCGCAAGTATTAATCAATTAATTGCTAAAGCGCTTGATAAATTGCCGGTTAAGCTTCGACATAGTGGCGAATTAATCGCTATTTGTGGGGATAACTTGCTAGGCGGTGACTTTGTTAATGTGGCTTATTCTGATTTACAGAGCGCCAAAACAAACAACGTTATCATTCCTCAAAAGCTTATCGGTGGATTAAAGGCAATCAATGTAAGCTATTTCCCAAAAAATGCGATTTTAGTTACCGCACTTTCTAATCTAGCCATTTATTTTAAAAAGGATAGTTCACGTCTTTTCTTCCAAAATAAACCGCGTGAAAATGCACTTGAAGTATATTTTTCTACAGACCTTGATTTTCTACTAGGAAATCATTTACATGCAGTTTTAATAGATGGCATTAGTACATAGGCGTAATCTATGACAGAGATAAAACAAGGTTCTTTTACCTTGCTTGAATGCGCTGAAAGAATGTTAGAGGCAAGCCGAACGATGACGATCTTTTGTATTGAAGAAGCAATAAAACAAGGGCATATTTCAGAAAATGATAAAATCGAACTTATGTTAGCCTTTGCGGATTTAATGGAAAAGGAAGCGCAAACATTCAAACAAAGCTTTAAGCGCACTCAAAGCGCCCAAAAAAGCGAGATCTTTAACTTTTAATTAATCGCCCCGAAAGGAGCTTTATTTTTATATAAAAACCTTTTAAAAACTTTTTAAAGTGCTATTATCATATCTAATGAAGATAAACCATATGAAGGAAAAAATATGGCAATTCACCAAATTTTGACGCAGCAAGCTGCAAGCATTACCGATTTAAAACGGGATCCGATGGGCATTGCACAAGCAAGTGAAGATGGCGCAGTCGCCATTTTAAATCGTAATCAACCGGCTTTTTACTGCGTAACACCAGCCCTTTTTGAATATTTTCAAGAGTTAGCGGAAGATGCCGAATTAGGCAAAATTGCGCAAGAACGCATGAATAACGGTGAATTTATTGCGGTAAATCTTGATGACTTATAGCCTAAAATTTCACGAGAAAGCGTTAAAGGAATGGAACAAACTAGGCGAACCGATAAAAAGCCAATTTAAGAAAAAGTTGTATGAGCGCTTAGAGAATCCTCACGTGCAAGCGGACAGATTAAGCGGATTTTCAACCGCACTTTATAAAATTAAACTCCGTGCGGCAGGTTATCGCCTTGTTTATGAAGTTAGTGATAATGAAATCACCGTTTTTGTGTTATCAGTAGGTAAACGCGACCGTCTACAAGCCTATGAAAATGCTCGGAATAGAGCGCATTAAGTCCGAGAGGTTAGAATTTTAATTACATAAATAAAGCCCGCTAATGGGCTTTATTTTTACTTAGGATATGAAAATGAAAGAAAAGAAACCATTAATAAAACAATGGTACACGCTCGATCAAGCAATAGAAAAGTTAAATAAAGAAAACGTATGTGATTTATCCAGAAATGATTTAGTGCATTTTTGGTTAAATGATCTTATAGAGTTTCACACTGCTATTTTCTATAACATAGAAAAGGCCACGTTAGGAAATATAAAAATAGAGTATGAGAATCTACAAATATTCGATTTTGCACTCAATTCAGATGAAATAGAGGAAAGATTTTTTAATGAAAAAAAACCTATTTTTAATAATGGTATTTTAACTGTGTGCGCCTATACTCCTTTATTTGAAAAAATAGCTGATTCTTTTGATATATATGGAACAGCAAGAGAAAGGCGAGAAACAAATAGAATAGATAATGTTAAAAAGGAAATTTCTTTTGAGAAAAGGATGCCGTTACTTATAGAGGGGCTAATAAGAATAGATAGACCAAGTAGCATTATAGATAAGATAAAAATTAAAGATAGTATAAAAATAGATAATATTTCATGGTTGTTTATTGATGATGAAGATAAAGATTTCATTATCGAGTTAGAGAAAAAAACTATAGATTTTTTATATTTGGATGAGATTTATGTAACGCATGAGAATTTACAAAAACTTTATGATTTACATGAAGATGGAAAAATAAATAATAAATTACAATCAAAGAAAAGCCAAAATACACAAGCGCGCTTTATCCGTGATTTACTCGCAATTAACTACAATTTACATACGGCTCAAGAAATAAGAGGAGCACTTGATAACCCTCGTTCAATGATAAGCCGACAATTTGACGAAAAAGATCTAATCAAACCAAGCGGAAAAACTATCTATAATTATATCAATCAAGTCGAAGATTAATCCCTTACTTTGGAATATTCCAACTATTTTTGGAATATTCCACCTTTCAAAATTCTCACCACCTACCATACGCTCCGACAAACAAGACATTTCAAGACACATTATTTGACAATTTCTATAACCAACTAGGGGCAACTATGGAAAAAAACACTTACGCCGAAGTGCGTTATTACTCAACCGCCACAATTTGCAAAATGTTAGATGTATCTCGTGCGTGGTTATGGGATCAGGTTAATGCTGGCCATTTTCCTAAACCGATTAAATTTGGGCGATTAGCGCGCTATAAGGCAGAAGATGTAGAGCGTTTTCTCGCAGACCAAGAGCAAGTAACAGAAATTAATTTAATGGGGGAATAAATGGCAGGCTTAACAATTTATTGTCCTTTTTGCGGACAACGTGCAGGCATTCGTACCACTGAAAAACTTTCATTACTTGTTACCAAAGCTCGCATTTATTGCCCTTCATGCGGGCAATTAAACGCCGATTTTGTTGGGCAGATTAGCAACATTAAAAGAGCGGTTTATGTTGATTGTCCTGAAGCGAACAACTGGGAGAAAACCGAAAAAGAAACTTTACAGGAAAAGGGCATTAAGCCCATGACGAATGAAGAACGATTAGCGCAGTTAAAAGGGCAAGATAAATCACAAGGCAAGTTATTTTAAACCGTACGCTGAATTGAGAACAAAAAAAAGCCCAGTCTTCAACACTGGGCTACCCATAAACCAACCTAAGATATTGGATAAACAAAGGAATTAATTCATCTAAGGAATCGTATGAATTATACAATTAAATCAATGCACTACAAAGAGAAGTGCGAAAAAACAAACAAATTTATAGTTTTACTATTGACAGATGAAACGAAGTTAAACTATATTAAACCCGCATTCTCAAAATTGAGGGCCGGCCGTGACAAGCTGAATTTACATATGGCGAACAACAGCGCGCTAATTTGCGCTTTTTTTGTTCCTTGCGTTTACGCATCTATCCCAAATAATCTATCTTTTGATAGACTATTCTCAATGGTAGCGCGTAATGGGCAACCCTTTGTGGTTGGCTGCTTTCCATATGTAGCAGTTTGTCACCCCGTTACGTGCTACCGCCCGACCGTGACAAGTCTAGCGGTAGTTCCTAAAGATTTACATATGGACACCGCAGAAATGATCTATAAATTTCTATGCGTTAATCGCACACACCCGCACTTTAATTTGTGCATTCAAACTATTCACGCCAACACCGAAGAAAGCGCAAGATTAAGCCTTAACGCTGATTTTCGCTATCTTGCCACCGTTGCAAAAATTAACCCCAAATTTGACCGCACTTTAGCGATGAAAGGGGGAATTTATGCGTAATTTTTTCTTTCTCTCAGCATTCGATCACTTTCACCAAAAATACTATTCAAGCAGGTTTTTCTTTTACGAAGAAGCCGAGAGGGTAGCGCGCCATTTAATGGAAAATGACCCTAACGTATGGGCAGTAAAAATTCAAAAAATGGGAGGTGAAAAATGAGCAGAGAATTAATAACAACGACAGATGGGATCTTAATTTGTCGAGATTCTGAAAAAGATAAAAAGGCGAATCCTTCTATTTTATTGATTAATGATTTAGCTAAACATTTCCTTATTCCTAAGCATGATGAACATAAAAATGTAACAGATGCATTGGCTTTTTATAGCATGTGCTATTTAGCTTTAATGAAAGAATTAAAAGGCACGGAAGTTTTAGAGTGGATTAATAGAAATTTATGCGATGTGTATTCGCATAATGGCGGTTTTCCACTTGAACAAACACTTGAAAAATATGCAGAAACAAAATCACCAAAAGGAGAATAGAAATGAGTAGAGCAAAATTAGAAGCATTAATTGATAGCGCAATGCAACAAATCAAAACAGCCTTATTGAATGAGTTTGATGAAGTGGTGAAGTCCATGAAAAAAGATGAATTAGAAAAGTTAAAACAGAAGGAACAAGATGTGCTTCAACGACAAATTCAAGAGACAAAGATCAGTGCTGTTATTGAACAGTCAAGAATGCCAAGCGGTGATAGATACTTTTCAATTAAAGAGATTGCAGAAACTGGCTTATGTTCAGAACCTACTATTAAACGTTGGATAGCGAGTGGCAAATTAAAATCTTATAAGTTTGGCAGAAGTCGGAAAGTTGCTGAAAGTGATTTGAACGCCTATTTAGCTATTTGCAAACAATAAGACATGACCGATAAGCCCAAGATTTAAACAAAGGATAGAACATGATGCAACAACAAGAACAACCACTAACCGTAGAGAGCCTAAAGCGTATTCTTGCGAACCATGACGAACGCCTAAGCCGTTTGGAGAATGATAAGAAAGCTTATGGATTAGATGAAATCTGGACAGCGAAAGACGTGGCTCAATACGCAAAGATTTCTTATGGCTATTTTATGCAAAAGTTAGCTATTGACCCAGCTTTCCCCGCAAGCGTTGGAACACAAAAGAAAAACGCTCCGAAGAAGTATCGTGCGGAAGATGTGATTGCGTTTTTTAAAAATAGAAATAAAGCATAGGGGGATATATGGCAAAAGTACAAAATTTTGATGAAGTAAACCGTAAAGATAATCTTGAAGACGTTTTGATAGTAGGCGATAAAGCGCATTTTTACTGGAAAAATTATCCAAATCGCAATAATAAAAAAGAATGGGTATATAGTGAAGAATGGCTGTTATTTTGCAAAATCATACAGCAATCTACTGATGAAACGCCTTTAATTTTAGACTTGTCAACGCATCCAAATATTCAAGATATAGAGATTGCGAAACAGCAAGAATATTTATCAATTATTTTCCTTGATGGCGTAACTGAAGCGCAAAAAAGCGCTCTTTTTCTCAATCTTGCAAAAACAACACAGATAAGAATTATAAAAATATTTGATCAGAATCTTATTGCTCAAGATATAGCGCCTGATTTTTTACAGAAAATACGCAATGACGAAGAGCTTTCTAATATACAAGCTATGCATGCCAAAGAAGCAGAAGAAAATGCAGATAGCGACACCCCAATCATGATAAAAACCGCCAAGCCCGCAGAAATTAAATTTGCGGATAATGGCATTAAAAAAGGGCTTTTCTTGATTGATGAGAACGACAAGGGAATAAACTATCATTGGCTATCTGATAAATTTGATGTTATCGGGCAAGGAGTGGAAATCGAAGAAGGAAACTTGCACTACTCAATGCTCCGCTTTAAATCCAACGGCAACCGCGAAGAAATCACGGAGGCTATTTTACAAGGTGAAATTGCAAGCGCGGAAACATTCAAAAACTTAAGAAATAAAGGGTTAGAGATAAATTATGTCACTAAACACCATCCATTTTTAGCGAACTATATTTCATCCAAAACCATTACTTCGCCTAAATGGCGTATTGTATCAAGTTCAGGTTGGAAAAATGGCGCGTATATTTACCCAAACGGCGAAATAATCGGAGAAATGGACAATAAACAGCCATTATTTTTACGAAATCAACCGATTAACGCTGATTTATTTAACCAATCTTGCACATTGGCAGAATGGCGAGAAAATGTTGCGAAATATGCCAAAGGAAATGATTTAATCATTCTTTCGTTGCTTTTTGCCTTAACAGCGCCAGTTGTAAAAATTGTCAATGCGCCACATTTTGGCATTCATATTTATGGCGATAGTTCAAAAGGTAAATCTATTTGTAGTCATATCGCCAACAGCGTTTACGGCCACGGAAAAGATTTAGAACGCTCTTGGAGTGCAACTCGAACCGCCTTAATTAATGAAGCCATAGCGCGGAATGATTGCCTATTAGTGATGGATGAATTAACTAACCTTTCACCCGATCTAGGTGTGGGTATTACTTATGAACTATTTCAAGGCGTAGAGAAAATGCGCGGCAATGCTGATAACGGACAAAATCGAAGAATCCGAAACTGGCAAACTATGATCTTAAGTAATGGAGAAAAAAATCTAGTAGACCAGTTAAAGGATATTTTCAAAGAGAAAAAAGGAAATGTAGTCAAAGCCGGGGAACTTGTCAGAATGCTGAATATCCCATTTGAAGGGCTCACTAATTTTCATCAATTTGCCTTAGATCCTAATTTACCTACACCTTATCACAAATCATTAGCATTTGTTGATTTTATCAAAGGCAACACTGGTAAATTTTACGGCGTAGCGGGCAGGGAATGGATTAATTTTATCATTCAGAATAAACCCCTACTCAATACAGAAAAGGAAAAGCACGAGCGAGCATTTATTGACAAAATGATCGCATCAAAACCGAAAGATATTGCCTATGAAGAACTCAACCAAATAGGGCGCGTAGCGAAGAATTTTGCATTATTGGAAACCGTAGGAAAATGCTCAAAGCATATTACAGGCTTAAATGATGACGAAATAGAAGCGGCAATTTTCAACTGCTTTACATTATGGGTAAATGAATTTGGCTGGGGAAATAAGGAAAAAACACAGATTATCGAAAATCTAGATTTATTCATCCAGCAGAATATAGGCGATCTTTATCACGTTAGAAATAAGCAGATTGTAAACACGCCAGTAAGCAAAAAATTTGTAGGGTTTTATTTTGAAGAAGATACACGGGAAAATTCCTATCTAATACTAGACAAGCGGAATCTACTTTTAGAAATGGGGGCTTTTCCAGAGAAAAAAATTATTGAATCTTTGCTCAAAGAAAAGCGATTAATCAGAACGGAACGAAAAGATAAGGATACATGGCGCAATGAATCAACCTATCCAACCTTGCAGGATAAAAACATTACAACACCAACAAAAAGAGGGTTAAAAATCACCCTACCATTGGAGGAATAAATAAAGGCGGTTCGATTGAATCGCCTTTTTATACAGTAGTGTATTTAACATAATACAGGGTGATTGTTAATCTTTTTGACTTTTTCTATAGCAAACCAAAAATAACGGGGGAAAAGTGGGAAAGTGGGAAAATATAATAATTAACTTATAAATTTATAATTAAATCAATATATTATATAATTATTTATGGTTTTTGATTTTCCCCCCGTTTCCCACTTTTCCCCCTTTCTTGAAATTGGAAGGGATACAAAAAGGGGAATTTTTCCAAAAGGGGGGAAAATGGGGGAAAATTTCCCGATTTTTTTATATTTTTATCAATGAGTTACAAGTTTTTCCCACTTTTTCCCACTTTCCCCCGAAAAATAGGGAGCTGCCAAAAAAATACAAGTAAGAAAAATACAACAAAATTTCTATACAGTGGTTATTAATCTTCTCAAGAATAAAATTTGACATCTAAATATTCAATCTTAATTTCTAGTAAATCTGAATCTAATCACCGCTATATCTCATGTAAACGCATTGTCAAAAAAATGAACGCATAAAACAAAATTAAACGAAAATTAAAGATTGACCGTTAAATCTCTTTTTCCCATAATCGCCCTTTAAACAAGGACAAATAACAGGAAAATTTATTTTTAACTCCCTGTATAACTCCCTAACGGGCTATGCAGAATATCAAGGTTTTAGACTACACAAGGCTTAAGAAGAAAAAATCGTTGTTCCCTCTCACCGCCATTCAAATATTTTCTTTTCTGAATTTAAAATCATCTTTTAAATCAATCATTTTTGAAATCTAGAATTGACGTTATTTTTCTTTGTATAAAATATGCATAGAGCTATTACTTTCGCTGAAAAAATAAATAGAAAAACAATAATAGATTGAGATGAGTTATGGCACGCCCTAAAGGATTCGAACCTTTGACCCACGCCTTAGAAGGGCGTTGCTCTATCCAGCTGAGCTAAGGGCGCATTTCAAGGGTTACATCTTTTGTATGGAATTTCGAGGGAAATATAAAAGAAGTGGTCGGCGAGATAGGATTTGAACCTACGACCCACTGGTCCCAAACCAGTTGCGCTACCAAGCTGCGCTACTCGCCGACGATTGAGCACAATTATAGTGAGCTTTTCTTTTCAGTCAATTAATTTTTTAGATTCCTCTTTCAACTGCTCAAAATTATTCCAGTTTTTTTAACCGCTCTTTTGTTGTCTTTGTAAAATAAGGCGTAGTCAGTTAAAATAGCAAACGTTTACTTAATGCCACCTTGAGGAAAAATGCATGACCGCCCAAATTATTTCAGGTACTGAATTATCAAAAAAAATTAAATCTGATGTTGCCAGTAAAATTGAACATTATCGTGCTCAAGGTAAACGTGCGCCAGGACTTGCAGTAATTTTAGTGGGCGCAGATCCTGCTTCTCAAGTCTATGTGGGCAGTAAACGTAAAAGTTGCGAAGAGATTGGAATGGTCTCGAAATCCTATGATTTACCTGAAACCACGACAGAGGCGGAACTACTACAACTGATTGACCAATTAAATGCCGATGAAACCATTGATGGTATTCTCGTCCAGCTTCCATTGCCTGAACAAATTAATAGCACATCAGTGATTGAGCGTATTAGCCCTGAAAAAGATGTGGATGGTTTCCACCCTTATAATGTGGGGCGTTTATGCCAACGTATCCCAACTTTACGTGCTTGCACCCCTTATGGCGTGATGAAATTATTAGAAACCACAGGTATTGATTTACACGGTAAACATGCAGTGATCGTTGGCGCATCAAATATTGTAGGGCGCCCGATGTCACTTGAATTATTATTGGCAGGCGCTACTGTCACAGTGACACATCGTTTTACCAAAGATTTAGAGCATCATATTCGTCAGGCAGATGTTTTAGTGGTGGCTGTCGGCAAGCCTCGTTTTATTCCGGGCGATTGGATTAAAGAAGGGGCAACAGTCATTGATGTGGGGATTAACCGTATCAATGGCAAATTAGTGGGTGATGTGGAATATGATGTGGCGATACAAAAAGCGGCTTATATTACACCCGTGCCGGGTGGAGTAGGGCCAATGACAGTTGCCATGCTGATGTTTAATACTCTTTATGCTTATGAGCATAACAATCAATTAGTTTAAGGAATAAAAAAAGTGCGGCTAAA
>NZ_LZOZ01000007.1 GCF_001679485.1 Haemophilus sp. CCUG 60358
GGCTTCCTCCTGAAGTCTGAGCTTTCTCAACTCCTTTAGGTAAGCGACCTCCGCTTCAAGCTGTAAAATTCTCAGACGTAAGCGGTCTTCTTCTGTTTTAGGTGGAGGAGGCATTCTGGCATATTTAGGTTTCATTGGCGGTCGTCCTGATGGTTTATAAGGAATAAGTCCTTTTATGCCACTTTTTTCAAAGCGTTTCAACCAGGTTCCAACTAATGTGTCAGAGGGGATATTGTAAAAACGAGCGGCCTCTCTAATGCTCATTTTCCCTTTTAGGATAGGTTGAAGAACCTGTAATTTAAATTCTGTTGTGTAGTGTTTACCCATAAAAAAATCTGCACCTCAATTGTTGGTTGTTTAGTCCAACTTTTGGGGTGCAGATCAATTTGACCGCACTTTTTTTATTACCACTTCTCTAACGCTTCTTTATCGCTCTCTCTTGCTTCAATCCAACGTTCGCCTTGATTAGTTTGTTCTTTTTTCCAGAACGGAGCTTTGGATTTTAAAAAGTCCATAATAAATTCATTAGCGTGGTAGGCATCACCTCGGTGAGCTGAACTAATTCCAACTAAAACAATTTCATCTCCAGTATGTAAAATTCCCACACGATGAATCACAGACACTCGCCGGATATCCCAACGGGCTTTCGCCTGTTCTACAATTTCACGTAAGGCTTTTTCTGTCATGGCGGGATAATGTTCTAAGTATAAGCTGGACACTTCATCACCTAAATTAAGATCGCGAACTTTACCCACGAAAATAACCGTTGCGCCAACTGAATGTTGCTCAGAAAGCCATTGGTAAACGGCATTTTGATCGAAAGGCTGTTCTTGTAGTGAAATTTGAATATCCGTCATTTAGCCTCCTGTTACCGGTGGGAAAAACGCAATTTCATCCCCATTTTTGACCGCACTTTCTAATGGCATCAAAGTTTGATTGATAGCGACTAAAAGTTTCCCTTTTTCTAACGCTAACGCCCATCTATCACCTTTTTGAGCAAGATGTTCACGCACCGCTTCCGCTGTTGCAAAATCGCCTTCAAGCTGAATAGAATCGACGCCAATTAATTCACGAGTTTGAGCAAAAAATAAAATATTTAGCATCTTATTTTTCCTCCGCAATAAAATGACCAGATTTTCCACCGCTCTTTTCTAACAGGCGAACGTGCTCAATTACCATGTCTTTTTGTACGGCTTTACACATATCGTAAATGGTTAAGGCTGCTACGCTTGCTGCCGTTAATGCTTCCATTTCTACGCCGGTTTTTCCGGTTAATTTGCAAAGAGATTGAATACGAACTTGGTTTGTTTCAGGTAACGGTTCTAAATTCACTTCTACTTTAGAAAGTAACAATGGATGGCAAAGCGGGATAAGTTCCCAAGTACGTTTTGCTGCTTGAATCCCTGCAATACGTGCTGTAGCAAATACATCGCCTTTGTGATGTTTGCCTTCCACGATCATAGCAAGGGTTTCTTTTGACATAGTAACGATGGCTTCAGCACGAGCTTCACGAACGGTCTCTGCCTTTGCAGAAATATCCACCATATTGGCTTCGCCTTGAGAATTGATATGCGTAAATGTAGTCATAATATAAAGTGCGGTTAAAATATTGAATGTTTTACATGTGTGATGAAAGCAAAATAAGTGAACAGTAAAAGTCACCTATTCTCTTTTAGCCACCGATAGAAGCTAAATGATTTCTTACGCCACTATCACCGATATGCAAATAATGATGTTCACGTTTGCCTTGCAATGCAGAAAAAATACGTGCTTGCAAAATATCTTGCTGTTCATGGGATTGCAATAAATCACGTAATTCAATGCCTTCTTCGCCGAATAAACAGAGATGAAGTTTGCCCTTCGCTGATACTCTGAGACGATTACAGCTTGCACAGAAATTCTTCTCATAAGGCATAATTAAGCCAATTTCGCCTGCATAATCAGGATGTGTGAATACTTTAGCAGGACCATCAGTATGGGATTTGTGTTGTAATTGCCAACCGTTTTGCAGCAATTTATCCGCTAATACTTGTCCTGAAAGATGGAATTTATCAAAGAAACTATCCATTTCGCCCGTTTGCATGAGTTCGATAAAGCGCATTTGAATTGGGCGATCTTTCACCCAAACAAGGAATTGCTCAAACTCTTTGTCATTCAAATTTTTCATCAAAACTGAATTGACTTTAACTTTGTTGTAGCCCACTTCAAATGCACGATCGATACCACGCATCACGTCATCAAACTTATTGATACCTGTAATTTGATGGAACATTTTAGGATCTAAGCTATCAACACTGACGTTAATAGACGTAATCCCTGCCTTCTTCCAATCAGCCACATCTTTTGCCATACGATAGCCATTTGTCGTGACGGCTAATTGACGGATTCCATCAATATTAGCAATGCTTTCAGCAATAGAAATAAAATCTTTGCGTAAAGTCGGTTCGCCCCCCGTTAAACGGATTTTCTCTGTGCCCATTTCAGCAAACGCTTGAGCAAGATGGGTAATTTCTTTTAAAGTTAAGAAACTTGGTTTGTTAGCTTCGGGTTGATAACCATCAGGTAAACAATAGGTACAACGAAAATTACACTGATCGGTAATCGACAGTCGTAGATAGTAATATTGGCGTTGGAAAGGATCGACTAAGCGAGACTCTCCTACGTTCTTGATAGGAATGGATTGCATTTTACACCTTTCTAAACATGGAGAGGATAAACCGTTTCCAGCGTATCCCTGAATAACGTACCGCGTTATTGGCTTGCCACCGTATTTCTTGTGAAACTTAGGCTAAACAAGCTCGGAGTTATGCGTTAAAAATAAATTGTGTTGGTATTGTAATAAAAGCAAGCGGTTAATAGCAATAATTTGGTAGAATAACCCGACTATATTGATAAAAATAACAGAATTAACTTATATAAAAAAATATATAACATTATTTTTTATAATTATTTATAGGTAAAAAAGGAAGAAAAATGTCTGATTTATCTCGTCACAGCCGTCATGAAAATTTAGACGAAATCAAACATATTGTTGCCATTGGTGGTGGTCATGGATTAGGGCGTGTATTATCGGCGCTGAGTTTTATGAAAGAGAGTTTAACCGGTATTGTCACCACCACAGATAACGGCGGTTCAACTGGCCGAATTCGCCAAGAACAAGGTGGTATCGCGTGGGGCGATCTACGTAATTGCTTAAACCAAATCATCATTGAGCCAAGCACGGCATCTGCATTATTTGAATACCGCTTTACTGGTGAAGGTGAACTTTCTGGGCATAATTTAGGCAATTTAATGCTCAAAGCCTTAGAAGATATGCATATTCGCCCTATTGAAGCCATTAACTTAATTCGTGAATTACTCAAAGTAAAATCTCACATTATTCCCATGTCAGAAGAACCTGTTCATCTTGCCGCGAGTTTAGGTTCAGGCTCCAGTATTGTCGGTGAAGTGAGCATTGATAATTTAACGGAATTACCTCAATCACTTTTCTTAGTGCCCATGGTTAAAGCCGCACAAGAAGCCATCCAAGCATTAGAGCAAGCGGAAGTCATTTTACTTGGTCCAGGAAGTTTCATGACGAGCATTATGCCACCATTATTATTACCTGAATTAGCGACTGCCCTGCGTAATAGCAAAGCGAAAGTGATTTTTATTGATAATTTAGGGGTAGAAATTGGCGCGGCCTCTCAGCTTTCACTGGCTGATCGTATTCAGAAAATTAATGAAATCGTCGGCGAATCCGTTATTGATGGTGCTATAACCCCTTATCGTGAACAAAGTGCAGTCGATTTGTCTACCATTTCTTCCGTTAAAATCTTAGCTAAACGCTTGAATGCAGATGATATTAGCTATCGTCATGATCGGACATTACTTGCCAAAGCTATCGATGAATTAGTGGGTGAATTAGATTACGAATAAAAAAACCGCACGTTAAAGTGCGGTCATTTTTTGCTTATTTTTTCCCGAAAACTCTCACATTCGTGAAACCATTTTCTTTTAAATAAAGCGCTTGCAGTTTACTCATCACGCCTCGTTCACAGTAAAGCACATAGTTTTTACTTTGATCTAATGAACCGAATTGTGAAGATAATTTATAAAACGGCAATTGCATTACTTGATGCTCGTCTGATTCAAATGGATTTTCATCTGTCTCTTCAGGGCTGCGAATATCTAAAATAATATCGTTTTCACCAAGTACTGAAATGGTATCCACTTCTACCACTTCTTTCTCCGTTTCTTCTGCAATTTGGCGAATATCTAAATATTGTGCATTTTCAACCGCACTTTCCAACACGCCAAAATCAAAGTGATTTTCTTCTTCAAGAATTTTTTCACGTACCGCTTTAATCGTTGGATTTTTAGAAATCACTCCACAGAATTCCGGCATTGATTTAGCAATATCATCGGTACCGATCTCTTTCGCCATTGCGATAATTTGTTCTTTATCATGAGTAATAAGTGGACGTAATACTAATGCATCTGCAGCTTCATCAATTAAACGCAAATTGGTTAAGGTTTGGCTTGAAACTTGTCCGAGTGCTTCGCCGGTAACAATGGCTTGAATATCAAAACGTTGTGCAACTTTACTTGCAGCTCGCACCATCATTCGTTTTAACACGACGCCCATTTGGCCGTTATCGACTTTCTCTAAAATCTCGCCCACTACGCCTTCAAAAGGAATGGCAATAAAACGGACTTTATGGGATGAGCTATAGCGATTCCAAATATGGTAAGCCATTTGTTTCACGCCAATTTCATGGGCTGCGCCGCCCAAATTGAAGAAACAATAATGCACACGTGAACCACGGCGAATAAGCATATAACTGGATACGCCTGAGTCAAAGCCACCTGAAATCAATGAAAGCACATCTTCTTGTGTCCCAATTGGATAACCGCCAAGACCAACATGACGAGCTCTCACCAGCATCATTTTGTCATATTCAATATCAATACGCACCGTCACATCAGGATTTTTTAAGCGTACTTTTGCACTTTCAATATGCTGATTTAAACCACCACCGATGTAACGTTCTGCTTCAATGGAACTGAAATCATGTTTCCCTTTGCGTTTTACACGTACACAAAAGGTTTTGTTTTCAAGTTGTTCAGCGACATCTGCTAAGGTCAATTCAAAGATATGATGTAAATCGGTAAACGGTTTTTCTTCCACTTCTAAAAAATGATGAATACCTGGAATGCGTTGTAAAAGCGCAATTAACTCTTCACGATTGGCTTCATTTTTTGAGCGCACTTCGATGTAATCCCAATGACGAACAACCGCTGTTTCTTCATCATATTTCTGTAAAATATTGCGGATATTAGAGGTCAAAATTTTCGCGAAACGCTTACGCACAGTTTCGCTTTTAATCATAATTTCAGGAAAAAGTTTAACGATAAATTTCATAATAATCTGTGAATAATAAAAAATGGCCGTATTGTACGCTAAATTCCAGATCCCACAAAGTTCAAATTCTCACGAAAAACTGACCGCACTTTGAAATAAGTTTTTAACATCCCTATAAAAATCAAGTACAATACGGAGCAATTTATTCATCTGAAAAGGATAATTTAATGGCGCGTAAACCAGCAAATGCTGAACCTGATTTTGAAACAACACTTGCACAGTTAGAAACTATTGTGGCAAAACTTGAAAGCGGTGAATTACCATTGGAAGATGCGCTGAAAGAATTTGAGAACGGCATTAAATTGGCTCAACTTGGTCAAGAGCGCTTGCAACAAGCAGAACAACGTATTCAAATTTTGTTACAAAAAAGCGAAACCGCCCCATTAAGTAATTATCAAGGGGACGAGTAATCCATGAGTTATCAATTCGGCACTGAACTCAAACAAGTTCAAGATTGCATTAATCAGTTTTTAGCCAATCAATTTGAAGAAATTGACTCTTATAATGCCCCTTTGCGTGATGCCATGAAATATGGCTTATTACTAGGCGGCAAACGCGTTCGCCCTTTCCTTGTCTATGCAACGGGTAAAATGCTGGGTGCAGAAACAACAGCTTTAGATTACGCGGCAGCAGCCATTGAAGCTATTCATGCTTATTCTTTAATCCATGATGATTTGCCTGCCATGGACAACGATGAACTTCGTCGTGGTCAACCAACTTGTCATATCGCTTTTGATGAAGCCACGGCCATTTTAGCTGGCGATGCGTTACAAACTTTTGCCTTTGAAATTCTCCCTGAAGCCCCTTCTCTTTCTGCAGAACAAAAATTGCAATTAGTGAAAGTCTTAGCTCAAGCATCTGGCGTACAAGGCATGTGTTTAGGGCAAAGTTTAGATTTAATTTCTGAGCATAAACAAGTTAATTTAGACGAATTAGAGCTTATTCATCGCAACAAAACGGGCGCGTTGCTAACAGCTGCATTAAAACTGGGTTTTATCTGCTCTCCTCACTTTCAAAACAAAGAATTAGAGCAACAACTAGAACGTTATTCACAAGCTATTGGTTTAGCTTTCCAAGTACAAGATGACATTTTAGATATTGAAGGTGACAGTGCTGAAATCGGTAAACCGGTGGGGTCTGATTTAGGTTTAGATAAAAGCACTTATCCAAAGCTGTTAGGGTTAGAGGGCGCGAAACAAAAAGCACAAGAACTCTATCAAACCGCCTTACATGAATTAGACAATTTGCCTTTTGATACCACTGCATTGCGTGCATTAGCTGAATTTATTGTCAATCGTAAAAGTTAATGGTGACAGCACTTATCTTGATTTCTCAAAGTGCGGTCACTTTTTTCACATTTTAGGACTAACGAATATATGAACAACTACCCTCTTTTATCCTTAATTAATTCGCCGGAAGATTTGCGTCTTTTGAACAAAGATCAGCTTCCGCAACTTTGTCAGGAGTTACGGAGTTATCTGTTGGAATCCGTTAGTCAAACCAGCGGCCATTTAGCATCTGGCCTTGGTACCGTTGAATTGACGGTTGCACTACACTACATTTACAAAACCCCTTTTGATCAATTAATTTGGGATGTGGGCCATCAAGCTTACCCACACAAAATTTTGACGGGACGTCGTGATCAAATGTCCACCATTCGCCAAAAAGGCGGCATTCATCCTTTCCCTTGGCGTGAAGAAAGTGAGTTTGATGTATTAAGTGTTGGTCACTCTTCTACTTCAATCAGTGCAGGACTAGGGATTGCAGTGGCGGCAGAACGTGAAAATGCGGGTCGTAAAACCGTTTGTGTGATTGGTGATGGTGCAATCACTGCAGGGATGGCATTTGAAGCCTTAAACCATGCAGGTTCTTTACATACTGATATGTTGGTTATTTTAAATGACAATGAAATGTCCATTTCTGAAAATGTGGGGGCATTGAATAATCACCTTGCTCGCATTTTCTCTGGTTCATTATATTCAACGGTTCGTGATGGCAGTAAGAAAATTCTAGATAAAGTGCCAACTGTTAAAAACTTTATGAAGAAAACCGAAGAGCACATGAAAGGTGTGATGTTCTCGCCAGAAAGTACGCTTTTTGAAGAGCTCGGTTTTAACTATATCGGGCCAATTGACGGGCATAATATTGATGAATTAATTGCCACCTTAAGCAATATGCGCGATCTCAAAGGGCCGCAATTCTTACACATCAAAACTAAAAAAGGAAAAGGTTACGAGCCTGCAGAAAAAGACCCGATCGGTTTCCATGGCGTACCAAAATTTGACCCAACAAGCGGCCAACTTCCTAAATCAAATACCAAACCAACTTATTCAAAAATCTTTGGTGATTGGTTATGTGAAATGGCGGAACAAGACGATAAATTAGTCGGTATTACACCTGCAATGCGTGAAGGTTCTGGCATGGTAGAGTTTTCAGAACGATTCCCACAACAATATTTTGATGTTGCCATCGCTGAGCAACATGCTGTTACCTTTGCAGCCGGTCTTGCAATTGGCGGTTATAAACCTGTTGTGGCAATTTATTCTACCTTCTTACAGCGTGCTTATGATCAGCTTATTCACGATGTTGCTATTCAAAACTTACCTGTTCTCTTTGCCATCGATCGTGCAGGTATCGTAGGTGCTGATGGTCAGACTCACCAAGGTGCGTTTGATTTAAGCTTTATGCGCTGCATTCCGAATATAATCATTATGACACCAAGTGATGAAAATGAATGCCGCCAAATGCTTTATACGGGTTATAAATGTGGTAAACCGGCTGCGGTACGTTATCCGCGTGGAAATGCAATCGGCGTAGAATTAACCCCACTTGCTGAATTAGAAATTGGTCGTTCAAAAATGGTTCGTGAGGGTGAAAAAATCGCTATTCTGAATTTTGGTACACTCTTACCAGCTGCTTTATCTGTGGCAGAAAAACTCAATGCGACTGTTGTCGATATGCGCTTTGTGAAACCAATTGATGAAGCTCGTATTCTAGAAGTGGCAAATACCCATGATGTCATTGTGACATTAGAAGAAAATGCAATTCAAGGTGGTGCAGGTTCTGCTGTTTCAGAAGTGCTAAATTCTCATAGAAAAACAACCGCACTTTTACAACTAGGTTTACCTGATATCTTTATTCCGCAAGGCACACAACAAGAAGCGCTTGCTGAAATTAAATTAGATGAAAAAGGGATTGAAGAGCAAATTATTGCCTTTATAAAGGGCTAAATTCGTTCATTTTGGTTTAATTTTGATATTTTTTAAATATTTTTTCAAAAATATCGAACTATTTCAAAAACACACAGTCTGATACATTGCTAGTGCACTGCATATTGCAGTTATCTTTTTGAAGTTTCTTATAAATTAAGACCTCCCCGCTATTCAAGTTTTGAGTAGCGGTTTTTTCTTTTTGGAAGGTAATAAAAAAGGACGCTTTTCAGCGTCCTAATTTTTTGAATCTAAACTTTAAAAAATTAAAGTGCAGATTTTGCTTTCTCAACTAATGCAGCGAACGCCACTTTGTCGAATACAGCGATATCAGCAAGGATCTTACGGTCGATTTCAACAGACGCTTTTTTCAAGCCGTTGATGAATTTGCTGTAAGATAAACCATTTTGACGAGCCGCAGCGTTGATACGTGCAATCCATAATTGACGGAATTGACGTTTACGTTGACGACGGTCACGATATGCGTATTGACCAGCTTTGATCACCGCTTGGAAAGCAACGCGATACACGCGTGAACGTGCACCATAATAACCTTTAGCAGCCTTAAGAACTTTCTTATGGCGTGCTCTTGCAATAACACCACGTTTTACACGAGCCATTATTTAATCTCCTATGTAATATTTTTAACTAATTTAACTAATCGTACGTTTTGCTTAAATAACGGCTTATGCATATGGTAAGCAAGCTACTACTAAAACTTGGTCTGCTTTCGCAACCATTGATTTATGACGTAAATGACGTTTACGTTTAGTTGTCTTTTTAGTCAAAATATGACGTAAGTGAGATTGTTTACGTTTGAAACCGCCAGAAGCTGTTTTTTTGAAACGCTTAGCAGCACCACGTACTGTTTTAATTTTAGGCATTGTTAAAATAACTCCGCATTTTAAGTTAAACACATAATTAGGCGAATCCGAAGATTACTTGTAGGCACTAATTATTCCAATATGGCAAATTGAATTGCCCTTCTCCAAAAGCAATTAGGCTGCGTAGTTTGCCCAATGTGCAGTTGTATTCTCACCGAAGTGAAAATTCGATTATCTAGATCAAATCTAAATAAAAAATTATTTTTTCTTAGGTGCTAACACCATTACTGCTTGGCGACCTTCTAATTTACCCGGTGCAGATTCCACTACTGAAATGTCAGCCAAATCATTTTTAACGCGTTCTAACACGTCTAAACCGATATCTTGGTGAGCCATTTCACGACCACGGAAACGTACAGTAATTTTCGCTTTATCGCCATCTTCTAAGAAACGGATTAAGCTACGTAATTTAACTTGGTAGTCACCTTCATCAGTACCTGGACGGAATTTAATTTCCTTCACTTGTACAACTTTTTGCTTTTTCTTCTGTTCTTTTGCAGTTTTACTCTTTTCATAGAGGAACTTGCCGTAGTTCATAATACGACAAACCGGTGGTTCGGCATTCGGACTGATCTCAACTAAATCAAGCGCTGCTTGTTCTGCCATATCTAAGGCCTGTTGAATTGATACAATCCCCGCTTGTTCACCATCTTGGTCAATCAAACGAACTTCTTTTACTCGAATTTCATCGTTAATGCGATTCGGGCGGTTAGCTGCCGGAGCTTTTTTTACGGTTTTGATAATGTTATTCCTTCTATTTATTTAAGATAAAACCCACTGCATTTAAAACAGAAGATTTCTTCAATCATTTGCTATAAAAACAAACAAAAAACGGGCAAAATTTTATAGCATTTGCCACGTTTATGCAACAAGGATTTCTATTCCTTTAAATATCAGTGGTTAAAGCACTTATTTCAGCTGAAATACTCTCTCCAAATTGAAGCAATTTTTCTAATCTTGCGGTTTCAATACATACCATTGTTCTATACCCTTCTGGTTGCATCGCACTTGGTGTTTTTTCCCAAGGATTCCATAGCACAATTGAATCTGCATGATGGTGTGTAATTTGAATATGTCGATTAAATGCATTATCCACTAAGAATGTTTTATCTTCCTCTAATGTATAAATACAATCCACACCTTGTTCTATTCTGCGTGTTGAAGGAACGTCTGTATGTTTACCTTGTAATGAGTCATAGCAACGACTTGGTAAATTTTGGACTTCAATTTGTGAAATATCACCAATATTAAAATAACTGTGTAATGCCGCTTGAGCTGGTTCTTGCCCTAAATGCGTTAAAGTCATTGTGCATTTATCGGTAAATTCCATTTTCATTTTGGCTTCAATCACACCATATTCAGAAAAGAGCGAAAATTCTAACCGCACTTTATTAGCTTGGAGATCATAATCACTTAATTGCCACAAACGTAAACGCGCTGTACCGTGTGAAGGTTGTTTAAGGCCTCCAAACCAAGGGTAACAAATCGGCACACCGCCGCGAATTGCCACACCTTGTGTGAAAGGTTCAATCTCACTTAACCAAAAAATCTCCTGCTCTTCCCCTTTAGGTTGCCAATTTAATAGCTGCGCCCCTTGTAATGCAATTCGAGCTGAACCTACGGAGTGATTTAAGATTAAAACAGGAATTTCATTGATATGTTCTAACGTTAATTCTGGTGTTAATTGTTGAATTTGAGCTGTCATATTCGTCTCCTTGTGATAAGTCTATTATATAGAAGAAAGAGAGACTTGAGTTTATTTTTATACCGTGAATATAAAAAAACCGCACATCAAAGTGCGGTCATTTTTAATTAAGATTTTAAAGAATTAATTACTCTTCACCCAATAATTTCAACTCACGTTGTCTTACTTGGGATTTTAAGATTTCAGCAAATTCTTCAATCGTGAAAGTACCTAAATCAGCACCTTTACGGGTACGTACAGCCACTTTGCCTTCTGCGATTTCTTTATCACCGCAAACAAGCATATAAGGCACGCGACGTAAGGTATGTTCGCGGATCTTGAAGCCAACTTTTTCATTACGTAAATCAGCTTTAACTCGTAATCCCGCATCAGATAGTTGTTTCACCACTTTTTGCACGTAATCAGCTTGACTATCCGTAATATTCATCACAATCGCTTGGACCGGTGCTAACCATGCAGGGAAGAAACCCGCATATTCTTCAGTAATGATACCGATGAAACGCTCAATCGAACCTAAAATCGCACGGTGAATCATAACGGGTGTGCGACGATCGTTATCTTCTGCCACATAAGACGCATTTAGACGACCTGGTAATGCGAAGTCTAATTGGATAGTACCGCATTGCCATTCACGATCTAAGCAGTCACGTAATGCAAACTCAATTTTCGGACCGTAGAATGCGCCTTCACCTTCTTGAATTTCATATTCAAGACCGTTATGTGCTAATGCTGCTGCAAGACCTGCTTCTGCACGATCCCACATATCATCTGCACCGATACGTTTTTCAGGACGAGTAGATAATTTTACCTGAATATTTTGGAAACCGAACGTGCTGTAAATGTCGTAAACCATTTTGATACAGCTGGTTACTTCACTTTCAATTTGGTCTTCAGTACAGAAAATGTGTGCATCATCTTGAGTGAAGCCACGTACACGCATTAAACCGTGTAAAGAACCCGATGGTTCGTTACGGTGACAAGAACCAAATTCCGCCATACGGATTGGTAAATCACGGTAAGATTTCAAACCTTGATTGAAGATTTGGACGTGTCCTGGGCAGTTCATTGGTTTAATCGCATATTCACGGTTTTCTGATTGTGTAGTAAACATCAAATCGCCGTAGTTTTGCCAGTGACCTGTTTTTTCCCATAACACACGGTCCATCATGAACGGACCTTTCACTTCTTGATAATCGTATTCTTTTAATTTAGTACGTACGAAGGTTTCCAATTCACGGAAAATTGTCCAACCATCGTTATGCCAGAACACCATACCCGGTGCTTCTTCTTGCATATGATATAAATCTAACGCTTTACCGATTTTACGGTGGTCACGTTTTGCCGCTTCTTCTAAGCGAGTTAAGTATTCCGCTAATTGTTTTTTATCTGCCCAAGCCGTACCGTAGATACGTTGTAACATTTTATTTTTGCTATCACCACGCCAGTACGCACCTGCAACTTTCATTAATTTGAAGTGTTGGCAGAAACGCATATTTGGCACATGTGGTCCACGACACATATCAATGTATTCTTCGTGATGATAAAGCGCAGGCGTTGCGGTACGTTCGATATTTTCATCTAAGATAGCCATTTTGTATGGCTCACCGCGTTTTTCAAAAGTATCTCTTGCTTCTTGCCAGCTTACCGGAGTTTTGATGACGTCATAATTGGTTTTCGCCAATTCAAGCATACGTTTTTCGATAGCATCAATGTCTTCTTGCGTTAAAGAACGGTCTAAATCCACGTCATAATAGAAGCCATTTTCAATCGTTGGACCGATTGCCATTTTGACATCTGGGAATAATTGTTTGATTGCGTGACCGAGCAAGTGTGCGCAAGAGTGACGAATAATTTCTAAACCGTCTTCATCTTTTGCTGTAATAATTTCAAGGTTAGCATCTTCATTGATGATGTCACAGGCATCACGACGTTCGCCGTTTACACGGCCAGCGATGGTTGCTTTGGCAAGACCGGCTCCGATATCTTGAGCCACTTCTAACACAGAAACTGGACGATCAAATTCACGTTTAGAACCGTCCGGCAAAGTAATAATAGGCATAATTTTTCCTTATACAGTGGTCGCCCATACGAAAGGCAACATGCAAATAATGATTAAAAACAAACCGCACTTTCATTCACTCCCACTATCGAGCAAACCAAGTGCGGCGGAGAATTTTAGCACTTTCCACCACACTTGTTAATATCTCGCTGAATTCTTTCCAATGAGTAAACAATGATTTTCCTGATAGCTACTTTATCTATTCAAAATTTCCGATAAAATGACCGCACTTTTGACAAACACCAATTAAAGGAAACTCTATGAACGTATTAGTATTGAAATCAAGCATCCTTGCAGATCACTCTCAAAGTAATAAATTAGCCGATTATACCATTGAAAAATTAAAAGAACACAACATTGTGGTGCGTGATTTAGCAGCGCAACCCCTTCCCCATTTTGATGCAACAGCTGCAACAGCAGTACGTGGCGAACCTAAAACAGCAGAAGAAAATGCACTTTTAGCTTTATCTGATGAGTTAGTGGCTGAATTAAAAGCAGCAGATATTATCGTAATTGGTGCGCCAATGTATAACTTAGGCATCCCAACACAACTTAAATCTTACTTTGATTTTATCGCTCGCCCTCGTGTGACTTTCCAATACACCGCAAATGGTCCTGAAGGTTTACTTCAAGGTAAAAAAGCGATTGTATTAGCGAGCTTTGGTGGTATGTATGATGAAAACAACAATGTGACAAATTATTTAAAAGCGATTTTAGGTTTTGTTGGCATTACCGATGTTCAGTTTGCTTATGCAAAAGGTATCGGATTAGGTGCTGAAGCGATTGAAAACGCACAACGTTCAGCAAGAAATAAAATTGATGAGATCGTTGCTTCTCTCTAATCACTGAATCTACTTCTTCTATTAAGCCATTTTGAGATATACCTCTAAATGGCTTTTTTCTAATCAACTTCCTCTATTTTTAATATCTTTGGTTAAAAATTAAAAAAATATTGTAAAATCACGCCAATTTTTTGATTATTTTCTTGACTTATGCACCATGTACTAGTTTAATAGTGCAAAAGTTCAGAATACAGGATTGACTATGAAAAATACCCCTTTTATTGCGGTGACCTCTCAACCGGTTCCCTATCATGCCGACACCACCGCTATTTTTAATACGCTTTGCCAACAGAACTCAAATTCTCTTCTCCTCGACTCTGCAGAAATTGGTAACAAAAATAGCTTACAAAGTCTTATTCTAATTAATGCGGCCGTTAAAATTACTTGCTTAGGCAATCAAGTGACATTTAGAGCACTAAATGCGAACGGTAAACAAATGTTAAAAGAAATTCATCCAGTGTTAAGCCAACTCGGTACTGTAAGTACGGTCAATTTTGACAATGAATTTTCTGTACAATTTGCGCCGCTCGATAATCAATTAGATGAAGACAGTAAATTACAAGCTGCCACAATTTTTGATGGACTTCGTGTCATTTCTAACCATTATCAACATAGCAGTACGCCAGTCTTTTTAGGTGGTTTATTTGCTTATGATTTGGTGGCAAATTTTATTCCAATGCAAGGTGTTGAATTAAAAGATGATGGTATTCACTGCCCGGACTACAGTTTCTATCTTGCGGAAAACTTAATCACCATCGATCACCAAAGCCAACAAGCCACCTTAAAAAGCTTTTGCTTTAGCCAAGAAGAACAAGTGGAAGTCGCAAAAACGGCACTTTCTATTGCACAAAAATTAAGAAATATTGATGGCGTACTTTCCATTAAAGCGGCAAGTGATGAGGTCAGTACCAACTTTGAAGATCCTGAATTTATCGGCATTGTAAAAGCATTAAAACATCATATTAATATTGGTGATGTGTTCCAAATTGTACCATCTCGCCGTTTTTCATTAGCTTGCCCGAATACCCTTGCGAGCTACGCACAATTAAAACTTAACAATCCAAGTCCTTACATGTTCTACATGAACGATGAGGATTTCATTTTATTCGGTGCATCACCAGAAAGTGCGTTGAAATATGCGCCGGACAATCGCCAATTAGAAATTTATCCAATTGCAGGTTCTCGTCCACGTGGGTTTGATGCCCATGGTAATATTGACCCAGAATTAGATGCACGTTTGGAATTAGAATTGCGTCTTGATCATAAAGAACAAGCTGAACATTTAATGTTGGTAGATTTAGCCCGTAATGACATTGCTCGCGTGTGCCAAAGCGGTACACGTAAAGTCGCCGAATTAATGCAAGTGGATCGCTATTCGCACATCATGCATTTGGTTTCTCGCGTGGTAGGTAAACTTCGTCCTGAACTTGATGCCTTACACGCTTATCAAGCTTGTATGAATATGGGCACTTTAACTGGTGCGCCTAAAATTAAAGCGATGCAGTTAATCTATCAATTTGAACAGCAAAAACGCCACAGCTACGGTGGTGCGGTCGGCTATCTTACATCTGATGGTCGTTTTGATACCTGTATCGTGATTCGTTCTGCTTTTGTACAAAATGGCATTGCCCATATTCAAGCCGGCTGTGGCGAAGTATTGGATTCAGATCCACAAATGGAAGCGGATGAAACTCGCCATAAAGCAGCTGCAGTGCTTAAAGCTATCAAACAAATTAATACCCAAGCAAAATAAGGACGATAAATTATGGCTAATATTCTCTTTTTAGATAATTTCGATTCATTCACTTATAACTTAGTGGATCAATTCCGTGTGCTTGGGCATAACGTAAAAATTTATCGTAATGACACCAATTTAGAACAAGTGGTACAAGAGGCATTAAATACACCGAATACGATTCTTGCGCTCTCACCAGGGCCTGGTACTCCGGCAGAAGCTGGGATCTTGCTCCCGCTCATTGAACGTTTAAAAAATGATGTGCCAATTATTGGGATTTGCTTAGGCCATCAAGCGCTTATTCAAGCCTTTGGTGGAGAGGTTGTACATGCAGGCGAAGTATTACATGGTAAAGTATCGCGCATTCAACACGATAACCAAGCCATGTTCAAAGATATTGCCAACCCAATGCCTGTGGCACGTTATCACTCTTTAATGGGTAAAAATCTGCCTGACGAATTTATTGTCAATGCCGATTACAATGGTATCGTGATGGCAATTCGTCATAAAACCTTGCCAATCTGTGCTTTCCAATTCCATCCAGAAAGCATCCTTACTGTGCAAGGTTCGAAATTATTACAACAATCTGTGGAATGGTTATTAAACAGAGATTAAGGAAGAAAAATGATTACCGTATATGGATTAAAAGAAGTGCTTGCGCCTCGTCGTCAAGATATTGCAGAAGTAATTTATAACTGTTTAAACCTTGGTTTAGACATTCCTCGTGGAAAGCATGCGATTCGTTTCTTATGTTTAGATAAAGAAGATTTTCTTTATCCTATCGATCGTAATGATGATTATACTGTTATTGAGATTAACCTCATGCAAGGTCGTATGGAAGGTACAAAAAAACGTTTAATCAAAATGCTCTTCAGCGAACTCGAATACAAAATTGGTATTAAATCTCACAACGTTGAAATTACGATTAAAGAACAACCTGCGCACTGCTGGGGCTTCCGTGGCATGACTGGCGATGAAGCGCGCGATTTAGATTACGATATTTACGTATAAGGGATGATATTATGCAAACGGCTCAATTATTAGAACAACTTTACAACGGAAAAACACTTAATAAAGAAGAGAGTGCGGTCATTTTTAACGCTATTATGCAAGGCGAACTGAATAACGAACAAATCGCTGCCATGCTGATTGCGTTAAAAGTACGTGGAGCTACTATCGATGAATTAAGTGGTGCGGTATCGGCCTCCTTGCAAAATGCCAAATCATTCCCTCGCCCTGACTACCCTTTTGCGGATATTGTAGGTACTGGTGGTGATGGTCAAAACACGATTAATATTTCTACGGCGAGTGCTATTGTTGCAGCCTCTATGGGAACCAAAGTAGCCAAACACGGTAACCGTAGCGTATCAAGTAAATCAGGTGCCAGTGATGTATTAACTGCTCTCGGGGTGAATGTCAACGTCACGCCAGAACAAGCTCGTCAAGCACTTGATGATATTGGGGTATGTTTCTTATTTGCTCAACAATATCACAGTGGGTTTAAACATGTTGCCCCTGTTCGTGCGGCATTAAAAACACGTACGCTTTTTAATATTTTAGGTCCATTAATCAATCCAGCTCGCCCAACTTATCATTTGCTTGGCGTGTATGCCCCTGAATTAGTAAAAACCTATGCAGAAACTGCTGTTGCATTAGGTCATCAACATACTTTTGTTGTGCATGGTGCAGGTCTTGATGAAGTCGCTGTACACGGTGAAACTCAAGTGGCTGAAATTAAAAACGGCAAAATTGACTACTTCACCTTAACACCTGAAGATTTTGGTTTAAAAACACAATCTTTAGAAAGTTTACGTGGTGGCGAACCGCAAGAAAATGCCCAATATCTGACCGCACTTTTGCAAGGTAAAGGTAAAGCTGAACACGCTAATGCGGTAGCGGCGAATGTGGCATTATTGTTGAAATTATTTGGTCATGATGACTTAAAACAAAATGTTCAAAATGTATTGGCTCATCTTGCATCAGGCAAAGCGTTTTATACATTACAACATTTAACAAGATATTAAGATAAAGGCTGATTTGATAAGCCACAATAAGAAGAAATATTATGATCATGCAAGATTTCACCAAACCAATTGACTCTGCGACGGTACTGCAAAAAATCGTCTTAGACAAAGCACAATGGGTTAAAGCAAAGGAAGCTGAATTTCCGCTTTCACAATTTAAAGAAAACATTCAAAAATCTGACCGCTCTTTCTATGATGCGTTGGCTAAAGGCACACATCAAAAGCCCGCTTATATTTTGGAATGTAAGAAAGCGTCCCCTTCTAAAGGATTAATTCGTAATGAATTTAATTTAGATGAAATCGCCAATGTGTATAAGCATTACGCATCAGCTGTTTCAGTGCTAACGGATGAGAAATACTTCCAAGGTAAATTTGACTATTTGCCGCAAGTACGTGACGTTGTCTCACAACCTGTATTGTGCAAAGATTTTATGATCAGCGAATATCAGGTTTATCTCGCGCGCCACTATCAAGCTGATGCTATTTTATTGATGCTTTCAGTGGTGAATGATGAAACCTATCGCATACTGGCTGATCTGGCGCATTCTCTTGGCATGGGCGTATTGACGGAAACCAGCAACGAAGAAGAGTTTGAGCGTGCCCTTGCATTAGGTGCAAAAATTATCGGAGTTAACAATCGTAATCTTCACGATCTCACTGTTGATTTAAACCGCGTAGTAGAACTTACACAAAAATATGCCGATCGTATCCCCGCTGATGCACGTATTATCAGCGAATCAGGGATTTATAATCACAGTCAAATTCGTGATTTGCAAAAAGTGGCACATGGCTTTTTAATCGGCAGCAGCCTAATGGGTAGTGCAGATTTAAATAATGCGGTACGTGAAGTTATTTTTGGCGAAAATAAAGTATGCGGTTTAACTCGCACGCAAGATGTCAAAGAGGTTTACGCAAACGGGGCATTATACGGTGGTTTAATTTTCGTCGAACATTCAAAACGCTGTGTGAGCCTACGTCAAGCCCAAGAATTAGTGACAGCATCACCACTTCGTTTTGTTGGCGTATTCCAGAATCAAGAGATTGATTTTATTGTAAAAATCGCTAAACAATTGCAGCTTTATGCTGTTCAGCTACACGGTTCAGAAACTGCTGAATTTATTACCGCACTTCGTCACCAACTGCCTGAGGAAACTCAAATTTGGAAAGCCATTTCAGTCGATACTGAGGCAGAAAGTGCGGTTGATTTTACGGATGATTTAAATATCGCACGCTATATTTTCGATAGCCAATCTGCTAATCAACAGGGTGGCACAGGAAAAACCTTTAATTGGTCACTCATTCCTGAAAACTTGAAACACAAAATTATTTTGGCTGGTGGCATTTCACCCGACAATATTGAACAAGCTATTAAGCAAGGTTGCCTAGGGGTTGATCTCAATTCTGGTGTAGAAACTGCCGCTGGCGTAAAAGATAGTGAAAAAGTGCGGTCAGTTTTTAAGACGATTTTGTCAAATTAATCTGATTGCTAAGGGGAAGCATTATGCAAAGAACAGCGTTAGTAACCGGCGCAACTGCCGGATTTGGTGCGGCTATTTGTCGCACACTCATTGAAAATGGCTATCGTGTAATTGGCACGGGGCGTCGTGTAGCTCGTTTAGAACAATTACAGCAAGAATTAGGTGAAAACTTCCACTTTCTTGCCTTTGATATTTCAGATCGCCAAGCAACAGAAGATGCTTTCCATTCCCTTCCCGCTAATTGGCAACCCATTGATTTATTGGTGAATAATGCAGGTTTAGGATTAGGCTTAGAAAGTGCAGATAAAGCGAGTTTAGACGATTGGATGCAAATGATTGATACCAATATTAAAGGACTCGTCACCATCACTCGTCTTGTATTACCACAAATGGTTGAACGCAATTCAGGTCATATTATTAATTTAGGCTCAATTGCAGGTACTTATCCTTACCCAGGTGGCAACGTATACGGTGGCACTAAAGCTTTTATTAAACAATTTAGTTTAAATCTTCGAGCCGATCTTGCTGGTACACAAATTCGCGTGTCCAATGTTGAGCCCGGTCTTTGTGGTGGAACTGAATTTTCGAATGTCCGCTTTAAAGGTGATGATGCCCGAGCTAAAAAACTCTATGAAAATGTAGAATATGTCAGTCCACAAGATATTGCTAATATTGTTCTATGGCTCAATCAACAACCTGAACATGTCAATATTAATCGCATTGAAGTGATGCCTACTGCACAAACCTTTGCACCACTTAATGTCGCAAGAATTCAAAAATAACAAGGAAATATTATGTCAGAAACCCTTTTAAATCCTTATTTTGGTGAATTTGGTGGAATGTACGTACCGGAGATTCTCGTACCGGTACTACAACAGCTAGAAAAAGCCTTTGTTGAAGCAAAAGACGATCCTGAATTCCAACGTGAATTTCAAGATTTACTTAAAAATTATGCAGGCAGACCGACCGCTCTTACCCTTTGTCGTAATTTAACCAAAGGGACAAAAGCAAAAATTTATTTAAAACGTGAAGATTTACTTCACGGTGGTGCCCATAAAACCAACCAAGTATTAGGTCAAATTTTATTGGCAAAACGCATGGGTAAAACACGCATTATCGCCGAAACCGGTGCGGGCCAACATGGTGTTGCGACAGCTCTTGCTTGTGCAATGTTAGATATGCCTTGCCGTGTTTACATGGGGGCTAAAGACGTGGAACGCCAATCACCAAACGTCTTCCGTATGCGTTTGATGGGGGCAGAAGTAATTCCTGTACAAAAAGGTTCTTGCTCATTAAAAGATGCGTGTTGTGAAGCCATGCGTGATTGGTCAGCTAATTATGAAAATACCCATTATTTATTGGGTACAGCGGCAGGCCCTCATCCATTCCCAACCATTGTACGTGAATTCCAAAAAATGATTGGTGAAGAAACCAAACGTCAAATCTTAGAAAAAGAAGGGCGCCTACCGGATGCTGTCATCGCGGCAGTTGGTGGTGGTTCCAATGCGATTGGTATGTTTACTGATTTTATTGATGAAAAAGGCGTACGCTTAATCGGTGTGGAACCTGCAGGTCATGGCATCGAAAGTGGTGAACATGGTGCACCATTAGGCCATGCAAGAGTCGGTATTTATTTCGGCATGAAATCACCTTTAATGCAAACTGAAGATGGCCAAGTAGAAGAATCCTACTCTATTTCTGCGGGATTAGACTTCCCTTCTGTAGGTCCGCAACATGCTTACTTACAAAGCATTGGTCGTGCAGAATACCCAAGTATCACTGATGATGAAGCCTTAAATGCTTTCCAAGCATTAGCAAAACATGAAGGAATTATTCCTGCATTGGAAAGCTCCCACGCATTAGCGCATGCGTTAAAAATGATTCATCAAGAACCAAATAAAGAACAAATTTTAGTGGTGAATCTTTCTGGTCGTGGTGATAAAGATATTTTCACCGTTGATAAAGTTTTAAAAGAAAAAGGAATGCAATAATGAGCCGTTTTGAAACTAAATTTGCAGAACTTGCAGCGAAAAAAGAAGGGGCTTTTGTACCTTTCGTGACATTATGCGATCCAACATTTGATCGCTCTTTTGAGATTATTTGCACGTTAGTCGAAAATGGCGCAGATGCGTTGGAATTAGGTTTTCCATTTTCTGATCCACTATTAGACGGTCCCGTTATCCAGGCAGCTAATAACCGTGCACTCAATGCTGGCCATAGCACTAAAGACAGCTTTAAATTACTCGCTAAAGTGCGGTTAAAATATCCAGAAATTCCGATTAGCTTACTCCTTTGTGCGAATTTAATTTTTGCGAAAGGATTAGATAATTTCTATCAACGTTGTGCAGAAGTCGGCGTAGATGCGGTTTTAGTGGCAGATATTCCACTATTGGCAAAAGAAGACTATGTTCAAGCTGCTAAAAAGCATGGCATTCAACCTGTCTTTATTTGCCCACCAAATGCTGATGCCAAAACGGTACAAGGTGTTGCTGAAAACAGCGAAGGCTATACCTATTTAGTTTCTCGTGCTGGTGTAACAAGTGCAGAGAATCAAGCTCATGCTGCAAACTTAGATACACTTGTAGAACAACTTAAAGCCCATAAGGCGCCACCAATTCTACAAGGTTTTGGTATTGCTCAACCTGCTCAAGTGAAAGAAGCCCTTCAGCTTGGTGCAGCAGGCGCAATTTCAGGATCCGCGACAGTAAAAATCATTGAGCGAAACTTAAATAATCAGGCTCAATGCTTATCTGAACTTGCCGAGTTTGTTCGCAATATGAAAACTGCAACCAAATAATAAATAAAAAAGTGCGGTTAAAATTAACCGCACTTTTGTTTTTCTTTTATTAATCCACAATTCGTAAATGAGATGCTGATTTCTGTGGTTTCTTTTCAGCTTTAGGTTTATCTACCGCTTCTGCAAAGCTTAATGGCTGTTCTGA
Source organism: Haemophilus sp. CCUG 60358 (assembly GCF_001679485.1). Taxonomy (GTDB): domain Bacteria; phylum Pseudomonadota; class Gammaproteobacteria; order Enterobacterales; family Pasteurellaceae; genus Haemophilus_D. The sequence continues at coordinate 22,283 of NZ_LZOZ01000007.1, forward strand.
TGTCGGCTCACGATTGAGTTCATCGTAAATTTCTTCTGGCTCAAACATCACGCCATCACCATTTTCACGTGCATAAATAGCTAAAGCGGCACCCATCGGAATATATAACTCACGAGCCACACCTTTGAAACGTGCATTAAACTGAATAAAATCATTCGTTAATTGCAAATTCCCGGTTGCTCCCGCAGAAAGATTTAAGACGATTTGCCCATCTTTCACGTATTCTACAGGTACATTGGTACCATAATAATTAGCATCCACCACTAAATATGGGGTGAAATCGTTATCCACTAGCCAATCATAATAGGCTCTTAGTAAATAAGGGCGCTTTGGAGAAGGTGTGTGGGTCATTATTTATCATCCATTAAATTTTTAGGTGCAGCCTCACCTACAGATTGTAAGAATGAATCACGGCTAAATACACGATCCATATAGCCTTTGATTGCTTTGCTTCCTGTACCGCTAAATTCAACACCCATATTGCGTAATTTCCATAATAATGGTGCAACGTAGCAATCGACTAAGCCAAACTCTTCACTCATAAAATAAGGGGTTTGTTGGAAGACAACGGATACGGCTAGCAATTCTTCTTTCAACTGTTTTAATGCTTCTTCACGCTCAACTTCCGTGCCTTTTTCAGCAATTTCTAATGTTGGATACCAATCTTGTTCGATACGTAACATTAAAAGACGGCTTTTCGCACGAGAAACCGGATAAACTGGCATAAGTGGAGGATGTGGAAAACGCTCATCAAGATATTCCATAATGATGCGTGAGCTGAATAACACTAAATCACGATCCACCAAGGTTGGTAATGTGCCATAAGGATTTAATTCCATTAAATCTTCTGATAATGCTTGCAGATCAACTTCTTCGTTTTCGTAAGCAACACCTTTTTCAGCTAAAACAATTTTTACCTGATGGCAGTAAATGTCATTTTTATTTGAAAAAAGAGTCATTACTGAACGTTTACTTGATGCATTGGACATTTATTCCTCCGAAGATCCAAACTAACTTATATACTTCTACTAAAATGGGCGGTTATTTTAACATAACCGACAGGCAAATTGCTAACAATTTCTTATTTTTCCTTTAAAATCAATTGATTATAAGTAATCAATGAAAAATCAAAAAACGGTGATTTTTAAGTAATTTATTTTTTACAGACATAAAAAAAGCAGAGATTGCTCTCTGCTTTCTTGAAACGATAATAAAAAATTAACGTTTGGAGTATTGTGGACGACGACGTGCTTTGTGTAAACCAACTTTTTTACGTTCAACGCGACGTGCGTCACGAGTAACGAAGCCAGCTGCACGAAGAGCAGGACGTAAAGTCTCATCATATTCCATCAATGCACGAGTGATACCGTGACGGATTGCACCCGCTTGACCAGAAATACCACCACCTTTAACAGTGATGTATAGGTCTAATTTATCAGTTAATTCCACTAATTCTAACGGTTGACGTACGATCATACGAGCTGTTTCGCGACCGAAATATACGTCTAATTCACGTTGGTTGATAGTGATTTTACCACTGCCCGGTTTGATAAATACACGAGCTGAAGAGCTTTTGCGGCGACCAGTGCCGTAGTTTTGATTCTCTGCCATTTCCTAAACCTCGTGATTAAATGTCTAATACTTGTGGTTGTTGTGCTGCGTGTTGGTGTTCTGCACCTGCATACACTTTTAATTTACGGAACATTGCACGGCCTAATGGACCTTTTGGCAACATACCTTTAACCGCAATTTCAATCACCGCTTCAGGACGGCGAGCGATCATTTCTTTGAAAGTCGCTTGTTTGATACCACCTACATAGCCAGTGTGCCAGTAGTAAAGTTTATCTGTTTCTTTACGACCAGTTACTGCCACTTTGTCTGCGTTGATAACGATGATGTAATCACCAGTATCTACGTGTGGAGTGTACTCAGCCTTGTGTTTACCACGAAGACGGCGTGCTAATTCAGTAGCTAAACGACCTAAAGTTTTACCTGTCGCATCTACCACATACCAGTCACGTTTTACTGTTTCCGGTTTTGCTACAAAAGTTTTCATTAATTAATTACCAAAATATAAGTTTGATACCCAGTGTTCCATATTGTTTGAAACACAACCATTAATCTTAATCTCCACCCCTTCGAGTGTGATCTCGATAAAATAATGCACGGTGGGAATCCGTGCATTTACAGGGTCGGCACATTATACCTATTTTTAGAAAAAATGCTAACTTTTTGTGCAAATAAATTGATTTTCTTTTAAAATACAACGCACAATAAACAATCATTAATTTCATTCATTATTTTGATGAAATCATTGAAATTGACGCATATTAGTTCTTATCTTATGATAAGTGTATTCTAATAAAAAACGTAAGAAGGCATGCTATGAGCTACGCAAACGAAATTAACACATTAAATCAACATCTTGCTGATACTAACAAAAAAATTAATGTCTCCTTTGAATTCTTTCCGCCTAAAAATGAAAAAATGGAAAGCATGCTTTGGGATTCCATCCATCGCTTAAAAGTATTAAATCCTAAATTTGTTTCCGTCACCTATGGTGCAAACTCCGGCGAACGTGATCGTACGCATAGCATCGTGAAAGCCATTAAAGCAGAAACAGGCATAGAAGCTGCACCACATTTAACAGGTATTGATGCGACACCTGAAGAATTAAAAGAAATTGCAAAAGATTATTGGGATAGCGGAATTCGTCACATCGTCGCATTACGTGGTGATGAACCAAAAGGTTATGCGAAGAAACCATTCTATGCGGCTGACTTAGTTGAACTACTCCGCTCCGTGGCTGATTTTGATATTTCAGTTGCGGCATACCCTGAAGTTCACCCTGAAGCAAAATCGGCACAAGCAGATTTAATCAATTTGAAGCGTAAAATTGATGCAGGTGCGAATCATGTCATTACTCAATTCTTCTTTGATATTGACAGTTATCTTCGCTTCCGTGATCGCTGTGCATCCATTGGTATTGAGGCTGAAATTGTTCCAGGTATTCTGCCTGTTACTAATTTCAAACAACTGCAAAAAATGGCATCATTTACGAATGTAAAAATTCCAGCATGGTTGGCTAAAGCATATGAAGGATTAGATGATGATCCTACTACTCGCAATCTCGTCGCGGCGAGTGTGGCAATGGATATGGTAAAAATCCTTTCTCGTGAAGGTGTGAATGACTTCCACTTCTACACGTTAAATCGTAGCGAACTCACGTATGCGATTTGTCATACATTAGGCATTCGCCCTACAGCAAATCCATAAAAGAAAAGTGCGGTTAAAATTAACCGCACTTTTTTATTTCCACTATACTCGTCTCACTTGCCAAAAAGCTTTTTTCCAATAAGGGCTATTCATCGAAGAATAAATCACACCACCTTTGGTTGAAGCGTGTAAAAATTTATCTTCTTTCACATAAATCCCAACATGATAACCATTTGGTCCGCGTCCCGTTTTAAAGAAAATTAAATCGCCTGTTTGGATATCTTCTTTACGAACAAGTTTTCCGTAACCCGCTTGATCTTTCGTAGTTCGAGGAAGATTGATATTAAAACGATCAATAAAGGTCTGTTGCACAAAACCCGAACAATCGATACCACCACGAGATTGCCCACCTAAAACATATGGTGTACCCGCCCATTCATATTGTTGTTCACTTAACATGGCAATGGCCATAATAGGATCACCAATCTGACCTTTATAGTTCATTGCATAATCTTCACGAACACTACTTGAACAAGCAAAAAGTAAAAAACTTCCTGCGACTAAAAAAGCACATTTAATCTTATTCATGTTCAATCCTGACAAAAGTGCGGTCAAAAACGACCGCACTTTTCTTACTATTGTTTTGGCTTGGTGTTTTCCACACGAGCACGTAATTTTTGCCCTGGCTTGAATGCCACTACTCGGCGAGCAGAAACAGGAATGCTTTCACCTGTTTTTGGATTACGCCCTGGACGGGAAGCTTTATTACGAAGTTCAAAATTACCAAAACCTGATAATTTCACTTCACCACCAGATTCTAACGATAAACGAATTTCCTCAAAAAAGTCTTCCACTAATGCTTTAGCTTCAGCTTTTTGTAATTGATACTTATCTAATAAGTATTCAGTAATATCAATTTTTGTAATCGTTGCCATGTTAGTCTCCTGTTTAGTCTCTAAGCTCCGCATTAAAGCGTTGTTTAACTTCGTTTAATACAGCAGAGATTACCGCATTAATCTCATCATCTTCAAGCGTTTTTTCATTATCTTGAATGGTTAAACTGATTGCTAAGCTTTTATGTCCGCTAGCAACGCCAATGCCTTGATATACGTCGAATAAATTGACTTGTGTTAATTTTTCTCCGCCAGCTTGCTTACATGCTTCGATAATATCGCCTGCTGGCACATTATCAGCAACGACTAAAGCTAAGTCACGACGGTTTGCTGGGAATTTTGAAATATCTTTAGCTTGAACCACTCGACGATTTGCAATGGCATCCCATAAAATTTCAAAAACAACTGCTTTGCCATTTAATCCTAGTTTTTGAGCGATAAGTGGATGAATAGTTCCAATAAAACCAATTTCTTTTCCATCTAATTCAATTGAAGCAGATTGCCCTGGGTGCAATGCACTGTGTGCTTTTGCCACAAATTTAACACGACTACCTACTTCTGTGAGAGAAAGAATACTTTCTAAATCACCTTTAAGGTCAAAGAAATCAACCGTTTCTGCTTTACCTGTCCAACATTCTGATTTTGCTGTACCGGTAATCACACCTGCAAGAACAAATTCTTGGCGCACACCAAATTCTGCATTGGCATCAGGAACAAAACGTAATCCCGTTTCAAATAAACGCACACGGTTTTGTTGACGATTTTGGTTGTATAGTACTGCACCGAGTAATCCACTTAACAATGAAACGCGCATTGCTGACATTTCAACTGAAATTGGATTTGGTAATACAAGTGCTTCAATTTCTGGATGAAGTAAAGTTTGTACTTTTGGATCAACGAAGCTATAAGTAATCGCCTCTTGATAATCTGCGTCAACAAGTGCGGTCTTAATTCGGCTTAAATCTAAATCAGACTCTTTATGTTCACGCATACGAAGATGTGCTAATGGTGCATTATTTGGAATGCTGTTATAGCCATAAATACGTGCTACTTCTTCAATGAGATCTTCTTCGATTTCAATATCAAAACGCCAGCTTGCTGAGGTCACGGTCCAAACATCATTAGTATATTTCACGGCAAAACCTAAACGCTCAAAAATCTCGGTCACGGTTTCAGTTTCAATATGATGACCTAATAAGCTATCTAATTTTTCACGACGTAAAGTGACTTCATTGACTTTTGGTAAATATTGCTCGCTCACGACTTCACAAATTTCACCTGCTTCGCCACCACAAATGTCAAGTAACAATGCTGTTGCTCTTTCCATTGCGTGACGTTGTAGCGTAAAATCAACACCACGTTCAAAGCGATGTGAAGAATCGGTGTGTAAACCGTATTGTCTTGCACGTCCCGCAATCGCTAATGGTGCAAAGAATGCAGCCTCTAAAATCACATCTTTTGTTGTTTCAGCATCAACACCACTAGCTTGACCACCAAAGATACCTGCCATTGCTAATGGACCAGTTTGATCTGCAATCACTAAAGTATTCGGTTGTAATTTTGCGGTTGTACCATCTAATAAAACAAGTTCTTCACCGTTATTGGCTAAACGTACTTGAACAGGTTGAGACACTTTTGATGCATCAAAAGCATGCATTGGTTGACCTAATTCAAGTAAAACATAGTTGGTAATATCTACAATTGGATCGATAGAACGAATACCGCAACGACGTAATTTTTCTTGTAACCAAATTGGTGATTGCGCTTTAACATTCACATTTTTCACCACGCGCAATAAATAACGTGGACATGCTTCTGTCGCGTTTAATTCAATTTGAACTTTATCTGAAATCATTGCTGGTACAGCATCAAAGTGCGGTTGATTAACAACTTGTTTATTAACCACGCCAACTTCACGTGCAACACCTGCAATGCTTAAACAATCTGCACGGTTTGGCGTTAAACTAATTTCAATGGCTTTATCATCTAAATCTAAATATTCACGTAGATTTGTGCCTACTGGTGCATCTAACGGTAATTCAATAATACCATCTGCATCCACATCAATGCCTAATTCAGAGAATGAGCAAAGCATCCCTTCTGAAGGTTGACCACGTAATTTAGTCTTCTTAATTTTAAAATCACCAGGTAATACAGCGCCTTCAGTTGCACATGCTACTTTTAAACCTTGACGGCAATTTGGTGCACCACAAACGATATCTAATAAACGGTCGCCACCAACATTTACTTTAGTGACACGTAATTTGTCTGCATCTGGGTGTTGCGCACATTCAACAACTTCACCCACAACAACACCTGTAAAGTCGCCAGCTACTTTTTCAACACCATCAACTTCTAAACCAAGCATCGTGATTTGATCACATAACTGCTCTGTTGAAATTGATGGATTAACCCATTCTCTCACCCAATTTTCGCTAAATTTCATTATCTCTGTATCCTTTATTGATGAACGTGTTACGTTCTAAATTAATCATTATCGTCAATTTAACCCAACGGTTAATTACTTAAATTGTTTTAAAAAACGTAAGTCGTTTTCAAAGAATGAACGTAAATCTGTGACGTTGTAGCGTAACATGGTTAAACGCTCAACCCCCATACCTACTGCAAATCCAGAATATTCATTTGGATCAATACCTACGTTACGTAACACATTAGGATGCACCATACCACAACCTAATACTTCTAACCATTTACCATTTTTACCCATTACATCGACTTCTGCTGAAGGCTCGGTAAATGGGAAATAAGAAGGACGGAAACGAACTTGTAAATCCTCTTCAAAAAATGCACGTAAGAAATCGTGTAATAAGCCTTTTAACTCGGTAAAGTTTGCTTTTTTATCTACATAAAGCAATTCAATTTGATGGAACATTGGTGTGTGTGTTTGATCGTAGTCGTTACGATATACACGACCAGGTGCCATAATACGAATAGGCGGTTGCATTTTTTCCATGGTACGAATTTGCACACCTGAGGTTTGTGTACGGAGTAATAATTCAGGATTAAACCAAAAAGTATCATGATCAGCACGTGCTGGGTGATGTTTAGGGATATTTAATGCATCGAAATTATAATAATCACTTTCAATTTCGGGACCGGTTTCCACAGAAAAACCTAACTCTGAAAAGAATTTTGTTACGCGATTGATGGTAATGGTCACTGGGTGTAAACCACCCGTTTCTGTTTTACGACCAGGAAGGCTTACATCAATACGTTCTTTTTCTAATTTTGCATTGAGTTCGGCTTGTTCCCACTCTGCTTTTTTAGCATTTAAAAAATCTAATGCCGCTTGTTTGGCCTCATTGATTTTAGCTCCCATTGCTGGACGCTCTTCTACCGCAACATTACGCAATTCCTGCATAAGTTGGGTGAAATGCCCTTTTTTACCAAAATATTCCACACGAATTTCATCTAATGTGGCTAAACTTTTATTTTCGATTTGTTCAATCGCTGATTTTGCTTTCTCAACAAGATCTTTCAGATGTTGCATAGTTTCCCCTGATTATCTTTTCTAACTAAAAATACACTTAATGATAATACTAACTCATTAAAAAATCACGCGTTTATTAGTGAATTGATGTTTCAGATGAAAAATGACAAAGATTTTTGCTATTTTTTGAGATATATCACAGTAATTTTTAACATTTTGGATAGAATGAGGATGAATCGAGCATGTCTAGGAGGCGTATTATGTGGAAATCAATTTCTCAAGTCTTAGCTGATCAATTTGGTGCTTACTATAACATCAAAGAAAAAAACAAAGTACCAGGAGGCGAAGTAAATGAAACTTGGCTTATTACGGATGGAATCCAACCCGTCTTTGTTAAAGTGAATGAACGGTCTTATCGTTCAATGTTTCGTGCTGAGGCTGATCAATTAAACCTACTAGACAAAACCAATACAATCAGACTTCCACAAGTGTATGGAGTAGGCTGTTCTCAAAATCATAGTTTCTTATTGTTAGAAGCGCTTACTATTACTCAACAAACTGATGCCACCGCACATTTTGGCGAAGAATTAGCAAAACTTCATCAAGTATCCGGTACTAAAAACTATGGTTTAGATTTTGATACTTGGCTTGGTCCTGAGTATCAACCTAACAAATGGAATGGGATCTGGGCGAAATTCTTTGCAGAACAACGCATTGGATGGCAATTACAGCTTTGCAAAGATAAAGGATTGGATTTTGGCGATCTTGATTTAATAACTGAGAAAGTAAAACAAAAGCTTGCAAAACATAATCCGAAGCCCTCTTTGTTACATGGTAACTTATGGATTGAAAATACTGCTGTTGTAGGTAACCAAACCTTTACTTATGACCCTGCTTGCTACTGGGGGGATAGAGAATGTGATTTAGCATTCAGTGAACTATTCCAACCTTTCTCGCCTGAATTCTATGAAATTTATGACCGCACTTTCCCGCTTGATAAAGAAGGTTTTGAAGAAAGAAAACACCTTTACCAGCTCTATTATTTACTCAATTTCAGCCATCGTTTTAATGGAAGTTATATCAACTTAACCACTAAATTGATTGAAGAACTTTTACTTGAATAATTTCTTAACATAAAATAAAAAAGAGCGTAATTTTTATTACGCTCTTTTTGTCTTCTCTATCTAATTATTTTTGATAAAGAGGTGCTGGACCTTGAGTTCCACCGTTAGTTTGACCACCTTCTTGTAATTTTAATACAGAACCAGAAGCAGTGATTTCTACACGACGGTTTGGACGTAAACAGTCTTTCTCAGCTTTACTTGCGTGTTTATAACCGTTACAAGCTTTAACTTGTGGCACTTTACCGTAACCAACAGCTGTAATTTCAGATGTTACACCATCTTCAATTAAACGAGCTTTAACACGGTTTGCACGACGTTGAGAAAGATCTAAGTTGTAAGCATCAGAACCTAAACGGTCAGTGTAACCTGCAACTTTAACTTCTTTAGCACCAGTTTCTTTTAATTGTGCTGCAACGTTATCAACAACTTCTTTACCATGTGGAGTTAAAGTATCTTTATCGAAGTCGAATAAGAAGTCACCACTTAAAGTAAATGCTGAGTTGCCGTTACAACCATTTGGATACCAGAAGAAGCTTTGAGCATTGTGGTTTTTGTCAAATAATACTTTGTATTGACAAATTTTGTGAACACCATTTTCACGATAGTTGAACACATAATCCCACTCTTCAACACCATATAAACCTTCAGAGAAGTGTGGACGACCGATTAGGTTATATAATTGGTCTTTGTTCATACCACGTTCGATCATACGAACGTTATCCCAGTTTGGCCATGAACCAAATTGGCTACCATCATGGTTGAAACCAGCTTTATCAATCTTAGGCCATACGAGTTGTGGTACTTGTTGACCATCAACTTCTTTATATTCTGGAGTACCAGCTTCTGTAACTTTGCTTAAGTTACCACAAGCAGCAACTGTCGCTACTGCTACTGCAGATAATAAAATACGAGATAATTTCATTTCTTTACCTTTTTACTGTTAAGGTGCAATCCTTGCAAGAAGAACCTACACAACTAAACTTTATAAATTTTACAAATAAAACTATAAAAAGTTTCATGACGTATGGTAGTCATAATTCTTTAACTTGTAAATAAAAAAACATTAAAAAATGATTTTTTATGGAACTTTTTTGTAAAGTTGTGTAAAGAGTTGTCAAATAAGTAAATTTTTTTCTTATTGAATAAAATTCTGCCCATTTTTTGTTAAATTTCGATGGATAATTCCCTCGATACTCTCTTCAGCTTGCTTACCTATTTTTTGTAAAAGTGGCTTTTTCACTTTATATTTCACTGAGATCACAGACTTATCTTTCATTTTTTCAAGAATAATATCATCACTGGTTGCTAACTCATCAACTAGCTGAAGCTCTAGCGCTTGCTGACCGAACCAATGCTCACCAGTTGCGACTTTATCCACATCTAAGTGCGGTCGATTTTGAGCCACAAATTGCTTAAATAATTGATGGGTTTCTTCAAGTTCGGCTTGGAATTTCTGTTTTCCTTTTTCAGTATTTTCACCTAATACTGTAACGGTGCGTTTAAATTCTCCGGCTGTCATCACATCAACATCGACATCATGTTTTTTTAATAAACGATGAATATTCGGAATTTGCGCAACCACACCAATAGAACCTATAATCGCAAAAGGTGCGGAAACAATTTTATCTGCCACACAAGCCATCATATACCCACCACTTGCAGCGACCTTATCTACTGCAACAGTTAATTTAATCCCTTTTTGTTTTAAACGAGCTAACTGTGAAGCAGCTAAGCCATAACCATGAACAACACCACCTGGGCTTTCTAGGCGTAGTAAGACCTCATCATCAACTTTTGCTACATTAATAATTGCCGAAATTTCCTCTCGAAGTGCGGTTGTTTCTGATGCCGAAATATCACCTTTAAAATCGAGCACATAAACACAAGGTTTAGGTGTTTCTTTCTCACCATTTTTTAATTTCGCTTTTAACGCCTTTGCTTCTTGCTTTTTCGCTTTTTTCTCCGCTTTTTCTGCTTGTTTAAGTTCTTCTTCTGAAAGCTGGAAATCGCGTAAGTGCTTTACTGTTTCCTTAAATTCTTCTGAAAGATCTGTCACGACCAACTCACCATGATGTGTTGCATTACGCTGTTTTGCCGAAATAATCATTGCTACAATAGCAACAATCACAAGCAAAATCGTTAAAATCTCCAAAATAAAAATGCCATAGCCGATCAAAATATCAGACCACATAGTTTTCTCCTAAAATAAAGTGAAGGCATTATTTTACTGTGCAAGCCTGATTTACACTAACTTTTTATGGAAAATTTTGCGATTTAAGGTAAACTAACACGGTTTTATTGCCTAATTTATAATGAATTACAGAGGTTTATATGTCTAAAGTTGCATCTATTGTTGATGTGTTACAAGGTAAAATCGCTATTGGCGAAAAAGTTACCGTACGCGGCTGGGTTCGTACCCGTCGTGATTCTAAAGCTGGTCTTTCTTTCCTCGCTGTTTATGACGGCTCTTGCTTTAATCCTGTTCAAGTCATCGTTAATAACGATATTGAAAATTATGAAAGTGAAGTATTGCGCTTAACAACGGGGTGCTCTGTGATCGTAACAGGTACCATTGTTGAGTCACCTGCTGAAGGTCAAGCTGTTGAACTTCAAGCTGAAAAAGTAGAAGTGACAGGGTTTGTAGAAGATCCTGATACTTATCCAATGGCTGCAAAACGTCACTCAATTGAGTACTTACGTGAAGTGGCACACTTACGTCCACGTACCAATATTATCGGTGCTGTGGCGCGTGTTCGTCACTGCTTAGCACAAGCAATTCATCGTTTCTTCCATGAACAAGGTTTTTACTGGGTCGCTACCCCATTAATTACCGCTTCAGACACTGAAGGTGCGGGTGAAATGTTCCGTGTTTCAACCCTTGATTTAGAAAACCTTCCTCGTGGTGAAGATGGTAAAGTCGATTTCAGCCAAGACTTCTTCGGGAAAGAATCATTTTTAACGGTTTCTGGCCAATTAAACGGTGAGACTTACGCGTGTGCATTAAGCAAAATCTATACTTTCGGTCCAACATTTCGTGCTGAAAATTCAAATACAACTCGTCACCTTGCAGAATTCTGGATGGTTGAACCTGAAGTTGCATTTGCAACACTTGCTGATAATGCGAAATTAGCAGAAGACATGTTGAAATACGTTTTCCGCGCCGTGCTTGCTGAACGTAAAGATGACTTGAAATTCTTTGAAAAACATGTAGATAAAGATGTTATTACTCGTTTAGAAAACTTTGTAAACTCTGATTTTGCTCAAATCGACTATACCGATGCGATCGACGTGTTATTAAAATCAGGTAAGAAATTCGAATTCCCTGTTTCTTGGGGGATCGATTTATCTTCTGAACATGAACGTTTCTTAGCAGAAGAATATTTCAAATCACCTGTTGTCGTGAAAAACTATCCGAAAGATATCAAAGCCTTCTATATGCGTTTAAATGACGATGGCAAAACTGTAGCGGCAATGGATGTTCTCGCACCTGGAATTGGTGAAATTATCGGTGGTTCACAACGTGAAGAACGTTTAGACGTATTAGATAAACGTATGGAAGAAATGGGCCTAAATCCTGAAGATTACTGGTGGTATCGTGATCTTCGTAAATATGGTACTGTACCACATTCAGGTTTCGGTCTTGGTTTTGAACGCTTAATTGTTTATGTAACTGGCGTACAAAATATTCGCGATGTGATTCCATTCCCTCGTGCACCAAGAAATGCAAATTTCTAAAAATATTGTTTAAATTGACCGCACTTTCTTTAAAGTGCGGTCATCATTTTAGGGGATAAATTTATCCCCTATTTTATTTATTGTGTTTGAATCAATCTTTCAAATACATCATATTAAGGAAAGTAGAAATGGACAAAATTAAACAACTCTTTGCAAACAACTATAGCTGGGCGCAAAGAATGAAAGAAGAAAATTCCACTTATTTTAAAGAACTTGCCGATCACCAAACACCTCATTATCTTTGGATTGGCTGCTCTGATAGCCGTGTTCCTGCTGAAAAACTCACAAATCTTGAACCGGGCGAATTATTTGTTCATCGTAATGTTGCTAACCAAGTTATTCATACGGATTTTAACTGCCTTTCAGTTGTACAATATGCCGTTGATGTACTCAAAATTGAACATATTATTATTTGCGGTCATACAAATTGTGGTGGTATTAAAGCAGCGATGCAAGATCACGATCTAGGGTTAATCAATAACTGGTTGCTCCATATTCGTGATATTTGGTTTAAACACGGGCATCTATTAGGCAATCTTTCAGCAGAAAAACGTTCAGATATGCTCACTAAATTAAATGTTGCAGAGCAAGTTTATAACCTAGGACGCACATCTATCGTAAAAAGCGCTTGGGAACGTGGACAAAAACTCTCCCTACATGGCTGGGTATATGATGTAAATGATGGATTCTTAGTAGATCAAGGTGTTATTGCAACCAGTCGGGAAACTCTTGAAATATCTTACCGTAATGCGATTGCTCGCCTATCTAGCCTCGCAGAAGAAGATATCCTGAAAAAAGAACTTCCAGAAAACGAAGAATAAAAAAAGTGCGGTTAAATCTAATGAAATTTAACCGCACTTTTTATTTCAAACTTACTATTTAACTAACTCTGTTTGCATATACATCAAACGATCAATATTCGTTAAATAATGTCCTAGCTCTTGGGATTCTGGTTTATGAATATAAGGGATCTTACCTAGCAAAGGCGCATCAATCTGAGCCTCTAAAATATCTACCACCTCTTTATAATGCCCTAAACAAGGATTAATTCGATTTGCAATCCAGCCTAATAAAGGAACACCAAGCTGTTTAATCACTTGAGCTGTCAGCAATGCATGATTAATACAGCCTTCTTTAATACCTACAACCAACACAACTGGCATTTTATGCTCAACAACCCAATCAGCAAAACTCTTACCTTCTGCCATTGGTGTGAGTAACCCAAATGAACCTTCCACGACAACAGATTGATATTTTTGAACTAATATCGTTAAGGCTTGATTAATCTTGCTTAATTTAATGCGTGATTTATCTCGAGTCAGCATCGGCAAGGAATGAGCAAAAGTATAGCTATTTACTTCTTGATAAGATACGGACTCATTCGTTGCATCCATTAAAGCTAACACGTCTGAATTATTTTCAGCATCATAATCTGTTTGGGATTCATTAGACTGATTTTCGACAGGATAAATCCCCTCTTCACAGCTACAAGCAATCGGCTTATAACCCACAATTCGCACGCCCTTTGCTTGTAATGCCTGAATAATGGCACGGCAGGCGGTGGTCTTGCCCACGTCGGTATCTGTACCTGCCACAAAGAAACTACTCATTTTCATTCTCCTTTTAAAAGTGCGGTGAATTTTAAATGAGTTTTTTGAAGAAAATATTGAGGTAAAGCAAGATTTGAAGATTTTTACGAAAAAATAATAAGGTTATTTGATCTCACTCAAACTATTAAATAACCCATCATCCTGTTTTGGTATCTGAAGGTAAAATCCCTGCTGAGTAATTTTCTCCATAATCTCATCTTTATCTGAATGAACAAGCGACTTACTCCCCTTCAAATTGAAAGGCATAAGAAACTGAGGCTTGCCAAAACTCTGCATTAATATATCTGGTACAGCTGAAAAATCATCTCGTTTGGAAATATAAAGATAGCAGCCTGGTTTACGTTTACTTTTATAAATTGCACATAACATTTCATATTGCTCCAAAAAGAAAAAACCTACCAGATAATCTCTGATAGGTTTTTATTTTACGAAAGTTTAATTATTTAGTCACAGCTTCTTTTACTTCAGCTGCTTTATCTGCCGCTGCATCTTTTGCTTTAGCCGCTTTATCAGCTGCCGCATCTTTTGTTTCTGAAGCTGAGTTTTTTACTGCTTCCATTTTAGAAGACATCGCATCTTTTGCTTCAGCCATTTTATTTGCTGCAGCATCTTTCATTTCAACTGCTTTATCTACTGCTGCATCTTTTGCTTCAGAAGCTGCATTTTTTACTTCTTCCATTTTAGAAGACACTGCATCTTTTGCCTCAGCCATTTTATTTGCAGCAGCATCTTTCATTTCAGAAGCTTTATCAGCTACTGCTTCTTTTGTTTCAGCCATTTTATTTGCAGCTGAATCTTTTGCGTCAATTGCCGCATTTTTAACATCAGTTGCAACTTCTTTTGCTGCATCTTTAATTTGTGTTGCTGCATTTGCTGTTGCATCTTTTGCTGCTTCAACTTTTTGAGCTGTTTCTTGTTTATCGAAACAACCTGTTACGGCTAAAGATGCACCTAATACTAATACGGCTAATACTGATTTTTTCATTTTCATTGTCATTCTCCATTTTATAATTAAGAATCAATCCAAAGCTATCTGCTTTGTGTGAGCTAGTTTACGTAAAAAAAACTTAAAATAAAACATCTTCCAAAAAAATTTACATTTCTAAAGATATAGTTTTTTTATAATATCCCTCTAAAACAACTATAGCCATATGATTTTAAAAGACTTGTAAAAAAGTTCATTATAAAAATTTTATTTTTGTAAAGATAAAAAATTACTTTTTTGTGTCTTTTTTGAACAACCCAACTCAGTTAATTTGAATAATCCTTAACCATTGCTTTTGCTTTTCAGTTACTTTTTTACTGCTGCAGATTGATCTTTTGTTTCAGAATCTACATTTTTTACTTCCTCTGCTTTAGAGCACACAGCATCTTTTGCAGCTTCAACTTTAGAAGACATTACATCTTTTGCCTCTGAAAGCGAATCTTTTACTTCAGCAACTTTATCTTCGACAGCTTCTTTTGCTTTTACAGCTTTATCTTCAGCTGCATCTTTTAGCTCAGATGCTTTATCTGCAGCTTCATCTTTTGCTTCTGAAACTGATTTTTTCACTTCTGATGCTTTATCTTCCACCGCATTTTTTGCTTCTGATGCTTTATCTTCAGCTTCATCTTTTAACTCAGCTGCTTTATCTGCTGCTTCATCTTTTGCTTCAAAAACTGCATTTTTTACTTCTGCAACTTTATCTGCAACTGTATCTTTTAATTTAACTACTTTGTCTACAAGTGTATCTTTTGCTTCAGAAACTGCTTCTTTTGCTTCTGATACTTTGTCTTCAGCCACATCTTTCACTTCAGCAACTTTGTCTTCAGCTGCATCTTTTAGCTCTGCTGCTTTATCTGCCGCTTCATCTGTAGCTTCTGAAACTGCTTTTTTCACTTCTGATGCTTTATCTTCGAGGGCTCTTTTTACTTCAAAAAATTTGTCATCGATTGCTTTTTTCATTTCAGTAGCTTTATCATCGATTGCTTCTTTTGCTTCAGAAACTGCTTTTCTTACTTCAGATACTTTATCTTCAGTTACATCTTTCACTTCAGTAGCTTTGTCTTCGACCACTTCTTTTGCCTCAGACGCTTTATGTGTCACTGCATCTTTAATGTAGTTAGCCGCTGCAAATAATGCATCTTTAACTTGTGTTGCTGCATTCACTGTCGTATCTTTTACTTCAGTTACTTTATCTTCAATGTTATTTTTCATAACTACTCTCCTTGTATCATTATAATGGCTAATTTAAGCTATTCAGTTATAGCTCACTTTTAGTCTATCAAAAAAATTTTAGAAAAACACCCAGAAATACATATTTCTAGGTATTTGTTATTTAGCGACTTTTGGAGTCAACTATAGTTATAGTTCAAAAAAGTAAATCACATCAAACTTTATTTTCATATTATCTTCAATCAACTTTAACCATTTTCTTTGGGATAATGGAAAGCTTCAATGGTGCCTTTTTCATCATTCCAGTCAATTTGAACTATCGTTGAAGGATAAAAACTAATTGGATTTCGCTTACCATAAAGCTCTGAAACAATACTGCCTACTAAAGGTAAATGAGAAACGAGTAAAACACTTTCAATACCTTCTTCTTGCAAGACAGATAGATAATCAGCTACCAATGTAGCATTACCGTAAGGTGTAATCCCACTCCAAATTTCAATATCATTAAGCGTGTTACCTAAGGCTAAATTTACAAGCTCAAACGTTTCTTGTGCTCTTACATAAGGACTGACAATCACTTTCTGAACTGAAAGTGCGGTTGAATTTAGATGGGTTTTAAGCCATTGACCTTGTGATATTGATTGTTTGCGTCCGTAGTCGTTTAAATGTCTCGACTCATCTGATGAAGCAATAACTTCTGCTTCTCCATGACGCATAATAAAAATTTTCATGTATTGGCTTTCCTAAAAATAATAAAAAATAAATTTTATGGATTAAAAATGGGGGCAAGCCCCCACTCAATTAATTTGCTTTCACTGCTTCTGCAATTTCTTCTGCACATTGTTTTGCAAGTACACCGTCTTCACATTCGACCATGACGCGAATAAGAGGCTCAGTACCAGACTTACGCAGTAAAATTCGACCTTTGCCTTCTAAACGTTTTTCCACATCTGTAGCTACCGCTTTTACCGTTTCACTTTCTAATGGATTATCACCACCAGCAAAACGAACGTTAATCAATACTTGAGGGAATAATTTCACCGCACTTGCAAGCTCGTTTAAAGATAAACGGTATTGAACCATTGCACTTAATACGGCTAATGAGGCAATAATACCATCACCTGTCGTGTTTTTATCAGCAATAATGATATGACCTGAGTTTTCTCCACCTAACGTCCAGTTATGTTCTACCATTTTTTCTAGCACATAACGGTCGCCAACGTTAGCTCGCACAAAAGGTACACCTAACATTTTTAACGCAATCTCTAAGCTCATATTACTCATTAATGTGCCTACTACGCCACCTTTTAGCTGACCTGAACGTAAAGCTTCACGAGCAATAATGAAAAGGATTTGGTCACCATCTACTTTATTACCTAAGTGATCCACCATCATAATACGGTCACCATCACCATCATAAGCGAGACCAACATCTGCTTTAGTTTCAAGCACTTTTTCCTGTAACGCTTTTACATCGGTTGCACCACATTTTTCATTGATATTGATTCCGTTTGGATCAGTACCAATTTCAATCACTTCCGCACCTAACTCACGTAATACATTTGGCGCAATATGATAGGTCGCACCATTTGCGCAATCTACCACAATTTTATAACCATCTAAACCTAAATGAGCAGGGAAAGTGCTTTTACAAAATTCAATATAACGTCCTGCGGCATCACTGATACGGCTTGCTTTACCTAAATCAGCAGACTCCACACAATCCATTGGCTGATCAAGCATGGTTTCAATCGCTTCTTCAATATCATCTGGTAATTTTGTGCCTTGTGAAGAGAAGAATTTAATCCCGTTATCATAATAAGGGTTATGTGATGCCGAAATGACAATTCCCGCTTCTAAACGGAAAGTGCGGGTTAAATACGCCACGGCAGGTGTTGGCATTGGACCGGTAAATGCAGCAGTTAAGCCCGCTGCTGCTAAGCCGGCTTCAAGTGCTGACTCCAACATATAACCAGAAATACGAGTATCTTTCCCAATTAATACCGTACGAGAACCTTGAGAGGCTAAAACCTTACCTGCTGCCCAACCTAATTTCAATGCGAAATCAGGTGTGATTGGATATGTACCTACTTTTCCACGTACACCATCAGTACCAAAATATTTACGATTTGCCATGTTTATTCCTTATTAAATTTGAATAATGATGTTGCAGAAATCATTAGTTCTACAACATATAAAATCTGTTAGTTTTTTACGCTTGTTGCGTTGCCTGCCATACCTTCAAGGCATCTGCCGTTGCAGCTACATCATGTACACGCAAAATTGTCGCACCATTTTGAGCCGCAATTAATGCCCCAGCTACACTTCCTACAACACGTTCAGTCACGGGCTTATCTAATACAGCACCAATCATCGATTTACGTGAAAGCCCTGCTAAAACAGGATATCCGCTTTCACAGAAGTGAGCCAACTGTTGTAAAAGCTTGTAGTTATGCTGTACTGTTTTACCAAAACCAAACCCCATATCCCAAATAATATTTTCTTTGGCAATGCCTGCTGTTAAACAAGCTTGAGTTCTATCAGTTAAAAACTGATAAACATCTTGAACCACATCATCGTAATGTGGATTAGTTTGCATTGTACGAGGTTGTCCTTGCATGTGCATAATACAAGTGGGTAAATTCAACTGTCCTGCTATTTCGAGTGCGCCAGGTTCACGTAGAGCACGAATATCATTGATTAAATCCATGCCGACCTTCGCCGCTTCTTGCATTACCACAGCTTTAGAAGTATCAACTGAAATCCAACAATCAAAACGCTTTTTTACCGCTTCAACTAAAGGTACCACTCGTTGCAATTCTTCAGCTTCAGACACTTCATCTGCCATCGGACGAGTCGATTCACCTCCGATATCAATAATCGTTGCACCTTCTTTCAGCATTTTTTCAACTTGAAATAATGCCTTGTCTAGACTGAAAAACTGCCCGCTATCAGAAAACGAATCAGGTGTGAAATTCAAAATCCCCATAATTTGAGGGAATGATAAATCTAGACATTTGTTATTAGCATAAAGTTTCATAAAGTGCGGTCAATTTTTAAATCAAATTTGAAAGGTTAGATTATAACGGAATATAGTAATGAAAAGAATGAAATAATAAATAAAAAGCCTTCCAAATTAGGAAGACTTTAATTTTATGCTTCAGGATCTTCTGAATGATTAACCGCACTTTCAGTGGTTTCTTCTTGCGGCTTAACTTTCGGGCTCGTGTCTTTGTTATCTTCCCAACCAGATGGCGGGGTAACAGGTTCACGATTCATTAGCTGCTTGATTTGTTCTTCTTCAATGGTTTCATATTTCACTAACGCATCTTTCATAGCATGAAGAATATCCATATTGTCGATCAAAATCTGTCTAGCTCTCGCATAGTTACGATTTACAATCGCACGAACTTCTTCATCAATCGCATGCGCCGTTTCGTCAGACATATGTTTTGCTTTCGCCATTGAGCGACCTAAGAACACTTCGCCTTCATCTTCGGTATAAAGAATCGGACCGAGTTTATCTGAGAAGCCCCATTGGGTCACCATATTACGTGCAATATTGGTTGCCACTTTAATATCGTTAGATGCACCGGTAGAAATATTTTCCTCACCGTAAATCAAATCTTCTGCTAAACGCCCTGCATAAAGTGTTGAAAGCTTACTTTCTAATTGTTTTTGGCTGATACTAATTTGATCACCTTCAGGCAAGAAGAAAGTCACACCTAATGCGCGGCCACGAGGGATAATCGTGACTTTATGTACAGGATCATGCTCAGGCACTAAGTAACCCACAATGGCGTGACCTGCTTCATGGTACGCTGTTGATTCTTTTTGTTTATCCGTCATGATCATGGTACGACGTTCTGGTCCCATATTGATCTTATCTTTTGCTTTTTCAAACTCAAGCATCGATACAGTGCGTTTATTGCTACGAGCAGCAAATAATGCCGCTTCATTAACCAAGTTCGCTAAATCCGCACCTGAATAACCTGGTGTACCTCGAGCAAGTGTCATCGCATCAACATCATCAGCCACAGGGACTTTACGCATGTGAACTTTTAAAATTTGCTCACGACCTTTCACATCAGGTAAACCCACAACAACTTGACGGTCAAAACGGCCTGGACGAGTTAATGCTGGGTCAAGTACATCTGGACGGTTCGTTGCTGCAATAACGATTACACCTTCGTTACCACCGAAACCATCCATTTCAACTAACATTTGGTTAAGGGTTTGTTCACGCTCATCGTGCCCACCACCTAAGCCTGCACCACGTTGGCGACCTACCGCATCAATTTCATCAATAAAGATTAAGCATGGTGCATTTTTCTTTGCTTGCTCGAACATATCACGTACACGAGAAGCACCAACACCCACAAACATCTCCACAAAGTCAGAACCTGAAATGGTAAAGAAAGGTACTTTTGCTTCACCTGCAATAGCCTTAGCTAATAAAGTTTTACCTGTACCTGGAGGACCAACCATCAAAATCCCTTTTGGAATTTTACCGCCAAGGTTTTGGAATTTTTTCGGTTCACGCAAGAAATCGACCACTTCACCCACTTCTTCTTTTGCTTCATCACAACCTGCGACATCTGCAAAAGTGACTTTGATTTGGTCTTGGTTCAGCATTTTAGCGCGGCTTTTACCAAAGCTCATGGCTT
Source organism: Haemophilus sp. CCUG 60358 (assembly GCF_001679485.1). Taxonomy (GTDB): domain Bacteria; phylum Pseudomonadota; class Gammaproteobacteria; order Enterobacterales; family Pasteurellaceae; genus Haemophilus_D. The sequence goes on from NZ_LZOZ01000007.1 coordinate 43,134, forward strand.
TGCCGCCACCACCTTGCATTTGGCGCATGAAGAAAACCCATACCCCAACAAGGAATAGCATCGGGAACCACGAAATCAAAATTTGTGATAGTAAACTACGTTTTTCAAAAGGCGTACCTTCGATTTTGACTTTTTTATTTAATAAGTCATCTAAGAGTTTTTTATCTTCCAACGGTGGCATAACGGTCATATATTTAGAACCGTCATTTTTGGTCACAGTGATTTCATTCGCATCAAAACGCGCTTCTTTCACTTGACTATTACTCACATCATACACAAAGGTTGTGTAATCTGTTGAGTCACTCACGCCATTGGAGTTAAAACTTTGGTAAGCCGTCATCATGACAACTGCAACCACAACCCATAGAACTAGATTTTTGACCATATCGTTCAAGGTTTAACCTGCCTTTCTTAAGTTAATTAAAATAAAAAGAGATACTATCTCATCCGTGACACAATGAAAAGCTATCAAAGCAATTATTCGCCTTTATAACCACTTGCTACAATATAAACTTCTCGCGAACGCCCACGAGAGGCTTCCGGCTTACGTACTTTTACCACACTAAAGAGTGAACGAATTTCACGTAAATATTCATCAAAGCCTTCCCCCTGGAATACTTTGACCACAAAACTGCCTTTTTTTGCCAAAACTTGCTTACACATATCTAAGGCTAGCTCTACCAAATACATTGCGCGAGGAATATCAACCGATGGCATACCGCTAAAATTGGGCGCCATATCAGACATGACTACATCAACTTTAGCTTCCCCAACACGTTCTAATAATGCATTTAGCACATTTTCATCACGGAAATCGCCTTGTAAAAAATCAACGCCGACAATTGGATTCATATCCAGAATATCACAAGCAATGACTCTTCCCTTTCCGCCGATTTGACTCACGACATATTGTGACCAGCCACCAGGCGCCGCACCGAGATCCACTACGGTCATTCCTGGTTTAAATAATTTATCCGTTTGTTGAATCTCATCTAATTTAAAGTAAGCACGAGAACGTAATTTTTGCTTATGTGCTTTCTGAACAAACGGATCTTTAAAATGTTCGTTTAACCAACGAGATGAACTCGCCGAACGTTTTTTCTTTCCCATAATCTCTATCTTTTGTACTATTTTTTGTAGTAGTTTCGTCTATATTTGGGTACAATCTGCCAAATTCAAGGCTAGACTTACCCAAAAGTGCTGAAAAACCACATTTTTCTGACCGCTCTTTTGGGTGATTCATTTTTATTTAAAGGATTCTTATGACAACCTTATCAACAAAACAAAAACAATTTTTAAAAGGGCTTGCTCATCACCTGAGCCCAGTCGTGATGCTTGGCGGTAACGGCTTAACTGAAGGTGTATTAGCTGAAATCGATAACGCATTAAATCATCACGAACTCATTAAAGTGAAAATTGCTGGCGCAGATCGCGAAACCAAACAACTGATCATTGATGCTATCGTGCGCGAAACCAAATCATCTAACGTTCAAACTATCGGTCATATTTTAGTTCTTTATCGACCAAGCGAAGAAGGCAAAATTCAGCTTCCTCGTAAATAATTATTATCCCCTCCATTGAGGGGATATTTTTTAGATGTAATTCACTTCAATAATTTCAAATTCAACCGTTCCACCTGGTGTAGTAATGTTCACGGTATCATCTAACTCTTTACCTATCAAACCACGGGCAATCGGTGAGTTCACAGAGATCAAACCTGATTTAATATCTGCTTCATCATCACCTACGATTTGGTAAGTCACTTCTTCATCGGTATTGGTATTCACTAATACAACTGTGGCACCAAAAATAACTTTACCGTTATTAGGTAATTTAGTGACATCAATAATCTGACAATTTGCAAGTTTGCCTTCAATTTCTTGAATACGTCCCTCGCAAAAACCTTGTTGCTCACGTGCAGCGTGATATTCTGCATTTTCTTTTAAATCGCCATGTTCACGTGCTTCAGCAATCGCCTTAATAATTTCAGGGCGACGCTCATTTTTTAAGAAATCTAATTCTTCTCGCAATAGCTCTGCACCGCGCACGGTCATTGGAATTTGTTTCATTCTTTTTCCTTGAAATTTGGTAAAAACAAAACCACAACAACGTCTTGCAACCTTGCCGCAGTCAATGAAAAATAAAAAATGATTTACTCTATTGAGTTCGGAGCTTATTATTATTCGTCTTGAGAAAAATAGCAACCATAACAGAACTAAAAATGACTAAAAAATCTTCTATTTCGACCGCACTTAAAGCGGCATTTATCACACTCGGCTTTTCTTTTTCCTCTATGGCTGAAGTTAATGTGGCTTCTATCACCCAATACTTACCGGAAGGTGCCTCTGCCAGTATCATTGCCAAAAACCTCAATAAAGATCAAATTATCGCCGATTACAATGGTTCAACCTTTATGTTGCCAGCCAGTACGCAAAAAGTCTTTACCGCTGTAGCGGCTAAATTGGTATTGGGCGATGCTTTCCAGTTTGAGACTTCACTTTTAAGTAACGGAAAAATTCAGAATAATACCTTAGAAGGCGATCTTGTTGTGCAATTTACTGGCGACCCCGATCTCACCAGTGGACAACTTTATACCCTACTCGCTAATTTAAAAAATCAAGGTATTCAGAAGATTAATGGCGATCTCGTGTTAGATACCTCTGTCTTTGCAAGCCATGACCGAGGATTGGGTTGGATTTGGAACGATCTCACTATGTGCTTTAACTCTCCTCCTGCAGCGGCAAATATCGATAATAACTGTTTCTATGCAGAGCTGGATGCAAATCAGCCAGTGGGTGAAACCGTAAAAATTAACGTTCCTGCACAATTCCCGATTCAAGTTTTCGGACAAGTATATATTGCAGATCAACAAGAAGCCGGTTATTGCCAGTTAGATGTGGTGGTTCATGACAATAATCGCTATCAAGTTAAAGGCTGTATTGCTCGTCAAACAAAACCTTTTGGTCTCAGTTTTGCAGTACAAGATCCAGATGCCTATGCGGCTGCTATTATTCAACGTCAACTAAAACGTCTTGGCATCGAATTTACAGGTAAAGTGAAACAGCCTCAAAAACCACAGCAAGGGCAAAAACTTGCACAACATTTATCTAAACCACTGCCTGAGTTATTGAAAAAAATGATGAAAAAATCAGATAACCAAATTGCAGATGCTTTATTTAGAGCGGTAGCCTACAATTACTATAAACGCCCGGCTTCATTCCAATTAGGTACATTGGCGGTTAAATCAGTATTACAAAAACAAGGCATTAAATTTGGCAACAGCATTTTAGCAGATGGTTCTGGCCTTTCTCGTCACAATTTAGTTGCGCCAAAAACTATGCTTTCTGTTTTAGAGTACATCGCTAAAAATGAAGATACACTGCATTTAATGGAAACTTTCCCGATTGCAGGTGTAGATGGAACCATCAGCGGACGCGGTGGCTTAATTAATCCACCATTGGTTAAAAATGTCATTGCGAAAACAGGCTCATTAAAAGGGGTTTATAACCTTGCCGGTTTTATGACCAATGCGCGAGGTGAAAAAGTGGCTTTTGTTCAATTTATCAATGGTTACTCCACTGGTGATTTAGAAAGTAAAACGAAACGCGCTCCACTTGTGCAGTTTGAAAGTACACTTTATAACGATTTTTATAAAGACTAAAACACATAAAAAAATAACCGCACTTCAAATATACTAAGTGCGGTTATTTTTTTCTTCATTTTAAATTAAAAAGAAAAAGCACCAAACTCTTCATCGAATTTGGCGCTTTATACTTTTAGACTGTTTTATCCTTCATTATGGATTTCGAGATTACTCGCATCTTTTTCACGTTTTTTCTTTGCTGAATCGTTACGTTGAGAAGCGATGTTATCGAGATATTCTGGCGTGATATCGCCTGTAATATATTCCCCAGTAAATACTGAGCAATCAAAACCTTTAATCGCAGGGTTTTCTTGACGAACGGATTCTGTTAACGCTTCAAGATCTTGGAAGATCAATTTGTCCACACCAATTAATTCTGCAATTTCTTCGACACTACGACCGCAGGCAATAAGCTCTTGTTTTGTTGGCATATCAATGCCATACACATTCGGATAACGAATTTCTGGTGCAGCTGACGCAAAGTAAATTTTCTTTGCGCCCGCAGCGCGAGCCATACATACAATTTGTTCTGATGTTGTTCCACGAACAATGGAATCATCAACCAACAATACATTTTTATCTTTAAATTCAGCTTTAATCGTATTGAGCTTACGGCGAACTGAGCTAATACGTTGTGCTTGCCCAGGCATAATAAACGTACGGCCAACATAGCGGTTTTTAACAAAGCCTTGACGATAAGGTTTGTCTAAAATTTTTGCAATCTGTAACGCTATATCCGTTGAAGTTTCAGGTACAGGAATCACTACATCAATGTTGTCTACTTCATCAGCCCATTCTTTTGCAATTTTTTTACCTAAATATTCGCCCATGTGAACACGTGCCGCATAAACAGACACACCATCTATCGTCGAATCTGGGCGAGCAAAATACACATATTCAAAAATACACGGATTTAAGACCGCACTTTCAGCACATTGCTCGGCATAGAGCTTGCCATCAAAGGTCACATAAATAGCTTCACCAGGCGCAACATCTCGTACAAATTCAAAACCAGCTACGTCTAACGCGACACTTTCAGAAGCAAACATATATTCCACAGAACCATTTTCTTCTCGTTTACCTAACACGAGTGGACGAATACCAAACGGATCGCGAAATGCTACCATGCCATGTCCAATAATCATGGCTAAGCATGCGTAAGCACCACGAATATCTTTGTGTGTCGCACGAATTGCATTAAAAATATCTTGCGGATCGAGGTGGTATTTATTCACTCTATCCAAATGATTAGCAAGAATATTGAGAAGAAGTTCTGAATCCGAATTGGTATTTATATGACGACGCGCTTCTTTAAATAATTTATCTTTTAATTCGGTTGAGTTGGTTAAGTTGCCATTGTGAACGAGGGTTAAACCACAAGGTGAGTTAACATAGAAAGGCTGAGCTTCAGATACACTTGAACTGCCGGCTGTTGGATAACGTACATGTCCGAGGCCTGCATGACCTTGTAAACGTAACATATGTTCTTGTCTGAATACATCGCTTACAAGACCATTAGCCTTACGCAAACGAAAGCGGTTTTCATCATCTATTGTGACAATCCCCGCCGCATCTTGACCTCGATGCTGTAATAACGTTAATGCTGCATAAATGGATTCATTAACCGGATTTTGGCTAACGATACCGACAATTCCACACATACTGATTGACTACCTTATTGTTTAAAAGTTGAGTTTAAAAAACTAGAACTTGCTTGTAGTTGTTGGAAGAACCATTCAATAATGAAGCCGAAATGAGGAATTAATTTTGATTCTTTCCACCAATCGGTTTGTTCAAAGTTAGTGAAGGTATCCAAGAAAAATAAGATCGCAGCAACGATTAACGCGCCACGAATTAAGCCAAATGCCGCACCGAGAACACGATCTGTTCCGGTAAGTCCTGTTTTATCCACTAATTGGCTAATCACATAATTAACAATGCCACCTACGATTAAGGTTAAAACAAATAAAATGCCGATTGCGGTGCCGTTACGCACGTAGTCAGATTCGATTTGAGTGAGATAAGTGGCAAGATAAGGATAAAATTGGCTAGCGACAATAAATGCAACGACCCAACTTGCAAGGGACATCACCTCTCGCACAAACCCACGTAATAAACTCACGATAATCGAAAATGCGATGATGCCAATGATAATATAATCAATCATTAAATAGTCTCTCAATTAAAAAGGGTCGCCATTGCGACCGCAATATTTTACATAAAAAAACATAAAAGGAAAACGTTTGCGTCAATTAAATTTGAAGCAATTTGCTAGATTTCTTGCCAAAATGCTTTATCTAATTTTTGCTGTGCCTTTCGTAATACTTCTGCCAAGTGCTGATATGTCGGTTTATCTTGCACAGTTGGCAAACTTTCATGTTGTTTTCTCAAACGTTCACTAATCTCATAAAACCACTGAGAACTTTGCGGTTCTAAGGGTGATTTTGCTCGTTTCCCCAACCAATATAAACCTTGAAATGGCATCGCTAACGCACAAAGTGCGGTCAAAATAGCAAGCGAAAATGCAGTAAGATCTGCTTTGGCATAAAGTTGCTGCCAAACCACCGCAAATACTGCCATAAAAGGCATAAATTTTTGTGCAAATTTTGTGGCTTTAATAATGCGATTTTCGGGAAAAATCATGCCGAGCTTCGCTTCTAATGGCCACGTTTGCAAATAAACTTGCCCTTGTTTTAAGGTTGAAAAAAATGATGACATGAAAACATCCTTGAAAATAACTGCGCTTATAATACTCTAGTTTAGGTTTAATTGTCATCCCTGACTAGAAATTGTTGAAATTTTCAACTTTTCTAATAAAAGATCGTATTTTTACCCTCCAGTTAATTTATTTTATACGCTAAAAGGTGTATTCTATATATAAGATTTATACTCCGTTCTTTTGAATGGATTTTTATTAACCTCAATCAAAAATAGGGTTCCTATGTCAAAACTTGTTCTCATCCTTAACTGTGGTAGTTCTTCATTAAAATTTGCAATCCTTGATCCTGCAACAGGTGAAGAAAAATTATCAGGCTTAGCAGAAGCATTTTATCTTCCTGAAGCTCGTATTAAATGGAAACTTAACGGTGAAAAAGGTAGCGCAGATTTAGGTGCTGGTGCAGCGCACACTGAAGCACTTAACTTCATCGCATCAAACATTATGACTGATGAGCTTAAAAACTCTATCACCTCGATTGGTCACCGTATCGTTCACGGTGGTGAGAAATACACCCAATCTGTTGTTGTAACAGATGAAGTGGTTAAAGGTATTGAAGATGCGGCACAATTTGCACCACTTCACAACCCTGCTCACTTAATCGGTATCCGTGAAGCATTTAAAACATTCCCACACTTAAAAGATAAGAACGTTGTAGTATTTGATACAGCATTCCACCAAACCATGCCAGAAGAAGCATATCTATATGCACTTCCATACTCACTTTACAAAGAACATGGCGTACGTCGCTACGGTGCACACGGTACCAGCCACTACTTCGTTTCTCGTGAAGTCGCTGAATACGTAGGCAAACCCGCAGACCAAGTAAATGCAATCATCTGTCACTTAGGTAACGGTGGTTCTGTTTCTGTTGTTCGTAACGGTAAATGTATCGACACATCTATGGGTTTAACCCCGTTAGAAGGTTTAGTCATGGGTACACGTTGTGGTGACATCGACCCTGCGATCGTTTTCTACCTATATAAAAACTTAGGTATGTCAATGGATCAAATCGAAGAAACTTTAGTGAAAAAATCAGGTCTTTTAGGTTTAACTGAAGTAACGAGCGACTGTCGTTATGCAGAAGATAACTACGACGACACATCTAAACCAGAAGCAAAACGTGCATTAGATGTTTACAGCTACCGTTTAGCAAAATACATCGGTGCATACATGGCCGTTTTAGGTGATGATCACTTAGATGCGATCGCATTTACGGGTGGTATTGGTGAAAACTCAGCTCACGTTCGTGAATTAGCATTAGGCCACTTAAAATTATTTGGTATCAAATTAGACCAAGAACGTAACCTTGCTGCTCGCTTTGGCAAATCAGGCGTAATCACTGCTGATGACTCTGCATTCAAAGCAATCGTTCTTCCAACTAACGAAGAATTAGTAATTGCACAAGATACAGCACGTTTAGCGGGCTAATCAACTTTCTTCAAACCTGCTGAGAAATCAGCAGGTTTTTTCATTCATTAAAAGGTATATCAAAATGACTAAAGCAGTTATTCTTATTCCAACTAGCGCAGAAGCAAATTTAGCGGCAGCATTAGACGCAGCTAAAACAACAGGCGCTGTCATATTCAATGCAGTCGAAGATGTAAAAGCCGCTCAAGCATTAATCGCAAATAATCAAAAAGACGTGTTATTAGAAAAAATCGTTGCTGATTTCCAAGCATTAAATGCAAATTTAGTGGTTGTTAAAGGTGTTCAACCTTCAGTTCAAGCGCCTTTTGCAAATAGCTTAAACTTCGCGATTGCACAAACCTTAGATGCACAAATTATCTTAGTGGCAAACAATGAAGAAGGCACATTAGTAGAAGCCGTTGCTTCAGAATTTGGCGGAGTGAACAACTCTGAAATCTTAGGTGTATTTGGTGCACAAGCAGGCAAAATAAAAACCTTAGATGCTCAAGCATTAGCGAATGCAATCTCTGCACCACTTGCTCGTGAAGCACGTATTTCTCCAGCGGCATTCCGTTTCAAATTAACTGATTTAGCACGCAAAGCAGGTAAAACCATCGTATTACCAGAAGGTGATGAACCTCGTACTGTTAAAGCGGCAGCAATCTGTGCTGAACGTGGTATCGCAAAATCTGTATTATTAGCGGATCCTGAATCAGTGAAAAAAGTTGCTGCAGAACAAAGCGTGACTTTAGGTGCTGATGTAACGATCATCAATCCAGCTGACGTACGAGAAAACTACGTTGCTCGTTTAGTTGAATTACGCAAATCTAAAGGTTTAACGGAAGAACAAGCGCGTGCGCAATTAGAAGACACCGTTGTATTAGGAACTATGATGTTAGAAGCGGGTGAAGTAGATGGTTTAGTCTCTGGTGCCGTTCACACCACTGCAAATACCATTCGTCCACCGATGCAAATCATCAAAACAGCACCAGGTAGCTCAATTATCTCGTCTGTATTCTTCATGTTACTACCAGACCAAGTATTAGTGTATGGTGACTGTGCAGTAAACCCAGAACCAACCGCTGAACAACTAGCTGAAATCGCAATTCAATCTGCTGAATCGGCAAAAGCATTTGGTTTAAATCCGAAAGTCGCAATGCTTTCTTACTCAACCGGTACTTCTGGCTCAGGCCAATCTGTAGAGAAAGTGAAAGATGCAACGCGTATTGCACAAGAAAAACGTCCTGATTTATTAATCGACGGTCCATTACAATACGATGCAGCTGTAATGAAAGATGTGGCTGCTTCTAAAGCGCCAAACTCTAAAGTGGCAGGTCAAGCAAACGTATTTGTATTCCCTGATATCAACGCAGGTAACATCGGCTATAAAGCGGTACAACGTTCTGCAGATTTAGTCGCTGTAGGTCCAATGCTTCAAGGTATGCGTAAACCGGTTAATGACTTATCTCGTGGTGCATTAGTGGATGATATCATCTACACCATCGCATTAACTGCGATCCAAGCAACACAAGCTTAATCAAAGCCTTTGTTGTAAAACACTAAAGAAAATAACCGCACTTTTGATGATTCAAAGTGCGGTTATTTTTAGGCTTTTTTTAATAACTACTCTACAGATTTTAAGTATTCAACTAGCTTCAATCCAATTTCTCTTCTCCATCCTAAAAGCAGATCAGGTTGTTTTCCCGCATCTTCATTTTTTAACCAAACCCATTTAATGAGATCTTCTAAATTTCGTTTACTTGCCAGAACATCGTGGGTTAATCCTTTTGGGGTCAGTTCATAAGCTTTTTCTTGTAACAATCGAATTGCCTTTTTATAACGAGGATCGTCCACAATACGAACTAAACGCTTAGGGTAATCATAAGGTGAAATTCGGCGGCTTTGTGCTAGCAATTGAAGCATTTTTTTGCCACGCACACGGACTTCATTTTCAGATAAGCCAAGCGCTAACATTTCTGATGTATTGCGAGGATTGTTTTTTGCCACTTTCCAAAGGTTGTCTGATTTAACCACATAAGAAAGGGCTAAATTTCGTGCCATTGCAGTTTCTTGTCGCCATTTGGCTAATAGCTGTAAACGCGCTAATTCGAGCGGATTCAATTTCCAAACATTCGGAATCTCTAAATAGGCTTTGTTTGGATCGCGATCGTCTAATTTACTGGTTTTAGAGATCGCAAGCTGGCAATCATCAATTACCGCTTGGAGCCAAGGTGATTGTGCTAATTCTATTTGCATTTTTTGATAGACTGGCAATAAATACCATACATCCCCTACGGCATATTGTAGCTGTACAGGGGAAAGTGGACGTTTTAGCCAGTTTGTACGTGTTGCCCCTTTATCCATTTCAACGCCCAAATAATGTAACACCAATTTGGCTAGGCCCGCTGAATTAGCAAAACCTAGAAAACGTGCCATAATTTGCGTATCCATCATAGGTTGTGGAAGTGCATCAAACTCTTGCAAAAAAACCAATAAATCTTCATTACAAGCATGCAAAATTTTTGTCACCTGCTGATCGCGTAATAATTCCACAAAAGGTGAAAAATCAGTAATGGATAAAGGATCGATCAATGAAACACGATCACCATCATAAAGTTGAATTAATCCTAATTTAGGATAATAGGTCGATACCCGCATAAATTCGGTATCTAAAGCGACCGCACTTTGCTGACGCGCTAACTGACAAACCTGAGCAAGCTCTTCATTATTTTGAATTAATGTAAAGTGCGGTTGATTTTGGCATTCTTTTATCATTGTAATAGGATGTATTTTCAAATAGAGGTACAGACTAAACAGGGATATGAACACATATCCCTGATTTAATTAATGTTGCGCGTGTTTTGCTATTTCTTCATCACGCAGTATGCGTCGTAAAATTTTGCCTACATTACTTTTCGGTAATTCATCCCGAAACTCAATATTTTTCGGGACTTTATAACCCGTGAGATGTTGTCTGCAATGTTGGCGTAATTCATCACGCGTGAGGCTATCATCTTTCTTCACGACGAAGATTTTGATGGTTTCTCCCGATACTTCATGTGGCACACCAATAGCGACCACTTCAGCAACTTTATAATTTAGCATCACCACATCTTCGATTTCATTTGGATAAACGTTGAAGCCTGAAACTAAGATCATGTCTTTTTTGCGATCAACAATACGGAGGCTATAGCTCTCGTCCATAATGACGATATCACCCGTTGCCATCCAACCATCTTGAAGCACTTCAGCAGTCGCTTCAGGACGTTGCCAATAGCCACGCATAACTTGTTCACCTTTAACCCAAAGCTCTCCAGCTTCACCAAGTTGTGCTTCCGAGCCATCATCTTTGATAATTTTAATATCGGTATTTGGCACTGGTACACCGATTGTACCATTGTGTTTCACCACATTAATCGGACAAGCGGCAATTAGCGGTGAACATTCTGTCATGCCATAACCCTCAATGATGTTACAGCCAGTTAAACCATGCCAACGCGTTGCGACTGATTGTTGGATCGCCATACCGCCACCAACAGAAAGTTTTAATCGTGAAAAATCTACTTCTTTGAAATTTTCATTATTAAGTAGCGCATTAAACAAGGTATTCACCCCAGTAATCGCTTCAAAACGGTATTTTTTGAGCTCTTTAACAAAGCCATCAATATCACGTGGGTTCGTAATTAAGAGCGCTGTCACGCCAAGCTCTAAGAAAAGTAAACAGTTTACCGTTAAGGCAAAAACATGATAAAGCGGTAAAGCCAGTACGGCAACGCGTTGCTTAGCATGATCGCCAATAAATGGCTCTGCAATCCACTTCGCTTGGAAAATATTGGTAATAATATTGCCATGTGTCAGCATTGCGCCCTTAGCAACACCGGTCGTTCCACCTGTATATTGTAAGAAGGCTAGATCTTCACGATCCACTTGTGGACGAACATATTGACGAAATTTACCAATACTCAATACTTCACGGAAAGTGACAGCATTCGGTAATTTATATTTTGGCACTAACTTTTTGACGTATTTCACGACAAAATTGACCAAATTACGCTTACCAAAAGAAAGCTGATCACCCATTCTTGTCAAAATTACATGTTTTACTTTAGTATTAAACACGATTTTTTCCAAGGTTGAAGCGAAGTTTGAAACAACAACAATCGCCGTTGCACCGCTATCTTGTAACTGATGTTCTAATTCTCGAGGGGTATAAAGTGGATTCACGTTTACCACAACTAAGCCCGCACGTAAGATACCGAAAAGCGCAATAGGATATTGCAATAAATTCGGCATCATGAGAGCAACACGATCACCTCGTTTTAATTTCAATTCATTTTGTAAATATGCAGCAAATGCACGGCTTCGCTCTTCTAATTTACGAAAAGTTAGCACTTGTCCCATATTGATATAAGCAGGACGGTCTGGATGCTCACGAATTGCTTTATCTAAAATATCGAGAATCGAATCATATTTTGAGGTATCCAGCGTGGTGGGTGAACCTTCTGGATAATTTTGAAACCAAACTTTTTCCATTTTTTATCCTTATTCTTTGGGAAATTTTCTTAATTTTATCATTTAGTTAATAGAGATAATAGCGAATTTCAGGCTCGCCATACCAATAATATGGTCGTCGCCCCCAAAAGCCCCAATCATCCCACATATCGTCTGGATAATAATAGCTTTGAGAAAGCTTCCAGACACGATAATGATTGGTTTGAATTACAGGGTAAGTGTAGCTTGCCTGATCAACCTTGCCTTGTTCTGTTTTCAGTAAGGTGCCGCCAATTGTAATAAATTGATCTTTTAAACTTTCAGGCTCAACAAAACCATCAAGATAAGTAATGAAACGTCCATTAGGTTGTTCATCAATCATGGGTTTTGCAGAGGTTGAGTAAACTGGATAGCTTAAGACTTCAATTTTAGTTTTATTCGGCTGGGCTTGTGCTGTTAATACTTTTCCGCCTAAACGAATTGATTTGCACTGACAGCTATAATCATTCTGCTGAATTGAAGATAATGATTTTAAAGTAAACTGCTCTTTTTCCAGCCCTTTTGGTGCATTAACACATCCCACTAATGTGGTCGAAAGTGCGGTCAAAACTAAGATCGTTTTTTTATTCATCTTCAACTCCTTTTTGAAAATTATTCACGCCCAGGTAATTTTTTCCAAGTTACTTCATTACGCAAATAAACCGGTTCAATTTCTAAGGCGGATATGATTTTATTATGCGCATAATCTGTTAAAGCAAGATCAAGTATATATTGTGCAGAAGGTAAAATAATATCACCTCCTTCTAAACCGTTTTCTTTAAATTGAGGATACGCGGCCCAACCTGTTCCGACTCGATAGGCGGTTAAATCTGAAAGCTGTTCAAGCACTTTTTCAGGTTGGCAAACTTGTTCTTCTATAACAGGATTCCATTGGAAAAACTCACCCAATTCTGAGCACACTTTTTCTCGTTTTACTTGAGAAAAATAAACTTCATTCATTCTCGCATCAATGGCAGCTGCCACATTTTCAGCTTGATGTAATTCAAATGCAGCCTGAGCCATTGCTGTTAAATTTGATACCGCAATAACAGGTAAATCAGCACCAAATGCAAGCCCTTGAGTAATCCCTGCACCGACACGAACACCAGTAAAACTACCAGGACCGCGTCCAAATGCTAACGCATCTACTTGCTTCAAATTAATACCTGAATTGACAAGCAACTCATCAATCATTGGAAGAATACGTTTTGTGTGTGTACGTTGTGCTAATTCATCTAAATATGTTTTTTCGCCTTTATGCCAAAGTGCAACTGAACAGGCTTCTGTTGAAGTATCAAGTGCTAATAAGGTGATATTTTTCATTATTAATCCATTTTCTCATTTTGTAAGAATTGTACCACTTTGTTGAGATCTCGGGTACGGGTTGAATTAGGTAAACTTTTTAGAAAGGTTTCACCGTAATTTCGCATAACAAGACGATTATCACAAATAATTATCGCACCACGATCAGTCATATCTCGAATTAGGCGTCCTACACCTTGTTTCAGCGTAATAACCGCTTCAGGGATCTGTATATCATTAAATGGATCGCCACCTTGTAATCGACAATCTTCAATACGTGCTTTTAGCAAAGGCTCATCTGGTGCAGTAAAAGGCAATTTATCAATAATGACTAAGGAAAGTGCATCACCACGGACATCCACACCTTCCCAAAAGCTCGAGGTTGCAACCAGTACACTATGGGTTTCATGAATAAATTGTTCGAGTAATTTTGCTTTAGGCATTTCACCTTGTAATAAGATAGAAAGCTCACTCTTTTCTCTAAAATACTCTGCCAAGCCTCTCATCATTAAATAAGAAGTACAAAGCACAAAGCATCGCCCTTTATTCGCTTCAATGATAGGCAATAACATTTCACCAAGAGCTTGTAACGTATTATTTTGATTCGTTGCTGGTAAATAACGTGGTACGCAAAGTATCGATTGATTAGGATAATCAAAAGGACTGTGAAGAATTTTTTGTTCTGCCTCCTCAATTCCAAGTCGCTGACAGAAATGATTAAAAGTGCCACCGACTTCAAGCGTCGCTGAGGTGAAAATCCAAGCTGCGTCTTTATTATTTAGCTGTTCGCCAAATTTATCTGCGACAGTGAGTGGCGTAATATGCAAACCAAATTGTCGCCCCATACTTTCGTACCAGTAGCAATAACCGACTATAGCCGTATCACAAAGACGCATTAATTGATTTTTAATACTTTCAGTACGTTCAAAAATACTATCTAAAGTCTGAGAGCGACCTAATGCAATCTTGATAACTTCAGAAAGAAACTCTATTTTTTCTTGCAATAATTCAACCGATTTTTTGACCGCACTTTGCTTAAATAGCTCACGCCAATTTCCTCGCTGATTTCCCTCACCAAGAAGAAGACGGAAATCCTGAATGACTTTAAGCAAGGTATCTGCAGTTGTGCCAAGCTGCGGCATATCTTTCAATTCTGTTCGATAAACAATATTGATATCTTTACATAAATCAAATAGCTGGCGAGATGTTAATGATTGGCCAAAGTACTGGCTTGCAATATCGGGAAGTTGATGTGCTTCGTCAAAGATGATGACTTCTGCATTGGGAATAAGCTCACCAAAGCCACTTTCTTTTACCGACATATCAGCAAAGAAAAGATGATGATTTACTACGACAAGATCTGCATTTAGCGCTTTTTTACGAGCTTGTGCGACATAACATTCAGTGTAGTTGGGACAATCTGTTCCTAAACAACTTTCTGCCGTGCTCGTCAATTGAGGCAAAATTGGGCTATCTTCAGCCAATTCAATACATTCGGTCAAATCACCTGTTTTCGTCGCATTATTCCATTTTCTTACTTTACTTAAATCAGCTAAAACAGATTTATCCCCAAGCACACCTTGAGCGATAACTTGATCCAGTCGCTCTAAACATAAATAATTAGATCGCCCTTTCAATAACGCAATTTTGCCAGAATAATTTAAGGCTTTTTTTATGGCAGGAAGATCTCTTGAAAAGAGTTGATCTTGTAGATTTTTAGAGCCGGTTGAGATAATCGTTTTCTTTCCTGCAATAAGTGCCGGAGCTAAATAAGCAAAAGTCTTTCCAGTACCTGTTCCAGCTTCTACAACAAGCGGTCGCTTATTTTGAATAGCATATCCTACTGATTGAGCCATTTCGAGCTGTTCTGCACGTGGCTTAAATCCTTTGATATTCTTACTCAATTCGCCATCACTGGAAAAGATCTTACTTATCTGTTTTTTCATAATTATTGCTATCTAGAAATAGGCGAAGATTTTATCATTATTAGACTCATTTATATATGAATTCTAATATTTTATATAAAACAAAAACCCCAAGCTCTTCAGCTCGGGGTTCACATTCAGTACCTGGCGGTGTCTTACTCTCACATGGGGAAGCCCCACACTACCATCGGCGCATCGGCGTTTCACTTCTGAGTTCGGTATGGGGTCAGGTGGGACCACCGCTCTATCGCCGCCAGGATTATTCCTTTAATAACTTTTCTCTCTTTCTGTTCCGCTATCTCTAGCGCTCACAACCAAACAAGCTGATTCACTTCAAAACTTTCTTCTTCTCTTTCTTATCTGAGTTTGTTTCGTCTTCCCAACACCCAAAACCCTTGAG
>NZ_LZOZ01000008.1:0-278 GCF_001679485.1 Haemophilus sp. CCUG 60358
TCACTTGGTACTTTCACTTTTACTGAGCCATCAGTCGTTGATGGAGTCACTTCCGGTGCGCTTGGTGCAGTGGTATCTGGTGTTGCAGCGTTATTACCCGCATTCGCTTTAGCTGGTGTGCTTTCGTTACCTGCTGGGTCTTTCGCCTGTGCAGTTACTTCAGAACCATCTTTCACTTTATCTTGTGGAATAGTGGTGCTGTCTTTACCTGCTTCAACGCTTGGCACGATCGCCGGTTTATCAGAAGTCCAGCTGCCGTCCGGCTGTTTAGTTAAGGT
>NZ_LZOZ01000008.1:446-200195 GCF_001679485.1 Haemophilus sp. CCUG 60358
GTTACTTCTACAGTATCACCGACTTCAGCATCACCAGGTACTTTCACTTTCACTGAGCCATCAGTGGTTGATGGAGTCACTTCCGGTGCGCTTGGTGCAGTCGTATCTGGTGTTGCTGAGTTATTACCTGCATTCACGGTACCTTCTTCACCTGTGTTACCTGCGTTGTCAGTTGCTTTCGCCGTCACTGGAGAGCCATCTTTCACTTTATCTGCTGGGATGGTTGCTTTACCGCTAACAGGATCTACTGCAACATCTGGGTTGTTTGAAGTCCAGTTGCCGTCGTTACCTTTAGTCAAGGTTGCAGTTTTCGGTGTGCCTGCTTCATCGGTGTAGTTCACTTCTACAGACTTGGTATCTGCATCTGCAGGAGGAGTCACTTCTACTGAGCCGTTGTCTTTCGCTTCAACAGTTGGTTTAGCTGGTGCTGTTGTGTCTTTAGCAGTATTGCTATTGTTATTAGCGTTATTTGACGAGCCGCCACCGTTACTGCCACTTGCTGCTGCGATAATACCACCTACAGCAGCCACACCTGCCGCCATCCATAACCAGTTTGGATTGAATGCCCAGAATGGTGCAGCTACGCTATTTCCACCTAATGCTTGTGGTGCAAAAACTTGATCGGCAAGCAATGTCACTGCATCGCTTTCCATACCGCTTTGAGGAACGTAAGCGTAGTATTGTCCATCTTCAGCCATACCTAATAATAATTCAGTATTATCATGCTCATAATAGCCTTCAAGTACTAAATCGCTTTCTTTATTGATATCGGTACCTTCAAATGCAATATGAAGATCGTTTCCAACACGTTTGGTGTCGATCATTTCAGGTGCATATTGTGTTGCTTCGTCAACCAATTCATAGTTCACATTGGGTTGTGCTTTGATGATAACTTTTTTATTTGCCGCATTTAATTTTACGGTTTCAATAGTTTCATTACCGTTATTAATCTTTACGCTAATATTTCTTGACATAAATCATATCCTTTCATTGATTAATGAGTTGTACAAGCCGTGTTATTTACACGAGAGATAGTGTGTGCTTGATGTTTGATTGTTTTTAATATGTCTTGTGCTGTTTCTGCATCTACCTCTTTTAATTGTGGTTTCGATGCATTAGACGTATCTACGTAGAAATAATGCACAGATTGTTTCGCTAGGTTTACATTTAAGTTTGTTCCTGGCTTCATTGCAACATAATAAGCTTCAAGTGCGGTTGGTTTTGCACAAATTTCTGTTTTGGTGAAACCACCGACTTGAAGAGAAGAAAGGTATTCTCCATTTACTTTAATATTCACAGCAATAGAGTTTGAACCAGCATCAGTACGGAAAAATACTAAACCTGCATGATTTTCTTGCGGGTTAACATTAGCTGATTGATTATCAAAATTTGACCATCTTTCATTGCTTAATGTACAAGCAGCTAACATGGAGGCAGTAAAGACTGCAGTTAATAATTTAGAAAGCTTCATAGGTAGGTTCCTCCTAATATAATGATAATAATTACAGTCTGTAGAGACTAAAAATCGCACAGATGTTGCTCGTGCTCGATGGGAGATTCTAGCTGAAATTTATAATAAAGGAAGACTATTTATAGTTTTTTTTGTACTAAATTTATACAATTTTTTAACCCTTTGTTTTATATGGCTTGATTATGGAAGTAACCAAGCCAAAAGGTAAAGAGACAGTTCTTTCTTGAATAAAGATTTATTGATTATTTGACCACCGTAATTGACCATTTTGCATCATCAATTTGTTCGAAGTTGGTCACTTCATAACCTTCTTCAGCCGCCCAAGCGGGAATGGCTTCAGTGGCTTGTGTGCAGTCGAATTCAATTTCTAGGCCATCGCCTTTGTTTAACTTAGCCATAGCTTCCTTGGCTTCAACGAGAGGAAAGGGGCAAACAAGGCCGAGTGTTGGTAATTTAACGATCATATAAACTCCTTATGATGCTTTTGCTAATTTTAAACGTTGTGGACGGATAATGGTGAAGTAGGCTGCTACCCAAGTGCCGAGAATCATCAATGGCAATGAGACCCAACCTTGCCAAGAGAAAAAGGCAGTTTCGACTAAGCCATTACCGATAGAACAGCCACCCGCAAGGGTTGCACCAATGCCCATGAGAATACCACCGAGTCCGCTGCGTAGAATCGTGGTGGCATCCGGTACGCGGACACGAAATTCATTGCTTGCTTTCGCGCCGATGAATGATCCAATAAAAATCCCTAAAACTAAGAATACGCCCCAGTTAATAAATTTACCATCGCCAGTAACGAGGAATTGCATGATATTGGCTGAGGGACCAGTGATCCCAAGTCCAAACTCACGACCTGTAGCGACACTGAGTGGCCAAGCGACAAGTGCGATTAATCCGATTAATACGGCAGAGAAAAATGGGTGCCAGCGTTTTTCAAATAATAAGTGAGCAAGTCCCGTTTTCTTCGGTTTTAATGTCGCGACTTTTACGCTTGGTTTACTGAGATGTTTGTACACATAGAAAGCTGTCACTAAAGTTAATAATGCGACTAACCACCAAGGTGAGATACCGAATGTATCGTAAATGTTGCGTTGTTCGATATTGATACTGCGTAAAGTTTTATTGAGTTCGCCTAATGGGCCAGTACGCATGATGGCACTTAATAACATATAAGTGAATAACGCAACCCAACTGCCGACTAAGCCTTCCGCAGCACGGTACCACGTACCTGTCGCACAACCGCCAGCAAGAACAATACCGATGCCAAACACAAAGGCACCGATAATTACCGCTAAAAAGGTAAAATTTTCAGCCGGATCGACATTTAATACACCGATTTCTTTTAAGAGAAAGAAACCGATGGATTGCACGGTAATCGCCAATAGAAGGGCTACAAACATTTTGTTATTTTTGGTGACATACATATCGCGAAATGCGCCAGTAATACAAAAGCGCCCACGCTGCATCACAAATCCGAGTAAAATTCCGCAAAGTAATCCGGTTAAAAGCATAAATATTCCTTCTCTTTTAGAACTAAGTAGGTTGGTATTTTCTAAAAAAATAAGAAGGTAGCGCCAATAACTTTTGGCTAGAAAATATGTTTTTTTGATATAAAAAAAGTGCGGTCAGAAATTTGTGTGTTTTTCTGACCGCACTTTATCGTAAGTTATCACGATATTAAGGACAGGGTTTACTCACCATAATTTCAATCACTTGGCGATCAATATGATGCATACTCTTAGACGCAATTGAGCATAGATTGTCGATAGTACGATCGAGATCGTGTTCAACAATGCCTTCATTACCCGTCACATGGGTTTCATCCATGGCCATGAGTACTGATTTATAGCCAGAAGCCACACTGGTGGACACTTTCATTGCACAGCTATTGGATGCACCATCACAGATAATGCCACTGATATCGCCGATCATACTGCAAATACCCATGCTCACTGTTTCGAATTTCCCCGTAAGTAAATAGGCAATACCCGCACAGCTTCCCATTGATGCGGTTGTTACTGCGCAAAGGGCAGACAGTTTGGGTAATTTACTGTGGATATAAATGGCCATTAAGTGTGATAAGAAGAGAGCGCGGAGACGTTTTTCTTCACTCACGTTTAAATAATCGGCGACCACAACCACGGGCATAGTGGCGGCAATACCTTGATTGCCAGAGCCTGAATTACTCATTGCTGGTAATGTTGCCCCGCCCATACGCGCATCGGAGGCTGCAGTGGTTTCGATCATAATTTTGCTGAGCAAATCGTCTGACATTAAACCGCTACCAACTTGTTTGCGTAATGTTCTGCCAATGTGTAAGCCGTAATTTTCACGTAATCCTTCGTTAGACAGCGCTCGGTTTAGAGCGGCAGCTTGTCCGATAAAGCGGATTTTATCGAGCTCAACTTCACAAGAAAATTTAAAGATTTCACGTGCGCTCACCTGTTTGAAAATATCATAAGGATCGCAATCAGCACATTCATCATGTTCTTTCTCAAAAACAACTTCGCCATTTTTTTCAATTAAAATGATGTTTGTGTGTTGATCTTGAATCGCTACTTTCACTCGGTCATTATCGGCAAACAACACGGCTTCTGAATATAAGATATGATCGGTTTGATGAATATCCACATTAACGAGCTTTTTATCAAGCATCGCCTTGGCTTGGGATACTTGTTCTGGCGTGATGTGCTTTAATACTTCTAATTCACCCTCTGGGTCGCCACCTAAAGCACCAATCGCCGCGGCAATAGGTAAGCCCACCATGCCTGTTCCAGGCACAGCAACACCTAATCCATTTTTCATTAAGTTTGGTGATACCTTGGCTTCAATACGTTCAGGTGCTTTGCCTAAATATTTAGCCGCTGTTGCTGCTGCAAGCGCCAAAGAGATAGGTTCAGTACAGCCAAGTGCCGGAACCACATCGCGTTCTACAATTTGAATTAATGATTTTTCGATTTCGTTGAGTCTTTCTTGATTCATAAAATTCTTTTTAATCTGTTAAATGCTGTCTTCTTTCTCTATGACTAATATGCGCGCTTCACCTTGTGGATGAGCAACGTGTTCGGTACCGATACCCGCATAAAAAATATCACCTGTATGGAGCAATACGGTTTTCTCTTGGCCGTCTTCTTTGTAGCGCATTTCCACCGTCCCATCCATGACAGCAAAGACTTCTTCACCGTCATTGATATGCCATTTGTAAGGCTTATCTGTCCAGTGAAGACGCACGGAGATGCCATTCATATTGGTAATATCAAGGGCTCCCCAAGCGCGTTCAGCCGTAAAGAGGTGACTTCTAATAACTTTATTCATGACTAAATTTGTTAGTGAGCCTCATCCCAGTTGTTGCCTTGCCCCACATCTACAATCAATGGCACCACTAAATTAGTCGCACTTTCCATTTGTGTTTTGATGAGCTCGCTATAAAACGCGACTTTTTCTGACCGCACTTCAAACACCAATTCATCGTGCACTTGCATAATCATTGCAATATCGGGATCGTTTTGTAGTGTTTGATCCAATTGAATCATGGCACGTTTGATAATGTCTGCGGCGGTGCCTTGCATTGGTGCATTGATCGCGACACGTTCGGCAGCTTTACGGCGCATACCGTTAGAAGAGTTGATATCCGGTAGATATAAACGACGGCCGAATAGGGTTTCCACATAGCCTTGGGCTTTGGCTTTTTCACGAATATCATGCATAAAGGTTTGTACGCCAGGATAGCGTTTGAAATACAAATCCATATAGCTCTGGGCATCCGCACGGCCAATACCGAGTTGACGCGATAAGCCAAAGGCAGACATACCATAAATTAAACCGAAGTTAATGGCCTTAGCATTGCGGCGTTGTTCGGACGTCACTTCATCCAGTGCCACGCCAAAGATTTCTGCTGCGGTAGAGCGGTGAATATCTTTGCCTTGGGTAAAGGCGTTAATTAAGCCTTGATCCTGTGATAGGTGCGCCATAATGCGTAGTTCGATTTGTGAATAGTCGGCCGCAACAACAGTAAATCCTTCGCGGGCGATAAAAGCTTGACGAATACGGCGACCTTCTTCATTACGAATCGGAATGTTTTGCAGATTCGGATCGCTTGATGAAAGACGACCAGTGGCTGTCACCGCTTGATGGTAGGAAGTATGCACTCTACCCGTTTGTGGATTCACCATTTGCGGTAATTTGTCGGTGTAGGTGGATTTTAGTTTGCTGAGACCACGATGTTCTACCAACACTTTCGGTAATTCATGGCTAAATGCCAGTTCCTCCAATACTTCCTCGTTAGTAGATGGCGCACCTTTTGGTGTTTTTTGAATAACCGGCAAACCTAATTTATCAAATAAAATTTCCTGTAATTGTTTGGTTGAGGCCAAATTAAATGGCTGCCCCGCCAAGACATAGGCCTGTTCTTCTAATTCACTTAAACGGTTAGCGATTTCGTTAGATTGTAGGAATAGTGCATCGCTATCAATTAAGACACCACGACGTTCCATACGGGAAAGTACGCCTAACAACGGCAATTCCATTTCTTTAAAGAGTTTTTCCAGAGTGGGTTCTTTAGAGAGTTTTTCCCATAGCACTTGTTGCAGCTTCATCGTTACATCAGCATCTTCCGCTGCGTACTCGGCGGCTTTTTCCAATGGAATTTGGTTGAAGGTCAGCTGATTTTTACCTTTGCCTGCAATCTCTTCAAAAGTGATTGTTTGATGCCCTAAATAACGTTTCGCCAGATCGTCCATATTGTGGCGACCGGTGCTATTGAGCACATAGGACTCCAGCATGGTATCGAAAGCCACACCTTGCACATCAATGCCATTACGGGCAAAGATGGTGAGATCGTATTTGAAGTTTTGACCGACTTTTTGAATGGCTGGATTTTCTAAAATCGGTTTTAACAGAGCAAGTGCGGTTGTTTTTTCGAGAGTTTTTGGTGCGCCTAAATAATCTAATTGTAGCGGTAAATAAGCAGCTTCACCGTTTTCTAGGGCAAAGGAAATGCCCACCAAGTTGGCGGCCATATAATCTAAATTATCGGTTTCAGTATCTAAGGCAAAAAGTTTGGCTTGTTTGAGTTTGTCCACCCAACGATTTAAATCCGCTTCTGTGAGCAAGGTTTCATAACGGCTGCGATCAATTTGAATTGCCGGCAATGTTTCATCGCTATTGTATTGAGCGAGCGCAGGCGTAACTTGATAGTGATTAATCTTGGTTGGTTGTTCGTTATTATTGGTGATGGAATCAGCACCATTCATCACTTCATTGAGCCAACGTTTAAATTCATAACGGCCGAAATATTCAGTGAGTTGATCGTTATTGCTTGCGCCAAGAGTGAGTTGCTCTGGAGTAATATCGAGGGCAACATCGGTTTTGATGGTGGCAAGGCGATAGGATAAGTCGGCCATTTCTTTTTCAGCCAATAATTTATCCCCTAATTTTTTTGCCCCACGAATTGGCAATTCAGCCACTTTGTCTAAGTTGGCATAAATTTCTGCCATGCTGCCGATACCCTGCAAGAGGCCAAGAGCGGTTTTTTCACCCACACCCGCTACGCCTGGAATATTATCGGCGCTATCGCCCATTAGCGCTAAGTAATCGATGATGAGTTCCGGTGGAATACCGTATTTTTCAATCACGGCCTCGCGATCTAATAAGGTATTATTCATGGTGTTGATCAACATAATGTTGTCATCCACTAGCTGCGCCATGTCTTTATCGCCGGTGCTGATCAAGACTTTTTGATTGGCTTTGGAAGCCGCTACTGCTAGAGTACCGATGACATCATCAGCTTCAACACCTTCAATGACTAAAAGAGGAATGCCAAGGGCACGGATAATATCGTGTAACGGTTGAATTTGTTTGCGCAGATCATCTGGCATCGGTGGACGATGGGATTTATATTGTTCAAACATTTCATCACGGAAAGTTTTGCCTTTCGCATCAAAGACTACCGCAATATGGCTCGGTTGCACTTGTGAAATCAGGCTTTTGAGCATGTTCAATACACCGTACATGGCGCCAGTCGGTTCGCCGGCTGAATTGGTGAGTGGCGGAAATGCATGGAAAGCACGATATAAATAAGATGAACCGTCCACTAGGACTAATGGATTAGGAGCGATAGTTGGCATAAATATTCCGTTCAAAAATAATGAAAAGTGTCGCATTATAGCGTAAATTGCGAAATGGGGCGAACGGATAAAGTGCGGTCAATTAAACGTAAAAATTATGACGAAGGCATTTGGCTGTGGCATAATAGGAACACTTGAGCATTCAACATAAGGGAATAACATGTCATTAAAACTGGTTGAAGTTGTTGTATTAGGGCAAGTGCTGCGCTTGAATGTCCCTGCCAAACAAGAAGAGATTTTGCGTCAAGCAGCGCGCAATTTAGATCTTCAAGTGTCTGAAATGAAAGAGCGTACAGGTTTATTGCAATTAGACCGTGTGCTTTCTATTGTTGCCTTGAATTTAAGTTTTGAATTAACCCAAGAAAAGAATAAAAATGTCCAGATTGAAAACGTGTTATGTACGCGAATTCAGCAGTTAGATCATTCTTTAGAGAATGCATTAGGTGGGCGCCTTATCGTTGATTAAATAAAAAAAGAACCGCATGTTGAAAGTGCGGTTCTTTTTTTATGTATTTTTAATCGGGCGTGTAATAGAGTTTACCAATTTCAATTTTTTGTCGCCCTGTTTCTTCACGCCATTTATTGCTGTCTCGTAAAGAATAAACGCAGCCACAATATTCTTGCTGATAAAAACGTTCACGCTTACTGATTTCGATCATGCGTTGCGATCCGCCAGCTTTACGCCAGTTGTAATCCCAATAAATCACATCATCATATTTTTCAGCCGCACGGTGACCGCAACCGTTGATTTGATCCATGTCTTTCCAGCGAGAAATACCAAGGCAACTAGTAAACACAGGGAAACCATGCTCATGAGCATATTCAGCGGCTTTTTCAAAACGCATATCAAAACACATGGTGCAACGGATGCCACGTTCAGGTTCCCATTCCATGCCTTTTGCGCGATCAAACCATTGTTGACGATCGTAATCAGCATCAATAAACGGAATCCCAAATTTTTGGGCAAAGCGGATATTTTCTTCTTTACGAATTAAATATTCTTTTAATGGATGAATATTCGGGTTGTAAAAATAAATCGTAAATTCAATACCCGAGGCCAAAATGGCTTCCATCACTTCACCTGAGCAAGGCGCACAGCAGGAGTGGAGAAGTAACTTATTATGTCCTTCGGGTAATTCGAGTTTTTCACGAATAAAAGGCGCATTGGGATCCTTGCGCACTTTTTGTTTACGCGGTTTTTGAAATTTAGCTTGAGAATCGACCGCACTTTGCGGTTGAATTTGTTCTTCAGTCATATTAATAAGTTCGGTCTACCGATAAATAAGCCAGTGAAATTAAGGCTTTTTTGTATTCGCTTTCAGGTAATAAGGCAATAGCATCAACCGCTTTTTTGGCTTCTTGTTTCGCACGATCCATCGCATAATCAAGGGATTTATGTTCAGCCATAATCGCAAGCACTTCATCGATCGCATCACGTTTTCCGCCTTGTTCAATGGCTTCGCGAATAAGCGCGGCTTGTTGTGGATTACCGTGACGCATTGCGTGTAATAAAGGAAGAGTTGGTTTACCTTCGGCGAGGTCGTCACCCACATTTTTGCCTAATGCTGCAGCGTTGGCGCTGTAATCTAGCACGTCATCTACTAATTGGAATGCGGTACCGAGATAGCGACCATATTCTTGAAATGCGGTTTCAATTGATTTTTCAGCACCCGCGACAATCGCAACAGATTGTGCCGCCACTTCAAATAAGCGTGCTGTTTTACTATAAATCACGCGCATATAGCTTTCTTCTGTGGTATCCGGATCATTCACATTCATCAATTGTTGAACTTCACCTTCAGCCAACACGTTGGTGGCATCTGCCATAATGCGAAGAATATCTAGCGATTGTAACTGCGCCACTAATTGGAATGCACGAGTATAAATGAAGTCGCCCACTAATACGCTAGCGGCATTACCAAAGGCAGAGTTTGCCGTTGCGCGGCCTCGACGCATATCAGACTCATCCACCACATCATCATGTAATAAAGAAGCGGTGTGAATAAATTCTACAAAGGTCGCACAAGTGGCCACTTTATCGCTTTCGTAGCCTAATGCACGCGCTGCTAAAACCGCAATAAGTGGTCGAATACGTTTTCCGCCACCCTGTACAATATAAAAACCAAGCTGATTAACCATCGGCACGTCTGAGTTAATTTGTGCTAAAATAGCTTGGTTGACTTTCTGCATATCCGCATCGGTTAATGCTTGGATTGCATGCATATCCATTAAATCTTGTTTGTTCATCTTCATTTGGTTCGATGGTTGTGTATATTAAAGAAAAGTGCGGTGAATTTTACCCGATTTTTCAAAGTTTCTGAAATTAAACTCGAGGAAAAGCGCTTTTTTTTATTTTATTGCAAATAAGTGCTTGCGATCGAGTTGTTTTTTCCGTAGAATTTGCGACCTATTTATATGAATTTTGAAGTGCGGACCGAAAATAGTAACGGAGAAGCACAATTATAGCGGAGTATTTATGTACGCAGTTTTCCAAAGTGGCGGTAAACAACACCGTGTGAGCGAAGGTCAAGTAGTTCGTTTAGAAAAACTTGAACTTGCAACTGGCTCAACAGTTGAGTTCGACTCAGTGTTGATGGTCGTTAATGGTGAAGATATTAAAATTGGTGCACCAGTAGTAGCTGGCGCGAAAGTAGTGGCTGAAGTTGTGGCACAAGGTCGTGGCGATAAAGTTAAAATCGTTAAGTTCCGTCGTCGTAAACACAGCCGTAAACAACAAGGTCATCGTCAGTGGTTCACAGAAGTGAAAATCACTGGGATTCAAGCATAATTTCAGAGGAGATCAAGTAGATGGCAACTAAAAAAGCTGGTGGTTCAACTCGTAACGGTCGTGATTCTGAAGCTAAACGCCTTGGTGTTAAACGTTTCGGTGGCGAATCTGTGTTAGCAGGTAGCATCATTGTACGTCAACGTGGTACTAAATTCCACGCAGGTAACAACGTAGGTATGGGCCGTGACCACACCTTATTTGCTACCGCAGACGGTAAAGTAAAATTTGAAGTGAAAGGCGAGAAAAGCCGTAAATACGTAAGTATTGTAACTGAATAATTTTACATCTGATTTGATAAACGCCCCGCATTATCTGTGGGGCGTTTTCTTTGTTTTCTTACCTATGATTTACAATCATTAATCAAATCTGTTATCTTGGCACTGTCATTCATTCTCTTTAATATTTCTTAGAATGAAATTTACCTGAATTCCTAACTGTGCTTTAGCCAAATAAAGGAAGACATCATGAAACAACAACCTCTTTTAGGATTTCTATTTGCTTTAATTACAGCGATGGCATGGGGATCTTTACCTATTGCGTTAAAACAGGTTTTATCCGTGATGACGCCACAAACGATCGTGTGGTATCGCTTTATTGTGGCATTTCTAGCGCTCTTTATTTTGCTTGCCTATAAGAAAAAATTGCCACAATTTTTGAAAGGTGGTCGATTCATTTGGCTTGTGCTCATTGGTGTTGCAGGATTATCGGGTAATTTCTTTTTATTTAATAGCTCACTTAACTTTATCGATCCTCCTTCAGCTCAAATTTTTATTCATTTTTCCTCTTTTGGCATGTTGATTTGCGGTATTTTTGTCTTTAAAGAAAAGCTTGGATTACATCAAAAGATTGGTTTAGGTCTGTTATTGGCTGGGTTAGTGCTTTTCTTCAATGATAAATTTGAGGTGTTTAAAGGAGAGAGTGGTTATTTAACGGGCGTCTTGCTAAGCCTAACAGCTTCATTAGTTTGGGTTACTTATGGAATGGCACAGAAATTAATGCTTCGTCGTTTTAGTTCACAACAAATTTTATTAATGATGTATTTCGGTTGTCTGTTAGTATTTACGCCTGTTGCTGAATTTTCCCTAGTGAGAGAGCTCAGTCCGTTAGCATTTGGTTGTTTGGCTTATTGTTGCTTAAATACCTTATTTGGTTATGGCGCTTATGCTGAAGCCCTTAATCGTTGGGAAGTTTCTAAAGTAAGCGTTGTGATTACCTTAGTACCACTATTTACAATTTTCTTTGCTCATCTTGCGCATTATGCGAGCCCTGATAATTTTGCCGCGCCAGAATTAAATATGATTAGCTATATCGGAGCGTTTGTTGTAGTATGCGGAGCAATTTTGTCAGCAATCGGACATAAGTTATTACCGCAATCAAAGTAAAGTGCGGTTAAATATTGGAGAGTTTTTATGAAATTTATTGATGAAGCCCTGATTCGTGTGGAAGCAGGGGATGGTGGAAACGGTTGTGTAAGTTTCCGCCGTGAAAAATTTATCCCCAAAGGTGGCCCTGATGGCGGTGATGGCGGTGATGGCGGTGATGTTTATTTGGTTGCAGACGAAAACTTAAATACCTTGATCGATTATCGCTTTACAAAACGTTTTGCTGCAGAGCGTGGTGAGAATGGCCATAGCTCAGATTGTACAGGTCGCCGCGGTAAAGATATTACGTTACGTGTGCCAGTGGGAACGCGTGCAATTGATAATGACACTAAAGAAGTGCTTGGTGATTTAACAAAGCATGGCGCCAAAATGTTAGTGGCGAAAGGCGGTTATCATGGTTTAGGGAACACACGTTTTAAATCTTCAGTGAACCGTGCTCCTCGCCAAAAAACCATGGGTACACCAGGTGAAAAACGCGATTTATTATTAGAATTAATGCTTCTTGCGGATGTCGGGATGCTCGGTTTACCAAATGCAGGTAAATCCACTTTTATTCGTGCCGTTTCAGCTGCAAAACCAAAAGTCGCTGATTATCCATTTACCACTTTAGTGCCAAGTTTAGGCGTAGTGAAAGTGGATGAGAGCCACAGCTTTGTGGTGGCAGATATTCCTGGATTGATTGAAGGTGCATCGGATGGTGCAGGTTTAGGAATTCGTTTCTTAAAACATTTAGAACGCTGTCGTGTGTTAATTCATTTAGTGGATATTAACCCAATTGATGAATCCGATCCGGCAGATAATATTGCGATCATCGAGTCAGAATTATTCCAATATAGCGAAAAATTGGCAGATAAACCGCGTTGGTTAGTCTTCAACAAAATTGATACGATGACCGAAGAAGAAGCACATGAACGAGCACAAGAGATTACTGAACGTCTTGGTTGGGAAGAAGGGTATCACCTTATTTCTGCCGCAACCGGTAAAAATGTGCCACCACTTTGTCGTGATATTATGGATTTCATTGAAGCGAATCCACGTGATGCGGAAGTGGAAGAAAATAAACCAGAAGAAGTGAAATTCAAATGGGAAGATTACCATCAAGAACAGCTTGCTGAACATCAATTTGATGATGAAGATGACGACTGGGATGATTGGGACGAAGAAGATGAAGAAGGCGTTGAGTTTATTTACAAACCTTAATACCTAAATGAAAAAAGAGCGGAAATTTGACCGCTCTTTTTTTATTGGGGTTAACCTTTCTTTTTCCCACCTTGACGCGCTTTAAAGCGAGGGTTGGTTTTCGAAATGACATAGACGACACCGTGGCGACGAACAATTTTGCAGCCAGGACGGTTTTTTGCGCTTTTGAGTGAAGATAATACTTTCATTGAACATTCCTATTTTGATTTAAATGCGCCAAATTTACCGTAGCGGTTTGCAAATTCACTTGCACGACCTTCATTACCAATTTGACGAGTTTTACCGGTATAAAATGGGTGAGAAGCTGATGAGGTATCGCACATAAATACAGGGTATTCATTACCATCTTCCCATTTCATGGTGTTGTTGGTTTTAGCACAAGAACGAATGAGAAAGCCTTGTTTCGCGTTGGAATCGTAAAATAAAACGGTACGATAATTTTCAGGGTGAATGCCTTTTTTCATTAGAGCTCCTTATATAACGAAAAGAATTGGGCGAAGATACTAACTCAAAAGAGAATGATTATCAATATAGTTTTATTCATAGTCATGAGAATTTTTTTCATATTGAGAAAAAGAAAAATGCCTTTCGGTTGAAAGGCATTTTGTCAGTTTGGAGGGAGAGTTATCCACGATGTGCGTTTTTCATAATACGCTCTTTCGCCACTTTCCATTCACGCTCTTTAATATCATCACGTTTATCATGTTGTTTTTTACCTTTCGCAAGACCGATTTTGATCTTTGCCCAAGCACCTTTCCAATAAAGAGAAAGGGCAACAATGGTAAAACCATCACGGCTTGATTTACCGAAAAGATTATCCAGTTCACGTTTATTCAATAAAAGCTTACGCGTACGCGTCGGATCGCAAACCACGTGGGTAGAAGCCAAGCTTAATGGTTGAATGGTTGCACCAAATAAATAGGCTTCCCCGTTTTTAAAAATGATATAGCTGTCGCTGATATTGGCTTTACCTGCGCGCATTGATTTTACTTCCCAACCTTGTAATTCAAGGCCGGCTTCAATTTCATCTTCAATAAAATATTCGTGTCGAGCTCGTTTATTTAACGCAATGGTGTTGGAGCCGACTTTGACTTTTTTCTTGGTCATTGTTATCCGTTGTTTATTAATCGTAAATTGGCGTTGATTTTACCGAATCTCGCCGTGGATAGCAAAAAACAAAAGGCTGATTTGACTCAGCCTTTTATTACTTAATGATCAATTATTCTTCTAACTCACCACAGAAACGATAGCCTTCTCCATGTACGGTAGCAATGATTTCTGGGGTATTAGGATGATCTTCAAAATGTTTTCGAATACGACGAATTGTTACATCCACAGTACGATCTTGTGGTTTTAATTCACGTCCTGTCATTTTTAGCAATAATTCTTCACGAGTTTGCAATTTGCCAGGGTTTTCGCAGAAGTGCAACATGGCACGGAATTCACTACGAGGCAGTTTAAATTCAACGCCTTCAGGTGTGATTAAATTGTGGCTATTTAAATCCAGTGTCCACCCATTAAAACGATAGTTCTCACGTTGTAAATGGGTTTCTTTGCCATTTAGTGTCATGGTGCGATGCAATAAATTTCGTGCACGAATGGTGAGTTCTCTTGGGTTAAATGGTTTAGTGAGATAATCATCTGCCCCAATTTCCAAGCCTAAAATTTTATCGACCTCGTTATCTCGTCCCGTGAGGAAGATTAATGGAATTGCAGCTTTCTCACGTAACTCACGCCCTAGTAATAAACCATTTTTACCAGGTAAGTTGATATCTAATACGATGAGATTGACCGTTTCTGAGTTTAACTGACGATACATTTCCGCACCATCTTGTGCTTGTAATACCTCATAGCCCTCAGCTTCAAAAATTCCTCTTAACGTATTACGGGTTACCGCTTCATCTTCCACGATGAGAATTTTCGGGGTAGCCATTCATTGCTCCTTGTTATATTTTGTTATGAGCGTATTCTATAGTTGTAACATTGCTGTAACAACAGAAAAGTGCAGTCATTGTTTAAATTACATTTAATTTTATGATCTAAGTCATAAATTATTAACATTCCGCTTATCTATGCTAGAATTTTAGCAGGAACAATAGTTGGAACTTTATGATGAAGCGAATTCTTCTTTTTTTATTTTTTATTTTTACCGCACTTTCCACTCAAGCCGGTCTTTTTGATAAGAAACCGGCTTTCTTACCTGTGGATGAAGCTTTTCAATTTTCAGCTGCGAAAAGCGAGAATCAAGAAAATGTGATCGTTAATTGGTCGATTGCAGAAGGGTATTATCTCTATCAAGAGAAAATTTCCGTGAAGCTCAATCAAGAAGAAAATGCATCATTTGATGTAGCTACATTTTCTATTTCACCCGAAGATTATAACGATCCTTATTTCGGCTTGATGAAGATTTTCAAAAAGCCCGTGAAAGCTATTTTTAAAGCGAGTCAGCCGCCATTAAAAGCAGAAGATGTGGTTGAAATTGCTTACCAAGGTTGTACTGAGGGCTTTTGTTATCCGCCTGAAGTGAAAGAAATTAAAGTGGCAGATTTGCCTATTGCACAGGTAGCTAATACTGAAAAAACATCGGAAAACTCGACCGCACTTTCAGTGCAACCTAAAGCAGAACAAGACCGTTTAGCGGAAAGTTTATTTAACAGCAAATATGCTGTATTTGGTTTTTTCTTGTTAGGATTAGGTTTGGCCTTTACCCCTTGTGTGTTGCCAATGCTACCACTGCTTTCAGCGATAGTGATTGGCCAAAATCAGCGTCCTAATATGTGGCGCGCTTTTGCATTAAGCTTTGTGTATGTGCAGGGGATGGCGCTGACTTATACCTTGCTAGGCTTGGTTGTCGCCGCAATTGGTTTACCGTTCCAAGTGGCTTTACAACATCCTTATGTGATAATTGGTTTATCAATCATCTTTGTCTTGTTAGCCTTATCGATGTTCGGTGTATTTACCTTACAGCTCCCAAGCTCCTTACAAACAAAACTCTCTTTACTTAGCCAACAGCAAAAAGCCGGCGCTTTGGGTGGCGTGTTCTTAATGGGCATGATTGCAGGACTTGTGGCTTCACCTTGCACATCAGCACCGCTTTCTGGCGCCTTGCTTTATGTGGCGCAGAGTGGTGATTTATTTACTGGTGCGATCACGCTTTATTTGCTCGCGTTGGGCATGGGCGTACCACTGATTTTAATCACTTTATTTGGGAATAAAATCCTGCCTAAATCAGGCATGTGGATGGAAACCGTTAAAAAGCTTTTTGGCTTTGTGATGCTTGCATTACCGGTATTCTTAATTTCTCGTATTTTGCCAGATGAATGGACACCAAGATTATGGGCGATGCTCGGTACCGCATTTTTCATTTGGTTTGCTTTCCAAATGCCAAAAAATGGTACAGGTTGGGTATTCCGAATTCTCTTTTTAGTGGCGGCAATGATTAGTGTTAAACCACTTCAAACTTGGGTTTGGGGCGAAACCTCAACACCAAGTGCGGTCGAAAATAAAGTGGTTTCCCATGTTGAATTTAAGAAAGTGAAAAGCGAAGCTGAATTGCAACAAGCACTTGCTGAAAATAACAAATCACTTGTGATGCTCGATCTTTATGCGGATTGGTGTGTCGCTTGTAAAGAGTTTGAAAAAGAAACATTTAGTGATCCAAGTGTACAAAAAGCCTTTGGTGACATGCTGCTTCTTCAAGTCGATATGACAAAAAACTCCGAAGAAAACCGAGCTTTAATGACAAAATATAAAGTGTTAGGTTTACCGACAATTTTATTCTTTAACCAAGATGGAGAAGAAATTGAAGGCAGTCGTGTTAATGGATTTATGCCAGCTGTTGAATTTTTACAATGGATTGAGAAAATCAGCAAAGCGTAAGATTATTTCCTAATAGTAAAAAGTCATTTTCGATTTGAGGTATTGTTTAGCTTTAAGTTAATCATTAATATACGCCCCGTTCTCAAATCACTTTTTATTTTTTATTAGGAAAACTTTATGAAAAACTTAGAAAAATACTCTCCGTATGTTTTAGCTTT
This sequence comes from Haemophilus sp. CCUG 60358, assembly GCF_001679485.1. Taxonomy (GTDB): domain Bacteria; phylum Pseudomonadota; class Gammaproteobacteria; order Enterobacterales; family Pasteurellaceae; genus Haemophilus_D. The sequence continues at coordinate 17,456 of NZ_LZOZ01000008.1, forward strand.
ATTACGTATCATCGCTGCGTATATGTTTATCTTACACGGTACAGCGAAATTCTGGGAATTCCCAATTTCAATGACGAGCGGTAACGGTGCAGTGGGCGATCCAATGATGATCGTCGGTGGAGTAATCGAGATTGTCGGTTCAATCCTATTAATTTTAGGCTTATTTGTTCGCCCTGCGGCATTTATCCTTTCGGGTCAAATGGCTTATGCATATTTCTTTATGCTGTAGCAGGTAAAGGGAATTTATTCTTCCCAATCGCGAACGGTGGTGAACTTGCTTTACTTTACTCTCTCGTATTCTTCTATTTTGTGTTTGCCGGTGCCGGTGCATTTTCTTTAGATAACCGCAAACGTTAATCACATTATTCACACTGTTAGGTTGCCCGCATTTTGCGGGCTTTTTTGTTTTTTAAACCTCCTAAATAAGCAGCCGAACGTTGAAGTGCGCTTACTAGGAAAATTTTTTCTACATAAACGCAAACGTTTGCGTTATAATTCCCCGCGCTTATTTTTAACCATTTAATTAAAGGAAAATGTAATGACAGATCGTCCAATTCGTCAGGCTTTACTGAGTGTTTCTGATAAAACCGGTATCGTAGAATTTGCTCAAGGCTTAGTACAGCGTGGTGTAAAACTACTTTCCACAGGCGGTACTGCAAAATTGTTGGAGCAACATGGTTTGCCGGTGACTGAAGTGTCTGATTATACGGGATTCCCTGAAATGATGGACGGTCGAGTGAAAACCTTACATCCAAAAGTACATGGTGGGATTCTTGGTCGTCGTGGTACAGATGATGCCATCATGCAGCAACATGGCATTGAAGGCATTGATATGGTCGTCGTGAATTTATATCCGTTTGCAGCCACCGTGGCTAAACCAGATTGCACCTTGGCTGATGCGGTAGAAAATATCGATATCGGTGGACCAACCATGGTGCGTTCTGCCGCGAAAAACCATAAAGATGTGGCGATTGTGGTAAATAATGGTGATTTCAATGCAATTCTTGCAGAGATGGATAAACATCAGAACAGCCTAACGCTTGAAACTCGTTTTGACCTTGCGATTAAAGCATTTGAACATACTGCTCAATATGACTCCATGATTGCCAACTACTTTGGACAAATGGTGAAACCATATCATGTGGCAGAGGAAGAAGATGCCAATGCGAAGTGCGGTCAATTCCCACGGACTTTAAACCTTAACTTCGTGCGTAAACAAACCATGCGTTACGGCGAAAATGCCCATCAAAATGCTGCCTTCTATGTTGATTTGAATGTGAAAGAAGCGAGTGTGGCTACGGCTAATCAACTCCAAGGTAAAGCTTTGTCTTACAATAATATTGCAGACACCGATGCGGCACTTGAATGCGTGAAAGAATTTGATGAGCCAGCTTGTGTGATCGTTAAACATGCCAATCCATGCGGTGTGGCTTTAGGTAAAGATATTTTAGACGCCTATAATCGCGCTTACCAAACCGATCCAACTTCTGCATTTGGCGGCATTATTGCTTTCAACCGTGAATTAGACGAAAAAACGGCGAATGAAATTGTAGAGCGTCAATTCGTTGAAGTGATTATTGCGCCGAAAGTTTCTGCTGAAGCACAAGAAGTCGTGAAACGTAAGAAAAATGTTCGTTTGCTTGAATGTGGTGAATGGACCTCTCGTTCTGAACGTTTGGATTTCAAACGTGTAAACGGCGGTTTATTAGTACAAGATGCGGATTTAGGCATGGTTGGTGTGGATGATTTAAAAGTGGTGAGTAAACGTCAACCAACTGAACAAGAATTAAAAGACTTATTATTCTGCTGGAAAGTGGCGAAATTCGTGAAATCCAATGCCATTGTTTACGCCAAAGATAACCAAACCATCGGCATTGGTGCTGGCCAAATGAGCCGTGTGTATTCGGCCAAAATTGCAGGTATCAAAGCACAGGATGAAGGCTTAACCGTGGCTGGTTGTGTGATGGCATCTGATGCTTTCTTCCCATTCCGTGACGGCATTGATGCTGCGGCGAAAGTAGGGATTCAATGTGTGATCCATCCAGGTGGCTCAATGCGCGATCAAGAAGTCATCGATGCAGCAGATGAACATAATATGGTGATGGTATTAACTGGAATGCGTCATTTTAGACATTAATTTATATCGTAACTTCGCTCAATGAGCGAATTACTTTTTTACTTATTCCTCCCCCCCCTCTTTCGTAAAGAGGGGGCTGGGGGAGATTTAAACGATGCTAAATATACTATGAGGTTGAAATAACTTCTGCCAAATCTCCCCTTCCCCTCTTTGCTAAAGAGGGGGTTAAATTCAAAAAGATACAAGGAGCATTATGAACATCCTCATCATCGGAAATGGCGGTCGTGAACACGCCTTGGCTTGGAAAGCTGCACAATCTCCATTAGCGGACAAAGTTTTCGTTGCACCGGGCAATGCGGGTACAGCATTAGAGCAAAAAGTAGAAAACGTGAATATTTCTGCAACAGATATCCCCGCATTAGTGAAATTTGCTCAAGATAAGCAAATTGGATTAACCATTGTTGGCCCTGAAGCTCCGCTAGTGATTGGGGTAGTTGATGCATTTCGTGAAGCTGGATTGAAAATTTTTGGTCCAACTAAAGCGGCTGCGCAATTGGAAGGTTCAAAAGCATTCACCAAAGACTTCCTCGCTCGTCACAAAATTCCAACGGCAGAATATCAAAACTTCACCGAAGTAGAACCTGCATTGGCGTACTTGCGTGAAAAAGGTGCGCCAATTGTCGTCAAAGCAGATGGTTTGGCGGCGGGCAAAGGCGTAATCGTTGCAATGACATTGCAAGAAGCGGAAGAAGCTGTGCGTGATATGCTTTCTGGCAATGCTTTTGGCGAAGCGGGTAGCCGAGTGGTGATTGAAGAGTTTCTAGATGGCGAAGAAGCCAGTTTTATCGTCATGGTAGATGGTAAAAACGTCGAACCTATGGCGACTAGTCAAGATCATAAACGCGTGGGCGAAAATGATACAGGCTTAAATACTGGCGGTATGGGCGCGTATTCGCCTGCGCCAGTGGTGACACAAGAAATTCATGAGCGCATTATGCGAGAAGTGATTTATCCAACAGTCAATGGCATGGCAGCGGAAGGCAATGTTTACACAGGTTTCCTATACGCAGGATTAATGATTATGCCGAGCGGTCAGCCAAAAGTGATTGAATTTAACTGTCGTTTTGGCGATCCAGAAACCCAGCCAATTATGTTACGCCTTGAATCAGATCTGGTAGGATTTTGTCTTAAAGCTTGCGATGGTAAATTGAACGAAGTGAAATCCCAATGGAATCCAAAATCTTCCTTAGGGATTGTTTTGGCGGCTGAAGGCTATCCAGGCGATTATCGCAAGGGCGATGAAATCACCGGTTTGCCACAAAGTGCGGTCGAAAATGAGAAAGTTTTCTTAGCGGGCGTTGCAGAACAAGAAGGCAAGTTAGTTACGAACGGTGGTCGCGTGCTTTGTGTTACCGCATTAGGCGAAAGTGTATTTGAAGCACAACAAAAAGCCTTAAAACTCGCTGAACAAATTCAATGGTCTGGACGTTTTTATCGTCGAGACATTGGTTATCGTGCTGTTCAACGTGAACAAATAGATCATATTTAATATTAAGGAATCGCATGGATTATAAAAATAAAGAATTATGTCGTATTCGCACAATAAGCTTTTTTCTAACATTACATAAAGATAAATCGCAATGGGAAGACGCCCTTTATTCGGTGAAACGTGATGTTGATTTGTTATTGCCTGCTGTGCAGAAAACTGGTTATACCTTGCAATCTATTCGGGTCATTACCAATCCTTTTGGTGAATATTTGGATTTAACCAATTTGCAGACAGCAAAAGCAGATTTACAGTATTTAACGGAGTTATTGAATAAATTTAATGAAAGTGGAATTCGTATTCGATTTGCAATAGGCGCAGCGAGAAATAAAGAGGAAATTGCTTTATTACCAGAGCTAATCGCGGCTTATGGTGACTTGTGTAATGCTTGTGTCAACGTGCCATTAGATGAAAATGGTGTGTTAGATAATGAACTCATTGAGCAATCTGTTTATGTCGTACAAAAAATTGCGAATATCACACCGCGTGGTGAAGGTAATTTTAACTTTACGGTGAATTTTAACTGCAAGCCATTTATTCCTTATTTCCCTGCCGGTTATCATCTAAGTCATTTACCAAACAGTTTTGTCATTGGTTTAGAAACACCCGATTTATTAGTCGAAGTATTAAAATCTGTACCAAAGTCTCCTCATAATCAATTTTATGCAGATTGCTATCAAGCTATGTCGCAGGCTCTGCAATATCATGTAGATCAAGTATTAGAGATGTTAAGTGCGGTCAAATTATCAGGTGAATTTGAATTTGCAGGCATTGATAGTTCGGCGGCACCATCTAAAAATTGTGCATCCATGACAAAAGTTTATGAATTAATGGGATTGCCATATTTTGGTGCGGCTGGTTCAGTAGAAGTTTCTGCTTTACTGACAAAAGTGTTTAAATCAATCCAACGTGTGCCATTGGTTGGGTTTTCTGGATTAATGTTGGCGGTGACAGAAGATTTAGGTTTAGCCGAAGGGACACAAAAACACTATTTTGATATCCGTGCTTTACTGACTTATAGTGCAGTATGTGGTATCGGTTTAGACACAGTCCCAGTGGCGGGAGATGTCAAGGCAGAAAGCATTGCCGCTATTATGCGCGATACGGGAATGATGGCATTTCGCTTAAATAAACCACTAACTGTGCGTTTATTTCCCATTCCGAATAAGGTTGCAGGTGAAATATCAGAATTTGAGAGTGATGATTTATGTAACTGCCGCCTTTTACACATTCCTGATTAAACGAAAATTTCCCTATTTTGTTGTGATCAACGTTATCCCTACTGTCAATAAAAGGAGTATCTCATGAGAAAATTAATATTAGGTAGCCTTGTTGCTGTATTATTAACGGGTTGCTCGGGGGCTTCAAATGTCTCACAAAGCTCAACGTTAGATGGCGAGTGGATTTGTCATACTATCCCGACACAAGATAAACAAACTTACGATCGCTTAGATCACTTTGTCTTAAAGCCAGATGGAACAGGCGCCTTGCGAGGCATTTCCTACATTGAATTGGATAAAGAAACGACTGTTCGTTATTTAACAAAAGGTAAGGTGAAATGGCAGAGCCAAAATAATGTCTTGAGTTTTGATTTTGTTAATCGCGCGATGGTGCCTGCGCATAGTAACAATGTGGCTAAAGCCATCAAGCAAGATAAGAAATTACAAAAACAAGAAAAAGAGAAATTAGCTACGTTTTATAGCAAATCAGGCGATCACGTGAATATGCCAATTGAACTTAAACAGAATGGCAATCAACTAATTTTAGGTAAGGATTTTGCGACTTGCCGACGAGTCACCGAAAATGACAAAGATATTCAGTTATTGAATCAGTGGTTTGTGGCGAAATAAATACAATTATTTTAAGCTTGATAAAAAACAAGCGTGATTTTAACCGCACTTTATTTTTGATAGTGCGGAAATCAACTTAATAAAAGGAGTATTACTATGAAAAAATTAGTATTAGGTAGTCTTGTCGCTGTATTGCTCTCGGGATGCGCAACGGCACATCAGCAAACTGAACAGGAAAAAGCATTGGTGGGCGATTGGATTTGCCATGTTAAGCCTGCGGCAAAAGCCCCTTTACCAGTCGAGTATTTTGATTACATCACCTATCGAGCGGATCAAACTGTGCTGATGCGTGGTATCTCTCAGATTGATACAAAAGAAGGTTGGATGCGTTATTTATTGCAAGCCAAAGCCAAATGGCAGGCAGGTGATGGTAAATTGAGTTATGATTTTACCGATCGTCTATTTAAAACCGCCCATTCACCACAAGTTGCGAAAATCATAGAGCAAGTTCCAGAGTTTAAAGACTATGAGAAGGAATTTGTTTCACCTTGTGATCGTTGTGGTGATCATTTGGATATGAAGATTAAAATGAAAAGTCCAACAAGGATGACAAATTTTAATACTTATACGAAAGAAACCAGCCAATGCCGCAAACTCAGTGCGGGCGAGAAAACAAAAGAAGTTAAATTAATTGAAAAATTAGTAAAAGAAAAAGGCTCGATTTAGATAAATGAATGTTTTTCATTGTAATAATGAAAAATATGGTCGAAATTTTTGGTTAAGTTTTTGCCTGGAAACAGGTAAACTATACACAAATAATTCAAACAACGAGGAAAACACAATGTTTAAAAAAAGTATGAACATCGCTGATTACGATCCGGTTTTATGGCAAGCCATTCAGGACGAAAATCGTCGTCAAGAAGAGCATATCGAGCTTATCGCATCTGAAAACTATGCGAGTCCACGAGTAATGGAAGCGCAAGGTTCTCAGTTTACTAACAAATATGCAGAAGGCTATCCAGGTAAACGTTACTACGGCGGTTGTGAGTACGCAGACATTGTGGAACAGTTGGCGATTGATCGCGCGAAAGAGTTATTTGGTGCGGATTATGTGAACGTACAACCACACTCAGGTTCACAAGCCAATGCGGCAGTATATGGTGCATTAATCAATGCGGGCGATACCATTTTAGGGATGGATTTAGCACACGGTGGTCACTTAACCCACGGGGCGAAAGTGAGCTTCTCCGGTAAAATCTATAATTCTGTACTTTATGGTATCACTGCAGATGGTTTAATTGACTATGAAGATGTGCGTCAAAAAGCATTAGAACATAAACCAAAAATGATCGTGGCAGGTTTTTCCGCTTATTCTCAAGTGGTAGATTGGAAAAAAATGCGTGAAATCGCAGATGAAGTTGGCGCGTATTTATTCGTTGATATGGCTCACGTTGCGGGCTTAATTGCAGCAGGTTTATATCCAAACCCATTACCATACGCACACGTTGTGACAACGACTACCCATAAAACCTTAGGTGGTCCACGTGGTGGTTTAATCCTTTCTTCTTGTGGTGATGAAGAGCTTTATAAACGCTTACAATCTTCTGTTTTCCCTGCAAACCAAGGTGGTCCATTAGTGCACATTATTGCGGCGAAAGCAGTATGTTTCAAAGAAGCGTTAGAACCAGCTTATAAAGAATATCAAGCAAACGTGATTAAAAATGCGAAAGCGATGGTGGAAGTGTTTAAACAACGTGGTTATGACGTGGTTTCAAATGGCACAGAAAACCATTTATTCTTAGTGAGCTTCATCAAACAAGGCTTAACCGGTAAAGCAGCAGATGCAGCGCTAGGTAAAGCGAATATTACGGTGAATAAAAACTCCGTACCAAATGATCCACAAAAACCATTTGTGACTTCTGGTATTCGTGTTGGTACACCAGCGGTGACTCGTCGAGGCTTTAACGAGCAAGACTGTCGTGAATTAGCCGGTTGGATGTGCGATGTATTAGATGCATTAGGCAAAGAAAACGAAGAACAAGTGATTGCTGCAACCAAAGAAAAAGTATTGGCAATCTGCAAACGTCTTCCTGTTTACGCATAATGCTGATTCAGCTTTTATTTGTGATGCTAGCGGCGGTAAATATCGCCGCTTATTTTTTAATGTGGAAAGATAAAGTCCGCGCGGTTCGTCACGGCTGACGAATTTCTGAAAACACCTTCTTTCTATTAAGCCTTCTTGGTGGGTTTATTGGTGTTTATTACGGGATGAAACGCTTTCGCCATAAAACCAAACACTTCAGTTTTAAATTTGTTGTTATTCTCAGTGCCTTTATTTGGCTAGTCTTAATGCCTTATTGGTATTTCTTTCTTGAGTAGTTTTAAATTCAGAATAATTTTTATCAATGAGAATAAAAAAGCCTAGAGAATATCTCTAGGCTTTTTAGCATGTAATTAGATTATTTAAAAATGAGGCGTCTTTTTCTGCTTTTCTTCACTTGTGAAATAGTGATTAATCCCAACACAAGGACATAAACAGCAAAAATAAACACGAGCCATTGCACCATAGTAATACCGAAGAGTGACCATTGGCTTTCGTTACAGCTGCCTGTTGGATTGAAGACTGCAGGTAGCCATTTATGGAATGGTAAAGTTTCCGGAAAGTTTGGGATAAATTCACATTGTTTCCACGGTACAGGGTTCATTTGTAAATCAAGGTGACGGATAGATATCATTAATCCTTTAATTGCACCAAATAAACCCACAATAAGAGCAAGAATGCGGATAATAAGCGAACTTGGAGCTAAGGCGCCGATAAGACCAGCGACGAATAAACCCACAACAGCTAAACGTTCATAAACACAAAGTACGCAAGGTTGTAAACCCATGCCGTATTGAAAATAAAGTGCGGTCGATTCTAAGGCAAATGCGGTAAATGCCAAAAAGATCCACGCTGAACGTTTAAGGGATAATTGCTTAAAAAAGTCGAGCATTCTTTCTCCTTATGCTTCACTAAATAGGAAGAATTAAGCCAAGGTTCGCAAGCAAAATTGTCATATATGGTAAGATAAATTCGATAGCAAGGAAACCCACCACGGTTAATACGATGGTGTAAGGCAATGCCATATAGACCATTCTACCATAGGAAAGTTTAATTAACGGTGCAAGAGAGGATGTCAGTAAGAACAAGAATGCGGCTTGACCGTTTGGCGTTGCTACAGAAGGTAAGTTTGTACCTGTATTGATTGCGACCGCAAGTAATTCAAATTGGTGTGGCTCAATCGCTCCAGCTGTAAGCGCATTTTTCGCCTCATTAATGTAAACCGTTGCAACGAATACGTTATCAGAAATAGCAGAAAGTAAACCGTTGAAACCATAGAATAGGGCTAACTGGGTTTTCTCTTCTGCACCTAATACGAAGTGGATAATTGGACCAAAGAGTTTTTGATCAATAATCACCGCAACGATAGAGAAGAATACCACTAATAATGCAGTGAAAGGTAAGCTTTCTTGGAATGATTTTCCAATGGCATGCTCGTCTGTTACGCCAGTAAAAGTTGTTGCAAGAATAATCACACTTAAACCGATTAGACCTACCGCAGCCAAATGGAAGGCTAGACCTAAGATTAACCAAATCGCGATAAGACCTTGAACAGAAAGGCGAACTTTATCTTGTTTAGACATTTTTTGTGTGTTTTCGCGATCTAAATCAGACAAGATTTTCCATACTTCTTCTGGTAATTTTTCGCCATAGCCAAATACTTTAAATTTTTCCACTAAAACACAAGTGAGTAATCCACAGATAAAGACAGGAACGGTCACTGGCGCCATACGGAAGAAGAACTCAATGAAGTTCCATTTTGCTTGTTCTGCAATGATTAGGTTTTGTGGTTCCCCCACCATGGTCATTACACCACCGAGAGCTGTCCCCACGCCTGCATGCATCATTAAGCTACGTAAGAAAGAACGGAATTTTTCGAGAGTTTCGTGGTTTTTAATTTTGTTATCATCAGAAATATCAACCGCATCTTGTAGTGTTTTACCGGATGCGACTTTGTGATAAACCCCATAGAAACCCATAGCTACGCTGATAATTACTGCAACAACAGTAAGTGCATCTAAGAAAGCTGAAAGAAATGCAGCACTAAAACAGAAGGCGACAGAAAGGACGATTTTAGAACGGATACGGACTAATAATTTGGTGAACACATAAAGCAAAAGTTGCTTCATAAAGTAAATACCGGCCACCATAAAGATTAAAAGTAAAACGACTTCAAAGTTTGCCATGATCTCGGCTTTAACATGCTCTGCATTCGTCATACCAATAGCAATAGCTTCAACGGCTAATAAACCACCCGGTTGAAGAGGATAGCATTTTAATGCCATTGCTAGGGTGAAAATAAACTCAGCCACGAGTACCCAACCCGCCACAAATGGGCTTACCCAAAAGAATAAAATTGGGTTAATTACCAAGAAGGCAATAATAGTTAATTTATACCAATCAGGGCTCGAGCCCAGAAAGTTTTTTATAAAAGCTTGTGTGTAAGTCATATTGAACTCCGTTTTTTATAGTCCTATCATTGTAATATATACTGCTTTAAAGGATAATAGACCAGTTAAAGATTTATTCAATAAATCACATTTTTTTGATCTTTTTAGACTTTTTTATATTTATTTCATACTCATGCAAACAGATAATACCCTTTTACGGGCTCAAAGCCCAGCCGCTCTTGCCGAAGAATATATTGTTAGGAGTATTTGGGATAATGTATTTCCCGCAGGCACCAATCTTCCTTCTGAGCGTGATTTAGCTGATAAAATCGGCGTAACACGCACCACATTACGTGAAGTATTACAGCGTTTGGCTCGTGATGGCTGGCTTACCATTCAACACGGCAAGCCGACAAAAGTCAATGATATTTGGGATACAGCTGGTCCAAGCATCATTGAAACCTTAATTACCCTAGATCGTCAAAGTGCACCGCTAATTATTGAAAATATGTTGTCATTGCGTAGTCGCATGTCAGAATCTTATATTTATGAAGCTGTAAAAAATTCGCCTAAAGCCTCAGTTGCTTTGTTTAAAGGGCTAGATTCATTAGAAAACACCGCTGAAAGTTACATGGAGTTTGACTATGCCTTATTCCGTCAATTTACAGTAATGGCTAATAAACCTTTCTATCGTTTGATTTTTAATAGTTTACGTGGGGTTTATCATAAAATTGGTTTATTGTTTTTCAGCGAAGAAAAACATCGCCAAGTCACTCATGATTTCTATGTTGAATTGCGCGATATTTGTGAAAGTGGTCAATCCGATTTAGTGGTGGAATGTATTCGTAAACATAAGCAAGTGACGTCCGCTTATTGGCGAGCCATTTTAGAAAGTTTACCGAAAAATTTAGCAACAGAATAATATTAAAAGTGCGGTTGAAAATGACCGCACTTTTTCCTTATATCAAAGACTCAATATTATGCGTATTCCAAGAATTTATCATCCAGAATCCCTTAAAAATCAATCTACTTGCCAACTTTCAGAGGATGCGGCTAATCATGTAGGGCGTGTACTTCGCATGACTGAAGGTGAGCAAATTGAATTATTTGATGGTAGTAATCATATTTATCTAGCAAAAATTATTGAAGCGAGCAAAAAAGCCGTTAAAGTGGAAATTCTTGGTTGTGAATTGAGTGATAAGGAGTCTAATTTATCGATTCATTTAGGGCAGGTTATTTCACGCGGCGATCGAATGGAATTTACCATTCAAAAATCTGTGGAATTGGGCGTGAATGTGATTACACCATTATGGTCAGAACGCTGTGGCGTGAAGTTGGATGGTGAACGTATGGATAAGAAAATCCAACAATGGCAAAAAATTGCCATTGCGGCTTGTGAACAATGTGGCCGTAACGTTGTGCCAGAAATTCGTCCATTAATGAAATTACAAGATTGGTGTGCAGAAAATGATGGCGCGTTGAAATTGAATTTACATCCAAGAGCCCAATATTCAATTAAAACCTTGCCTTCTATTCCAAAAGAAGGGGTTCGTTTGCTTATTGGTTCAGAAGGTGGTTTATCACCTCAAGAAATCGCTCAAACTGAACAACAAGGATTTACTGAAATTTTATTAGGAAAGCGTGTGTTACGTACAGAAACAGCCTCTTTAGCGGCGATTAGTGCGTTACAAATTTGTTTTGGAGATTTGGGATAATGATGGATTTACAAGGGCAATTTTTAATTGCGATGCCACAGTTGGAAGATTATTTCCAAAATACCGTGGTGTATATGTGTGAGCATAATGAGCAAGGCTCAATGGGCTTAGTGATTAATCAACCCACCGATTTAAGCATTGCTGAACTGTATTCAAAAATGAATTTTATGATGAAAAATGACCGCACTTTTAGCAATGAACTTGTACTTGCGGGTGGCCCAGTACATTCTGAGCGTGGTTTTATTCTGCATAAGAAAACCGCGAAAGAATTTGAGCACAGTTATAAAATTACCGATGAGATGTTTCTAACCACTTCGGCAGATATTGTGGAAACCTTTGGTTCAGAGGATGCACCCGAAAAATATCTTGTTGCGCTCGGTTGTGCAAGTTGGACAGCAGGACAGTTAGAACAAGAGATTGCAGATAATGCCTGGTTAGTGGCACCAGCTTCAGATACCATTTTATTTGAAACTATTTATGAAGATCGTTATCCTGCCGCGAATCAATTATTAGGGATTAATCCTCATAATTTTGTCTTTTCACAAGTGGGGCACAGTTAATGGGCATCACAGCAATCGCGTTTGATTTTGGCACAAAAAGCATTGGTTGTGCAGTCGGGCAAAGTATCACGGGTACGGCGCAAGCCTTACCTGCATTTAAAGCGCAAGATGGAATTCCAAACTGGGATGCTATTGAGAAATGCTTAAAAGACTGGAAACCTGATGTTATTGTGGTGGGATTGCCTTTAAATATGGATGGAACCGAGCAAGATTTAACACTTCGTGCGAAAAAATTTGCCAACCGCTTAAATGGTCGTTTCGGTATCAAAGTAGAACTGCAAGATGAGCGCTTAACGACGGTTTCTGCTCGAGATGAAATTTTCCAGCGTGGCGGTTATCGAGCTCTCAATAAAGGCAAAGTCGATGGAATTTCTGCTTGCTTGATTTTAGAAAGTTGGTTTGAAAACTATTCAGAATAAGCCAAAAATAAACCGCACTTTAAGGTGCGGTTTATTGCATTGATAGGTTTATTTTTTTATCCAAATCAGACTCGCCATTCGGCCTGTTTTGCCATCTCGACGATAGGAAAAGAAGCTCTCTTTTTCATTGAATGTGCAATGCTCCCCACCGTAAATTTGGGTAATCCCTAATTTGTTGAGGCGTTGTGTGGCGATTTGATAAAGATTGCCGAGGTATTTTCCTGATTCATTCGGGTCGGGTCGGAAAGCCGTTTCTGCAATCGGGTCAAAAGCCATAAATTGCTCAATCACTTCTTTGCCTACTTGGAACGCATTAGGTCCGATAGCAGGCCCAAACCACGCAATAATCTCTTCAGGGGCAGATTGGAAACATTTTACCGTTTCTTCTAATACACCATCACAGAGTCCGCGCCAACCTGCGTGTGCCGCAGCCACTTCAGTCCCTTGCTTATTGGTGAATAAAACCGGTAAGCAATCAGCTGTCATCACCAAACATACTTGGTTAGGTTGATTGGTGTAAACCGCATCAGCCTCTAAATCATTGCCCTCATAAGGCACCGTAATCACACGAGTGCTATGTGTTTGAGTTAAAAATAACGGGAAATGTGGCAGATTAAATTTTTCGACCAATAAAGTGCGGTTAGTTTTGACCGCACTTTTATTGTCTTCGACATGATCACCCAAATTGAAACTATCGAAAGGCGGCAGGCTTACGCCACCTTCTCTTGTGGTTGTAAAAGCTTGGATATGTGGTGGAACATTCCAGTTTGGAACAATAGTTTTCATCTTAATAATCCAATTCGTCTTTATGTTCGAGGTAATCCGCTTTTAAGGCATGAAGTAATTCGACAAAGTCATCCGGCAATGGGGCATACCATTCCATCATTTCACCTGTGATAGGATGAGCTAAACGCAACATAACCGCATGTAGGGCTTGGCGTTTAAAATTGCGTAGCACCTCAGTGAAGGCTTCGCTTGCATTTTTAGGTGGGCGAGGACGGCCTCCGTAAGTTTGATCACCCAATAGTGGATGCGCAATATGTGCCATGTGTACACGAATTTGGTGAGTACGACCCGTTTCTAAACGTAAGCGTAAGCGGGTGTAATTACGGAAATTCTCCATGATGCGATAGTGCGTCACAGCCGGTTTGCCCATTGGGTGAACCGCCATCAATGTACGTTTGGTGGCGTGACGAGCCATTGGCTGATCTACGGTTCCACCTTTAGTCATAATACCACTTGCAACGGCTTCGTATTCACGAGTGATCTTACGTTTTTGTAAATCACGCACAAGCTTCGTTTGTGCTGGAATGGTTTTAGCGACAACCATGAGACCTGTCGTGTCTTTATCTAAACGATGCACAATCCCTGCGCGCGGTACTTCAGCAATAGGTGGATAGTGATAGAGTAGCGCATTAAGCACGGTACCATCCGGATTGCCTGCACCTGGGTGAACCACGAGATCTTTAGGTTTGTTAATCACGATAATATCGTCATCTTCATAAACGATATTGAGTGGAATATTTTGTGGCTCAAAACGGTTTTCATCTTCCACTTCTACCGAAATTTCAATTTGCTCTCCGCCATAAACTTTTGCACGGGGAATATCGGCAATTTCACCGTTTATTTTTACCTGTTTTGCTTCAATCCAGGTTTTTAAACGCGAACGGGAATATTCTGGGAACAACTCTGCGAGGGTTTGGTCTAAACGCTGTCCCATTTGTTCGGGCTGAATTTCAGCCGTTAAGGTAATTTGTGGCATAAAAAATCCATCTAAAAATTTAAAAAGTTGGCTTATTGTGTAATGTTCTATACAATATTCGTTAATTGTAACTTATTTATTGATTTTCGTAAAAATTAAGGAAAAAAGAATGCGTAAAATAAAATCTCTCGTGCTTATTGCACTTACCTCATTCGCTATTGCAGCTTGTAGCAGTGGTAATAAAGAAGTGGAGCAAGCTTCTGTTGATGAGCTTTATGCAAAAGGCGCGGCTGCATTACAAGAAGGAAGCTATTCTGATTCGATTCGTTATTTAAAAGCAGCGACAGAGCGTTTCCCGGGTAGTACTTACCAAGAACAAGCAATGCTTGATTTAATTTATGCAAACTATAAAACACAAGATTACACAGCAACGTTGGTTACTGTAGATAACTTCTTACAGCAATTCCCACAAAGTCCAAACCGTGACTATGCAGTGTATATGGCGGGTTTAACAAACTTAGCAACGGCTGATAACATGATCCAAGATTTCTTTGGCATCGATCGTGCAACGCGTGAAACGACTTCAATGAAAACTGCGTTTTCAAACTTCCAAAGCTTAGTGCGAGCGTTCCCAAATAGCCCATATTCACAAGATGCAGTAGCACGTATGGCATACATCAAAGACTCATTAGCGCGTCATGAATTAGAAATTGCGAAATTCTATGCAAAACGTGATGCATGGGTCGCGGTATCAAACCGTGTAGTGGGTATGTTGCAACAATATCCGGATGCAAAAGCGACTTACGAAGGTTTATTCTTAATGAAAGAAGCATACGAGAAAATGGGTTTACAACAATTAGCGAACCAAACCCAGCAAGTTATCGATGCGAATAAAGATAAACAATTTGCGGAAGTGAAAAAACCGGAAGAGTCTGATTTAACTCAACCAGTTAAAAAATAATTCTCGTCCCTTGTGGGACGAGCTTGAATAAGCAAAATTATTCAAATAAAGGCTAGTCAAACTAATCAAATTGAGCTAGTATAAATTTAAAAGATTTCCTGGGGTGTTCGTGGATGGGTTATGTCCCTGAGCCGATACTTAGAACTTTATAAATCGGTTTCCCGCCATTGGTGTGTAGGCTTGACCTTTGACTTTGTCATTGGACTAAAGAAACCTAAAAATGGCCTTACCGGTTTCCTTGGACCGTCGGGTTCAAGGACTACTACTCGTAGCGGCACTCTGGGACCTTCCTTTAAAATCCATTCTTTCCAATCGAATGAAATCAACACAGCAAACGCTTCGCAATCAACTCCGTCAACAAATTCGTAAAACACGAGCAAATTTGACCGCACTTCAGCAGCAACAGGCAGAGAATTCCATTACTCAACAAGCGCTTGCATTAATTGAAGCACAAAATGCGCAGCATGTTGCCTTGTATGTTTCCTTTGATGGTGAAATCTCCACAGATAAACTTATTAAAACCCTTTGGGCACAAGATAAACACGTTTATTTGCCGGTATTGCACCCTTTCAATCCTAATCATCTTTTGTTCTTACGTTATTTGCCAGATACACCAATGCTGAAAAATAAATTTGGCATTTGGGAGCCAAAACTCAATGTGCAAAATGTATTGCCTTTGGATGAATTAGATATTCTTTTTACACCACTCGTTGCGTTTGATAGACAAGGGAATCGCCTTGGCATGGGCGGTGGTTTTTATGATCGCACCTTACAACATTGGCAGAAGTCTCCTTTTATCCCCGTGGGATTAGCCCATCAATGTCAGCAAGTCGAACAGCTTCCAACAGAAGTGTGGGACGTGCCACTTCATCAAATCTTAGTTGCTTAAACCTATCAAGAAGTAAAGTTTGATAGAAAAAATTAAAAATAGTTGATTTTTTCTCTTGAAATACCAAAAAAGGGTCTTATTTAATTACTCATAAAGGGGATGACCCCAACAATTTTATGCAGGAGAAGATAAGATATGAATATTGAAAAATTTACCACTAAATTCCAACAAGCACTCAGTGAAGCGCAGTCATTAGCGCTTGGTAAAGATAATCAGTTTATCGAACCAGTGCATTTATTGGCCGCACTTTTAAATCAACAAGACGGTTCAATTGCACCGATTTTGACAGCAAGTGGCGTGAATGTCGCGTTATTACGTAATGAATTAAACGCAGAATTGAATAAATTGCCACAAGTGTCAGGTAATGGCGGAGACGTGCAAATTTCTCGTCAATTACTCAACTTATTGAATTTATGTGACAAATTAGCACAACAAAAACAAGATAAATTTATTTCCAGTGAATTGTTCTTATTAGCGGCGCTTGAAGAGCGTGGCGCATTAAATGACATTTTGAAAAAATGTGGTGCTAAAAAAGAACAAATTTTACAAGCGATTCAACATATTCGCGGAGGACAAAGCGTGAACGATCAAAATGCAGAAGAAAGCAGACAAGCTCTTGAAAAATATACGATTGATTTAACAGCTCGTGCTGAAAGTGGCAAACTCGACCCGGTTATTGGCCGTGATGAAGAAATCCGTCGAGCCATTCAAGTATTGCAACGTCGTACCAAAAACAACCCAGTATTAATCGGTGAACCTGGTGTAGGTAAAACCGCTATCGTGGAAGGGTTGGCACAACGTATTGTCAATGGTGAAGTACCGGAAGGCTTGAAAAACAAACGTGTGCTTTCTTTAGATATGGGTGCCTTGATTGCGGGTGCAAAATATCGTGGTGAATTTGAAGAACGTTTAAAAGCGGTATTAAATGAACTTGCAAAAGAAGAAGGTCGCGTGATCCTCTTTATTGATGAAATCCATACCATGGTTGGTGCAGGTAAAACTGATGGTGCGATGGATGCAGGTAACTTATTAAAACCAAGTTTGGCACGTGGTGAATTACACTGTGTGGGTGCAACAACGTTAGACGAATATCGTCAATATATCGAGAAAGATGCGGCGCTTGAACGTCGTTTCCAAAAAGTCTTTGTAGATGAACCAAGTGTAGAAGATACCATTGCGATCTTACGTGGTTTGAAAGAGCGTTATGAGATCCATCACCATGTAGATATTACTGACCCAGCAATCGTAGCAGCGGCAACACTTTCGCATCGTTATATTTCCGATCGTCAATTGCCGGATAAAGCCATCGACTTAATCGATGAGGCGGCTTCTAGTATTCGTATGGAAATTGACTCTAAACCAGAGCCACTCGATCGTCTTGAACGCCGTATCATCCAATTAAAATTGGAACAACAGGCATTACAAAAAGAAGAAGACGAAGCAAGTCGTAAACGTTTAGAAATGTTAGAAAAAGAACTTTCTGATAAAGAACGTGAATATGCTGAACTTGAAGAAGTATGGAAGTCAGAAAAAGCAGCACTTTCAGGTTCTCAACACATCAAACAAGCGTTAGATGCGGCAAAAACTGAAATGGAACAAGCGCGTCGTGCTGGCGATTTAAGCAAAATGTCTGAGCTTCAATACGGTCGTATTCCAGAATTGGAAAAACAACTTGCTGCCGCTGAAACCGGTGAAGGCAAAGAAATGAGTCTATTACGCTATCGTGTGACAGATGAAGAAATTGCGGAAGTGCTTTCTAAAGCAACCGGTATTCCTGTTTCTAAAATGATGGAAGGCGAGAAAGAAAAACTCTTACGCATGGAAGAAGAATTGCACAAACGTGTGATCGGTCAAGAGGAAGCAGTAGATGCCGTAGCGAACGCGATTCGTCGTAGCCGTGCGGGGCTTTCTGATCCTAACCGACCAATTGGTTCGTTCTTATTCTTAGGACCAACAGGTGTGGGTAAAACAGAGCTTTGTAAAACCTTGGCGAAATTCCTCTTTGACAGTGAAGATGCGATGGTACGTATTGATATGTCAGAGTTTATGGAAAAACACAGTGTATCTCGTTTAGTGGGGGCACCTCCAGGCTATGTCGGCTATGAAGAAGGTGGTTACTTAACTGAAGCGGTACGTCGTCGTCCATATTCGGTGATTTTATTGGATGAAGTGGAAAAAGCACATGCGGACGTATTCAATATCTTATTACAAGTATTGGATGATGGCCGTTTAACTGATGGTCAAGGTCGTACTGTGGACTTCCGTAACACCGTGGTGATTATGACCTCTAACTTGGGCTCTGATTTAATCCAAGGTAGCAAAAACGAAAGCTATGGCGAAATGAAAGCCTTAGTGATGTCAGTGGTGAGCCAACATTTCCGTCCGGAATTTATCAACCGTATTGACGAAACTGTGGTATTCCATCCACTTGATAAAGAAAATATCCGTGCAATTGCAAGTATTCAATTAGAACGCTTAGCAAAACGTATGGAAACTCGTGGTTACGAATTAGTGTTTACTGAAGCGTTATTAGATTTCATTGGTGAAGTCGGTTACGACCCAATTTATGGGGCGCGTCCATTAAAACGTGCAATCCAACAAGAGATCGAAAACAGCTTGGCACAACAAGTTCTATCTGGTCAATTATTACCAGGCAAAGTAGTCACAATCGATTATGTAGATGGCAAAGTTCAAGCCAGACAATAATGTGTAAAATAAAAAGCCATTTAGTGAAAGCTAAATGGCTTTTTTATGCTTTGGTAAAAGAGAAAATAGGGTAGAATGATCCTGTTTATTGCATATAAAAATGAGGAAAGAAAATGACCGCACTTTTAAAAATTGGTTTGGTTTCGATCTCTGATCGCGCATCAAGTGGTGTGTATCAAGATCAAGGGATTCCCGAGTTACAACAATGGTTAGAGCAGGCGTTGGTGGATCCTTTTGAAGTAGAAACGCGATTAATTCCAGACGAGCAGCCATTAATTGAACAAACGTTGAAAGAATTGGTGGATGAGCACCATTGTCATTTAGTGCTAACCACTGGTGGTACAGGGCCGGCAAAACGTGATGTGACACCAGATGCAACGTTAGCGGTAGCCGATCGTGAAATGCCAGGATTTGGCGAGCAAATGCGTCAAGTAAGTTTGCATTTTGTGCCGACAGCGATTCTATCTCGTCAAGTTGGTGTGATTCGTAAAAATAGTCTCATCTTGAATTTACCGGGTCAACCAAAAGCCATCAAAGAAACCTTAGAAGGCGTGAAAGATGAACAAGGCAAAGTCTTAGTGAAAGGGATTTTTAGTGCAGTGCCTTATTGCTTGCAATTAATCGATGGTATTTATATTGATACCAAACCTGAAGTGATTACAAGCTTCCGCCCGAAAGCCGCGCGCCGTGAAAATTTGGAGAAATAAGATGAAAAAAATCGAAGCCATTATTAAGCCATTTAAATTAGATGATGTACGTGAAAATTTATCTGATATTGGCATTAGCGGAATGACCGTGACTGAAGTTCGTGGTTTTGGCCGCCAAAAAGGGCATACAGAGCTTTATCGCGGTGCGGAATATATGGTGGATTTTCTACCTAAAGTGAAAATGGAAATTGTCGTGCCGGATGATTTACTTGAACAATGTCTTGAAACCATTGTTGAAACTTGCCAAACAGGGAAAATCGGTGATGGGAAGATCTTTGTTTATGATGTAGAACGCGTGATCCGTGTTCGTACAGGCGAAGAAAATGAGGAAGCCATTTAGTGGAAAAAAACGTAAATTTTAACCGCACTTTAGTCGCAATGGCAGCTTTAGTGATTGTATTTGCGGGAATTAAATTGGCGGCGGAGATTGTCGTGCCTTTTTTATTGGCATTATTTATCGCCATTATTTGTTCGCCGGTAATTAAAGCGATGACACAACGCAAAGTGCCACATGGTATTGCGATTGCCTTGTTGTTTATCTTAATTTTAATCGTATTCTTTTTCCTGGCGGGATTAATTAACAGCAGTGTGCAGGAATTCACTCGCTCAATTCCTCAATATAAAGTGTTGCTTTCAGAGCGTATAAATGACGCCATGGCATTAGCTCAAAAACTGAAATTGCCGATTGTAATTTCTCGCGAAGCCATTATGGAGCATTTTGACCCAAGTGTGATCATGAACTTTGTGAGCCGTTTGTTATTAAACTTTTCTGGTGTGGTGACGAATGTTTTTGTGTTGATCTTAGCGGTGATTTTTATGCTGCTTGAAGCACCAACCATGAAGCATAAACTTGCTTTAGTTTTAAGTGATAATGAACATGATGTTGTCGCGGAAGAACATCACATCGATCGTATTTTAGACGGTGTGATTAGTTATCTTGGTGTGAAAACGGTGATTAGTCTGCTTACCGGCGTTTCGACGTGGATTTTGTTGGATGTAATGGATGTCCAATATGCGATTTTATGGGCAACCTTAAGCTTCCTATTAAATTACATTCCAAATATTGGTTCGATTATTGCAGCCGTGCCGATTGTTGTTCAAGCGTTATTGCTGAATGGATTTGGTGTGGGTATGGGTGTAACCGTCGGTATCATTGCATCAAATATTGTGATCGGTAATATTATTGAACCGAAAATGATGGGAAAAACCTTAGGGCTTTCTACCTTGGTCGTATTCTTTTCATTGCTTTTCTGGGGATGGTTGCTCGGTACGGTTGGTATGTTGCTTTCAGTGCCGCTGACAATGGCGTTTAAAATCACTTTGGAAAGCTCTGAATCAACGAAGAAATATGCGGCTTTATTAGGTGATGTAAATGACTAAAGTGTGGTCAAAAATCACGTAATTTTAGCAATAAAAAAGCCACCATTGGTGGCTTTCTTTTTATCTCATGTTCGATAGATTAAGGTAAATCATCTACTTCTTTATCCACTTTTGGTGGAATCATATGTTCACGGCGTAGGCCGATATCATAAGCAATCGCAATTGCAATAAAGATTGATGAGTAAGTACCAAAACCGATACCAATTAATAACGCTAATGAGAAGTTATGAATTGATGGACCACCAAAGAAGAACAAGGCAATCACAACAAGAAGCGTTGTGAGAGATGTCATGATGGTTCTCGATAAGGTTTGTGTTAAGGAAATATCAATAATATCGATGGTTTCTACACGGCGAATTTTACGGAAGTTTTCACGCACACGGTCAAATACCACGATACTATCGTTGATGGAATAACCTACAACGGAAAGAATTGCCGCCACGAAGGTTAAATCCATTTCGACTTGTAATGCAGAGAATACACCAAGCGTAATCACCACGTCATGCGCAAGTGAGGCAATACCACCAAAACCTAAACGCCATTCAAAACGTGAGCCCACGTAAATTAACATCATTGCTAGGGTTGCAAGGGTCGCATAAACCGCACCTTGAGCCAGTTCTTCACCCACGTTTGGACCGACGAATTCGATACTGTTAATATGAATATTAGGGTCAATTGTTTGGAGCATGCTTTTAACGTGATCACCAATAGCAGAATCGTTATTATCAGCCGGTAAGCGGATCATCACGTCTTGTACAGAACCGGTTGTTTGTACAATTGGACTTGCAATCCCATTTTGATTTAATGTGCCACGGATTTTCTCTAAATCAGCCGGTTGTGAGAAGTGAGTATCAAATACCACACCACCGGTAAAATCCAAGCCCCAGTTGAAGCCTTTTGTCACAATGAAGAAGAGGGAAATCGCCATTAAAATTGCGGAAAATGCATACCCTACAAATCTCACTTTCATAAATTCAGTGAGAGGGAATGGCAATTTAATCCCATTCACTTCACGGATAAAATGTCCGTTTTTATCTTTTGCAAATAATCTCATCTTATCCTACCTAAATTGATAATTTTTCAAGGCGTTTACCGCCGTATAGGAAGTTCACGATAGCACGTGTTCCAGTAATCGCTGTAAACATTGAAATTGCCACACCTAATGCAAGGGTTACCGCGAAGCCTTGAATAGGGCCGGTACCGACAGCATAAAGAATAATCGCCGTTAAAATTGTGGTTAAGTTCGCATCGAAGATAGAGGAGAATGCACCGTTATAACCTTCGTTAATGGCTTGCTGGATTGGACGACCATTACGAATTTCTTCTTTGATACGCTCAAAAATAAGTACGTTGGCATCCACCGACATCCCCAAGGTTAATACGATACCCGCAATCCCTGGCATGGAAAGTGTTGCCCCAGGTAGGATAGACATTAAACCGACTAATAAAACGATGTTAATCACTAATGCGAAGCTTGCGATAACGCCGAAGATTTTGTAGTAAATCAACATGAAGAGGATAACTACAATTAATCCCCAGAAGCTTGCATTGATACCTTGTTCTACGTTTTGTGCACCCAGTGAAGGACCAATTGTACGCTCTTCAACAATTTGCACTGGCGCGATTAATGCACCTGATTTTAATAACATAGAAAGGTTTTGTGCTTCCGCAGAGCTGCTTACACCCGTAATTTGGAAGTTAGAACTAAAGCGACCTTGAATGGTTGCGACGTTAATGACTTCTTCATTTTTCTCTAAAATGGTTTTGCCATTTTCGTCTTTTTTACCGTTGTCTTTGTATTCTACATACAAGGTTGCCATCGGTTTTTTATAGTATTTCTTGGTGGTTTGCGACATGATTTCGCCGCCTTCACTATCCAAGGTTACACTTACTTGTGGCGTATTAGTATTTTGGTCTAAGCCCGAGCTTGAGTTGATGATGTGTTCACCACCCAATACCGCACGTTTGTAAAGTGCAACAGGTCTACCTTGACGGTCATATTTGATTTCTGTGTCAGAAGGTAACATACCACGCGCTGCTGATTCTGGGTTTACCAACGAATTCACAATGCGGAATTCAAGTGTTGCAGTTGCCCCTAAGATTTCTTTTGCACGCGCAGTATCTTGAACACCCGGTAATTCGATTACGATACGTTCAGCACCTTGACGTTGGATAACCGCTTCAGCTACGCCTAATTCAGCAACACGTTTACGTAAAATCGTTAAGTTTTGCTCGATCGCTAAGTTACGTGATTCTGTTAATGCCGCTTCAGAAAGGGCAAGGTTTAAGGTGTTGTCACCAATATCAGACACTTCTAATGTTGGGTGTAACTGACGAATAATACGCGCTGCTTTTGACATTTGGTCAGCATTTTCTAATGTGACCGTTGTACCAAATTTGTCGCCATTTTTAATCGCCGTAAACTGAATTTTTTCTTTACGTAATTCGTTGCGTAATGTGTCTTGTAACTGTTCTTGACGTTTAGCAAGCGCAGAATTCATGTCCACTTCCATTAAGAAGCGTACACCACCACGTAAGTCCAAACCCCATTTCATCGGATTAGCACCAATGCTGCTTAACCAAGCCGGTGTTGCAGGTGCAAGGTTTAATGCCGTGGTGTAGTTGTTGCCAAGTTTTTCTGCAATTTTATCTTTGGCAAGAAGTTGGTCATCTGTGTTGGTGAAACGGGCAAGAATGGAGCCATTTTCAAGAACGATAGATTTGGTTGGAAGGTTATTTTCTTTCAGTACGTTTTGTACTTCAGTTAATGCGGTGGTGTCTGCTTGTTGTCCGCGTGTACCGGAAATTTGCACCGCAGGATCTTCACCATAGATATTTGGAAGAGAGTATAAAGCACCAATGGCGACCACAAGGATCACCATTAGATTCTTCCATAATGGGTAACGATTTAACATAGTTTTCCCTTTAGGAATTTAAATTAGAGAGATTTTACAGAACCTTTCGGTAATACTGAAACGATGTAGTTACGGTTAATCGTGATTTCAGTAGTATCGTTTAAAGCGATAACAATTTCAGCACCTTCGGTTACTTTAGTGATTTTACCAATCAAACCACCAGCGGTTAATACTTCAGTGCCTTTCGCTAATTCAGACATTAATTTTTTGTGTTCTTTGTTACGTTTCGCTTGTGGGCGGTAAATCATAAAATAAAAAATTAAACCGAAGATCACGAAAATAAATAACGTGGACATTGGGCTTTGTGCTTCCATTGTGTTTTCCTTATAAAATGAAAAGTTAAAAGTGTGCGTAAAATACCATAAAACGGCATTCAGTAAAAGCCGATGAAGGCAATAACAACTAGAATTTTGGAATTAATTGATTTTTTTCAAGCAAACTTCGAAGATTTGCTCGGAAAGCCAATGCTGATCCACTAATTCACATTGATTTTCTTCACAAAAAACAACAAAATTTTCTACCGCACTTTGGCGATTTAATTGCAAAATTAATTCATCATTTAGCGCTAAATTTGCCAAAGCCTTCTTCGCGGTTAAAAGTGGAATCGGGCAGGAAAGTGCGGTCAAATTTAATTGATATTTCATGATTTAAGCTTGGCGACGAGCAAACATAATTTTGCCCATAGCCGTGAGTTGTTCTGCTGATAAATATTGCTTACCAAGCTCAAATAGCGGCTCTTCAAGGGCAATGTGTCTATCGTAGCTCGCCACAAACAGCGTAATCAGCCTTTCATCTACATCAGTGCGTTTCTCTGCAATCAATTCTTCTAGCTGCTCCGAAAGCTTTGCCCAATTTTCATGCAAAGTAACATGCTGGCGTTCTAATTCATCCACCGACTCTTTCGCTTGAGGTGCTTTTTCAATTAAAGCGGGGAAAAAGTCTTTTTCTTCGTCATCATGATGAAGTGGTGCCGCGTGATTAAAATACTGCAAAATGGTTTTCACATCATTTAATACGGCTTGATTCACGCCATTTTTTTCTAAGTAGCCAGGAAGAATCGTAAGTTGCTTGCAAAAGCGTTTTACCTTGCTATGACAGGCATAAAGCATATCAATCGGTTCATTCCAAGTGGCAAATTGTTGAGGTTCGAGGATTTGCATAAGGTTTCCTTTGTTAAAAAGTGCAGTCAAAAAACATTTCATTTTTCTACCGCACTTTCATCAATTATGATTTATCCGCTAATTGCAATGGTGGAACAGGTTTGCCCATGCGAGCATAGAATTCCACCACAAAATCATCAAAACGATCGTCTTCGATAGCTTGGCGAATTTCCGCCATTAAACGTTGATAATAGCGTAAATTGTGAATGGTATTTAAGCGTGCACCTAAAATTTCACCGCATTTATCTAAATGATATAAATAGGCTTTGGTGTAGTTTTTACAGGTGTAGCAATCACATTCAGGATCCAATGGGCTGGTATCATCACGGTATTTTGCATTACGGATTTTAACAATGCCGTCAGTCACGAATAAATGGCCGTTACGCGCGTTACGAGTTGGCATTACGCAGTCAAACATATCAATACCACGACGCACACCTTCCACTAAATCTTCTGGTTTACCTACGCCCATTAAATAACGCGGTTTATCAGCCGGAATTTGTGGGCAGATGTATTCTAAAATGCGGTGCATATCTTCTTTTGGTTCGCCTACCGCTAAACCGCCCACCGCATAACCGTCAAAGCCAATATTCACTAAGCCTTCTAATGATACTTTGCGTAATTCTTCAAACACGCCGCCTTGAATAATACCGAATAGCGCATTTTTATTGCCTAATTCATCAAAGCGATCGCGGCTGCGTTTTGCCCAACGAAGAGACATTTCCATAGATTTTTTCGCATAATCGAAAGTCGCTGGATAAGGCGTACATTCATCGAAAATCATCACGATGTCAGACCCTAAATCATATTGAATTTCCATAGACTTTTCAGGCGAAAGGAAAATACGCTCACCATTAATTGGGTTTTGGAATTTCACGCCTTCTTCAGTGATTTTACGCAATTTACCTAAACTAAATACTTGGAAGCCGCCACTGTCAGTCAAAATCGGACGATGCCATTGCATAAAGTCATGTAAATCACCGTGTTTACGCATGACTTCTTGACCTGGACGAAGCCATAAATGGAAGGTATTACCCAATAAAATTTCTGCACCTGTCGCACGCACTTCTTCAGGCGTCATGCCTTTTACGGTGCCATAAGTGCCCACTGGCATAAATGCAGGGGTTTCTACGCTGAACGTGCCTTGGGGACGTTCAAATACCAAGCGACCACGACGTGCACTGCCGCTGGTTTTATCTAATTCATACTTCATTTTCTTTCCTCAACGAATAAACAGTTCGTAGGTTGTTATTCAATAAAAAAGCCTGTTAGTACAGGCTTCTTGATAGGTATTTTATGAGTTGGTTGAAAATAAGTCAAACCACTTATTCTAAGCCTTTTACATTGGGATTTTTGGTAATGAACATCGCATCGCCATAACTGAAAAAACGGTAGCGATTTTCGACCGCACTTTTATAGGCGTTCATGGTATGGCTAAAGCCTGCAAAGGCAGATACCAACATAATCAATGTGCTTTCTGGTAAGTGAAAGTTGGTAATCAACGCATCCACCACACGGAAGGATTTGCCTGGGTAAATAAAAATGGACGTATCAGAAAAATAAGGTTCAATTAAATCTGGATTGCCATTTTCTTCTGCCGATAGGGCAGCGGTTTCAACAGAACGCACTGATGTTGTGCCTACCGCAATGACACGTTTACCTGCTTTTTTCGTTTCAATAATGGCATTGCAGACTTCTTGAGAAAGCTCCACATATTCCGCGTGCATAATGTGATCTTCGATATTTTCAACACGTACGGGTTGGAATGTACCTGCGCCCACGTGCAAAGTCACAAATTCAAAATTAACGCCTTTTTCATGTAGCTTTTGTAACAGTTCATCATCAAAATGCAAGCCAGCTGTTGGGGCTGCCACGGCGCCAGGCACTTTGTTATACACGGTTTGATAGCATTCTTGATCTGCTTCTTCATCTGGGCGATCAATATAAGGCGGTAACGGCATATGACCGATTTCTTGCAACACATCAAGTACATTGCGACTTTTATCCGCTAATTCCACTTCAAAAAGGGCATCTTGACGACCAACCATAATGGCTTTTACGCCATTATTTTCTCCTAGCTTATCTTCACCTAAAAATAATTCTGCGCCTTCTTTTGGTGCTTTTGACGAACGAATATGCGCTAAGAAATGATGTTCACTTAAAACACGTTCAACCAATACTTCAATTTTTCCGCCACTGGCTTTACGACCAAACATACGAGCAGGAATCACGCGCGTATTGTTAAAAATCAACAAATCCCCTTCGTCGATTAAATCCAATACATCGGTAAAAGTGCGGTGAGAAATTTCCCCGTTTTCACCATTGAGTTGTAACAATCGGCAAGAAGAGCGATCTTCTTTAGGGTAACGAGCAATCAGCTCATCTGGTAAGTCAAAATGAAAGTCAGAAACACGCATAATTGTAAATAATGAAAGCTAAAAATGGGGCATAGTCTAGAGCGAATAAGGAGGAAAAACAAGGGGGAAATGTTGTTGGGTATGAATCGGGTTGAGAGATAGAGTAGGAAGGTAAATATTATACTATTCAAATTTATTAAGTTTTGTTTCAACACACAGCCGCCCGAAGGCGGCTGCCGAGGGCAAAAGCAATCGAGCCATCGTCTTTTACTGTTTCAACACACAGCCGCCCGAAGGCGGCTGCCAACATTGCCCACAAAATCCGTGCTATTTGGATTGTTTCAACACACAGCCGCCCGAAGGCGGCTGCGTTTATATCAACGTATTTGTCAGGTCACCAAACAAGTTTCAACACACAGCCGCCCGAAGGCGGCTGCGTAAAAGTAGCAACCATCAGCCAAGAAGCTTTAGCGTTTCAACACACAGCCGCCCGAAGGCGGCTGCGTTTATATCAACGTATTTGTCAGGTCACCAAACAAGTTTCAACACACAGCCGCCCGAAGGCGGCTGCCTGGTTCATTTTATACCTTGCACCGCATCAAATATTGTTTCAACACACAGCCGCCCGAAGGCGGCTGCGAAAGAAATTTCTTTACAGAAAAAGCAACAATTAAGTTTCAACACACAGCCGCCCGAAGGCGGCTGCGTGCCTACAGACAGCATGGAGCCGACAATAAGAGTTTCAACACACAGCCGCCCGAAGGCGGCTGCTGCGTGAGATTGTTGAGGGAATCGGGTTAGACTGGTTTCAACACACAGCCGCCCGAAGGCGGCTGCTGGAAATTCCCACTATGTGGGAATCTGTTTTGTTGTTTCAACACACAGCCGCCCGAAGGCGGCTGCAAGTCAAAAGAAAAAATGGTATTACAGACCGTCAGTTTCAACACACAGCCGCCCGAAGGCGGCTGCATAGATAAATGAGTAGAGCTTATGTCAATTATCGTGTTTCAACACACAGCCGCCCGAAGGCGGCTGCGAAATTAGGCGAGGAAATCCACGACAAGATCAGCGTTTCAACACACAGCCGCCCGAAGGCGGCTGCCTTTTTATCTTGTTTATCTGATTATAAAGAAAATAAGTTTCAACACACAGCCGCCCGAAGGCGGCTGCTCCCTACCTAAAAAAGCAAGAAAAATCAGCGTATTAAACACTGTATTTCGCTAACGGATTTTATGATAAGGAGTTTAGTCAGTATAACGGCCGCATCGCCGTTATACAAATAGATTAATTCATTCAAATTGTTAAAGAAAATAAGGTTCGCTATCCCATCAGGGTTTTAATGAGAACAACAGGTTAGCGAACTAAATGACAAGCACGTCTTTAAATACATCTACTGCCGGTTTTGCCCCATGATGCTCCACTTTATTACGCCACTTACTGCCCAAGTGGTAAAAACGCAGACTGTCACACGTGGGGTCGTAAGTTTCCAACAGTTTGTTTTTCAACATAACCCACTGGTCAGGTGTGACATCACATTCAAATACTGAATATTGTGCTCGCACGCCGTAATCTAAGCAATGTTTTGCGATACGGCGCAATCGTGCTTGCCCGTTTGGGTCGTCAAAAGAAATGTCGTAAGTAATCAGCATTAACATAGCTTATCTCATCAAAAACGGCGGGTATTCCGCCAAATCCCCGCGTAAATGCCGCGCCAGCAGCATTGCCTGAATATATGGTAGCAAGCCGATTTCCACTTCCTCGCCTAAAAACGGATGAACAACTTTTTCCTGTTTTTTCGCCTGCAAGGCTTGGAACAACAGCTTACGCGCATCCGCTTTCAGGCTTACCGCGCCGCTCGCCTCGGTAACGAAATCCTGCGGTTTGATTTGCCCTCGGTTAATCAGCGACAACACCAACCTATCCGCCCACCATGCGCGGAATTCTTCCAAAATATCCTGCGCCAAACTGTCTCGCCCCGGCCGGTCGGCGTGCAAAAAGCCTACCTGCGGGTCCAGCCCTACGCCTTGCAGCGCGCCGCTGATGTCCTTGCCCAACAGACTGTACACAAACGACAACAGCGCGTTCACCCCGTCTCTGGGCGGGCGGCGGTTGCGCCCGTCAAAAGAAAAGCCGCTTTTTTCGCTCAAAAGTTGCCCGAACACGCCGAAATAACGTGCCGCCGCATCGCCTTCAATGCCGCGCACCACGTCCAGCTCCGCCGTGCCCTTCAACTGCCGCAGCGAAATGTTCAGAGAATCAACCGCACTTTGAATCGCCACATTCTCGCCATAATTGCGAATCTGCCGCTGAAGCACCCGCTTACTCGCCTGAATCTTCGCCGCAATGATATTGCGCGCAATCGGCACGGGATTTTGCTCCGACACCCGATACTGCGCCCGACGCAGTAGCACATTACCACTCTGCCTCCCCTGAAGCCGCCCCAAGAAACGTCCGCTTTCCGTAAAAAACGCCAAATTCACATTATTTTCGCCGCAAAATCCCAGTAAAAACGGCGACACCAGCACATTCCCAAAACAGAAAATATGCCCGATGGAATGCACCGGCAACTGCGCCACCTTCTTACGCTCCTGCTCCACCACCAGCGTTTCCCGCTCCTTATGCAGATAACTGCCTTGGGTGGTGATATAGAGCGTGTTTTGCAGTTTGCGCATGGGGGAAACTCCTTGGGTTTTGACCGCACTTTTTTGGGTATTTAATAGGGGTGAGCTACCTGAAAAACGGTAGGTCGGATTCTCGAATCCGACATTTCCAAAGTTATAGAAACGATTTTAAATTATATAAATATCAAATGATCGTCGAATACGAGTATCCGACCTACTCATGCTAATTACACCTATTATTGTGAAATATTAGACTCACTATTCTTTCTATTTTTTTGTTCATTTTCTTCCATGATGGCAAAATATTCTGAATATGAAGAAAGTTTTTTACACTCCATAAGTTCTAAAACTAATTCATTTGAATATTTTAGATTTATATTTAATAAGAAGAATGTAATCAAAATCGAAGAAAATACAACAGATAACAATATAAGAAAAATCCCTTTTATAGAAACTATGTGAGAAATAATTATAGAATAATCAAAATACAAACTTATTTCTTCACCTACACTTGCTGGTAAGAAACTAAGTGGATATATGACTCCTAAAAAGAATAACAAACTAACAAATACCAACATTTTTGTAATTAGGCTAGAACACTCTGGATCTCCTGAAATTTCATTCATCATGTTTTGAGCTATTCTAATGTGATGCTTAACATCACTTAAAGTGGCATCAATAAGTTCTCTTTCTCTATTTAATTCTCCTATTATATTAATATTAATTGGCGGTATAAAATCGTTGTGCATAGCGATCTCTGTATAAACACCCTTAGTAGCATATAAGGCGGCGCGTTGTTTGAATTCCTCTTCTTTTTTTCTTTTCTCTTCTTCATAGTTATTTATTATGATTTGAATATTTTGAACAACATCATCTTTAGGTGTAAAGATAGAAAAATTTAATTCTGAATAAAGTTCAGTAGCAGATAAATCACTACCTTTTTTTAACATTTTTCTCAACTTTTCATATTCTTCTTTATTTATATGTTCATTATACCAATTAAAATATCTATTTTTACTTAAATCCATTACTCTTTTACACTCAACAATTACATCCTTAGCTCTGCTATTTTTTTGAGAAAATAACGCTTGGTTATTTAATATTTTTGTGATTAAAAATGCACCAAATATTCCGACAATAGCGGCTGATGACTGTGCAAAAGAACTAAAGAACCAATTCCAATCCATAAGATTACCTCATTAAAAATTAATATATTTAAATTACTCCCCAAACAACCCCTCAACATACCCCAAACTCCTATCCCTTTTCCCCAACAACTCCGGCTGGCAAATCTCCACCAGTGAGCAGGCTTTGCAGCGTTTGCCGTAGTTAGGCGGCGGAGTTTGACCACTATTTAGGAGTTCACGCACGGCGGCGATGATGGAGAGCGTTTGGGTGCGCAGGTCGTCTGAAAACACGACGGGGACGCGGTGTCGGGTTTGCATATACCACAGCGCGCCCTCAGAGATGGTTTGCTCCGTCATTTCTTCTAGGCACAAGCCTTGGGCGCAAAGCTGGATTTCATCCATCGGATCAGGTTTAGGCTTGCCGCGTTTGTATTCCACGGGTTTCAGACGGCCTGTTTTCGTTTCCACTTCCACCAAATCCAACACGCCGCTAATGCCCAGTTTCTCCGCCGACACATGCACTGTCCGCTCAAAACGCACACCCTTGCGCGTTTCCGGCTCGCCCGAATCCACCCGCTCATGCAGCGCTTTGCCCTGCGCGGTCAAATAGTTCTCCGCCCACGCCTGCTCGTTGTGAATCAACGCGCATTGGCGCGGGCAAAAGGCATAGTGTTGCAGGGCAGAAAGAGGAATCAGGCGCATGTCCTGATTTTCCCCTTGGGTTTCGGTTGAAAGTGCGGTCATCTTTTCAAATGTTTTTTAAAGCAACTCTTCCACACTCACGCCATTGAGGCCGTCTGAAACCACGCTGATTTTGTAATCGCCAAAACCGCTTGCCGGCGTACCTGATTCGCCGTTTACGCGTTCGACTTTCACGGCGTCAAACAGTTTATGTGCAGGCTGGCTGCCGAGTGCGCTGTCGTGTTTGAACACAATCAGTTTGCGCGCCGCCATTTCGCCACGGGCGGCGGAGCGGTCGTGTTCAAACATCAGTGTCAGGGCTTGCCAGAGTTTGGCTAAGTCGTCGTCTGAAAAACCGGTTTTAGCGGCAAGGTTGGCGGAGATAAAGCCGTGCACGCGGTAGAGCGCGTAAGGGACGATATATTTGCGCCCCATGGTGCGTTCTTTTTCCAAGTCTTTTTCATTGGTGACTGCCATGCGGGTGATGGAAACTTCCAGCGGCACAATCGGGTCGATGGATTGGGCGAACGCCAGTTGTACCGGGCCGCGCACTTGTCCGCTGTTGACTTCGGTGGTCATCACGGCGCCGAAGGTGCGGATATCGAAGAAGTTTTTGCACATCCACGCGGTAATGTCGCGGGCTTTGGCTTCGTCTTTGGGCAGTTTTTTGGCTTCAGATTCAATGCCGAGTGCTTCATAAGCGAGTTTGTTTTGCAGGTTCAATACGCTTTTTTCTTTCACATAGATTTCGTAACCGACTTCGTTTTCGCTGCTGATTTCCACAAAATTACGGATTTTGCGTTTTAAGCAGACATCGGTTACCAAACCTTTGCTGGATTCGGGATCAAGACGCGGCATATTGCCCGCATCGGGATCGCCGTTGGGGTTGCCGTTGGTAACATCAAAAAAGTAAACAAATTCATAGCGGTTTTGAATGGCAGACATTTTCTGGCTCCTTAGTTTTCAATAGTTTCAGCGGTTTCTTTTTTAACAAAATAGCTTTGTTTTTGATGGTAATAGCCGATGGCGAATCGGCCTTGCTCGTCAATGCTCAAATGGCGCGGAAAGGTTTCGGGCAGTTTGGCAATGATTTCGCCCAAATCTTTATCCAAATTCACCGCCATACCGGCTTTGTCTTTACGCAAGCGCGATAAATGGTGTTTTGCGCCCGACAAAAGGCGCGGAAAAACCGAAAACGGCACGGCGGATGCAGAGCCGTAATAGCGGTCGGCGATGCCGGCATTTAATTCGCCCAGCGCCTGATATTGAATGCGCTCGAGCACGGCAAACAGCCGCCCTAAAAGATAGGCGCGATTCGGGCTTTCATTGTTCAAACTCATAGGAACTCCTTCTTCGATAAAACCTTTTCTAAAACGCCGCTCTAATACGGCTTTCATCATTGCCACGCGCAGGCCGTTCACGTCGCCGTCGGCGCGGATTCGGGTAATCAGTTGCGACAGCAAACTCAAGGGGTACGGCGTGCCGCAAATCACGGCGCGGGTCATTTCACCAGCCAATACAGGCGAGATATTTTCGCTTTTGCCCAATACAGCAGTTTGCAATAAGAGTCGCCAAATAGACGGCGGCGTTTTCCACGCGCAAGGCTCAAGGGCTAAATCTTGCCAATGCTGCGCCAAATTTTCCGCCAGCTGCCCAAACGTGGTGTCCAGCCAAAACCGAACAGAAATCCGCGCGGCATTGGGGGTAAGCCCTAAGATATAAAAACGGGTATTGGGAGAGAGTTCGGGCGCAATTTCTTGCAGCGGACGGCCTTTGCCCATTTGTTCCAATACATTGAAAACTTTGGCGCTTTCTTGTTCATCATCCGGCGGCGTGAACACTTGCGCGAAGAAGCCTTCGGCAGCCTGCGCTGTGGCGTTATCATCCGCTTCCGCCCAAAAGACCGTGCTAGCATCGCCAATGGTCAAGCAGTGATTGTTTTCGCGGCGCAACAGATAGTTCAGCGCAGTGGTGTAGGCAAACGCAGATTGTTCGGAAACGGGTGCATTTGCGCCTTGCTCCTTGCCGAACGAAGCAAAGGCTTCTTTGTTGAACGAAATAATCGAACCGCCGGAGCTTTGTCCGCCAAATACGCCTTTAATCGCCGGATGCAGCCGTGCAATCGGGGCAGTGTCGCCACTAATCAGGCACAAGCCTTCGAGTGCTTCGTCGCTTTTCAGGCAACCTGCCCACAAGCTTTGCGCGGCTTCGCGTTTGTGGATAAGTGCGGTCGGTTTTTCAAGAGAAAATGCAATGTTGGCATCCAGCATTTCGGCAGGTAGATTTTCGGTAGCAAAATTTTCAGGCTGCCAGTTTTGCAGAAAACGGCACAAGGCTTGCAAGCCTTCATCTTCGCTGTTTTGCAGTAAATCGAGGTGGTATTGCTTGAAGGCTTCAAAAGTTTTTTCAGACGGAGTAAACGGTTTTTCTTTTGCTTCGGCTTTGTTTTTATTGGCTTCCACGCCAAGCGCGTAGGCGGTTTTGTCCCACAAAAAATTCGGTTTGATACCCGACGTGCGTTTTTCAGGGCGCGGCACGCTCATCAGCTTCGGTTGCGGCTTTTTATCGGCTGTCAGATTCGGCACAACGGTTTTCAGACGGCCTTCTTTATCCAATACCAAAATCCAGCCGATTTTCTCCTCGCTAAAGCCATAAGGCGGCACTTTCGGGTTGCCCATTTCATCGGTTTCCGCTGCCAAACGGCGGTAATAGCGGGCAAGGGACGCAAGAATCATGCTTTCACCTCCTCGGCGTAAAACGGCGGCACATCAATCACACCGTCTTTCATTTGTGCACGGAAAAAATGCGGCGTGTTGCCGTGGTCAAAATCAATGTCGTGCAGCATCCAGCCCAAATCACGGTTTGCCTCGCTTTCCGATAAATCGGACGGCGGCAGCGGTTCGCCCTCGTCAATCAAGGCAAAATCGGCAGGAAACTCACGCACGCCCAAACAAGGCTGCTGAAAGCATTGCCCTTTTTTCGCACGGCGTTTGAACATTTCAATATGCTTGGTAACGGTCTCATCCGCCCCCGCTTTTGCTGTCAGCACCGCATGGGCTTCAATCACATACGCCACGTCTTTAAGCACCGTCGCTGCGCGCTGCTGGCGATCGTCTTCAATCAGCGTATATAAATCGGCAACGCTCTTGCGCTTCATCGCGCCGCTGACCTTACCCGCCGAAATCTTGCCACCCAACTCATTGCGCCGCACCGACTCAAACCGAATCGGCTTCAACACATAAATCCGGTCAATCACCCACCGAATCGCCGGCTTCCAATGCACCGCCGCCAAAATCCCGCGCGCCGCCGACGGCGTGATGACATCATAAGACACCCGCTCCACCTTCATCTCCGGACGGGTAAAACAGGCATAATCGCCCCAAATGTGTAGGCGGATTTGGTTCATTTGGTTCTCCTTTTTGTACACACGCCCCTTCATAAAGAAGGGGCGGATTAGCTGACTAATCTAACTACTTTAGTTTCAATCCACGCACGGTTAAGTGCGAAAAGTTTTCAGATGACACTGATTAATACAATTAACAACTAAGAATCCTAAACATCTCTTCTTGCAGCCCATTGTGTATGCTCACGGCTAAAAGCATTTTCTGCATCGCCTACAAATTCGGAAAATCTATTTTCCTTGTCTATTGTTGCTAATTGTTCATTAATAAATACTATTTCATGAGCAGTAAGGGCATATGATGCAGATAGCTCAGTAAATCTTTTTGCCTGTATCCAACTTAACAAGCCACCTGCAATAGCAATCATTACATCAATAGGTAAAACTAAATCACCATACTTTATCTTGAATATAGATAAAATAAGAGCAATAGAATTTGCTGCAATTAATAACCAAAAAAATAAACTGGCTTTTTCTGTGTTCAATTTAGATTTTTTTTGATACCACAATAATTGCTCTTGAATTCTGTATTGCTTATAAAAATCTATCCTTTCTTGCAATGGAAGCTCTCTTATTTCATTCATTTTATCTGTAGTTTGACTTTCACCAAGATGCTCTATAAATTTTTGACAAATAGATTTATTTTGTTCATAGATTTGCTTTAGTTTATTTCTAAATTCAGCTTGCGCCATTTCATTATCCTGAAAAGGCTCTGCTCTACAGATGTATCTCCAAGTTAACGTTTTTATTGATTCGGCTAAAGCACGTCCAGCATACCAATCGCGATCTGGTCTTTCTTTAAATAGATAAATAGAACAACTTAAAGTGAATAAAAAAGCAATGCATTGAGCTATAGCCAGCCACCAGTAGTTTGAATTGAATATAGATAAAATTGCGCTAACCACTAAAGCACATATATGAATTTTTAAAAACTTAAAGAAATGTTTTTGTGATTTTAAAGAAAGTGAATCAGCATCACGATACAATGCAGGAAAATCTTGTTTTTCCATTTATACCTCCTAAATTTTATAGCCTAGATTTTTATATACAAAATCCTTATAGATCCAATTTCCACTATCCTTCATTTGATAATTCTCCAAAGCATAAGCAATAATTTGAGGAGAAAATGGTACAAAGATAGCACCAACACCCTGAATGATTTTAGGACAAGTATTTGGATTCATATAACGAGATCTATCAAGATTTACCCCAATAATCCGGCAGCCTTTTTCCAAGGCAACTTCTAATTCCCAACATACATACTTATGTTTAGATCTTGTGTCTTGGCCAATTAAAGAAATAAAAGTTCCAGCCATATTAATGCGTTCTCTACATTTCTTTTTAATATACGCTTCATTTTCAGAATTAATTTCTTGAGCTAACTGACAATCAACAAAATTGAAATCAATTTTTGAATTATTTTTCCAGGCACACATAAGCCGATAATAATGAATATCTGTGCTACTGAAACCAACAAATGTTCTAGGTAAACCCATTTTTAACTCCTATCATTTGGCGTAACTGCGAATAGCTTGAACAATTGATTCAGTATTCCAACGAATATCTATAATCGAATTATCAAAAACAACTTTAGAAATTCGTTCTTGTCCACGAGGAATAATGCCTACAATAGGGATGCCTAACGCTCTTGCCGTTTCTATTTCCCACTTCATCCAATCACTATGGCTTGCATAGATTCCAGCAAGAGCAAGAAGAATATCTGAATTTTTTATTCTCTCTTTCAATTGCTGCTTAATATAAATTGCATTTACGGAATTTATAGGGTTATTTTTAGTAACCTCTTGTGGATCATAGTAAAAATATCCTCGGCTACTTAATAAGTTATGAAGACTAACAAGATCATTTGAATGATCCCAAGAATGACTAACAAAAATACTATATGTTTTAACCATAATTAGTTTCTTTTATTAATTATCTAAACGTTATTTAGCCACTATGTATTCTCAAACAGCTCTAATGACTTTATGGATATATTACTCTTGCATTTCTCAAAAATCAACTTCTAAAGAAGTTAAATTATTTTCCTTATAAACCAAACTTAAAACACCAAACTCTCCCCCTTCAAAAACTCCGTATCCTCCCAACTCAAACCCGCCACATCATCATACAAATCCAATCCAATCAGCGTATAAAACTGTTTGCCGAAGTTTTTCTCGTTAATCGGTTCGATACGCCCTGCTTTATACAAGGCGGCGAAGGCTTTTTCGGGGATTTGGACGGTGTAGGGTTGCAGTTTGCGTAAGAGTCCGCCGATGTGGTCGGCGTGGTGCAGGCTGCTGATGAGGTTTTCGGCCTCTTTGTCGAACGGAATAATCAGCGGCTGCATGTGGCTTTCGATCATGCGGAATTTGTCGGCGATGGTTTGAAATGGGAAATCGAGGCTTTGCCCTGTATCGTTGTGCATTTTCAGAATTTTTTTATTGTCCAGTTCGCCGCCTTTTAATTGATAAAGTTCGGCGAAATAGGCGGCGACGGCTTGGGTGGATAAGAGGTCGTCTGAAAACTCATCGGCAATCAAGCGTATAACAGCGGCTTGGGCGGCAAGTTCAGGCGGAGCTTTCCATTGTTCTTCTGGCGTAAATATCCAGACAAAACTGTTTTCAGACGGCCTTTTGCCTTCGCGGTTGCAACGTCCTGCAGCTTGGGCAACGCTATCTAAACCTGCTTCGGCGCGCATCACCAGCGGAAAATCTACATCCACACCTGCTTCAATTAAGGAGGTGGCGATAACGCGGCAGGGTTCGTCGTTTTTCAGACGGCCTAGGATTTCATCGAGCTTTTGGCTACGGTGTTTGGCACACATTAAGGTGGTCAGATGGAATGTGCCGTCAAGGTGTTTGGCTTGGTCGTACAGGCTGCGGGCGTGGCGGCGGTTATTGACGATAACGAGCATTTGCGGGTGTTCGGCAAGTTTGGCGAGCAGGTCGGCGTCGGTTTGTGTGCCGATGTGTTGCACGGTGGTGCGGCGCAGTTTGTCGAAAAGTGCGGTCGGTTTTGGGGCTATTTCGCGCACGTTTTCAAAGCCGCGATAGAAGCCGTTTTCGGCTTGCACGGCT
This sequence comes from Haemophilus sp. CCUG 60358, assembly GCF_001679485.1. Classification (GTDB taxonomy): domain Bacteria; phylum Pseudomonadota; class Gammaproteobacteria; order Enterobacterales; family Pasteurellaceae; genus Haemophilus_D. Next base: position 55,737 of record NZ_LZOZ01000008.1, read on the forward strand.
GGCTGGGTGGCGGTGCACATGACGACAGAGCAATGGTAGTTTTGCGCCAATTCTTTGATGGCTTGCATGATGGGTAGCAAAAGATTGAGCGGCAGCATTTGCGCTTCGTCGAGAATGATGACGGAGCCTGCGATGTTGTGCAGTTTGCGGCAGCGCGAGGAGCGGTCGGCAAAGAGGGATTCGAAGAATTGCACGGCGGTGGTCACGACAATCGGCGCGTCCCAGTTTTCCGAGGCAAGGCGCAATTTGTCTTTGGTGGCCTCATTTTGCAGTTTGCCGTCGTCAAAAGTGCTGTGGTGCTCCAACACGGCTTGTTCGCCTAATTCGCCAAAGGCTTTGCGAAACTCAGCGGCGTTTTGCTCGATGATGCTGGTGAATGGGATGACGTAAATGACGCGCCGCATTCCGTGATGTTTGGCATGTTCCAGCGCAAATGCCATGGAAGTGAAGGTTTTACCACCGCCGGTCGGCACGGTGAGCGAGAACAGCCCTTGCGGCTGTGCCGCTTGTTCTACGGCATGATCGAGAATTTCGCTGCGCAGGCGGTTTAAGGCAGAGTTGCGTTTTTCGGCTTCGGTTTGCTCTGGAGCTTGGGCGATACGTCGTCTGAAATCGTTGATAAATTGATTGAAATTGTGTTGTAAGGCGTTTAAATCGGGATAACCCCCGCGCTCGACGGCTTTGTTTTCTAGGTTTGAATAAAAGGCTTCTGTGTCGAGGTAATCAGCATCCACCAAGCAGGAATAGAGCATTCGAGTGAAGAAGGCGTAGGAGAAAAAAGGATGATGCGCATCGGCTTTGAGTGGTGGGGCGGATAGGTTTTGAGGGAGCTTGATTTCTTGTTGCCACAGATTATCGAGAGTGGGAATATCTGCACCAAATTGCAATGCCAAACGCTGTTTCAAAGTACTGCGGTTATCGCCTTCACCGTTTCCATTTGCCAATCCCGCATGATGCCCCGCAATGCAAAACGCCATCAGCTTACCAATAACTTTTCCCCAACGCTCGATAGCAATTTTGGCTCCTGCGGTAGCATGATCGACTGATGGGCCACCATGTAATCGGTGATTAAAGGGTTCCGAATATTTCCCTAAGTCATGAAGCTGCCCCGTCTGACAGGCAATTTCCTGCGCACCAAATACCTGAGCAAACTCCGCCGCCATTTCACCAACATTGACCGAATGGCTTTGCAAGGTTTGCCAATGTTCGTAAGGCAAGAGATTTCCGAGTTCGTCTTGGGCGGAATGGGCGTAGTAGGAGAGTTTCGCAAACATAAAATAATCCCTTATATTTATGATTACTTTAATTACTTTGCTTAATTTACTCCTAATCTCATTTTAATGTCAAGAATCATTTTTTATATATTTATTATAAATAATATGAAGTTAATTGATTTTAAAATGGAGTGATTTATATGATTTTGGAGTGCCTTTTTAGGGCATAAAAAAAGCCCTTTCAAAAAGGTGAAAGGGCAAAATATTTGGAGTCATACTATGAGTTGTTGAATTAACAAATCAGGTATGGGATGTATTATAGTGCATTCATTAACAAATGCAACATTTTTTTAACAAATTAATTGTGTGGATTGCGTGTGTTGGTGTTGACCAAGTTACGCATCAACAATGCATAATCAAGTTGGACGTCTTGTGGCACATCTAAAAAAACAAAGTGTCCATCGCCGAGTGCAGCTTCCACATTTTCGTTTTTGCGATTGAGCATTTTTTCAATTTTAAAGACGATGTTGCCTTGTGGAGTCATCATTTCTACTTCATCACCAAGCAAGAATTTGTTTTTCACTGCGACTTCGGCCATACCTTGTTCATTACGTTTACCGGTAAATTCACCGACAAATTGTTGGCGTTCAGAGATAGAGTAGCCATATTCGTAATTTTGGTATTCATCGTGCGTATGACGACGTAAGAAACCTTCGGTATAACCACGATGCGCAAGGGATTCCAAGGTATCCATTAAGCTTTCATCAAATGGTTTGCCCGCAGCTGCGTCATCAATGGCTTTGCGATAAACTTGTGCGGTTCTTGCGCAGTAATAGAATGATTTAGTACGGCCTTCGATTTTTAGAGAATGCACACCAAGTGCGGTCAATTTTTCCACGTGTTGTACTGCACGCAGATCCTTTGAGTTCATAAAGTAGGTGCCATGCTCATCTTCAAACGCTGTCATTTGCTCATCTGGCTTTTGTGATTCGGTATAAAGGAAGACTTTATCTGTTACCGCACCTTCGCCCAAGGTTGGCGCCACATTTTTCACTTCAATTTGTTGAGCGGGATCGATTTTAGGCACAATGTTGCCTACTTCATCCGTAGTGCCTTCTTCCATTTTGTATTCCCAACGGCAAGCATTGGTACAGGTACCTTGGTTTGGGTCGCGTTTGTTGATATAGCCAGAAAGCAAGCAACGGCCAGAATACGCCATGCACAACGCACCGTGTACGAAAATTTCGAGTTCGATATCTGGCACATGTTGGCGAATTTCAGCGATCTCTTCAATGGATAATTCGCGTGACAAAATCACACGGGTTAACCCCATTTGTTTCCAGAATTTCACCGTTGCCCAGTTTACCGCATTCGCTTGTACTGAAAGGTGAATATCAATATCCGGGAAGTTTTCACGCACCAACATGATTAAGCCTGGGTCAGACATAATTAAGGCATCAGGGCCCATGTCGATGACAGGTTGTAAATCTTTAATAAAGGTTTTGAGTTTGGAGTTATGCGGCGCAATGTTCACTACTACATAGAATTTTTTGCCAAGCGCATGGGCTTCATCGATCCCGATTTTTAAATTGGCGTGATTAAATTCATTATTGCGTACACGTAAGCTATAACGTGGTTGGCCTGCATAAACTGCATCCGCGCCATACGCGAAGGCGTAGCGCATATTTTTAAGGGAGCCCGCAGGGGAGAGTAATTCAGGTTTAAATGGGGTTGTCATAATGTTCTCTTGTCTGATTTCAGGTCAGTAGCTTGCTTTTGGCAAGCCGTAGTAAAGGCCTGTATTTTAGGCGGATTTAGGGATTTGTAAAGTAAAAGTGCGGTTGGTTTTTCGATTGTTTTTTTAGGCTAGAAATAAAAAAGGCGAACTATTCGTTCGCCTTATCATGATGATATTTAATTAAATCGCCCAGCCGCCAGCATAGAATGCGACAAGTACAATGGCGATGATAATTGTACCGATGTTGAGTTTTTTCACATCGCCACTCACGATACGACCAATCACTAACGCTGCAAAGCCAAGCATGATACCCGTTACGATGTTTGCCGTTAATACGATGAATACTGCACAAACTAAGCCGCTCATTGCGCCCACGAAATCATCGAAGTCTAATTTGCTCACATTGCTTAGCATTAATAAGCCCACATACATTAACGCCGGTGCAGTTGCGTAACCTGGCACTAAGAATGCAAGTGGTTGGAAGAATAACATTAATAAGAATAATACGCCGACCACGATAGCGGTGATACCCGTTTTACCGCCTGCGGCTGTCCCTGCTGCTGATTCGATATAAACAGCGGCTGGCGCAGTACCAAATAAACCTGAGAATAAGCTACTTACAGAGTCAGAGGTTAAGGCTTTGCCACCGTTGATGATTTGTCCGTCTTTGTCTAATAAGTCCGCTTGTCCTGCAACGGCACGAATCGTACCTGTTGCATCAAATACGGCAGTCATCACTAAAGCAAAGACAATGGGTAAAATGGCAGGTTGTAATGCACCTTGTAAATCTAATTGTAAGAAAAGTGAGTTTTCACCAAAGGTTGGCATTTTGAAGATTTGGCCATTGAATGTGACGTTTGGATCGAAGATTAAACCGACGATAGTAATCGCGATGATGACCCATAAAATTCCGCCTTTCACTTTCATTTTTTCTAAACCGATAATGAATGCAAGACCGATTAAGGACATCATTACTGGGAACGAGGTGAAATCACCTAATTTAACTGGTAAACCCGCTTGGTTGCCGACCACTAAGCCTACGCCGTTTGCGGCGATTAAAAGTAAGAATAAGCCGATCCCGATCCCTGCACCATGCGCGATACTTGATGGCAGGTTACGTAAGATCCATGAACGAATACCTGTTGCCGAAATTAAGGTGAACACCAAACCCATAAGGAATACAGCACCTAATGCCACAGGAATAGAAACACCTTGCCCAATGACTAAGCTAAATGCGGTGAAAGCGGTTAATGAAATGGCACATCCGATCGCCATTGGCGCATTTGCCCAAAAGCCGATTAAAATCGAACCAAGCCCCGCCACTAAACAGGTTGCGATAAACACTGATTCAGCCGGAAAGCCTGCATCACCAAGCATTTTAGGCACAACAATCACGGAATACACCATGGCTAAGAAGGTGGTTAAACCCGCAATGATTTCTTGACGAACCGTTGAACCGCGTTTGCTGAGTTCAAAGGTTTTTTCTAAACTTGACATAAAGTCCCCTAGGTTAATAATCAAAAAAAAGACGTGCTATTTTATAGCAAATTATTTAAAAGTAAACGTTTGCGCAATCGTTTTTTGTCAGTCTGGCGGGAAAGTGCAGTTGGTTTTGAGGATGTTTTTCGCATATTTTTTTATCGACTAAAAACTGCTATACTCTGAACGTTTTTAACGTAATCAAAAAAGGAAAAACAATGGCTGATTTTAATCAAATTTTAACGCCGGGCGATGTCGATGCCGGCATTATCAATGTGGTAAATGAAATTCCAGAAGGTAGCTGCCACAAAATCGAATGGAACCGTAAAGTTGCAGCGTTCCAATTAGACCGTGTTGAGCCAGCGATCTTCGCAAAACCAACTAACTATGGTTTCATTCCACAAACTTTAGACGAAGATGGCGATGAGTTAGATGTTTTATTATTAACTCGCCAACCACTTGCAACAGGTGTATTCCTTGAGGCAAAAGTAATCGGTGTGATGAAATTCGTTGATGATGGCGAAGTGGACGATAAAATCGTTTGTGTGCCAGCAGATGATCGCGATACCGGCAATGCATACAACAGCCTTGCAGATGTGCCTGCGCAATTAATCAAACAAATTGAATTCCACTTCAACAACTACAAAGCATTGAAAAAACCAGGTTCAACGAAAGTGACTCACTGGGGCGATGTAGAAGAAGCAAAAGAAGTGATTCGTGAATCAATCAAACGTTGGAACGAACGTTAGTTTTTCATGTTAATGAATTTAAAAGGCATCAGGTTGATGCCTTTTTATTTATCTATGAGCAAAAGTGCGGTCAATTTTGACCAACCCAAAAAGTTGGACCCAACGTCTAACTTAGGTCGTTTCAGGAATTTGTGGTAAATTCACGGCTTCCACCGAGCCTAATGCTTTGGCTTTTTGATAAAATGCTAACTTGTATTCCAGCAAGTTTAGATAGCGTTTTAATTCGGCAATTTGGCGCTTCACATTTTCTGTTTGGCTTTCAAATAATGCAAGGCGTTCGTCAATGGTATCGTCGCCAATAGTGGTGCATTCAGCGAAGCGTTTGATGTCTTTTAAGCTCATTCCTGTATTTTTCAAGCATTGTAATAAACTCAACCATTGCAAGTCGTTATCTGTAAAACGGCGATTACCGTGTTCATCGCGTCCAACGTTAGGCAATAAGCCCTCTTTGTCGTAAAAGCGTAAAGTGTGGGCAGAAATACCGATTTTTTCGGCAGCTTTAGCTGTGGTGTAAGTCATTTCCCTTCCTTCCAAATAAAAAGTTGCAAAAAACGCTTGCCTTAGAGTGAGCTCTAAAGTATAAACTATTACTATCTTGCTTAGGCAAGGCAACTTTGTCAATGAATTAAGAGGAAAAACAATGGAAATTAAACAAATCAATTCAACGATCAAATCTCGAGCAGCGGTGGCATTCGCCCCAAATCAACCTTTACAAATTGTAGAAATCGACGTAGAAATGCCACGCAAAGGCGAAGTGTTAATCCGCAACACTCACACGGGCGTGTGCCATACTGATGCATTTACATTATCAGGAAGTGATCCTGAAGGCGTATTCCCAGTAGTGCTTGGGCACGAAGGTGCGGGTGTGGTTGTTGCTGTGGGCGAAGGCGTGTTAAGCGTAAAACCAGGTGATCACGTTATTCCTCTTTATACCGCTGAATGTGGCGAATGTGAGTTTTGTCGTTCAGGTAAAACCAACTTATGCGTCTCAGTGCGTGATACGCAAGGTAAAGGTTTAATGCCGGACGGCACGACGCGTTTTTCTTATCAAGGCCAGCCGATCTATCACTATATGGGCTGTTCGACTTTCAGTGAATACTCTGTTGTTGCAGAAGTTTCACTGGCAAAAATTAATCCAGAAGCCAACCATGAACAAGTATGTTTACTCGGCTGCGGCGTTACCACAGGTATTGGTGCGGTACATAACACAGCAAAAGTGCAAGAGGGCGACTCTGTTGCTGTGTTTGGCTTGGGGGCGATTGGTTTGGCGGTGGTGCAAGGTGCGCGTCAAGCCAAAGCCGGCCGCATTATTGCTATTGATACCAATCCCTCAAAATTCGAGTTGGCAAAACAGTTTGGTGTAACTGATTGTTTGAACCCGAACGATTACGATAAACCGATTAAAGATGTGTTGTTAGACATCAATAAATGGGGCATTGACCATACCTTTGAATGTATCGGCAACGTAAACGTAATGCGTCAGGCCTTAGAAAGTGCACACCGTGGCTGGGGACAATCCATTATCATCGGCGTAGCGGGTGCAGGCCAAGAAATTTCAACTCGTCCGTTCCAGTTGGTAACAGGTCGTGTTTGGAAAGGCTCGGCGTTTGGTGGTGTGAAAGGTCGCTCTGAACTGCCGAAAATGGTGGAAGATTCAATGAAAGGCAACATCGAGTTAGAACCATTTGTGACCCACACAATGACACTTGATCAAATCAATGAAGCCTTTGATTTAATGCATGAAGGTAAATCGATCCGTGCTGTTATTCATTACTAAGGTACGCGATGAAACTGATTGAACAACATCAAATTTTTGGTGGTTCGCAACAAGTTTGGGCTCACCATGCCCAAACGCTGCAATGCGAAATGAAATTTGCCGTCTATTTGCCGGATAATCAGGAGAATCGACCGCTTGGTGTGATTTATTGGCTTTCCGGCTTAACGTGTACGGAACAAAATTTCATTACCAAATCAGGTTTTCAGCGTTATGCGGCAGAACATCAAGTGATTGTGGTTGCGCCTGATACCAGCCCTCGCGGAGAGCAAGTGCCGAACGATGCTGCTTACGATTTAGGGCAGGGTGCGGGCTTTTATCTGAATGCGACCGAGCAACCTTGGGCGACGAATTATCAAATGTATGATTATATTTTGAATGAATTGCCTGATCTGATTGAAGCAAATTTCCCTACCAACGGCAAACGTTCCATTATGGGACATTCAATGGGCGGACACGGCGCATTGGTATTGGCACTGCGAAACCGAGAACGTTATCAAAGTGTTTCTGCCTTTTCGCCCATTTTGTCGCCAAGCCTTGTGCCTTGGGGAGAAAAAGCCTTTTCTGCCTATTTAGGAAAAGATCGCGAAAAATGGCAGCAATATGATGCCAACTCGCTCATCCAACAAGGCTATAAAGTGCAAGGTATGCGCATTGATCAGGGCTTGGAAGATGAGTTTTTACCAACACAATTGCGTACCGAAGATTTTATTGAAACCTGTCGTGCGGCAAATCAACCGGCCGATGTGCGCTTCCACAAAGGCTACGATCATAGCTATTACTTCATCGCCAGTTTTATTGGTGAGCATATTGCCTATCATGCGGCATTTTTGAAGTAAGTCGAAGAAGTGATTCGTGAATCGACCCAATATTGGTATAAACGTTAATTTTTCATTTTAATGAATTGAAAAGGCATCAGATTGATGCCTTTTTATTTATCTATGGGCAAAAGTGCGGTCAATTTTGACCGCACTTTTGTCTTATTGAATATCGTTAAAACGATAAACGTAATTCTGCATTCACATTATTTGCTTTGGTGTCATGGTTGTAAGCACCTTGATAGCCGACTTTTATGCTAAATGCTGGTGTGAATTGCGCTTGTAATGCCACACCTGTCGTGACAATATTTTTCAATTCTTTACCATAAAGATTTGCTACACTTTGGTTATTGAGCACCAAGCTGCCTTCAGCGGCTTTATCTTTATGGAAACGATGATACGCCACATCACCTAATAGATTTAATTGAACGCCACCAATTGCAAATGGAATGGATGGACGTAAACCTACAGAGGTGACGATTAAATCACGATTGTTGTCTTTTAACTGCACTTCGTCTTTTGTCACACCTTTGTTTTTGATGTGCATATAGCTTAAGCCAGCATAAGGTTCAATCGCAAAATGTTCGCTTTTTAAGCCTGTGTAGGCAAGTTCAGCAAAGACATTTTGTGTTTGGCTATGGCTTTTCACGCCTTGTGCAAATTCAGCACGTTGTTCATGTTTCCCCCAGCTTTGAATAAAGCCAATTTTCGGTGTTAACACGTTGAAACGATGTTCAGCTGTTAAGCCTAAATGTACGGCACGATCTTTCGAAGTGCGGTCAATTTTGTGGCTGTTTTGTGTTGAGCCGACAAATACACCTAAATGTTTGTTTGTATCAATGGTCGCATCAATACCCACAAGTTGATTGTACGCATGGCTGCTTAAGCTATCTGTGCTGAAGTGGGTGAAGGTGCCACTTGTCCAAATTTGTGTACCTGCATTAAGTTGCGCTCTTACTGCGCCTGGTTGAGCAAGTTGCTGACGAAGCAATAAGCCATTTAACACGTTGTGTTGTTGAGCTGCGAGATCTTCATCATAGCTTAAACGAGCAAAAGCTTGGCGAGCATTCTCTTTTGTTCCCCAAATGAGACTTTGATACGCTGCACTGTTTGTTGCTGCATCTAAGGCATTGGCGATAGCTACCTCATTTTCAGTGGTTGCTGCAGATGAAAGGGCTTTTTTCTGAACGGTTACTTTCAGCACATTTGCATTACTTTCATTTTTAACGGCAAAGAAATCATAAGTGCGAGGTGTTTCAACTACTGCATTTTCAGCTCCTACAAATGAGCCAGTACCTTGTACTGAAACCACTTTTTGTGGATCTTGTTGTAATTGAGGCAGAATTTCTTCGTCAAATTTATTTGGCACTAAAATAGAGCCGTCAGCAAAGGTTGCATTGACGTTAACAATACCATTATTCAGTAAGAAACGACCACCTTTTTCCACTGTTGCAGTGACCGTTTTCGCGGTGCTGGTTAAGGTTTCGGTGACAAATCCATTCTCACTTGGTTTAGTGACTTCCGCTTTCGGTAATACTTCCAATGTTGCACCTTGTTTTACGATGACTTGTTGTGCCGAACCAAGGGATTGATTTAACCCTGAAAGTTGACCTTCATTCACGGTAATTGCGCCAGTGAAACTGTTATCGCCTGTGAGTGTTAAGGTACCAGAACCATTTTTAGTTAAGGCACCAACATAACCTTGTGCGGCACGTTCATTACGAGCCACTTCACGCGCTAAACCTACTTGATATTCTGCTTTTTCTTCTGCTGTTGCGCCCGCACGATTTTGCATTAACGCTTGTAATTCTGCTTTGCGAGTTGTCCAAGTTGCGGCTTCAGCTTGATCTTCAACTTGACGTGCTTTGATGGCTTTATCGCTAATGTCATTTGACCAAACATCATTTTGATTGAGGTTGATTTTCATGTTTCCTAAGAATTGACCTGGGCCAAACATGGCTTTACCAAGATCTAAAATCCCCCAACCCCAAACGTTACTCGGTACACCTTGTTCAGTTTCCCAACGTTCTAACGGTTTACCTTCAAGCCCTTTACGAAGTGTGGTTTGTCTCGCAGTAGTGAGCATAACATCGCGCGCTTGATCGGTTGTCATATATGGATAGCGAGAAAAGATGACACCTAATGCACCACTTACGTGTGGGGCAGCCATTGAAGTACCACCAGCTGATTTGTAAATAGGGTCACCATAAGTATTGTTGTCTTGTAATTGAATGTAGGCGGAATAGATGTTGGCAGATGGCGCAGCAATCGTCCACCATTTTGAATGGCCGGCTAGGTTAAATTCTTGAATATCTGCGCCTGCTTTTTCATCACTCACATCGTCATTTGAATCATTAGGATAGCCTTCACCACCGACTTGCCCAGTGACGTTTACCCAGTATTTTTCTGCATCAGGTCTGAAATAAGGCAACATCGCACGCGTAAAGGACTCAGCCATCATACTGCGGTTACCCGCTGTAAAAACTTGAATCACTTGTTTATTTTTTGCCACTTCATAAGCCGCATCAACAAAGTTTTTCTCACCACTCGTGACAAATTGATAATAAGCTTTTTCAGCCTCGCCTAAGTTACTTAAATAAATATGTGCCGCAGGACTAGATATTGGCTCAGGTGCTTTTGGTACATCATAATATTGCACGCCATATTCAGGCACATCACGCCAATCATATTTAGGTTTGTAGCCTTGTGCGCCAGCAAAGGATGAATTAACACGACGGTTTGACCCCCAACTGTTATTAATCACTTTGGCGCCGGCATCTGCTAGGGCAGAGTAGCCTTGTAAGAAGAAACCATAGTCTTGATTTGGACCATAGGTCATGTTGTCGTTACCACCGGTATTGGCAGAATAGAGGTTAGCGCCGAAAGCCACACCGTGCATTTCATTGCCGTCACGGCTTGCCGCCATTGTCCCGCCAACGTGCGTACCGTGCGCATCATTGGTATATTTATGCCATGCACCGTCAATATTGAAGGCTTTACCTTTAGTGAAGATGCCATTATCTGTTTTATCAAAATTGCGTTTGCCGTTTTTTACGGGTTCATTTTTATTAATTGGACCATTTCCTACCGATGAATCGGGATAACGCATCCCGTCTTTACTATAAGTCCCTTCCGTTTTTACAACGTGGATTCGACCATCTTGAAATTCAGGGTGGTTTAATAGCACACCTGAATCCATCACGCCGATTTTAACGCCTGAACCATTAAAGCCAAGAGCATAAGCCGTGGAGGCATTCATTGAGGTCAAGCCCCAGTCTTTGAGGTATTCGGCACTTTCCCAGCTTTTGGTATTACCGGCTTGGCCTTGTTCAGAATAAGCGGCTGCATTGGCGGCATACCAACCAACAAGTAGTGCGAGTGCGGTTTTTTGAAGTGTTTGAGGTTTCATGTTGTCTTCCTTTATCTTTTCGATTTTCGCAGGCTATTATTCGCTTCATCGAGAGGGGCTTCAATGACCCAAATCAAATTCCTATAGAAAAATGTTTATTCTGTGACAACGATCACACCAAAGTGCGGTCAAAAAAGGGGATAAATTTATGTATCGTAGAAATCAATGTTATAATTCACGAACAAAATGATTAAGGAGCAACCCATGGCGATTTTAGTAACAGGTGGAGCCGGCTATATCGGTTCACACACCGTAGTGGAATTATTAAATGCAAATAAAGAAGTGGTGGTATTGGATAATTTATGCAATTCCTCCCCAAAATCTTTAGAACGTGTAAAAGAGATCACTGGTAAAGACGTGAAATTTTATGAAGGCGATATTTTAGATCGTGCTTTATTACAAAAAATCTTTGCTGAAAACAGCATTCAATCGGTCATCCATTTTGCGGGTTTAAAAGCTGTGGGTGAAAGTGTCCAGAAACCCGCTGAATACTATATGAATAACGTCGCAGGTACGATTGTTCTCATTCAAGAAATGAAAAAAGCAGGCGTGTGGAACTTTGTATTTAGTTCATCTGCAACGGTTTATGGCGATCCTGAAATTATTCCAATTACAGAAGACTGCAAAGTGGGCGGCACAACCAACCCTTACGGTACCTCTAAATACATGGTGGAACAAATTCTGACTGATGTTGCGAAAGCTGAACCGCAATTTAGTATGACGATCTTACGTTATTTCAACCCAGTGGGCGCTCACGCAAGTGGCTTGATTGGTGAAGATCCAAATGGCATTCCAAATAATCTATTGCCTTACATCAGCCAAGTTGCGATCGGTAAATTACCGCAACTTTCGGTGTTTGGTAGCGATTATGATACCCATGATGGTACTGGCGTGCGTGATTATATCCACGTGGTGGATTTAGCCATCGGTCACTTAAAAGCGTTAAATCGTCATGAAAATGACGCAGGTTTACACATTTATAACTTAGGTACAGGTACGGGTTATTCTGTGCTTGATATGGTGAAAGCGTTTGAACAAGCAAACAATATCGAAATTCCATATCGTCTTGTTGCACGTCGTCCTGGTGATATTGCAACATGCTATTCCGATCCAAGTCTTGCAGCAAAAGAGTTAAATTGGACAGCTGAACGTGGTCTTGAGCAAATGATGAAAGATACATGGAATTGGCAAAAAAATAATCCGAAAGGATACAGAGATTAATCTCACTTTTGTTGGGCGGAGTATCATTCCGCCCTTACTATTTTAATCAGATAAAACACGCTCAAAAATAACCGCACTTTATGTCAGAACAATCCCTTTCTAGTCAAATATTTACCCGAAAAATGCTGATCTGTGTCTTTACTGGATTTAGCTCGGGCTTACCACTTTTCGTGTTATTGCAAATGTTGCCAGTGTGGCTGACAGATAAAGGACTTTCCGTTGAATTAATCGGTGCCTTGACAGGAGTGATGGTGCCATACGGTTTGAAATTTTTATGGGCACCGTTATTAGATCGCTATTTCCCGCATTTTTTAGGGCGTCGTCGTAGTTGGTTATTGATTTCTCAAGTGATTTTGCTGATTTCGCTTTATGCGATTAGTCAGTTTGATCCAGTGGCACAGTTGGGAACAGTGGCTAAACTTGCGACATTTATTGCCTTTGTATCTGCGACACAAGATATTGTGCTTGATGCTTATCGCCGTGAAATTTTGACCGATAATGAATTAGGATTGGGAAACACCATCCATATCAATGCTTATCGTGTTGCAGGTTTAATTCCTGGGGGGCTGTCGCTTTATTTAGCGACGATTTATCCATGGGAAACCGTCTTTTTATTGACCGCACTTTGTATGCTAGCGGGCATATTTATGACGCTCTTTTTAGCGAAAGAACCAAACATTGCACAGGTCGATCGTGATCAACCTTTCTATATGGTGTTTGGGATACCCTTGAAAGAGTTCTTCCAACGTAAAGGTGTCGCGCAAGCCATCGGTTTTTTACTCTTTTTGTTCTTGTATAAATTTGGTGATTCGTTTGCTACTACGTTACAAACTAAATTCGTCTATGACATGGGCTTTGAAAAAGAGCATATTGCATTGGTGGTAAAAAGTACCTCTCTTTGGGCAAGTATCTCAGCCGGTCTCGTGGGTGGCGTGATTATGTTACGCCTAGGCATTAACCGCGCATTATGGGTATTTGGTTTTATCCAATTGATTACCATTGGTGGATTTATTTGGTTGGCTGCATTTGGGCATTTTGACCATATCGGTGCTGCAGAACTTTGGAAATTAGGTTTCGTGATTGCGGGTGAATATATCGGTGTTGGTCTCGGTACTGCTGCCTTTGTCGCCTTTATGGCTCGCGAAACGAATCCGCTTTATACAGCCACTCAGTTAGCTTTATTTACCAGCCTTTCTGCTTTACCAAGTAAAGGGCTTGGTATGTTATCTGGTTACTTGGTTAAAGCAGTGGGCTACTATCATTTTTTCTGGATTTGTTTATTCCTCGCTATCCCAGGAATGATTTGTTTATTCTGGGTGGCACCATGGAATGAAAAAGGAAATGAAAAAGCTTAAAATAAAATAAAGTGCGGTCAAAATTAACAGTAAAATCATTTGACCAAACAAGGCTTTAACGGTATTTTAAACGGGTCTATTATTTATTGGAGATTTGTATGAAAATTATTCTTTTAGGTGCACCTGGTGCAGGAAAAGGCACACAAGCACAATTTATTATGAACAAGTTTGGTATCCCACAAATTTCAACAGGGGATATGTTCCGTGCAGCGATTAAAGCGGGGACAGAATTAGGCAAACAAGCAAAAGCATTAATGGATGAAGGGAAATTAGTACCGGATGAATTAACTGTGGCGTTAGTAAAAGATCGTATTTCTCAACCAGATTGTGCAAATGGTTTCTTATTAGATGGTTTCCCACGTACGATTCCACAAGCGGATGCATTAAAAGAGTCAGGCGTGAAAATTGACTACGTTTTAGAGTTTGATGTACCAGATGAAGTGATCGTTGAACGTATGAGTGGTCGTCGTGTACACCAAGCATCTGGACGTTCTTACCACATCGTTTACAACCCACCAAAAGTGGAAGGTAAAGATGATGTGACGGGTGAAGATTTAATTATCCGTGCAGATGATAAACCAGAAACGGTATTAGATCGTTTAGCGGTTTACCACAAACAAACCAGTCCATTAATTGATTATTACCAAGCTGAAGCGAAAGCAGGTAATACGCAATATTTCCGTTTAGATGGTACTCAAAAAGTGGAAGCTGTAAGCCAAGAATTAGATAAAATCTTAGGCTAAAAAAGATTGAAAACTGACCGCACTTTGAAGAGAAAAGTGCGGTTAATTTTTCAAAAGGATTTTGAGATCATAAATTGAGATCGCATCTGGGGACGTTATGAGCAAGAAAAAAACAATAACATTGACGATTTCGGCTATCGCAGTGGCACTTGGGATCGGCGCACAATTTTATACCAATCACAAAATCGATCAGGTATTAAAAAATTTCCCTTACTCTTTGGATAATCAAGCAACATTGAATGTGACGCAAACTGCGAAAAACTTTTTTATTCGTGAGTTAATCTTTAGCGTAAAAAATAGCGAGTCGAAAAACACGAGTGTGATTTCAACCAAGCTTACCGCGTTGCCTTTCTTTATTACGGCTGAGTCACAGTTATCCGATCAATTAGTTCGTCAATTAAATAAAACATTAAATATCACGATTGATAAAAATACAATTAACAGTAAATTTTCTCCAGTAGGGGATTATTTACAGTCTGATATTTTGACGGAATTCCGTGATTTTGCGAATAAGTCCCAAAACCTTTCTATCGGTCTTCATTTCTTAAAAAATAAAGAAGTTGAGCTAAAAACAACCCTTAGTGGTTTTAATTACGATAAAGACACTAAACTAGAACAAATTGAAGGTGAAGCTCGTCTAGTGCCTGTCGATGCAAATCAGTATGACCTATCAAGTATAGAATTAACCGCGAAAAATGCCGAATTAGCATTGTTAAATGGTGAAAATACACATATTTATCTTAAAAATGCGACTTACCATTTTGATGTAAAACCAGGCGAGGCAGATAAACGTGATCTGAGCACAAAATTCAGCAGTGATATTTTGCGCGTAGCCAATAAAAGCCGCACAACAGAAGAAAGTCAAGCAACAGCAGGTGGTTTAAATTTACTGGTTAAGCAAAACGGTGTGCCAAGTTCGATCAATTTTCATCATGAATTTAAAAAATTAAGTGATGGTTCATTAAGCATTAAAGATGGCGTCAATTTGTTAACAAAAATTTTTACACAAAACGATCGTTTTGATAGTTCGTTATCTGTGCTTTCTGTTAATGTCCCTAAAAATAATCAACCTTACTTTAACTTAGAAAATGCAGGTCTTGAACTTAAGTTGGCGAATACTGATTTAACTAAAGCCAATGTGGATTTTAAACTGAATGTTGAAAGTGTGAAGCAAACGCCTGCCGATGAAGACCGTAAATGGGAAGCCAAAGGTGGTAAGGTTAATATTCAGTTAGATGATTACAATGTGGCAAATGAACTAGCGTTTGTACCATTTTTATTAGATACCATTGCAGAGAAAGAAGCGCCGTCAAAAGACAATAAAGATTTCTTAAATGCCAAAGATAAATGGGTAAAAGAATTTAGTGGTAAAACCAATATTGAAGCCGCATTAAAATCATTTAATATGGCCGATTTAGTGCTTGATAACATATCAGCCAGTGATAAGACAGAAACATTAGACAATGACCAATATAATGAACATATCACGTTGTCTGCGAATAAAATTGGTTATCCAAGTGCGGGTTTCCAATTTGAGAAATTATCTGTGGATGCGCCATTTAAAGTTAATCATAGCAAAGCGCATTTATCAGCAAGATTTTGCTCAGCGCCTTTTTATGGTGCGTTGTGTAACACGCATTTAACGTCAGCAACATTTGAGAAATATATCAAAAACTCCTGGAAAGAGCTCGATTTAATCGTTGATAATGCAACGTTAAATTTCAATTTAAATACTTATCCTGAAACTACTGCTTATCCAGTTAAATTGGAAGTCAGTGGTATTGTGCCTCAAGTAGATTCATCAGACATGATTCCAGATAATATTGAAGGCACATTTAATCTGACATTAAGTAAAATGTTGTTTGATGATCAAAATGAAAAAGCCTTAGCCATTAAGGAAAATTCATACTTTTGGCAATATTTAAGTAGCTTTGTGAAATATGATGGAAAACTTCACCGAGAATTTCTGGAAGAGGGGGATAATTACGTTTCTAGAGTGGAAAAAACAGAAAATGGCTACTTAATTAATGGTCGTACTCTTGAAGATCTTCGTCAAGAAAGCATGATGGAGAGTGATGAAGGCGAAGAAGGGAAGCCCACCGCAACTGACTAGTTGAAAGGATAATATAAAAAATGACCTCACTTGAGATTCAAGGTGCGGTCATTTTTTATCTGTTTTTGATTACTTCACTAATCCACCACTTGCTTGTAAATCAGCATGGTAGGAAGAGCGAACAAATGGACCACAAGCTGCGTGTTCAAAGCCCATTGCGTTGGCTTTATCACGGAATTCATCAAACTCTGCTGGTGGCACATAACGGGCAACCGGTAAGTGATGACGACTTGGTTGGAGATATTGGCCAAGTGTAAGCATGGTTACGCCATTTGCACGTAAGTCTTCCATCACTTCAAGGATTTCCTCATTGGTTTCACCTAATCCAACCATTAAGCCTGATTTAGTTGGAATGTTTGGGAACATTTCTTTGAAATCATGAAGTAATTTTAAAGACCATTGATAATCAGCACCTGGACGAATTTCTTTATACAAGCGTGGCACATTTTCCAAGTTGTGGTTGAATACATCTGGTGGATTGTCTTTTAATTTTTCTAAGGCCTGAGTAATACGACCACGGAAATCAGGCACTAAAATCTCAATTTTAATACCGGGATTTAATGCGCGTACTTCTTTTACACATTCAGCAAAATGGCCTGCACCACGATCAGGTAAATCATCGCGGTCTACAGAGGTAATCACCACATATTTCAACTTCATATCTTGAATGGTTTCAGCTAATTTACGTGGTTCATCCGGATCAGGTGGTAAGGGTTTACCATGTGCAACATCACAGAAAGGGCAGCGACGAGTACAAATTGCGCCTAGAATCATAAAGGTTGCCGTACCATGGTTAAAGCACTCGTGTAAATTTGGACAAGAAGCTTCTTCGCATACAGAATGTAGGCCATGACGACGCATCCCGTTTTTAATCGTTTCGATCTTTAATGAGCTAGACGGCAATTTGATCTTCATCCATTCCGGCTTTTTCAATAATTCTTGGTTAGGATCGATATTTTTAACAGGGATAATTGATGTTTTGGCAGCATCGCGGTATTTCACACCGCGTTCCATTTTAAAAGGCGTTGACATTGTTCTTTCCTAAAGAAAAATGCCTGATTCAGGCATTTTTAAATGTGTTATAAAAGTGAATGTTATAAATTTGTAACATTATAGCCCAAAAGTTCGGCAAAGTGTTTAATTAATTTTGGGGAAACCTTGTCAAGTGTCGCCTCTTCTTTACCAATAAAGTCAGCAAGCTGACACATTTCAAGCCCTGCATAGCCACAAGGATTAATGTAATGGAAAGGGTTGAGATCCATATTGATATTAAATGCCAAACCGTGGAAAGAACAGCCTTTACGGATACGTAAGCCTAATGAACAGATTTTTTTGCCGTCAATATATACGCCTGGTGCATCAGGTTTTGGATAACCTTCAATGCCATAGTCTGCGAGGGTTTTCACGACAGATTGTTCAAGTGCGGTCACTAATTGACGGACATTTAAATGTTCATGACGTTTAATATCAATGAGCACATACATGATCTGCTGACCTGGGCCATGATAAGTAATTTGACCACCACGATCGGATTGAACAACAGGTATATTACTACTTTGTAATAAGTGCTCTGGTTTGCCTGCTTGGCCTTGTGTGAAAACAGGATGATGCTCAACTAACCAAATTTCATCGGTGGTTTCTGCATTTCGATTATCGGTGAATTTCTGCATTTTATGCCAGATTTCCTGATAATCTTGTAATCCTAATTGACGGACAACCAAATCAGTATTGTTCATATTAGATAACCATTTTGACGCCTTCAACTTTTGCAAGTTCTTTGTAAAGCGTTTCTACTTGCTCAAAGTTTTGTGCCACGATATCAATTGAAACTGAATTATAGGTTCCTTTGCTACTGCGTTTTTCTTTTGGAATATAATCACCCGGTAAATATTTTTGTATCACCGCAACGATGTCTTGCGCTAAGTTCTCACGGTCAACACCTGCGACTTTAAATGTCATTGCAGCAGGGAATTCCATTACTTCTTTTAGTTTTTCATAATCATTTTCTGTTGTCATGTTGCTTCCTTATTTAAGAGTAAGGTGCGTGAGTCAGTTAAATTCACACACCTTACGAATTTATTGATGTGATATAAATGGGGATGTGCGGTTAATTTTCAAGGTGTTTAGTCAAATAATCCTTTAATCGTTAACACTAACCAGTCCCAACCTTTACCTAAGAAACCACCTTCTTGCACGTCTTCTAATGCTTGAAGATTAACAATTGCCACATCCTTGCCATCTAGTTGATAAACGATTTTACCAACAACCTGACCTTTTGTTAAAGGTGCTTGTAAGTATTTGTTATCTAATTCGTAACGTGCTTTTAAGTCAGTTTGCTTACCTTTTGGTACAGTAATAAAACCATCTTCTAAGACACCAAGTTTAACGTCACCTTTATCACCGTAGTAAACAGATTGTTTTGAAATTTCCTCGCCTGCTTTTTGGGTTTTTAATGTTTCAAAGTTAGCAAAACCCCATTGTAAGAGTTTTTTACTTTCTACTTCACGGCCTTTATAGGTTGGTACACCCATGACAACAGAAATCAAACGCATATTGTTTGGACTTGTTGCCGATGCGACAAGGTTATAGCCAGCTTGGCTTGTGTGGCCGGTTTTCATCCCATCAACGTTAATGGTTTTATCCCATAATAATCCATTACGGTTAGGTTGTTTGATTTTGTTGAAAGTAAAGTCTTTTTCAGCGTAGATTTTATATTCTTCTGGTAAATCACGAATAATGTGTGTACCAATAATCGCCATATCACGTGCAGTTGAATATTGGTTTGGATCGTCTAAACCATGTGGTGTAGTGAAGTTAGTATTTTTTAAGCCAAATTGTTGAACGTATTTATTCATAGTATCAACGAAGTTAGCTACTGTGCCCGAAATATGTTCAGCCACTGCCACACAAGCGTCATTACCAGAAACAATGATAATCCCTTTGTTTAAATCACCTACAGACACTTGTTGATTTAAATTTAAGAACATTTTTGAAGAATCAGGGAAATTTCTACCCCAAGCGGTTTCGCTAATCGTTACCATATCTTCATTGTGGATTTTACCTTGTTTTAATGCCGCACCAACCACGTAGCTAGTCATCATTTTAGTTAATGAAGCAGGGTATTGGCGCTGATCTGGGTTAAGTGATGCAAGTACCGCACCAGAATTGTAATCCATTAAAACATAGGTTTGCGCATTTACTTCTGGTACAGCAATACCGTATTGAAGATCTTCAGCTGTAGCGAATGTTGAGGCAGCCATTAATCCCGAGAATAGAACAATTTTTTTCAATTTTGCAGATTGTTTTAACATAGCATTTCCTTTAATAGCTTATTGGTTTTTATAAGTATAAACGATTACAGGTTGCCCATTGATCGTTTTTTGTAATTTTGTTTTTAATTGATTCATATCCGCTTGATCCGCAATTGGGCCAAAATGGATTTCGTAGTTTCGTCCATTTTGGTTAATTTCGGTTTTTATGTCATCTAATGCGAGCTTTGTGATGATGCTTTCTGCTTGATTTTTTGACGACAGCGCGAGTAGTTTTAGCTTGAAGACAGTTTTTGCATCGCTTGTGCTGTCTGAATTCTGATTTTTTTTTTCGCTATTTTTATTGATGGCTAAACGATCACTGGCTTCTTGCGTTTTAGCATGCTTGGTAAGTGTTTTTGCCCCCGCACCTGAAATTTGACCTTTATGATCCACATGTAACGCTTCAATTCTTACTTGCCCTGTACCACGAGCAATAAGACCCAATTCTTTCGCAGCAGAATGGGATAAGTCAATGATACGTTTCTCACTAAACGGACCACGATCATTAATTCGCACAATCACCTTGCGATTGTTATGTAAGTTTGTAACAACCGCATAAGAATTCAAAGGTAAGGTTTTATGTGCGGCAGTGAAAAGTGCCGAATCATAGCGTTCACCATTAGCTGTTTTACGACCATTAAATTTATGGTGGTAATAACTTGCTGTCCCTTCTTTTGAATAGGACTTTGCCTCATCACCTTGTGTGGTATATGTTTTACCATTCACTTCATAGCTTTGTGGCGCTTGAACGGTCGTAGTAATCGACAGCGAATCCCCTTGAATACCATACATTTTTTGCGTATCGGCAAAAGCAGAAAAACTTGAGCTGCTTATCAAGGTGAAAAGTGCGGTCGTTTTTAAGATATTTTTTAATGTCATACTTATTACTTTCAAGATTATCGGTGCTCTTCATAAGAAAGCCAAAAGGGAAATTAGTTCCCTTTCATAAAGCGAGGTTTGTGAGTATGAATGGACATCACTAAACCAAAGCTTGCCATGATGGCGACATATGAGGTACCGCCGTAGCTAAAGAGTGGTAAAGGCACCCCTACAACAGGCAAAATGCCACTCACCATACCAATATTCACGAAGACATAAACGAAGAATATCAGTGTGGTTGCACCAGCAAGAATACGCCCGAAAGAGGTTTCTGCATTTACCGCAATTATTAAGCCACGGATAATAATAAACAAATAAATTGCCATCAGAATAAGAAAACCGACCATTCCATGTTCTTCACTCATCACGGCAAAAATAAAATCAGTGTGTGGTTCAGGCAAAAATTCTAATTGGGATTGTGTCCCTTGCATCCATCCTTTGCCAGATATACCGCCTGAACCGATAGCAATTTTGGATTGTAAAATATGGTAACCCGCCCCAAGTGGATCTTTCTCGGGGTCAAGTAAGGTTAATACACGCATGCGTTGGTAGTCATGCATTAAATACATCCACATGATAGGAATAAATGCCGCTAAGCCAACTACTGCAGCAAGAATAAGCCACCAACTCATCCCTGCTAAGAATACCACGAATAAGCCTGATGCACTAACCAGAATTGATGTACCTAAGTCTGGTTGAATAGCCACAAGTAAAGTTGGCACAATAATCATGGCGATAGCAATAAAGGTTTCGCTCATTTTCGGTGGTAATGGACGGTTACCTAAATATACCGCGACCATTAATGGTACCGCGAGTTTGACAATTTCAGAAGGCTGAAAGCGAATAAATCCAAGATCTAACCAACGTTGTGCCCCTTTACTGGTTGTACCGATAGCATCAACCAAAATCAGCATGATAAAACCCACCAAATATAAGTAAGGGGCGAGTCGCTGATAAAATTTAGGAGGAAGTTGCGCCATAATCATCATCACAGCAAAACCTAATATGACCTGAATAATACGATTTTGGAACATGACTTCACTGGCGCCTGATGCACTATAAAGCACAAGCATGCCATAAGCCGTAATAGCGGCTAATCCAATAAATAATAAAAAATCAATATGTAAGCGTTGCCATAATCGCAAGCATAAAGGCACTTTTTCTTCCATTATTCATTCTCACTTGGTTGAGATTCTAGTGCTGGCGCATCTAAATCAGTTTGGCCCGTCTTTTTCTCTTTTTCAGCATTTTCTTGACGTTCAATTTGTGGCAAGCGTTTATTCAAATAGAAATCCATAATTTGACGTGCAATTGGTGCTGCATTACTTGAACCACCGCCCGCGTTTTCTAAAATAATCGTCACAACTAATTTCGGATCTTCATAAGGCGCATAAGCCGTAAACCAAGCATGGTCATGTAATTCTTTTTTCAATCCCGCTGCATTATATTTTTGGTTTTCTTTTAAGCTGAATACCTGTGCGGTACCAGATTTCCCTGCTACATGGTAATTCGTGCCGATAAAGGCTTTTCGTCCAGTCCCTGCACCTGAATTCACTACATTGAACATGCCGCGCTTAGCCGCATCCCAATAAGCTTGTTTCGGATCGGTAATATCTTCATATAAAAGCGGGTCTTGATACGGCTCAATGGTGGCGCCTTCAACTGATTTCATTAAATGTGGCGTATGAATTTTACCGTTATTGACCACGATAGAGGTGGCTTTTGCCACTTGTAATGGTGTCGCTGTCCAATAACCTTGACCAATCCCCACTGAGATTGTATCGCCTTGCACCCACGGTTTTTTATAACGTTTTTGTTTCCATTCTTTACTCGGCATATTGGCCGTGGCTTCTTCTTGAATTTCAATACCTGTTGGCATACCAAACCCAAAACGTTTCATCCACATGGAGAAACGATCAATACCTAAATTAAAGGCGGTTTGATAGAAGAAGGTATCCGATGATTCAGTAATGGCCTTGTTTAAATCCGTATAACCATGTCCTGTTTTTTTCCAATCTCGGAAACGTTTTGTTGAGTTTGGCAATGTCCAGTAGCCTGGGTCAAAAATTGTGGTATTAGGCGTAATCACCCCTTCAGTTAATGCTGCAACAGCAACGAATGGTTTTACCGTAGAGGCAGGCGGGTACACACCTTGTGTCGCACGACTGTAAAGTGGTCGAGTTGGATCTTCGAGTAAACGTTTGTAATCGCTAGAAGAAATGCCATCGACAAATAAATTATTGTCATAGCTTGGTGTGGAAACCATCGCCAATACACTGTTGTCTTTTGGATCAAGCACGACAACAGCGCCTTTTTGACCTGAAAGGAGCGACATAATATAGCGTTGAAGGGTAAAATCGATAGTCAGATGAATACTTTTACCCGCGGTGGCTGGTTGTTCACGTAGTTTACGAATAACTTTACCACGGTTATTAATTTCAACCTCTTCGAAACCGGTTGTACCATGGAGTTGTTCTTCGTAATAACGTTCAATACCCAGTTTCCCCATGTCCGTAGAACCGGAATAGTTAGCAAATTTTTCTTCTTTTTTTAGTCGCTCAACATCTCGGTCATTAATGCGTCCAACATAACCCAATATATGAGTCATGGCTTCGCCATATAGGTAATTTCGTTTGAAATAAGGACGTACATCAAGGCTTGGATATTTATATTGATTTACCGCAAAACGGGCAATTTGTTCTTCCGTTAGGCTAGGCTTGAGTAAAATCGGCGTATAGCGAGTACCACGACGACGCTCTTTTTTGAAATGTTCAATGTCTTCATCAGTGAGTCCCACAACATAGCGCAATTCTTCAAAAGTGCGGTCTAAATTTTCTGTTTTTTCCGGCACGATATATAAACCGAAAAAAGTGAGGTTTTCAGCCAGTAATTCGCCGTAACGGTCGTAAATTAATCCGCGAGTAGGAGGAAGCGGAAGTAATTTAATACGGTTACCATTAGAGCGAGTTTGGTACATGTCGTAATTCACCACCTGAAGATGGTAAATATTGGCAAATAGCACGCCACTTAGGGCTAAAATACCGATGAATGCCACCAATGTTCGACGTGCAAACAAGTTCCGCTCCGCTTTTTTATCGCGAATCGGTTCATTGGTAGGTGCAGAAAAGAATTTTTTTAAATTCATCGGTAATGTAATACGTTATTCTCTATGATAAGGGTGGTTTGTCGTCAGTGACCACGCGCGGTATAAACTTTCTGCCACGACAACTCGCACTAACGGATGGGGAAGTGTGAGTGGTGAAAGTGACCAACTTTGTTCTGCTGCCGCTTTGCATTCTGGGGATAAACCTTCAGGCCCGCCAATGAGTAAGCACACATCACGACCATCATTTTTCCAACCCTCTAATTGCTCAGCAAGTTGTGGTGTTGTCCAAGGTTTGCCAGGGATATCTAATGTCACGACTTTGCCTTTTCCACAAGCGGCTAGCATCGCTTTGCCTTCTTGCTCTAAGATGCGTTTAATATCTGCATTTTTTCCACGTTTACCTGCAGGAATTTCAATGAGTTCAAAAGGCATGTCTTTAGGAAAACGACGTTGGTATTCTTCAAATCCGGTGGTAACCCAAGCCGGCATTTTTGTGCCCACTGCAATTAATGTGATTTTCATCCTTTTCCCTTTTAAAACACCGTCAAAATTGACCGCACTTTATGCCCAAAGTTTTTCTAATTGATATATTTCACGTGCATCGCGCTGCATAATGTGAACGATGGTTTGACCGAGATCAACCACGATCCAATCCGCTGTGTTACGACCTTCTTCACCAAAGGTTTCATAACCGGCTTTTTTACATTCCACGATAAGGTTATCGGCCATAGCTGCGACTTGGCGGCTAGATGTACCGGTACAAATAATCATATTTTCAGTAATCGATGATTTGCCTTTTACATCAAAATGCACAATTTCGGTGCCTTTTAAATCATCGAGTTTATCAATTACAAATTCAACTAATGACATTTCTTTTCCTATTTAAATAAAGCGATGAATTCTATCATTGAATGAGGGAAAGGGGTAGGCTTGGGGCTGATTTTATTTGAATTGTTTTATGGCAGTCATAGTGCTTAGCATGAATATTGGGGCAGCTATTCTGCCCCAAGTTTGAAAGGGTATTAAACCCATAAAAGAATCGCTAACAATTGCGGTGAAATGATCCGTAAGAACATGGTGAGCGGATAGACTGTCGCATAGGAGAGTGCGGCGGCACCGCTTCCTTCTTTCAGTTCATTCGCGAAAGCAAGCGCTGGTGGATCTGTCATCGACCCTGCTAACAGGCCACAAAGAGAAAGATAATTTAATTTTACATATAAACGTGCAATGATACCTACAATCATTAATGGTACAAGGGTGATGAAAATACCGTATCCCATCCATTCGAGACCTGAACCATTGGTGAGTGTGTCAACAAAGCTACCGCCAGATTTTAAACCGACTACAGCAAGGAAGAGCACAATACCAATTTCGCGCAATGCCAAGTTCGCACTCGGCGGCATAAACCAATAGAGTTTTCCGATAGACCCAATTCGAGCCAAGATCAATGCGACGACTAATGGTCCACCTGCTAGCCCTAATTTTAATGCCACAGGGAAACCTGGAATATAGAAAGGAATGGAGCCGAGTAATACCCCTAAGCCAATCCCAATAAACACTGGTAACATTTGAACTTGAAGTAGTTTTTGTTTAGCGTTACCAATAACTGAAATGGCTTGGTTGAGAATGTCAGTTTTTCCAACCATGTGTAATACGTCACCAAATTGAAGGGTAGTATGGGCAGTTGGTACCAATTCCACACCTGCACGGTTTAAACGCGAAATGACAACACCATATTTTTGATGAATGCCGAGATGACGAATTTGTTTTCCGAGTACTTTTTCATTGGTGACGACCACGCGCTCAGAACGAATCTCTCCACTCAAACTTGCTACCGGGATATCAACTTCTTCCCCAATGATAAGGTGCATTTTTTTCAAGCCTTCAGGATTGCCGACCAAATGTAAAATATCCCCAAGTTGAACATCGGTATCCGCTTTCGGCACAATAACAAGCTCACCCCGTTTCAAGCGAGAGCAGACGACATCTTCATCATCAAAACCTGGAATTTCAATCAAATGGATACCATTGAGATTAGTATTGGTGACTTTCAGAGACATGCTTTTGAGTGCTTCTTTGTCATGACCACTTTCTTTTTCAAAATTTGCTGCTTCCTCATCCACTTTAATTTTAAAGAAAAGACGAATAAGCCACATAGAAAGTAAAATGCCACAAATTCCAAAAGGATAAGCCATTGCATAGGCCATCCCCATGTTAGACGTCGTTTGCGACATGCCTAATTCAGAAAGAATTTGCTGACCCGCACCGAGAGAGGGGGTATTGGTGACCGCACCGGAGTAAATACCAAGCGCGACATCAAGAGGAATATCCGCAAGCTTATAAATGAGTATTGTCACCACTGCACCAAGTGCAACGATTAAAATGCCTAATCCATTTAAGGTTAAGCCTGATTTTCGTAAGGAAGCAAAAAAGCCCGGCCCCACTTGAATACCAATCGTATAAACAAACAGAATTAAGCCGAACTCTTGCACGAAATGTAATGTATGGCTATCTAATTTAATGCCATATTGAGTGGTAAAATGGGCAACTAAAATCCCACCAAATAGCACGCCCCCAATACCCAGACCTACACCTTTAATTTTAAAATGCCCGATCCATAGGCCAATCACGGCAACGAGGGCAAGCAAACTAATGGTAATCGCAGTTTCACTCATACCGACCTCTAATTTATTAAAAATTTAACTATTTCGGATTATATCAATTAGATTTCTTACCCGCTTGTGACAAAGTCAAAAAATGTTATCTCCATCACATTTTTTCTTGCTTAAAAATAAACACCGCCTAAAATGACCGCACTTTTTTGATTTTATAGGTTGATTATGGATTACGCTCAAGAGGCCATTAATTCGCTTTTATGGATAGTAAAAACACTAGCGATGACGGCTGTCGTGTTTAGCTTTGGTATTTTCTTATTAGTCCGTTTTACCCACTGGGGTAAACAATTTTGGCAATTTGCGAGTGGGTATCTTTCACCACGTCGAAGTATTAAACCTTTGCTATTTTTCTTATTAATTGTAGCGATGACATTAGTCAGTGTGCGTATTAGCTTGGTCCATTCTGAGTGGTATAACAATATGTACACATCCTTGCAGGAATTTAATGAACCTGTGTTTTGGGATCAAATGGTGCTGTTTTGTGTGATTGCGACAAGTTCAGTGATTGCCGCATTGCTTAGCTATTATTTAGAGCAACGTTTTTCTATTGATTGGATCGAATGGTTGAATGGTCAGTTAGTCGATAAATGGATGAATAATCGCGCGTACTATAAAACGCAGTATGTTTCCGCTAACTTAGATAACCCCGATCAACGTATTCAACAAGATGTGCAATCCTATGTGCGAACCACGCTCTCTTTAAGTACCGGGGTAATTGATGCTGTCACCTCCATGATTTCTTATACAATCTTATTGTGGGGATTAGCGGGACCAATGATGGTATTTGGTACTGAAATTCCACGCATGATGGTGTTCTTGGTATTTGCTTATGTGATTATCACTACCGCGATTGCATTCCGTTTAGGGCGTCCATTAATTATGTTGAATTTCGTCAACGAACGCTTAAACGCTAACTATCGTTATTCTTTAATTCGTATCAAAGAATATGCGGAAAGTGTGGCATTTTATGCGGGTGAGAAAGTTGAGAGTAGCCAACTTTATAAACAATTTGGCGCAGTGATCAATAACATGTGGGATATTGTTTATCGAACCTTAAAATTCTCTGGTTTTAACCTAGTAGTAAGCCAAGTTTCCGTTGTGTTCCCTTTGTTAATTCAAGTGGGGCGTTATTTTGAGAAGCAAATTAAACTCGGCGATCTGATGCAAACGCTACAAGTATTTGGTAAATTGCATTCAAATCTTTCGTTCTTCCGTAATTCTTACGATGGTTTTGCCGGATATAAAGCCACATTAGATCGTTTAACAGGCTTTAGTTATGCGATTGATATGGCGAATCATCAATCTACCTCCCATTTACACGAACATGAAACTGACGTGATCTTTAAGGATTTAAGCATCAGTAATCCATTTGGAAAAACCTTAATTGAGAATTTAAATTTAACACTGCCACAAGGTTCAACCCTATTAATTCAAGGTAATTCAGGTGTGGGTAAAACCACGTTGTTGAGAACCGTAGCAGGGCTTTGGGCGTATTCTGAAGGGGATGTGTATTGTCCCACTCATCAGCTTTTCTTATCGCAAAAGCCTTATTTACCGCAAGGTAGTTTGTTAACGGCACTGGCTTATCCGAATGAAGAAAAGGAATTTAATCGTGATGAGATGATTGATGTATTAAAACAAGTGTCTTTAGGGCATTTACAAGATCGTTTAGATCAAGAGCAAGATTGGACACGTATTCTTTCGCTAGGTGAGCAACAGCGTTTGGCTTTTGCTCGTTTGCTATTACATAAGCCGAAAGTCGCATTCCTGGACGAAGCCACGGCTAGTATGGATGAAGGCTTAGAAGATACGATGTATTGTCTGTTAAAAGAACGCTTACCTCATACAACGGTTATTAGCGTGGGGCATCGTTCAACCTTGCAGGCTTTCCATCAGCAACAATTGATAATTTTAGGTAACGGTAAGTGGCAATTCACTGATCGAAATCAGGTATAAAATACCACTAAAATTGACCGCACTTACCTTGTTAGAAAAAATCGCGAGGTAAGTGTAGAGGATCAAGGCAAAAAATCCTGTTATCAAGCTCGATTTTTTGGTACATTTAGCACAATTTTTTTCTATGCTCAGAAATGAGTAATTTTTCACCAAACTAATGACGGAATTCTTATGTTATTCAAAAAAATTCGTGGTTTATTTTCAAACGATCTTTCTATCGATCTAGGTACAGCAAATACATTAATTTATGTGAAAGGCCAAGGTATCGTACTTGATGAGCCTTCAGTAGTGGCAATTCGTCAAGACCGTATGGGCGCATACAAAAGCATTGCGGCTGTAGGTAAAGAAGCAAAACAAATGCTTGGTCGTACACCAAAAAGCATTGTTGCAATTCGTCCGATGAAAGATGGTGTAATTGCCGATTTCTCTGTGACTGAAAAAATGTTGCAATATTTTATTAAACAAGTACATAGTGGTAACTTCATGCGTCCGAGCCCGCGTGTGCTCGTTTGTGTACCGGCTGGCGCGACTCAAGTTGAACGTCGTGCTATTAAAGAATCAGCATTAGGTGCAGGTGCGCGTGAAGTGTATTTAATTGAAGAGCCAATGGCGGCAGCAATCGGTGCAAACTTGCCGGTTTCTACAGCGATCGGTTCAATGGTAATTGATATCGGTGGTGGTACCACTGAAGTGGCAGTGATTTCTTTAAACGGTATTGTGTATTCCTCTTCTGTACGTATTGGTGGTGACCGTTTTGATGAAGCAATCATTTCTTATGTTCGTCGTACTTTTGGTTCTGTGATTGGTGAACCAACTGCAGAGCGTATCAAGCATGAAATTGGTTCAGCTTACATTCAAGAAGGTGATGAAATTTTAGAAATGGAAGTGCACGGTCATAACCTTGCTGAAGGTGCGCCTCGCTCATTCAAATTAACCTCTCGAGATGTACAAGAAGCTCTTCAACAACCATTAAATGGTATTGTTGCAGCGGTGCGCACAGCGCTTGAAGAATGCCAACCAGAACACGCAGCGGATATTTTTGAACGTGGTATGGTGTTAACGGGTGGTGGTGCCTTATTACGCAACATTGATGTATTGTTATCAAAAGAATGTGGCGTACCGGCAATCATCGCAGAAGAACCATTAACTTGTGTGGCTCGTGGCGGCGGTGAAGCAATCGAAATGATCGATATGCACGGCGGCGATATTTTTAGCGACGAAATTTAATCTCTAAAAGTGCGGTCAGAAAAATCGGCGTTTTTAATTCGTCTGATTTTTTGACCGCACTTTTCCTTTTAACCCTAGGACAGTGAATGAAACCCATTTTTGGTAAAGCACCACCATTAGGTATCCGACTCGCATTAGCGGTGATTGCTTCGATGACACTCATTTTAGTTGATGGACAAACTTCATCAATGACGAAGGCGCGTAGTGTGATGGAAACTGCCGTTGGAGGATTGTATTACCTTGCGAATGGGCCAAGAACAGTTCTAGATGGTGTATCAAGCAACTTGGTTGATACCAATAAACTGCTTATTGAAAATAAAGTATTGCGTGAGCAATTGCGTGAGAAAAATGCTGATCTTTTATTATTGGATCAACTCAAAGTAGAAAACCAACGTCTTCGTTTACTGCTTAATTCGCCTTTACGCACAGATGAATACAAAAAAATTGCCGAAGTGCTTACCGCTGAAACTGATGTTTATCGTCAACAAGTGGTGATTAATCAAGGGGAACGTGATGGCGCTTATGTTGGTCAGCCCGTGATTGATGAAAAAGGAATGATTGGGCAGATTATATCTGTGGGTGAAAATACGAGTCGCGTATTGCTTTTAACGGATGTAACCCATTCAATTCCAGTACAAGTTTTACGTAATGATGTGCGTGTGATAGCGAGTGGTACGGGGCATTCTGATGAACTTACCTTAGATAATGTGCCTCGTTCCGTAGATATTGAAAAAGGCGATTTATTAGTAACTTCAGGTTTGGGTGGCCGTTTTGTGGAAGGCTATCCAGTGGCAGTGGTACAAAGTGTGTCTCGTGATGGTTCTAATTATTTTGCGACGGTAAAAGCGAAACCTTTGGCTGAATTAGATCGTTTACGTTATTTACTTTTACTCTGGCCGAGCAATCTTGATATGTCGAAAGTGAAATCCATGTCACCAGAAGAAGTGCGTCGTTTAGTACAGCAACGTTTAGAAAGCCAAGCCCATGAAGCGACACATTCTGTGAGTAAAACCAAAATTACAGATGATCAAGAGGATGGAGCGCAGCCGCATACAGGAAAAGAAATTGTGGATCCTGATATTCCGACCACAATGCCTCAACAAGAGGAACCCATTTCTCCAGATCAGCAACAACATAGGGAAGAAGACTAATGCAAGGGCGTTTTATTTTTCAATGGGCGACCATTTTATGCTTCTTTGTTGTAGCATTAATTATGGAATTAGCCCCATGGCCAGCAGGCTTTCAAGCTTTTAAACCGTCTTGGTTGGTTTTAGTTTTGCTTTATTGGACCCTTGCGTTACCTGATAGAGTAAGCATTGGTTGGGCATTTTTACTCGGGGTTTTATGGGATATCGTGCTAGGCTCTATTCTTGGGGTTCATGCACTGGTGCTTTCTGTTGCTTTCTATTTTGTTTCCAAATATTACCTAATTTTGCGCAACCTTTCTCTTTGGTTCCAAAGTTTATTGGTACTTCTTTTTGTTTTTGCGATTCGAGTGGTTATTTTCTTGGTTGAATTCTCTTTGCATGGGGCATTTTTCAACTGGCAGGAAATCTTTGGTGCCATCGCATCAGGTGTGTTATGGCCATGGGTTTTCTTATTGATGCGTACTGCACGTCGAAGAGTCGGATTGTATTAATCATAAAAAAAGCTGATGAAGGAGTTCATCAGCTTTTCTTTTTAGTTTTTACGACGATAGTTTGTTTTTCTCATCGTAGTATTTCTCGTTTGAGGCGTAGGATTGCGTTTTAAACGATAAGGTTTAGGAATATCACTAATCAATGAATTCGGATCATATTGACTGACCGGAATAGAATGACCAATGTATTCTTCAATTGCCGGTAAATTCATCGCATATTCTTCACAAGCAAAGCTGATAGATACACCACTTTCACCCGCTCGACCAGTACGGCCAATACGGTGAACGTAATCTTCTCGATCATCAGGTAAATCAAAGTTAAAGACATGAGTCACGTCTGAAATATGTAATCCACGCGCGGCAACATCGGTTGCGACGAGAACATCGAGTTCACCATCGGTAAATTGCTTGAGCAATGAAAGACGTTTTTTCTGTGCTACATCACCTGTGAGTAATCCTACTCGATGACCATCTGCGGCTAAATAGCCCCAAATTTCTTCACATTTATGTTTAGTATTCGCAAAAACAATGCAACGCTCTGGCCATTCCTCTTCCATTAACGTGAGCAAGAGAGGAATTTTGTCTTCATTTGAGGGATAGAATAGTTCCTCTTTAATTCGATGCCCCGTTTTTTGTTCTGGTTCAATTTCAATGTATTCTGGGGAATTCATATCTTCAAAGGCAAGTTCGCGCACTTTGTAAGAGAGCGTTGCAGAAAAGAGCATGGTGAGTCGTTCTTGCGGAGAAGGACATTTACGTAATAAATAACGAATATCACGAATGAAACCTAAATCAAACATACGATCCGCTTCATCCAATACTACGACTTGGATATCATCTAAACGGATAATCCCTTGTTTCACGTAGTCAATCACACGACCAGTTGTACCAATTAAAATATCCACACCGGCTTCAATCGCTTTAAGTTGTTTATCATAGCCATCACCACCATAAGCCAGTGCGGTTCGTAATCCACTTGTTTTTGCTAATAACTCAGCATCATGATTAATTTGCACGGCCAGTTCACGGGTTGGTGCAAGAATTAATGCACGGGGTTGATTGGTGGCAAAATCAGGTTGATGTGTTAATAAGTGATGAAATGTTGCCGTTAAAAATGCCATTGTTTTACCTGTGCCGGTTTGCGCTTGGCCAGCAACATCTTTTCCTTGTAATGTGATAGGTAATGATAAAGCTTGAATCGGAGTACAATATTCAAATCCCTTGTCTTGTAGGGCTTTTTGTACGATAGGATGTAATGGAAGATCAGCAAACCGCTGCTGACTTAAATAATTTTCTTGCATAATAAATAACAGGTTCTCATAAATAAATGGGGCTAAGGATAGCACGAAGTCAGAAAAATATCCTTAAAAATGACTCGCTTATTAATAGGATTAAGCTTGTGATTGAGCAGATTGGGTTCGTTCCCATTTTCTTGCAATATAGCTACAAGTTGGGTGCAAAGTGAGCTTTTTAGCTTGGATAAAATGAATTAAGGCTTGATAGAGTTTGTCTGCCACACCTTGCCCTCGAAGAGAATCATCAACAAATGTATGATTAGCATTAATGGTATCCGATGTTTCATAAAAATAGGTAAGTTTCGCGATTTTCTTCCCTTGCTCATCGAGTAAGAAAAACTCGCCCTGTTCACCATTATCGTGATGTTGAAGAGTCATTTGATACTCCATTCATCACTGAGATTGGGATCCATGGCAAAATCTGCTGTATCACTTGGAATGGCTTTTTCTTCTGCAGCCCATTCCCCTAAATCAATGAGTTGGCAGCGTTTGCTACAAAAAGGGCGAAATTGGCTTTCTTGTGTCCAAGGTACAGGCTTTTGGCATGTCGGGCAGGGGACTTCAAAAATTTCATCAGACATTTTTCTTTCTCGATTCACTTAAATAAAATTGGTGTAATTCTAGCACTTTTTGTTTTAAGTGCGGTAAGTTTTCAGGCAATTTTTCATCATTTGAAATAATATCATCCGCCCATTTTAATCGTTCTTCACGGCTGACTTGTGCATTCATAATAGCTTGAATTTGCTGAATATTATTATGATCTCTAGATGACGCTCGAGCCAGCTGAGTTTCAGGTTTTACATCGACAACAAGTATGCGGTCACAAAGCGTGGTGAGCTTATTTTCAATGAGCAGTGGGACGACAAATAACGTATAAGGAGCACTCTGACTGTTTAACTGTGCCAACATTCTTTCGCGAATAGCGGGATGTAATAAATGATTGAGCCAGTTTTTCTCATTTTCGTCTGCAAATACTTTTTTTCGTAGCTCAGCCCGATTTAATTCGCCTTCTTCAGTCAAAATTGATTTTCCAAAGTGCTCAGCAATTTGAGCAAGCAGCGGCGAGCCTTTTTCAACCACTTCTCTTGCCACAATATCGGCATCAACAATGGGGACACCAAGTTCAACAAAGAGATTTGCAATCGTGCTTTTTCCACTACCGATGCCGCCAGTGAGGCCTACAATATAAGTCATAATATTCCTTGCTACTTGATTTAGGGGGGATGTTTTACATCTATCCCCTAAACACAATATTTTTCAATGTTGCCAATATATTACATTTATAGGGTTATTGCACTGGTGATGATTAAAGATAAGCAAAGAAAGGGACCGAAAGGTAAAACGGACTTACGAGAAATCCAATAGACTATGATGCCTAATAAACAGGCAGTGAATAAGAAAAGTGGTAAGTGTGCGATGGTGAGATAAGTGCCTATTCCTAAAGCGAGCCAATAATCGCCACGGCCTAAGGCTTCCTTCTTATAAAACCATTTAGACAAATAATAAATGATGCAAAAAACACTGAAAAAACTAACTGCACTTTCTAAACTTTGAGAAAGTGTCAGAATTGAAAATTCTTGATGTGCGCCGAATAAACCTAGGAAAAATAAAAAGAGGCAAGGTGTCGGTGAAATCAGTTGATAATGCCAGTCTAGCCAACTGATGGCAAAAAGCAGACTAAGCGTAATTGCTAGCCATAAAGTAAATAATTCATCTTGTAGAAAGTAATAGAGTACGGCAAAACTGAGTCCAAATCCTAAAAAATAAAGAAAAATATGACCGCACTTTTGAGATTTAATTGCTGCTTTTTTGCTGTGAAATAAGTACCTGTTTTCAGGATAAAGTTCAATATAGTTCTGATAAATTTCTTGTTGGAGATTGGGGATAAAACGATCGATATAAAGCCAAGCAAAGATACCCGCTAAACCACCCAATAAGAAAAAGGCTAATGTCATCATTGGATTACGGATCCCATATTAAAAATCGGCAGATACATGCCCATCATAATAATACCGATTAAACTACCAATGATGAGCATCATTAAAGGCTCTAAAAGTTGGGAAAGTAAATCAATTTGATGATTGAGCTTTTCTTGATAGTTATCAGCAATATGACGCAACATCAACGCAAGTTTTCCACTTTTTTCTCCAATCTGTAGCATTTGTTGTGCTTCCATTGGGAAAAGATGACTACTGACACTTTCTGAAAATGGATAACCTTGCGAAACCCACTGTAAAATTGACCGCACTTCTTGTTGTAGCAGAATATCACCTTTTAAGGTACGTTGTGTTTGCCAGGTTTGTTGTTTTGGGAGGAAGCTATTTAACGCAGGTGTTAATGCCACCCCGGATTGAAGCATTAATTGCAGGTTATGGCTAAAACTGATTAAACGAGAAAGGCAAATGATATTGCCCCAAATCGGCATACGATTAACTAGCGCATTCTTTTTTTGATTCAGCCAAAGGGAATGTTTTAATGCCATCTTCAACATAAAAATAGCGAAAGTGCAGGCAATCATTAACGCAACAAAATGATGTTGTAGGAATTGAGACATAGTTAATAATACGGCAGTTAATGTAGGCAATTCAGTGGAATTTTCGCCATACATTTCAGCAAATTGCGGTACAACGAAGAGTAATAAAATCAACGTAAGTGAAAGCGAAATACCTAATACCATGGCAGGATAAAGCATAATTTTTTGCAATTTGCGTTGAAGCGTTAATGATTGCGTTCGACGTTCTGCAATTTTAGTGCATACCTCTGCCAGTTTTCCGGTCATTTCTCCCACTTGAATAAGTTGAATCTCTTGAAAGTTTAAATACTTTCCTTGTATTTCCAAGCTTTGTGAAAACGGAAGACCACTTTCAATTAACTCAATTAAGGCGCTAAGCCACTGATGCAAACCCAATTGTGTGCAGTTGTCTTGCAAAATATGTAATGCATTTTTTAATGGAATGGCAGAACTGAGCAATGTAGCCAGTTGATTCAATAAAGCACTGATTTCTGCATTTTTCGGTTTCTGATTAAGTTGCCAATCTTGTTGCAAGCGAATGTGACTAAAACCTTTTGCAATTAACAGAAATTGTGCGGCTTGTTTAGATTGTGCAACAAGACTGCCTTTTTGCCATTGTTGCCGCTGATCATAGGCTTGGAAATAAAAGAGTTTTTGCTTTGCCATAGAGACTCCTATTTTTTACCTAACACACGTTGAATTTCATCAAGATCGGTGATGTTATCTTTTACTTTTTCTAATGCACTTTGATAAAGTGAATCGAAATCAGTTTGGTAACAGTTATTTTCACATTGTAAAAATTGATACACCCCAATACGCCCTTGATACCCCTGATGGCAATCGCAAGACTCACTAAAATGTTGACTGCACTTTAAGCAACGTTTACGCACCAATCGCTGTGCGATAACTAATAAGAGACTATTTTCAATTTCATGAGATTGAATGCCTAGTTGTTGCAAGCGTGAAATTGCTGAGAGGGCATCGTTGGTATGTAAGGTAGAAAGCACTAAATGGCCGGTTTGAGCTGCTCTTAATGCCATTAATGCACTTTCTTCATCTCGAATTTCACCAAGCATAATAATGTCGGGGTCTTGCCGTAAAAATGTACGAAGTAATCGACTAAAGTCTAAACCGATTTGCGGATTCACTTGAGTTTGAATGATGCCTTCTAATTCAATTTCAACGGGATCCTCTGCCGTCATAATATGTTTATCTGGCGTATTGAGCCATTGAAGTGCGGTATAAAGTGAGATACTTTTTCCGCTTCCCGTTGGTCCAGTCACAAGAATTAAACCTTGCGGTTGGCTGAGTGCATGTTGAAATTGGCTTTGTTGGTTTTGTGTCATACCCAACTCAGCAAAACTTAGTTGGACAGGTTTATTTTGTTGTAACCGTAATACCGCTTTTTCTCCCCAATGCGTGGGTAAGGTAGAAAGGCGGAAATCTAAAATATCGGAGAATGTCGTTTTGAATTGAAAGCGGCCATCTTGTGGTAGCCGAGTTTCACTGATATCTAGTTTGGCTAAGAGTTTTAAACGAGAAATCACACGATTGGCGAGTGCTTTACTGATAATCGGCTGTGGTTGGAGTACACCATCAATACGTAAACGAATTAAAAGCCCATTTGGTTGAGTTTCTAAATGAATATCGGAGGCATTTTTTTGCAGGGCTGTTTCAAAAATACCATTTAATAATTGAATAACGGGTTCATCTTCATTAGATAAATTAGCAGTGCTTTCGTCTTCTGAATGATGATAAAACGTCGTTTGCTCTTCTATTTGATTGGCTTTAGGGGCAAGGGATTGTAAAAGTTGTTTGAGTTGGGCTGTTTCAAATAAAATCGGTTCAACTAATTTTCCACTTAAAAAAGCAAAGGTTTCACAAGCCGCAAGATTATTCAGCGAATCCACGGCAAGCCATAAATGGTGCTCGTCTTCTTTAAGAGGGAGCGCAAAGTAACGTAACAGCAATGCTTGTTGCTGTTGGTTTTGTTGCCAATATTGTGGCGAGATATGATAAATCTCGCCATTTTTTGCGATTGCTTGATAGGCCATGTTTCGCTATTTGGTAGGAGAGCAGAAACCCGCAGGGAATAAATCCACATTGCTTGGGCAAGCGGTTGTCCAAGTGACACCTGATGAGGTTGAGCCTGTCGCCGTTAAAGAATAACTGATCCCATCCAATGTGCCATTTCCTGTTACCGTAATCACACCCGATTTCGTGGTAATGGATTTAACATAGCCTTTTGCAGTAGTGATGTCTGCTGCAATGCCATTTGAACCACCAGAACAGTTTGTTGGGGCATTGGTGCTATAGACACATAATTCCACATCAGATTTATAAGGTGCAGAAGCTTGCAACAATTCGGAGATGGCTGCTTTTTTGGTATAATTTTGATAAGACGGAATGGCGATCGTCGCGAGAATAGCAATAATCGCAATCACGATCATCAATTCAATTAACGTAAAACCTTTATGTAAGGGTTTAGAAAAAGTCAGTTTCATTAAATTAAATTTCCTTTTGGTTGAATAAAAAAATGCCAGAATTTTGGCTGCAACATTGTGTAAAAGGGAAAGATGAAAGTAAAACTGACCGCACTTCTTTTGCGATCGAGATCGCAAAAATGAAATTTAATCGCAGAAAAACAGATGAATAAGATAAAAAATGGCTGGTTAAGCCAAACAAGAAAAGTAATTTCACCACATTTTGATGAACGTCCTGATGTAGAGGATATTTCATTACTCGTCATTCATTACATCAGTTTGCCGCCAGAACAATTTGGTGGGGGATATGTAGATGATTTTTTCCAAGGAAAACTCGATCCCACTATCCATCCTTATTTTGAAGAGATTTATCAATTTCGCGTGTCTGCCCATTGTTTAATTGAACGGGATGGCAAGGTGACGCAATATGTGAGTTTCGATGATAGAGCATGGCATGCGGGGCTTTCTTGCTTTGAAGGTCGGGATAAATGCAATGATTTTGCGATTGGGATTGAGCTAGAGGGCAGTAATGAACAACCTTTTACAGCGGAACAATACCAAGTGCTTGCTGCATTAACACGAGATATCATGCAAGCTTATCCGAAAATAACGCTCGATCGTATTGTCGGGCATTGCGATATTTCGCCTGGTCGTAAGATCGATCCAGGTCAATATTTTGAATGGGAACGCTATTTAGCGTTAGTCAAAAAAGGTTTGGATGAAAAATAACCACTAAAATTTTTACTTGAGTGTGAATAAGATGATTTCTGTGAATAAGCATTATCTTAATGAAATTAAAGATAAAATTTCTTCTCAAAAATCGATGGTAAAATGCTAAGAAGAGTTATGCAACAGTCACCATTTGCTCAATCACAATTTTATCCACAGAAATATTGAATAACTCACAGCTGTTATTTCTTCACCAAGCCAGGAATGTTTAAACTAAAAAATGGCTGAATTTTTGACCGCACTTTGATGAGAAAAAGTGCGGTCATTTTTTTTGGAAAATTTTTGATTAAAGGTTATGCAAAAATGAAAAAAATGAAGTGTGAAAAGCGGTTTTTAATTTTTATACACAGTTAAATTTAGACTATCCAAGCGTTACCCACAGAGTTATCCACAATAGGGTAAATATGCCCATTCGGTTGATAAAAAAGCGAATTTATGAAACAATCTGCAAATTATTTTTGTACAAAATTTAAGGTGAACGATAGTGATCGATTTTGATGGCTACCGTCCAAATGTAGGCATTGTCATTTGTAATCGCAAAGGGCAGGTGCTTTGGGCTAAACGATACGGGCAGAATTCGTGGCAATTCCCGCAAGGCGGAATTAATGATAATGAAAGTGCCGAACAAGCCATGTATCGTGAATTATATGAAGAGGTTGGTTTGCAACCCAAAGATGTGAAGGTGCTTTACGCGTCTAAACATTGGTTGCGTTATAAGCTGCCGAAAAGATTGCTGCGTTATGACAGCAAACCCGTGTGTATTGGGCAAAAACAACGTTGGTTTTTGTTGCAATTAGTGGGTGATGAAAAAAATATTAATATGAACACAACTAAATCCCCCGAATTTGATGGTTGGCGTTGGGTGAGTTTTTGGTATCCCGTACGTCAGGTTGTGTCCTTTAAGAAAGATGTTTATCGCAAAGCGATGAAAGAGTTTGCTCAAGTGATGTTTGGCAACGAAAAAACATTACTTGAAAATACGCAGGAGCATGAGACAAATAAACCTTATCATGCGCCACGTAAAAATGGTTCTTCTAAATATCAAAAACGTTCATTTTATAAATCAAGGGGGCAATAATGCTCACTTTTATTCTACTTTGTTTACTTGTCGGGTCGGTTGTTGGTTTTCTCGCTGGATTATTTGGCATTGGTGGTGGGTTAATTATCGTCCCAACCTTGGTTTATTTATTGCCGATGATAGGTGTGCCTGAACCCTTGCTGATGTCCGCTGCATTAGGAACTTCATTTGCGACCATTGTGATTACCGGATTTTCTTCTGCGCAGCGTCATCATAAACTAGGCAATATAGTCTGGAGTGCCGTGAAAGTATTGGCACCGATGGTGATGATCTCAGTCTTTATCTCTGGTTTGTTTATTGGCAAACTTGATCGTGATGTATCAGCCAAAATCTTTGCCTGTTTAGTCGTATATTTAGCGGCAAAAATGGTGATTTCTATTAAGAAAAACACAGGGAAAACCAAACCTTTAACAACACAAGCATCTGTTATCGGTGGTATTTTAATTGGGATGGCATCAAGTGCAGCAGGCGTTGGCGGTGGTGGTTTTATCGTGCCATTTTTAAATTCCCGCGGGATTGATATGAAAAAAGCCATCGGTTCTTCTGCATTCTGTGGGGCACTTCTTGGTTTATCAGGCATGTTTAGCTTTATGGTGAGTGGTTGGGGTAATCCTACCATGCCAGATTATTCCCTAGGCTATGTTTATTTGCCTGCCGTGCTTGGTATTACGGGCACTTCATTCTTCACTTCTAAACTAGGGGCAACAGCCACCTCCAAACTCCCTGTCCCAACCTTGAAAAAAGGCTTTGCCTTGCTATTAGTTGCGATCGCAGTTGATATGTTTATTAAATAAGGAATGTTATGAATTCAGAATTTTTGATGCTTCCGCATTTTGATCCGACTATTTTTACTTTTGGTAATAGCAATATAGGGCTGCGTTGGTATGGCTTAATGTATCTATTAGGCTTTATCTTTGCGCGCTGGCTAGCGGTTCGTCGTGCCAATCAACCAAATAGTGGTTGGACTGTGGATCAAGTGGATACGTTACTTTTTAATGGCTTTATGGGCGTGTTCTTAGGTGGTCGCATTGGGGATGTCTTCTTCTATAATTTTGATCATTTTGTGCAAGATCCGCTGTATTTATTTCGTGTTTGGGAAGGGGGAATGTCATTCCACGGTGGATTAATTGGGGTGATTATCTCAATGATTTGGACCTCTTATTCTCAAAAAAGAAGCTTTTGGCAAACGGCAGATTTTGTAGCGCCTTTGATTCCATTTGGTTTAGGGATGGGACGAATTGGTAACTTCATTAATTTAGAACTTTGGGGACGAGAAACCAATGTTCCTTGGGCTATGATTTTCCCAAATGATCCATTGTTATTACCACGCCATCCTTCACAGCTTTATGAAGCATTTTTAGAAGGTTTTGTACTGTTTATTATTCTGAATGTCTTTATTAAAAAGTCTCGCCCAGCAGGTTCGGTAGCAGGATTATTCCTTGTTGGTTACGGGATTTTCCGTTTTATCGTTGAATATGTCCGTGAGCCGGAAGTTGAATCTTTCTTAGGCATCATGACACGTGGCCAAGCTCTTAGCTTACCGATGATTATTGGTGGTGGATTAATTATGGCATGGGCATACAATCGCGCAAAAAGTGCGGTTCATCAGTAAGGAGTTTTTTTATGAAACAATATTTAGATCTTTGTCGACGCATTGTGAATGAAGGTGAGTGGGTTGCTAATGAGCGTACTGGCAAGCGTTGCCTTACTGTGATTAATGCAGATTTAGAATATGATGTTGCCAATAATCAATTCCCCTTAATTACCACGCGAAAAAGCTATTGGAAAGCAGCGATTGCGGAATTTTTAGGTTATATCCGTGGTTATGATAATGCCGCGGACTTCCGCAAGCTTGGCACCAAAACATGGGATGCAAATGCCAATGAAAATGCCGCTTGGCTTGCCAATCCACATCGTAAAGGCACCGATGATATGGGACGCGTTTATGGTGTGCAAGGTAGAGCATGGCGTAAACCGAATGGCGAAACCATCGATCAACTTCGTAAAATTGTGAACAATTTAAGCCGAGGGATTGATGACCGCGGTGAAATTTTGACTTTCTTCAATCCAGGCGAATTTGATCTAGGCTGCTTGCGCCCTTGCATGCACACACATACTTTCTCTTTAGTAGGCGATACATTGCACTTAACGAGCTACCAACGCTCTTGTGATGTGCCACTTGGCTTAAACTTCAATCAAATTCAGGTCTTTACTTTCCTTGCTTTGATGGCGCAAATTACCGGCAATAAACCGGGTAAGGCATATCATAAAATTGTAAATGCGCATATTTATGAAGACCAACTTGAGTTAATGCGTGATGTGCAATTAAAACGTGAACCATTCCCTTCACCACAATTAGAAATTAATCCTGATATTAAAACCCTTGAAGATCTTGAAACTTGGGTCACGATGGATGATTTCAAGGTGGTGGGGTATCAATCTCACGAACCAATTAAATATCCTTTCTCAGTTTAGGCATTCAAAGTGCGGTCAGATTTAGACGAGAAATTTATGCAACACGCTCTGATGCTTGCCGATCGTGCAGAGGCACTCGGCGAGATTCCAGTCGGGGCGGTGTTAGTGGATGATGAAGGAAATATTCTCGGTGAAGGCTGGAATTTATCTATCATTGAAAATGATCCGACCGCTCACGCTGAAATTGTCGCATTGCGTAATGCCGCACAACATATTCAAAATTATCGTCTGCTCAATACCACACTCTATGTCACCCTTGAGCCTTGTACCATGTGTGCTGGCGCGATTTTGCATAGCCGCATTAAACGTTTAGTCTTTGGGGCGTCAGATTATAAAACGGGCGCTGTAGGCTCTCGTTTCCACTTCTTTGATGATTATAAAATGAATCACGCACTAGAAATTACATCTGGTGTGTTGGCAGAAAAGTGCGGTCAGAAATTGAGTGATTTTTTCAAAAAAAGACGAGAACAGAAAAAGGAAGAGAAGCGGGAAAAAAATCTCCCGCTTGATGTTGAGCCACAATCTTAAACTTGCCAATCAATTTCAGTTAAACCATGTTGTTTTAAGTATTCGTTGGCTTTAGAAAAGTGATGGCATCCTAGAAAACCACGATGTGCAGAAAGAGGGGAAGGGTGCGGGGCAGTTAAAACATAATGACGATTGCGATCAATAAATTGCCCTTTTTTCTGTGCATGACTTCCCCAAAGTAAAAATACTACTTTTTCACGGTGTTCATTAAGTGCCGCAATCACTTGATCCGTAAATACTTCCCAACCAAATTTAGCGTGTGAATGTGCCATGCCGCGCTCTACAGTTAGCACAGTGTTAAGCAACAGTACACCTTGCTCCGCCCATTTCACCAAGTAACCATGATTTGGCATTTGAAAACCAGGAATGTCGTTAGCCAATTCTTTATACATATTCAGTAAAGAAGGGGGAATTGCAACCTCAGGTTTCACCGAAAAAGCTAAGCCGTGCGCTTGATTTGGGCCGTGATAGGGATCCTGTCCTAAAATGACAACTTTCACCTCATCAAATGCCGTATATTTAAAGGCATTAAACACTTCGTCTTGTGGTGGGTAAATGGTTTTTCCGGCAAGTCGCTCTTGATGCACTTGTTGTAGAATGTGTTTAAAGTAAGGTTTTTCTTTCTCTTGACCGATAACATCTGTCCAGGTTTTCATTCTGTATTTCCTTATTGGATAAGCTTGGAGACATTATAAATGAAATTGCTGAGAAAGGCTTTATTTGAGAACAATGTTAATATTTTGTTAAAATCATGGGCATATTGAGTTTTTGTTACGACTAAAACTTTAATCTAGATCAATTTTAAAAAATTAGTCATAAAAAAGAACCTGTTTTAGGTCAAAATTAATTGAATTCTTCAAATAGTTTGATAAAATTTGCACAGTTTAATAAATATACAACCGCCAAATTAGGAGGCACTTTATGATCAAAGGTATTCAAATTACTCAAGCAGCAAATGACAATCTTTTAAACTCATTCTGGTTATTAGACAGCGAAAAAAATGAAGCTCGTTGTTTATGTGCAAAAGCTGAATTCGCAGAAGACCAAGTAGTAGCAGTAAGCGAATTAGGTCAAATCGAATATCGTGAATTACCGGTAAATGTAGCACCAACTGTTAAAGTTGAAGGTGGTCAACACTTAAACGTAAACGTATTACGTCGTGAAACGTTAGAAGATGCAGTAAACAACCCGGATAAATACCCACAATTAACTATCCGTGTTTCTGGTTACGCAGTACGTTTCAACTCTTTAACACCAGAACAACAACGCGACGTTATTACTCGTACTTTCACTGAAAGCCTATAATTTCAGTTTGAATGAAAAAAGAAACCCCGAAGTAATTCGGGGTTTTGTTTTATCTAAAAGGTTTGAAAATTTGACCGCACTTTTCCCTTTCATCCCTAGCGATTTCCGCGCTTTTCAGGTACAATCCGCCAGTTAAATTTAATGATTTTTGAGAAAACTAATCTATTTATGAAGAATATTCGCAACTTTTCTATTATTGCCCATATTGACCACGGTAAATCGACCCTTTCTGATCGATTAATTCAGACCTGTGGGGGCCTTTCGGATCGTGAAATGGAAGCGCAAGTGTTGGATTCCATGGATCTTGAGCGTGAGCGCGGTATTACCATTAAAGCGCAGAGCGTAACCTTAAATTATCAAGCCAAAGACGGTGAAACATACCAATTAAACTTTATCGATACACCAGGACACGTGGACTTCTCTTATGAAGTATCGCGTTCTCTTGCGGCTTGTGAAGGGGCATTGTTAGTTGTGGATGCGGGACAAGGCGTAGAAGCCCAAACCTTGGCAAACTGCTATACTGCCATTGAAATGGATTTAGAAGTAGTACCGATTTTGAATAAAATCGACTTACCAGCGGCAGATCCTGAACGTGTTGCAGAAGAAATTGAAGACATCGTGGGTATTGATGCGATGGAAGCGGTACGTTGTTCAGCTAAAACCGGTGTGGGTATCGAAGATGTATTAGAAGAAATCGTTGCGAAAATTCCTGCGCCAGAAGGTGATCCTGATGC
Source organism: Haemophilus sp. CCUG 60358 (assembly GCF_001679485.1). Taxonomy (GTDB): domain Bacteria; phylum Pseudomonadota; class Gammaproteobacteria; order Enterobacterales; family Pasteurellaceae; genus Haemophilus_D. The sequence continues at coordinate 100,282 of NZ_LZOZ01000008.1, forward strand.
ACCGTTACAAGCATTGATTATTGACTCTTGGTTCGATAACTATTTAGGCGTGGTGTCATTAGTTCGTATCAAAAATGGCGTGTTGCGTAAAGGCGATAAAATCAAAGTAATGTCTACCGGACAGGCTTACAACGTTGATCGTTTAGGGATTTTTACGCCAAAACAAGTGGATACGACGATATTAAATACCGGCGAAGTGGGTTGGGTTGTTTGTGCAATTAAAGATATTTTAGGTGCACCGGTAGGAGATACCTTAACGCATCAACACAATCCTGCAAGCCATGTATTACCAGGCTTTAAGAAAGTAAAACCGCAGGTTTATGCTGGATTATTCCCAGTTAGCTCTGACGATTATGAAGCTTTCCGTGATGCGTTGGGTAAATTAAGCCTAAACGATGCATCACTTTTCTATGAACCAGAGAATTCAACCGCTTTAGGTTTTGGTTTCCGTTGTGGTTTCTTAGGGCTTTTACACATGGAGATCATTCAAGAGCGTTTAGAGCGTGAATATGATCTTGATTTGATTACCACAGCGCCAACTGTAATTTATGAAGTTGAAATGACGAGTGGTGAAGTGGTTTATGTGGACAGTCCAGCGAAATTACCGCCATTGAATAATATTTCAGAGATTCGCGAGCCTATCGCGGAATGTAATATGTTGGTACCACAGGAATTCTTAGGTAACGTAATTACCCTTTGTGTGGAAAAACGTGGCGTACAGACCAATATGGTGTATCACGGTAACCAAATTGCGTTAACTTATGAAATCCCAATGGGCGAAGTGGTATTGGATTTCTTCGACCGCTTGAAATCAACATCGCGTGGTTATGCGTCTTTGGATTATGGTTTCAAACGTTTCCAAGCGGCGGACATGGTGCGAGTGGATATTATGATCAACGGTGATCGTGTTGATGCGTTAGCGTTAATTGTTCATAAAGATAATGCACCTTATCGTGGTCGTGAGTTAGTTGAAAAAATGCGTGAGCTGATTCCACGTCAACAATTTGATATCGCGATCCAAGCTGCGATTGGTAACCACATTATTGCGCGTTCAACCGTAAAACAATTGCGTAAAAACGTATTAGCAAAATGTTATGGTGGTGACGTGAGTCGTAAGAAAAAACTCTTACAGAAACAGAAAGAGGGTAAAAAACGAATGAAGTCTTTAGGTAACGTGGAAGTACCGCAAGAAGCGTTTTTAGCGATCTTACATGTAGGTAAAGATAAATAGGAAAGTAGAGTAATGTCGAATGTATTTTTTATTCTGTTGTTAGCCGTGGGATTTGCTGGTTGGAAAGCGTTAGACCATTTCCAGCTGCCTAACACATTCAGTATTTTATTGCTGATTTTGACCGCACTTTCTGGCATTTTATGGTGCTATCACCGTTTCGCCGTGATGCCGAGACGTCGTCGTCAAATCGCACGAGCAGAACAACGTTCAGGCAAAGCGTTAACGGATGAAGAAAAAGCAAAAATTGAGCCAATTTCAGAAGGTTCGGAATTTATTTCTTCACTTTTCCCTGTGTTATCTGTAGTGTTTCTTGTACGTTCATTTATTTTTGAGCCGTTTCAAATTCCATCAGGATCAATGGAAGCAACATTGCGTGTAGGGGATTTCCTTGTTGTTAATAAATACACTTATGGTATCAAAGATCCGATTTTCCAAAATACGATTATTGAAGGTAATAAGCCAGAACGTGGTGATGTAATTGTATTCAAAGCTCCAGAGCAAGCATTACTTCATACAAGCTTAGGTACAACGAGAGCAGCGTATGCTGAAAATCTTGCGTTAACATCCAAAGACAATATGTCAGGCGTAGATTATATTAAACGTATTGTGGGTAAAGGTGGCGATCGAATTATCCTTGATGTTGAAAAAAGTGCTTTAACAATTGTTCATGGTAAAGATGGCAAACCTTGTGAAATAGACTGCCAAGCGAAAGTGTTTGAATATAAACAAGAACCAACTAATCCAGCATTCCCAACTCAAGTGGAATATCTGGAAATCGGCGATGTGACACATACGATTTTAGTTGAGCCAATGCGCCGTTATTCGGGGATTGAGTTCTATCCACAAGAAGGTTTACCTGCTGCAGAATGGATTGTGCCTGAAGGGCAGTATTTTGTGATGGGTGATAACCGTGATCATAGTGATGACAGCCGTTTTTGGGGATTTGTACCGGAAAAAAATATTGTGGGTAAAGCCACTTATATTTGGATGAGTTTAGAAAAAGAACCAAATGAGTGGCCAACGGGCTTCCGTTTCGACCGTTTCTTTACGAAAATTAATTAATATGAATCATTTAGATCGATTAGAACGAAAAATTGGTTATCAATTTTCCGATCTAAAACACTTAAAATTGGCACTGACACACCGCAGTGCCTCCACTCAACATAATGAACGCCTAGAATTTCTAGGCGATTCGATTCTCAATTATGTCATTGCAGACGCGCTTTATCATCAATTTCCTCGTTGTAATGAAGGTGAACTTAGCCGTATGCGCGCAACATTAGTGCGTGAGCCTACACTGGCAATGATTGCCCGAAATTTTGAGCTTGGGGATTATATGTCCTTAGGCTCTGGTGAGCTAAAAAGCGGGGGCTTTCGCCGAGAATCTATTTTAGCTGATTGTGTTGAAGCGGTAATTGGCGCAATGGCATTGGATTCAAGCTTTGATAAAGCGGCAGATATAGTGCGTAGTTGGTATAAAACCTTATTGGCTGAAATTAAGCCAGGCGATAACCAAAAAGATGCCAAAACACGTTTACAAGAGTATTTACAAGGTAAGCATTTCGCCTTGCCAACTTATGAAGTGATTAAAATTGAAGGGGAGGCTCATTGCCAAACCTTCACCGTGGAATGTACGGTAAAAAACGTACCAAATATTGACCGCACTTTTATTGCAAAAGGTTCTAGCCGCCGTAAAGCAGAACAAGCGGCCGCAGAACAAATTTTAAAAATATTGGAAATAAAATGATCGAATTAAATCAAGAACAAGAGACCTATTGTGGTTTTATTGCCATTGTAGGCCGCCCAAATGTAGGGAAATCCACCCTGTTAAACAAAATTTTGGGTCAAAAAATCTCGATTACTTCCCGCAAGGCACAAACCACGCGTCACCGTATTGTGGGAATTAAAACCGAAGGCATCTACCAAGAAATTTATGTGGATACGCCGGGACTTCATATCGAAGAAAAACGGGCGATTAACCGTTTAATGAATCGTGCAGCCAGCTCAGCGATCGGGGATGTGGATCTTATTATTTTTGTCGTGGATGGCACACATTGGAATGCCGATGATGAAATGGTGTTAAACAAATTACGTAATGCCAAAGCGCCTGTTGTACTCGCTATCAACAAAGTTGACAATGTTAAGAATAAAGATGATTTATTGCCATTTATTACAGAATTAGGCAGTAAGTTTGATTTCGCACACATTGTGCCGATTTCTGCACAACGTGGTAATAACGTGCATCAATTAGAGAAAATTGTTCGTCAGTCCTTACGTAAAGGCGTTCATCACTTCCCTGAAGATTACGTGACCGATCGTTCACAACGTTTTATGGCGTCGGAAATTATCCGTGAAAAATTGATGCGCTTTACCGGTGAGGAATTACCTTATTCTGTGACTGTTGAAATTGAACAATTCAAAGTAAATGAGCGTGGTACTTACGAGATTAATGGTTTGATTTTAGTTGAGCGTGAAGGTCAAAAGAAAATGGTGATTGGTGCTCAAGGACAAAAAATTAAAACCATTGGTATGGAAGCGCGCGCTGACATGGAACGCTTATTTGATAATAAAGTACATCTAGAACTTTGGGTCAAAGTGAAGTCTGGTTGGGCGGACGATGAACGCGCCTTAAGAAGTTTGGGGTATATGGACGAATAAAAACTTGAGTAATACTCTATACTATTCTATTATTAGCGAAATTTTTATGTTTACTAATAAAAACAAGGAGATGGTAGATGAGTATCTATGCCTTAAAACCCAAATTTCAGAATTTACTTCGGCCTTTAGTTAGGCAATTAGCAGCAAAAGGCGTAACAGCAAATCAAGTTACGCTAATTGCTTGCTTACTTTCAATTTTATTAGGTGTGGTTCTCGCACTATTCCCGACATTTTCAACTCTTTTCTTCCTTATTCCTATTTGGTTGTTTTTGCGTATGGCGTTAAATGCTGTTGATGGCATGCTAGCGCGTGAGTTTAATCAAAAAAGTCGATTAGGGGGTTATCTTAATGAAATTACTGATGTCGTCTCTGATGCAGCACTTTACCTTCCTTTTGCTTTTGTCGCGCCTTTTGATGGAGTTCAAATCTCAAGTATTATTTGGCTTGCGGCGTTGAGTGAGTTATGTGGAATCTTGGGGCAAGTTCAAGGCAAAACACGTCGTTATGATGGTCCAATGGGTAAAAGCGATCGTGCGTTTGTGTTTGGTGTACTCGGTTTACTCTATGCGGTGAATGGTAGCTTGCATTCACTTTTCTGGTGGGTAGCCAATATCCTGATTATCTTGCTCATCGTGACTTGTATTAAGCGAGTAAAAAATGGATTAGCGGAAGTTGCGGAGTAATAGGAGTAAATATGATCGCGAGATTAATCGATTTTTTATTGTGTCGTTTTGCCTCTTTTATTACAGGTGTTCGACCTCAAGCAGCGATAGCTGAACAATCTTCAGAAGGGCATCGTGTCTATTTTGCCAATCATAACAGCTATGGTGATTTCATCTTACTTTGGATTTCATTACCTTATGAAGTGAGAAAACAAACTCGCCCTGTCGCAGGCAAAGATTATTGGACAAAAGGCGCAATTCGTCGTTTTTTAGCCAATAAAGTGTTTAATATGTTGCTTATTGAGCGTAATAGCCAAGATCCACAAGCGGCAATACGACAAATGACGGAAGCATTGGAGAATGATTCGCTTATTCTTTTCCCTGAAGGAACCCGTAAAACGGATGATGATTTGCCTCTCCAACCCTTTAAAAGTGGCTTGTATTATCTAGCAAAAGAAAATCTTGATTGTGAATTTGTCCCAGTTTGGATTAGTAATATGAATAATGTTTTACCAAAAGGCTTTATTTTGCCGATCCCATTGTTATGTGATCTTTATGTAGGTGAACCATTAAAGCTTGAGATAGATGAGACTAAAGGTGAATTTTTAACACGCGCTCAATCGGCATTATTAAGTTTAAACATCAGTGAAAAAGGCAAATCTTAGGAGTAAATGATGACGGAAATATGGCAACTCTTCGGTGGTTTATTTATCGCCTTAATTTTTGCTTCCACCGTGGGATATATTTTAAAACGCAGATCGGGCGTGGATACACCAAATAGCGTTATTGATAACCTGAATGCACGCATCAATGCTTGGTGGGTGATGATTGGGATTATCTTTATTGCGAGCTTATTAGGCTTTTATGGCGTGATTGTGCTCTTTTTGATCATTTCATTTATGGGATTGCGTGAGTTTCTTTCTCTATTGAATATTCGTCGAGGCGATCATCTTGCACTCGCCGCCTGTTTTTATGTGATCTTGCCATTGCAATATTTTTTAGTCGCCATTGATTGGTTTAGTATGTTTACTATCTTCATTCCAGTATATGGCTTCTTATTTTTACCGATTCTTTCAGCATTACTGGGTGACCCTGCGAATTTCTTAGATCGTTCTACGAAAATTCAGTGGGCATTGATGATTAGTGTATTTTGTATTTCACATATTCCGGCTTTACTGACACTTGATATCTCTGGTTATGAAGGAAAAAATCTTTTATTAATGATTTTCTTAATCTTGGTGGTACAGTCTAGTGATGTGTTGCAATACGTTTGGGGTAAACTCTTCGGCAAACATAAAATTGCGCCAACCTTATCCCCATCCAAAACAGTAGAAGGCTTTGTTGGCGGTGTATTAAGTGCAAGTTTATTAGGTATGCTACTTCATTGGATGACACCATTTAATGCATGGCAGGCGTTTTTAATGAGCATGTTAATTTGCCTAATGGGATTCTTGGGTGGACTCGTGATGTCAGCAATGAAACGCAGTATGGGCGTGAAAGACTGGGGGAATATGATCAGCGGTCATGGCGGTATTTTAGATCGTATGGATTCGCTTTGTTTCTCCGCACCAATTTTCTTCCATGTTGTGCGTTATTTCTGGGCTTAGTCATAAATCATAAAATAAAAAAAGAGCGGTTAATTAACCGCTCTTTTTTATTATTGCTGATAAGTTTCTAAGAACCGAGCCAGTTTGCCAATCGCTTCTTCTAATTGGCCAGCATAAGGGAGAGTCACCACACGGAAGTGATCAGGCGAGTGCCAGTTAAAGCCTTTACCATGTACTAAAAGCACTTTCTCTTTGCGTAGTAAATCGAGTACAAATTTTTCATCACTATGAATGTTGAATTTTTTGATGTCGAGTTTCGGGAACATATACATTGCCCCCATTGGTTTTACGCAGCTAACACCAGGGATTTGAGTGAGCAACTCGTAGGCTTTATTACGTTGCTCAAGTAAACGACCGCCAGGTTGAATAAATTCATTAATGCTTTGATAGCCACCTAATGCGGTTTGAATCGCATGCTGCATTGGTACGTTTGCGCATAAACGCATAGATGCCAGCATATCTAAGCCTTCAATATAGCCTTTTGCGTGTTGTTTTGGACCATTTAAAATCATCCAGCCTTGACGGAAACCCGCAACCCGATACGCTTTTGATAAACCATTGAATGTAATCGTTAATACATCTGGTGCAAGGGCGGCGATATGATGGTGGACAGCACCATCGTAGAGAATTTTGTCATAAATTTCATCCGCAAAAATAATCAGATTATTTTCACGTGCTACTTCGATAATTTCTTCGAGCAATGCTTTACTGTATACCGCACCAGTCGGGTTATTTGGGTTGATCACCACGATAGCTTTTGTTTTGGCATTGACTTTCGCGCGAATATCATCAATAGCAGGGAACCAGCCTGCTTCTTCATCACATAAATAATGTACCGCTTTTCCACCAGAAAGCGTCACAGCCGCTGTCCATAACGGATAATCTGGCATTGGGACTAATACCTCATCACCATCATTAAGAAGGGCTTGCATTGACATGGTAATCAATTCAGACACACCATTCCCGATGTACACATCGTTTACCGTTGAATCATGAATACCTTTGGATTGGTAGTATTGCACGATAGCTTTACGTGCGGAATACAAGCCTTTAGAGTCACAATAACCTTGTGCAGAAGGTAAGTTGCGGATTACATCGACTAAAATTTCATCTGGCGCTTCAAAGCCAAATGGGGCAGGGTTACCGATATTCAGTTTTAAGATTTTGTTGCCTTCTTCTTCTAGGCGTAAAGCTTCTTTGTGAACCGGTCCGCGAATATCGTAGCAAACGTGTTCTAATTTGTCTGATTTTGGAAATGAGCGCATTAATAACATCCTATGATAATTAGATTTTCATTCAAAAATTGTGTCTAATTTACGCTTAAATTCTTATCTTGAAAAGATTTAATAAAAAAATTTTTTGAATGTATTAAAGTGCGGTAGAATATGGGCTAATTTTTTGTGTATTTTATTATTTTTCATGGGCCCTTTAGAACAAGCTAAATCTGCGATAATTCGCCAATTTGACGCTTTGGCGACAACGGATCAGCAAGCATCTATTGTACATCTTCAAACGAAGGTGGAATCGGATGTTGATCTTTTGGCGTGGATGAAAGGGCAGTCAGTCTATCCGCAATTTTATTTGCGTTTTCGTGATAAAGCTAAAACCGTCGCTGCCGTGGGTAAAGTGCGGTCATTTTCAGATGTGAATTTGGCACAGCAATTTATTCAAGAGCATGATTTCCCTTTAGTGGGTGGTTTACAGTTCCAAGGTGAAAGTCAGTTTATTTTGCCTCAAGTTTTAATTGAACAGCAAAATGGTGAGACCGTGGTTTCAGTTTTGGTTGAAACAAATGAGCTTGCTTCGGCAAAAACGATTTTGAATTCATTTGAAAAAATGACCGCACTTTTACCGCTCAATCAATTAACCATCGAAAGTGTAGCGCCAAAAGCGAATCAAGACACGTGGTGTGATTGGGTCAATCAAGCGCTCACTCGAATTCGACAAGGGGAATTAACCAAGCTTGTCTTAGCAAATGAAACGGTATTTCACATTCAGGGCGAATTAAACGGAAAAGATTTTCTTGCTGCAAGCCAAGCCAAAAATAGCGGTTGTTACCATTTTCTATGGGCAGATAACGCCCAAAACTGTTTTGTGGGATCGACACCAGAGCGCCTGTTTGCACGAGATAATCGTCTGTTATTTACAGAAGCCCTTGCGGGCACTGCTCCTGTTAGCGATAATCCACTTGAAAATGATGAACGAGCAAATTGGCTGCTAAATGATGAAAAAAATCTCAATGAAAACTGGTTGGTAGTTGAGGATATTTCACAAAATATCAGTCACTTAGTGGAACAAATTACCGTTGATGATGTCGCATTAAAGCCATTGCGAAAAGTGCAGCATTTGATTCGAAAAATGCAAGCAAAGTTGACCGCACTTTGTACGGATGCAGATTTGTTGAAAGCGATCCATCCAACGGCCGCAGTGTCAGGCTTACCTCAACAACAAGCGAAGAAAGCACTGGCTGAAATTGAAACTTTTGATCGTAGTTGGTATGCGGGAACATTAGGATTGATGACCCCAAATCTCTCGGAATTTTGTGTCACCATTCGTTCAGCTTTTATTGAAGAAAACCAAGTGCGTGTATTTGCTGGCGCCGGTATTGTGGAAGGCTCACAACCTGTAGAAGAGTGGTTGGAAATTGAACGTAAAGCGGCAGGGCTCATTTCCCTGTTTGCAGAGAATAACGGAGAATAAGAAGAATGTCTGTAAGCGTATTTAATCGTTGTTGGTCAAAGGTGATCTTAGAAACCCTGGTTCGCCAAGGGGTTAGTCACTTTTGTATTGCGCCAGGTTCACGATCAACACCTTTAACGCTAGAAGCTGTGCGTTTACAAAATGCCTCTCGAGCAACGTGTCATAGTCACTTTGATGAACGTGGCTTAGGCTTTTTTGCCTTGGGTATTGCAAAATTTACGCAAGCGCCTGTTGCTGTGATTGTGACCTCAGGGACTGCGGCAGCAAATTTATATCCAGCGATTATTGAAGCTCGCCAAACAGGCGTGAATTTAATTATTCTTACCGCTGATCGTCCACCTGAATTATGGGAATGTGGTGCGAATCAAGCGATCGTGCAACAAAATATGTTTGCAGATTATCCAGTGGCAAGTGTCAATTTACCGAAGCCTCAAGCCGATTATGCGGCGAAATGGTTAATTTCTACGTTAGAACAAGCTTGCTATAAACAAAAGCAACAACCAGGCGTGGTGCATATTAATGTACCTTTTACTGAGCCACTTTATAATGCCCAAGATCAAGAAATTGACGGTCATCCATGGTTAATGCCAATTCAACGTTGGTTAAGTCAGCCTAAAAATTGGGTTGACCATCAGCCATTGCAACAAGAAGTGTTGATGCACGAGAATTGGGATAGCTGGCGTACAAAACGTGGTGTGATTGTGGCAGGGCAATTAACCCCAGAACAGGCAATGGGGATTAACTCGTGGGCAAATACCATGGGCTGGATTTTGCTGACGGATATTCAATCTGGCGTCGAGCCACTTACCCCTTATGCAGATATTTGGCTAGCAAATCAAACCGTGAAGCAAAAATTGCTTCAAGCAGATATCGTAATCCAATTTGGTTCTCGTTTTATCAGTAAACGTATTAACCAATTCTTAGCGGAATTCCAAGGCGAGTTTTGGGTAGTAGAGCAAAGTCAAAATGCAGTTGATCCAAGCCACCATACCCAAACTCGCTTTAATGCAAAAGCACATCATTGGTTGCGAGCACATCCGCCATTGCGTCAAAAACCTTGGTTACTCGAACCACTTGCGCTTTCAAAATTCTGTTCAACTTTTATTGAGCAACAAGTCGGCGGCAATCTTAATGAAGCCTCATTAGCCCATCATATTGAGCGTGTATTGCCTTACAATGGTATTTTGTTCTTAGGAAATAGCCTTTTTGTGCGCTTGGTTGATGCGTTAACGAAACTACCAGAAGGATATCCAATTTTCACTAATCGTGGTGCAAGCGGAATTGACGGTTTATTAGCAACCGCTGCGGGGATTGGTATTGGTTCGAATCAACCTGTAGTGGCGATGATTGGCGATACGTCCACGCTTTATGATTTGAACTCTTTAGCATTATTTAAGAACGTGACTCAACCAACCATTATTTTTGTGATCAATAATAATGGTGGTGCGATCTTTGATATGTTGCCGGTTGATGAAGAGGTAAAAGAACAATTCTATCGCTTGCCACATAATGGTGATTTCTCACAAATTGCGAATATGTTTGGCTTGAAATACGCCTTACCTTACACCTGGGCGGATTTAAGTGCAGTGTTGAAACAGGCTTACACACGTCGTCGTGCTACGCTCATTGAGATAAAAACGAACCCTAGCGATGGCAGTGCAACTTATAAGCGCTTGATTGAACAAATCAGCCACGCTGTAGTTGGTGAATAATTCATTTCCCCTCTTAAATCAGAGGGGATTTTTTTATATGGCATTATGATGAATCTTATCTTCCTCCACGGATTACTTGGTACAAAATCGGACTGGCAAAAAGTCATCGAAAATCTACCGCACTTTCGTTGTCTCTCTCTCGATTTACCGTTTCATGGAGAGAATAAAGCTGTAGCGGTTGAAGATTTTGAGCAAACGGCTCAATTTCTTGAAAGCCAAATACAAAGTCTCATAAAAGATGAACCTTATATCCTTATAGGTTATTCACTTGGTGGGCGAATCGCACAATATTATGTATTGCAGGCTCAAGTGCAAAGAGGTAATTTACAAGCAGTGATTTTAGAAGGGGCGAATTTAGGTTTGCAGTCTAAGCAAGAAAAACAAAGCCGTTTAATTAATGACAAAATGTGGGCTGAGCGTTTTTTCCATGAAAACCCTGAAACCGTGCTAGACGATTGGTATCAACAGCCTGTGTTTTCTCATTTAAATGAACAGCAACGTAAGTCGTTAATTGAAAAGCGAAAAGTTAATTGCGGGGCAAATATTGGTAAGATGTTATTAGCAACTAGCCTTGCCAAACAGCCTGATTTTCGAGAGAAAGTGCGGTCAAGTTTGCTGCCATTTTTCTATTTTTGCGGTGAGCGAGATCAAAAGTTTCGTCAAATGGCAGAGGATAATCAACTCGATTTAACGCTTATCCCTCATGCTGGGCATAATGCTCATTTAGAAAATTCGACATATTTTGCGAAAAAAATTGAAGATATCATTTTAAAAATCGCTAATCCTTAAGGGAAATGCTAGGATTTAGCCCTTTCATTTTATTTGACTCTTAAGGAAGCAAAATGTCCTCATAACTTCGTAATGATCCATTTAAGGTTGCTTTGGCATCCATGGTGGGTACTGCAATTGAATTCTTTGATTATTATATCTATGCAGCTGCGGCTGTATTAGTTTTTAACACGCAATTCTTCCATAGCGGCGATCCGCTTTCAGATGATTTACTTTCTCTTTCCATATTAGCCTTAGCGTTCTTTGCTCGTCCAATTGGCTTCACTTTATTTGGCCACTTTGGTGACAAGATCGGTCGTAATAAAACCTTGGTCGCCTCTTTGGTTTTAATGGGCGGATCTACAGTCGTTATCGGCTTGTTGCCGATTTATTCTCAAATTGGTATTTGGGCCCCGATTTTTTTATGTATCTGCCGTGTCGGTCAAGGAATTGGCCTTGGTGGCCAATGGAGGGCACAGCTCTAGTCGCAACAGAAAATGCCTCAGAAGGAAAACGTGCTTGGTATGGTACATTCCCTCAATTAGGTGCGCCAATAGGTTTATTTGTGGCTAATGCGACCTTCTTCTTAGTGAGCTATTTCTGGGACCAACAAGCCCTTGTTGAGTGGGCATGGCGTATTCCGTTTATCTCTTCTTTAGCCTTAGTTTTAGTTGGGTTATATGTTCGTTTAACCTTACATGAAAGCCATGTATTCATTGAAGCGGAAGAAAAGGGGAAAAAATTAAAAGCACCGGTGAGTGTGGTATTCACTAAACACTTTAAACCGATGGTGATTGGTACCTTTATTATGGTGGCGACTTATTCCTTATTCTATATTATGACTGCCTTTGCACAAGCGTATTCTCGTACACCGTCAACCCTTTCAGAAGCGGGTTATCCAATGGGGTTAGGCATTCCTGCCAATACCTTCACCGGATTACTTTTAATGAGTGCAATCGTTTTTGCGATTTTTATCAGCATTTCTGGTCTTTATGCAGATAAAATTGGTCGCCGTAAATGGTTGATTTGGACAACGATCAGCATTTTTATTTTCGCGTTATGCATGCCATTATTCCTTGGAAATGGTACTCCAACCTCCGTATTTGCTTTCTTGGTAATTGGTATGGCATTAATGGGCATGACATTTGGCCCAATGGCAGCGTTATTGCCTGAATTATTCCCAACAGAAGTGCGTTATTCTGGTGCCTCTTTAGCTTACAACATTGCATCGATTATCGGGGCAACTATTGCAGCAATGATTTCATTAAAAATCAATGCGCTTTATGGCTTAATGGGCGTGGGGATTTATTTAGCCATTAATGCATTCTTAACCTTGTTAGCATTATTAGCTTCAAAAGAAACGAAAAATGTCGATTTAACGCAAATCTAGTGACAAATTAATCATGAAGAAGCTGATGTAAATAACATCAGCTTTTTTTATTTGTTGAAAGAATGCAATAAAAAAGAGCGTATTGCTACGCTCTCAGTCGATAAAAGTGCGGTTAAAAACAGCGTGTTTTTAGCGTAATGTATGAAAGAATTAATCTTCACCCCATACTTCTTTAGCAATTTCTTCAACGTAACGAACTTTAGCCCATTGCTGTGCTTCCGTCATGATATTCCCTTCTTCTGTTGAGGCAAAACCACATTGTGGGCTTAAGCAAAGCTGTTCAAGTGGAACATATTGCGTCGCTTCTTCAATGCGTGCTTTAATAGCCGCTTTATCTTCTAATTCAGGGAATTTTGAACTGATTAAACCCAATACAACACGGCCTTTGTGTGGATTATTGGCAAAGTGTTTTAATGGTTCGAACCCACCAGAACGCTCATCATCATATTCCAGAAAGTAGCCATCGTATTGGGTTTGGCCAAATAAAGCATCCGCAATAGGATCGTATGCACCAGTTAATAAATAAGTTGAACGGAAGTTGCCACGGCAAACGTGCGTTGTGATAACCATATCTGCTGGTTTAGCGGCTAATACAACTTGAATATTTTCAAGCGCTTGTGCTTTATCTGCTTCAAATTCTGGTTTTAGGTGATTGTTACAGAGTGAACCCCAATACACATCATCAAATTGTAAATAACGGCAACCCGCATCATAGAAGGCTTTGATCGCATCTTTATAAGCCTGTTGAACATCTTTGGCAAATTCTGCACGTGTAGCATAAACGCCCGTATCCCATTGGATTGGATACATTAATTGATTTGGGCTTGGAATGGTATATTTTACGACGCCACGATCCCCAACAATGTCTTTTAATTTTTTAAAATGTTCGATAAATGGATGGTTGGGATTCCAAGAGATTTTACCGCAGCAACGTGTATTGTAAGGTTTGGTTTCCACACCATTAAATTTATAACCGTGTTCAGGGTGATAACCTTCGATACCATTTAAGTTTTCTAAGAAATCGATGTGCCAAAACGCACGGCGATATTCCCCATCCGTGATGACTTGGATACCTGCATCTAATTGTGCTTGTACTAATTTAGCAATTTCTTGATCTTCAACTTCCGTTAATTGTTCACGAGAAAGTTCGCCTGCTGCAAATTTTGCACGGGCTTCTTTTAAAGGTTGAGAACGTAAGTATGAGCCCACAGTATCAGCGTGGAAAGGAAGTGTTTTTGATGTCATGTTTATATCCTTCTTTTAATTTTAGCATGATAATTTTAACGTAAGGATATTTCATGATCAAAGTAATGATTTTTTCATTCATGATGAAAATAATTAATACAGAGAAATATTAGCTTTCAGCAATCCCCATTGCACAAACAGCAGCCGAACTCCATGCCCATTGGAAGTTGTAGCCACCTAACCAGCCGACAACATCCAGTACCTCACCGATAAAATAGAGACCTTTAATCTTTGTCGCCTCCATGGTTTTAGATGAGATCTCATGAGTATCGACACCACCCATCGTCACTTCAGCCGTTCGGTAGCCCTCAGTGCCATTAGGAATAAATTGCCAGTTGTGGATTAAATTCTCTAAATTTTCTAACCGCACTTTACTTAAGTTCGCAATCACTTCATCTTGAATCAGACCTTGTTCTAACCAAAGCTCGACTAATTTTTTCGGTAATAAGCGACTTAATACGGTTTTTAACTGCAATTTTGGCGAAGATTGACGCATCTCATCTAGGTGATGTCGAATATTGTTATAAGGCAATAAATCTAAATGAATGCTTTCACTAGGTTGCCAATAATTGGAGATTTGTAAAATAGCAGGGCCTGATAAGCCACGATGGGTGAACAGCATTTGATGAGTAAAGGTTTTGTTTTGATTCGTCGCCGCGACATCTAATGAAACACCAGAGAGTACAGAGTAGAATTTGTCACTTTCTCGCCACGTGAATGGCACAAGGCTTGCACGCGGAGGAATCACATTTAACCCAAATTGTTCTGCAATTTGATAGCCAAAAGGCGAAGCGCCTAAGCCAGGCATAGAGAGGCCGCCCGTGGCAATAATCAAATTCTGACATTGCCATTCAACTGCATTTACCTTTAATTTGAATCGTACGCTAGGGCCGTTTTCAACGGCTTCAACATCATTCACTTCGCTTCGTAGTTGAATGTTGACACCATATTTGTCACATTCGGCTCTGAGCATCTTCACTATATCTTCTGCGCCATTATCGCAAAATAACTGACCTAATTCTTTTTCGTGGTAAGGAATGCCGTATTCGGCGACTAAAGCAATGAAGTCCCATTGTGTATAACGTTTTAAGGCGGATTTGACGAAGTGTTTGTTTTGGCTGATATAACGGCTAGATGTGATTTCCATATTGGTGAAATTACAGAATCCACCGCCAGACATTAAAATTTTTCGACCAATTTTCTTACCGTTATCAAAAATGGTGGCTTGTTTGCCCAGTTTGCCTAACTGGGCGGCACAAAATAAGCCAGAAGCACCGGCTCCAATAATGATATTTTCTGAATAATGAGACATAGCTTATTGTGAGGTTTGTCCTTTTTCAAAATAGTCTATCATTTTGATTCGTTGGATGACAGTACGGCGATCCACGGCAGCATTACCCGAATCTAATAATTGCTGCCAATAAGCTTTGGCTTTTTCAGCTTCATGATTTTTAAAGGCCTCAGTCGCTAATAACGTGAGGACTGAAATTTCATTTTTATCCTGTTTTAAGGCTTCGTCCATTACTTGCTGGATTTCAGGCGTGATAGTTTGGCCTGCTTGGTAATAAAGTGCGGTCGCTTTTAAGCCTAAAATAGCGGGTGTTGTGCCTGAAATTTTTTCTGCATTGTTATAGGCGATGAGTGCATGATCAAATTCATCATTTTGCATGTAGGCATCACCTAGCTGAGCCCAAAGCTCAGGGTTATTTACATCTTCTCGAATTTTATTTTGAATTTTGAGTACCATATCTTCTTTTTGATGCACCATTGATGTATCTGTTTTTTTATTGGCAAGCTCAAGCATCTCTTTTTCGCCTTGTTGAACACGTTCAAAACGATCAAGGGAGAAGTAATAACTTAAGGGAAGAATTAATAAAATAGCAAAGACCCAAATGGCGGATTTGGTTTTAAATTTGACCGCACTTTTTTCTTCTTTAGGGGCAGTATGAGGTTGATTTTCGAGTTGTTTTGGCTCGCCTTCTGATTTTTTAGTAGAAAATAAAATTAATGCAAAAGCCCCAATTAATAACAAAATAGGCAATAGCCAGAGTAGTGCTGTATTCCATTGGAAAGGTGGCTTATAGTTTACGAAATTACCGAAACGAGCTGTCATCGTGTCGATAATTTGCTGATTTGTTTTTCCTTCATCCACCATTTTATAGACTTCAATGCGTAAGTCATAAGCAATCGGTGAATTGGACTCAACTAAGTTTTGATTCTGGCATTGCGGGCAGCGTAAGGATTTTGCCAGCTCAACAGCACGAGTGCGATCGGTTTGGTTTTTAAACGCATAGGTGTCGACCATTTCTGCGTGAGCAAAAAGGGCAAACGTCAGTAAAAGTGCGGTCAGAAATCGGGTTAATTTTTTCATTTTACTTTTTAGTTAATTCATCAAGTTTTGGTTTGATCTCAGTGAGCCATGCTTTGCGATCCATATAGCCAGAATGACGATAACGGATCATGCCGTGCTCATCGACGACATAGGTTTCTGGTGCGCCATCTACGCCTAATTGCATCGCAAATTCACCACGGCTATCGTCAATAGTGAGTATAAATGGATTGCCCATGCGTTCGAGCATTGCAATACCGTTTTGTGGTTTGTCACGATAGTCGAAGCCCACAATTGGCACTTCTTTTGAAATTTCCATCAAAAGAGGGTGTTCCTGTTGGCAATAGCCACACCAACTTCCCCACACATTAAGTAGAAAAGGCTTTTTCGGGAAATCTCTTGGGCTGACGATTTGACTCGGTTCAAGTAGATTTGCTTGATAGAATTCCGGTACTGGCTTATTAATGAGTGCAGAGGCAATTTGTTTTGGATCTTTATGTAAGCCAACAAAAAGCAGTAAGCAAATGCTTAATAACAAAATCAGCGGTAAAAACAAAATAAACTTTTTATTCATCACGTTTTCTCTTCAAATTGATGGCTGAACATAATGCGCCAAGTGCCATTAAAATGCCCCCGAGCCATAACCAGCGAATAAGCGGTTTGTAATGCAAGCGGAATGTGAACTCTCCTTTGCCTAAGTTATCACCCATAACAATGTATAAATCGCCCCAAAAGCCAGCATCTAACCCTACTTCACTCATGGTCATAGTTCGAACATCATAATAACGGCGTTCCGGTACAATTTCAGCGTACGGTTTGCCTTGTTTTGACACGCTAACGAAAGCGACTTCGGCGGTAAAGTTTGACCCAATTTCATTGGAAAAACGATCGTAATGGAATTCAAATTGACCTAATTGTTGGCTTTGTTGTGGTGCAAGCCTAACACCTAACTCACTGCCAAAGTAACTACTCATTACGGCACCCATTGTGGCAATCGCCACGCCACAGTGTGCGAGAATCATCCCGAAATAAGCAAGTCTTACTTTTGCCCAATTTTGCCATAAGGTGACGAATAAGACCCAAATAGCGAGGGTGAGTAATACATAAGCAAAGAAATGGAAACGTAACGCACTGTCATTTTGCAACGCGTTCCAAATCATGCCATAAGCAATTACTGCAGCGGGAATAAGTAATAACAGACGTTTGAAAAAGCGTTTTTTGTCTGATTTAAACCAGTTTAAGCAAAGTGTACCCGCCATGGCAAAAAGTACTAACGTGAGCAAGGGCAAGAAAATACTATTAAAGTAAGGGGCCCCCACAGAAATACTTCCCCAATTCATGGCTTGGAATAGCATTGGATAGAAAGTGCCTAAGAAGGTACTGACGGTTGCGACGGTCAATACGATGTTTAAACCTAAAATAGCCCCAGTTTTAGAAATGAGTGGAAATTTGACCGCACTTTCATTGGTATTTGTGCGTAGGGCAAATAAACTGAGTGAGCCGACAGTCAATAAGAAGAAAATAAGTAATAGTGCATAACCACGGGAGCTATCTAAAGCAAAAGCATGAACAGAGGTTAATGCACCTGAACGGACAATAAATGTGCCTAATATACTAAATGCAAAAGCGAGTAGGGAAAAGAGTGTTGTCCAGTAGCTAAACATGCCTTGTCTTTCAGTCACCATTAAGCTGTGTAAAAGTGCAAGTCCTAATAACCATGGCATAAGTGAGGCGTTTTCTACAGGGTCCCAGAACCACCAGCCACCCCAGCCTAATTCGTAATATGCCCACCAGGCACCGAGAACGATCCCTAACGTTAAGAATAACCAAGAAACGAGAACCCAAGCTCGCATCGCACGCGCGATTGCTTGTGCAGAACGATTAAAGATTAAGGCAGAAATTGACATGGCAAAGTTAACGGCAAAGCCCACATAACCCACATATAACAGTGGTGGATGGAAAATTAAGCCAATATCTTGCAGCATTGGATTGAGATCTCGCCCTTCTACAGGGGCAGGAAAAGCACGTCCAAATGGATTGGAGTAGAATAAAATGAAAATAGCAAAACCAAGACAAATTAAGCCGAGTAAAGAAAGGGTTTGTGCAGAAAAAGTGCGGTCATTTTTACGAGAGAAAAAGGCAAAAGCCACTAACCAAAGACTTAATGTGAAAAGCCAAAATAAAATGGAACCTTCATGTCCGCCCCAGGTGGCGGCGACTTTAAAAAATGTCGGGAGTTGAGAATTGGAGTGCGCTGCCACGTATTCCAAAGTGAAGTCATCCGTTGCAAAAGAGTAGGCAAGAATACCGATTGAGACGCTCGTAAAAATACCGAAGCAATAACTTAATCCCCAAGCAGTGTTGGTGAGAGAGGGTTTATTTTGCCAAATACCTATTTGCGGCACGATGGAAAGTAAGATCGCCGCGGTGGTAGCAAAGAGTAATGAGAGAAATCCGAGTTCGGGAAGCATAGTATTCTTCAGTATTAATGGTTGTATTTGACAAAATAAGGTTAATTTTAAGTATGAAAAACATACGTAAAATTAACCGCACTTTAGTCTTTTAAATAAACAAAAGGCGTATTGTATACGCCTTTTGATTAAATAAGAAGTTTATCCTTACGCAACGGTAAGTTGTCCGCCGTACAAGATGAAGTAACGTAAGCAGAGAACCCCGATTAAGTCGAAGATTGACACAAGGATAATAAAGTTCTTGTTGTATTTTAAGTTGTCTTTTACGGCAAGGTTGGCAAGTAGTGGAATTAAGATACCAATTAAGAATACCCCAATCCAGAAGACTGCACCCCAGAAGCCAGATAATGCATTCTGTAAGGCAACCACTTTTTGGCCACCACCAAAATAAAGACCCACGAAGAAACAAACTAATAAACCAAGCTCAGTTACCATGATTGGCACTTCAAATTTATGAATGAAGTGTGATTCATGGCTATCACCTTTTAATTTACCTGCAATGAGGATAAATAAGAAGGTTGCAGCAATACCTGAAGATGTGCCTGAAGCCAAGAATAACGCTGGTAGAACAGGGTTATTTAACATTGGGTAACTAATCAATGCTGAAAGTAAGAAACCGGTATAAGCCCCTAGTACAGCAGCTAAGATGAAGAGAATGACTTCTACAGGACCAGTTAAACGTTCTAATACATTGATAATTTTACCGACAAAGCCAAGTTTTGGCATAAAACGTTGGATGAACGCCATGATATCTTCTTTGAAGATAACCGCACACCAACATACCAAGAACAGCATATAAACTTGGAATAACATTACCCCCATAGACATTACAGAGTTGAATTGATAGTTAAACATCAATTTCCAGAATGTCCAAGGACGTGCCAAGTGGAAAATTAACAGGGTTAAACCAATTAATGTTGGCACAGAACCTAAAACGGCGGCTGCTCTGATAATCCAGTTTTTGCTAGGATTTTCTAATTTGTGACTACGTTTATAAGCAATCGCTAATTGTACCGCACCGGAAGAAATACCAAGTAAGAACAAATAGATAGCGATTGTTGAATCCCACACCAAATTAGGTGTGTGAAACGGAACAGGATAATCTAATGTCATCTTCTTGGCTCCCCGTGTTGGAATGGAATATGGTAGAGATTTGGTTGAGTACCTAATTCCACTTTCGTGCGATAAACCGGTTTTTCTTTCACTTTGCGGGACACTTCGCTGCTTGGGTCATTCATATCACCAAAGGTTAATGCTTTGGTTGGACAAGCTTCTACACAAGCAGGTTGTTTGCCAGCTGCTAAGTTTGTATCGCGACAGAAGTTACATTTATCCGCAGTAAGATGCTCTGGATGAATGAAACGTACGCGATAAGGACAAACTGCGATACAGTATTGGCAACCCACGCAAAGATCTTTAGTTACATCAACGATACCTGTTTCAGGATCAATAAATGATGCACCGGTTGGACAAACAGCCACACAAGGGGCGTTTGTACAATGTTGGCAAGATTGACGGAAAAACTCGTATTCTTGATTTGGGAATTCGCCATAAGGTTCGCTACGGAGAATTTCCAAACGTGAAACGCCTTTAGGAACGTGGTTAGTTTCACGACAAGCATCCATACAAGCGGTACAGCCGATACAAGCTGTTTCGTCGTGTACCATTGCATAGCGTTTCGGTTTATCCGCCTTTTCCTCTTTCGCTAAAGAGGTAACTGATGTCCCCGTCATAAGGATTAATGCCCCCATGCCGGAAACAAAGTTTCGGCGTGAACAAGCTGTCATTATTTATCCTTTTGTTCGGTTGATTGCGTTTGTGATTGTGCTTCTTTTGCCGCTTTGCGTTTTTGTTGTTCGCCGTGGCAATCTACACAAAGTTTCACACGATTTTTCGGTTGAATACCTTTCATCGCATCATCTTTCGGGTGTAATGTGTGGCAGCTTGCACAAGGCAATTTCATTGCGTGAACATCGTGCGCCCAAAGTTTTTCACGAAGTTTTGCTGGTTGGTGACAAGCAAAACAAACTTGGTTTTGTTCTTGTGCTGTGTACATTGGTTTTTTATCACCAAAGATATCGCCATCAAAACGCATCACATCTTTTGCACCACGACGGTGATCTTCCGAAATATTACCGTGACAGTTTACACAGTTAATCGGTTTACCTGTGTTAGGGCTTTTTTGATTTAAGTGTGCGCCGTGGAATTTACCAAAGTGTAATTCACCACCAGATTGATCTAAAGTTTGGTTTTTATCAACTTGGTCAAATTTGTGACATTTCGCACAATATTGGTTTGGATCACGTTGGTTATCCAATTGTGGCTCATAAGTGAGTTGAGAGGCAGGTGTTTTTGCCATCTCTTCCGCACTTGCAGCCATTGGCATTGCCGCAAGCATTGCAAGCAATGCAAGGGATTTTGCCGATTTGCTGATTAAAGAAGTTAAATTCATTCTGATTACCTCAAATATATGGTTAAAAATGACCGCACTTCGACACTTTAGTTACAAAGTGCGGTTCTTTTTTTATTGTTTTGTTGCGGTATCTTCAGCTAATTTGCCATTGGCTTTCGCTTCTTTTACCCATTGAGGTACAACAGTTTCTAAGAATTCTTTTTTCGCTTTACGTTCTTTCTCGATATCAATACCCATTACTTTCCATGCTTTATCAGCTGTAGAAATATCTGGTACTTCAACCGGAGTTTTCACGCCGTGTTTAGTTAAGATTGCTGCAAGTTTAGCACGTGCATCCGCTGCTTTGTCTAAACCAGAACCTAATACGCGGAGCATTACATCAGGAGCGTGCATGTGGCCACCGTGGCTTGCTGCAGAGTAGTCCCAACGCCATTGAGCGTGACGGATATCCATTAAAGCAGGTTCCATTTCTTCTTTAGTTGCACCAGCATCCCATGCAGCTTTTGCTTCAAAGTGAGCGCGAACAACTTGATCTTCTAAGCGACCCATTACATCTTTCACTTCTTTTTTACGTGAAGCGACGATGTCTTTAAGTTTTTCTTTGCTTTGATCGTGACAGTTTGCACATGTGGTATCAAATGCATCGAATGGGTTTTGGATTTGGTGGTCGGTGTAAACTTTACCGTCTTTACCTTGTACTTTAGGCATGTGACAGTCGATACAAGTTACGCCGTTTTTACCGTGCATACCTAAAGACCAAATTTCAAAGTCAGGGTGTTGAGCTTTTAACATTGGTGCTTTAGAAAGAGAGTGAGTCCAGTCACTGAAGCCGATATCATCGTAGTATTTTTCGATGTCATCAACAGTTTGACCGTTATCCCAAGGGAAGGTTACTTGTTTTAAATCACCTGCGAAGTAGTACTCAACGTGACAGTTAGCACAAACTTCAGCACGTTGTTCTGTACGTGCAGCAGTGTTAAAGCTTAAGTTAGGTTGTTCTTTACCTTCAGCTTTTGCTTTCGCTTGAAGTGCAGTGTTTAAGTGATCTAATGCACGAAGAACGTGTGGACGAGCAATACGTAATGCAGGTTTGCCTTCAGCAAAGTCTTTTGATGTAGTATCGTGACAGTCAGCACAACCGATTGAGTTAACCACTTCTGCGCCGCCTTTAGCCCATTTACCGCTAAAGTAGCCATCTTCACCCCATTCCGCGATTAAACGTGGAACGTCTGGACCTTTACAAGTCCAACATGCCATTGGTTGTGGGCCATCAGTCGCAGTTTTCGGTGCGCCAGTACGTAAAATATCACGTACGTCTTTTACCGCATAAACGTGACCACGAGGTGCGTTATATTCTTTCGCAAAAGCATAACCGCCCCATAACACGATTAAACGTGGATCTTGTTCATCTGCATAGATGATTTTGTCGCCTTTTTCAGTCGCTTTCCACGAATTGAATTGGCTAGGATATTTCTCAGCAAATTTTTCATTCACTGCTTCGATTTTTAAATTAGGGTTTGGTGCTTCCACAGGTTGTTCAACAGGCTTGTATACCATTTCAGCCATCGCTGAGTTATATACACCTAAAGCTGCGAAAGAAGTGGCCAAAACAAGGCTTTTTCTCAATGCGTTCACGATAATCACTCCATTAGGAAAGAATAAAAAACAATTTTAAATGCAAACAATTCCTATTAAGCTTTTGAATTCACTCATAAAAATAGTTCAGTGCAAGCATAAGATACCAAAAAGCAGTAGTTTTTCTAAGGTTATCTTCCAAAAGTTTGAGGTTGATCAAACTTTAAAATCAAAATACTCATAAAAGGGTATGCTAACTCTACGATAATTTGTGTGTAGGTTAAAAAGTGCGGTTCATTTTTACTTACAAGGAGATAGTTCTTTGGAATGCTACCCGTATTCATTAAACTCCTTTTTATGCAATCACTTGCTTGATTTTAAATGTAAATCTTTTGTAAAGATTAGTATAAAAAGAAAACATTAACTTGCCGTAAATAAGGAGGTAAAATATAACTTTAGCGGTTTTATATACCGCTCATTTATTTGTTTTGAGAGCGGTATTACTTGAGGAAAACAATGTATTATGAACAAAATATTTAAAATTATTTGGAATAAAACGACACAATTATTTGTTGTGACATCAGAATTAGCGAAAGGGGCAGTAAAAGCCTCTTCAAACTCAGAACTGCGTGTAACAAATGAGACACGTTTATCTTCTCTTTTTAAACTCTCTGCATTTACGCTTTCTTTAATGGCAGCCATGGCGCCTGTACAAGCAAAAGTTTTTTTAGGGGATGTTATTGAATCAAATGTTAATGCTTCAAGTATTGGTATCGGAGATGTGAATACGAATGCTAATAGTGTTAATTCAATTGCTATTGGTGTAAATGCGAGCACTACTCATGCAGATTCGATTGCTATGGGCTTAAACGCAACAGCAGCTGAAAATAAAATTGTTTCTATTGGACCCGATGCCACATCGACCGCGAGATATGGTCTGTCATTAGGCTATAAAGCATCATCAAATGGTACTGCTTCTATTGCCATTGGTAATTCAACGAATGCATCTCACGACAATGCAATTGCTATTGGTGATGCGGCAAGTACAAATTCGTGGGGGACGATTGCGATTGGTAATAAAGCAAATGCCTCATCAAGTGAAACTGTTGCGATCGGTCGTAATGCCTTAAGTGCTGGGGCAACTTCGGTGACGATGGGTGTTAATAGTAAGGCACTTGGATATTCGGATGTTGCTATTGGGGAATTGTCTACCGCTAATGGAGGTTATTCTGTTGCGATGGGGCATAAAGCCAATGCTGAAGGTGGTGTTTCAGTCGGTATTGGTTATCTAGCAAATGCAAATGCATCGTATGCTGTTGCTCTTGGATTGAGTGCTAATGCTACGGGAGTGCATGCCTCAGCATTGGGAGCCAATACCACAGCTTCAGGTGTGAGAGCGATTGCTTTAGGTGTAGGCTCTATTGCAGATGGCGTTAATGCAATCGCCATGGGAGTTTCATCAAATGCTTCAAACACTGATTCTATGGCATTGGGGACACTAGCTAAAGCATTGGGTGAAAAGTCAATGGCATTAGGTCAAGATTCAATGGCTAATGCAACCAACTCAGTTTCGATGGGTGTGCAATCAAAGGCATCTGGAGTTAATGCAATGGCTTTTGGCGCCAACTCAAACGCGTCGAATGAGACAACAATTGCTATCGGTGTTAATTCATTAGCAAGTGGTGTAAATACCGTGGCTTTAGGACAAGGGAGTAAAGCGACTGATTATTCTGCGATGGCGTTTGGCTTAGGTGCAAATTCATCAGGTCGATATTCAATTGCAATTGGCCAAGATACGAAGGCTGCGATAGAGCATTCTATTGCAATGGGGTATTCTGCTAATGCAGCAGAGGCTTTCACTATTTCTCAAGGGGCTTATTCTGAAGCGACTCAACGAGCGGCTATAGCATTAGGTTATACAGCCAAAGCAACAGATCGAGATGCGATGGCATTAGGTTCATTCGCTAATGCAAGTGCGAACAGTGCCGTTGCTCTGGGACCACATGCTAAAAGTACAGCATATAAATCTATTGCCCTAGGTGCTGATTCTGAAGCAGGGACAAATATGTTTGATGCTAACTCAACAAGTGCTGTATTTAAAAATGATGCAGGTTTAAATTCAGAAGTGAGATTTGCAGCAAGTTCATCTAGCATTGGTGGGGCAGTTTCTGTTGGTAAAGCAGGCAATGAGCGCCAAATCCATAATGTCGCTGCGGGTCGTATTTCTGCGACGTCAACGGATGCGGTAAATGGTTCTCAACTTCACGCAGTATTAAACAATAGCGGTTTTAATATACAAGAAAATGATACTCCACGTTCTCGTATAAATAATAATGGTGTAGTGAGCTTCAAAGATGGAAGTTTAACTACCGCGAATGTGACTAAAACTTCAAATGACACCATTGTGAAATTTGATGTGAAGACAACGAATATCACGACTGATGGACAAGGCAATGTAGCTGCAGCTGATAATTCAAATAATGTTGTAACTGCAGGTGATGTTGTTAAGACAATTAATGAAGTACGTAATTTACAAATGACATTTAATGGCAATAGCGGAAGTGCGGTCAAAAAATTAGGTGAATCTTTAAATATCAAAGGTTCAAATGGTTTAACGACAGTTGCAACTGGCAATGGAATTGAAGTTAAGATTGATGAAGAAACTCGTAAAAAAATTGATGATGCAAGCTCTGCAAAAGAAGTATCAGCTTCGGTTTCTGGTTCATCAACAGTTTCTGTAACAGCAAAAACTCCAGCTAAAAATAAGGATGGTGTAGAAGTAACAGAGTATGCTGTGGATCTTTCTCAAGCAACAAAAGATGATATTAAAAAAGGTGTTGATGCTCATGATACTGTCACCAAGAAAGGTTTAACTTTCACAGGCGATAACGGTACTAAAACTGGTGTGAGAAAACTTGATGACGAAGTTGCAATCAAGGGAGATAAAAATATCACTACCAAAGCAAGCGGAAGCCAAGTTGAGGTAACATTAAATAAAAATATTGCAGTAGATAGTGTAAAAGCAGGTGATACAATCATTAATGATAATGGTTTAACGATTTCTAATGGTCCAAGTGTCACTAAATCAGGTATTAATGCGGCTGGTAATAAAATCACAGGTGTTGCAGCGGGCAAGGCTGATACTGACGCGGTGAATGTTTCGCAGTTGAACAAAGTCGTCAATGCAGCTAAAACTTCTGTGGAAGCGGGTAAAAACACGACAGTTACGAAAACTACAGGCACTAATGGTGAAAGTACTTATACAGTTGATGCAGTAGATACATCTGCGAGTGTGACAAGCACTTCTGGTGCTTTAAAAGTAGCTGCAGGCAAGCCGACTTTAGATGGTAATACAACAATTACTAAGTATGATATTGATTTGTCAGATAAGACCAAAGCAGATATCGACAAAGGTGTGGATGCTCACAATACTGTCACCAATAAAGGTTTAACTTTTAAAGGCGATAACGGTACTAAAACTGATGCGAGAAAACTTGATAACGAAGTTGTAATTAAGGGAGATAAAAATATCGCTACCAAAGCAAGCGGAAGCCAAGTTGAGGTAACATTAAATAAAAATATTGCAGTAGATAGTGTAAAAGCAGGTGACACAACCATTAACAATAATGGTTTAATTGTTAACGGTGGTCCAAGTGTCACTAAAACTGGCATTAATGCTGCTGGTAATAAAATTAGCAATGTTGCAGCAGGTACCGATGACACAGATGCGGTGAATGTTTCACAATTGAAAGATGTGAAAGAACTTGTGGGTAAAGGCTGGAATGCAACAGCAACGAAGAAAGAAGGAACAACAGGCGAAGTGACTGGAACCGAAGTTGCGAATGTAGCACCTGGGGCGACAGTTAACTATATCGCAGGTGATAATATCAAACTTGAACAAAATGGTATTAACTTCACGATTTCAACCACGAAAGACTTGAAAGCAGGAAATGTGACAGCGGATAAATTTACTGCAGGCAATACTGTTATTGAGGACAATCGTGTCGCTATTAATAATGGTCCAAGCATGACATCAATGGGAATTGATGCAGGGAGCAAAGCAATTAGTAACGTTACGGCTGGTGTAAAAGATACCGATGCTGTTAATGTAGCACAATTAAAGTCAGCCAAAACAGAAGTTGAAGAGGGTAAAAATACGACTGTTACATCAAGAATTGGAGCTAACGGCCAAATTATTTATAGTGTTAGTGCCAAGGATACTTCAGCGAATGTAACTACATCAGAAGCATTAGTCGTTGAAAACAGAGGTGAGAAAGATATCAACGGTACATCTGTGACTAATTATTATCTTGATTTATCGCAAAAAACCAAAAATGACATCCAAAAAGGTGCAGATGCTAATACGGCAATTAGCTCAAAAGGCTTAACTTTTGTTGGTGATAGTAATAAATCTGATGTGAAAAAATTAGGCGATGAAGTTGAGATTACTGGTGATGATAATATCACTACAGTGGCTAACCCTAAAGGTGTTAACGTTAAGCTAAATAAAGATCTTAAAGTGAATACTGTAACAGCGAATAAATTCACTGCGGGTGATACTGTGATTGATGGCAATGGCGTAACCATTAAAAATGGTCCAAGCATGACTAAAAATGGTATTGATGCAGGTAATAAACAAATTACCAATGTTGCACCAGGGCGCATTGCAGCAGACAGTACTGATGCGGTAAACGGCAGCCAATTACACGAAGTAAAAGCTGACATGAATAACAAGATCAATAAGTTAAATGGTCAAGTGAACAAGTTAGGTAAGCGTGTAAATGCAGGTACAGCAAGCGCGTTAGCGGCGTCTCAATTACCACAAGCTTACATTCCAGGTAAGAGCATGGTATCTGTGGCAGCGGGTAATTACCAAGGTCAAAATGCAGTGGCATTAGGTATGTCACGTATTTCAGATAACGGTAAAATCATTATTCGTTTAGCAGGTACTAGCGATACACAAGGTAAAGTGGGTGTAGCAGTTGGTGCAGGTTACCACTGGTAATTTATTGTTAATAAATAAAAGGCATGGGAAACCATGCCTTTTTTATTGCCAAAAGTGCGGTCGATTTTCATCTTGTTTTTCGTATAATAGGGTAAGTCAACTTGGAGAAGAATATGATTATCGGACCTTATATCAACGCACTGGCGATTATTAGTGGCGCAGTTATCGGTGCGGCGCTCGGTGGACGCATTCCAGAGCGTTTACGCACTAATCTAACCTTAATCTTTGGCTTGTGTTCCATGGGCATGGGTATTGTGATGGTGGCGAAAACCACCAATATGCCAGCAATGATTTTATCGGTGTTATTAGGGACGATAATTGGCGAGTTGCTTTTATTGGAACAGGGGATCAATAAACTGGCATCATCAGCCAAAGGTATTGTTGAAAAGATGTTTCCTGATAAGCCAAGTAGCATGCATAGCCAAGAAGAGTTCTTATCTAAATTTGTTGCGATTGTAGTTTTATTTTCATTTAGTGGAACGGGGATTTTCGGGGCGATGAATGAGGGGATGAGTGGTAATTTTGATATCCTCATTGTGAAATCCTTTTTAGATTTTTTCACCGCGATGATCTTTGCCACATCGCTTGGCATTTCTGTGGCAAGTATTTTTGTGCCACAAACATTGGTTCAAGTGATTTTAGCTTATTCTGCGGTGTTTATTATTCCTTTTGTAACACCTGAAATGCGAGGTGATTTTGCTGCGGTAGGCGGTATGCTAATGATTGCGGCGGGCTTTCGCATTTGTAATATCCAAATGTTCCATGTGGCGAATATGTTGCCGGCTCTTTTTCTCGCCATGCCAATTTCTCATTTCTGGAGTACCTTTTTCTAAAAAATAGGCGTGTATAACGCCTATTTCTTTTTCTGACAATGAGGGCAATAAAAGCTATTGCGTTGCCCAATAATCATACTTTCAATCTTAGTGCCACATTTAGGACAAGGTTTATCTTTGTTTCCGTACACTAACAATTCCTGAGCAAAATAACCTGGACGGCCATCGGGTTGTAAGAAATCTTTTAATGTTGTACCACCTTGTGTAATGGCTTTCGCTAATACGTTTTTAATCGTTTCAACGAGTAAGGCACATTGGTTTCGTGTGAGATTTTCGGCTAATTTCATCGGATGCAAACCACATAAAAAGAGTGTTTCATTGGCATAAATATTTCCTACGCCCACGACGACAGCATTATCCATTAAAAAGGTTTTAAGTGCGGTCGATTTCTTGCGTGATTTTTTAAAAAGGTATTCCGCATTAAATTCATCAGAAAGTGGTTCTGGACCAAGTTTTAGAAAAAGATGAAAGTCACCTAAGCTTTCCGTCCATAACCATGCACCGAAGCGTCTCGGGTCATTATAACGCAGTAATTTGCCATTATTCATTACAATATCAAGGTGATCGTGTTTATCAATAGGACTATCGTGCGGCACAATTCGAACAGAGCCAGACATGCCTAAATGGCCAATGATATAACCTTTTTCAGTATGAATAATGAGGTATTTCGCACGGCGAGAAGTATCTAAAATTTTGACGTTTTTGAGCGTTGTTAATTCAGGAGAGACAACCCAGCGTAATTGTGGTTGACGCACTACAATTTTTTCAATGGTAAAACCTTTTAAATAGGGACTGACACCGCGTAGGGCTGTTTCGACTTCAGGAAGTTCAGGCATAGATAATCTCGGTAATGAATTTGTGATATAAAAAAACCCGAACAATGTCGGGCTTTTTTCAAAATCAGCAAAATTATTTGATTTTTGCTTCTTTATAGATAACGTGTTTACGCACTACTGGATCAAATTTTTTGATTTCCATTTTTTCAGGCATATTACGTTTGTTTTTATCAGTTGTGTAGAAGTGACCGGTCTCTGCAGTAGAAACTAAACGGATTTTCTCACGAGCGCCTTTAGCTGCCATGTTTTAGCTCCTTAGATTTTTTCGCCACGAGCACGGATTTCAGCTAACACTGCATCAATGCCTTTTTTATCGATAATACGCATACCTTTCGCAGTTAAACGTAAGGTCACGAAACGGTTTTCACTTTCAACCCAGAAACGGTGAGTGTGAAGGTTTGGAAGAAAACGACGACGTGTCGCATTCAACGCGTGTGAGCGGTTGTTACCCACAGCTGGACGCTTGCCTGTTACTTGACAAACTCTAGACATAATAATCTCCAATAATTTAAATATAAGCTCGAGCTTATGGTTCGGATAATGAAGCTTAAAACTAAGCTTGCTTCCTCGTCAGGTCGCAGTATCCGACCCACTTACTATATTAAAGGTCGCAAATTATACTGACTTTATTTTCATTTCTCAAGTCCAAAAGCGATTTTTCCGTCTTTAAATGGAAATGAACGATAAAAAAATCATCAAATTCCCTAAAACTATAACAGATTATGTTCTGCAAAAGAATAACAAGTCCCTTTGCCGACAATAAAATGATCCAAAATACGAATATCCATTAACTCAGCAGCCTCAATAATTTTTTGTGTGATCATTTTGTCGGAATAGCTCGGTTCTGCTAGGCCAGAAGGGTGGTTGTGAGCCAAAATTAAGGCGGCTGCATTGCAGTAAAGGCTTTCTTTGATGATTTCACGAGGATAAACATTCGTCACATTAATTGTGCCTAAAAATAACCGCTCTTTTTTAATCAAACGATGTTGATTATCTAGAAATAACACCATAAAAATTTCACGTTCTTCGTGGTGAAGCTCCGCTTGAAGATAAAGCTTTACCGTAGATGTGTCGCTAAATACATGCTCTATCAGTAATTCTTGCTTCAGATAGCGTTTTGTCATTTCTGTGGTGGCTTGCAGTTGAATAAACTGCGTAATGCCTAATCCTTTTACTTTGCAAAAGGCTTCTTTATCTGCGCTTAATAAGCTTCGAAGAGAGCCAAAATGTTGCAGCACGTTATGTGATAATTCCATGACAGGGCAGCCTTTAATCCCTGTACGTAAGAAAATAGCGAGTAATTCGTGATCTTCTAGGGCTTCAACGCCATATTTCAACAATTTTTCACGAGGCATTAAAGGAGTGTTTGTTTGCATATTAATTAATGAAAAGAAAAAAGTGCGGTCAATTTTCAGGATGTTTTCAATCTTTGCGAGAAACTAGTTTTATTTTTGAAATCGAGATCGCAAAAATAAAATTTTTTATTGGCGAAATTTGAAGTAAAATAGGCGACCTTAAGTTGTTAAGTACTAACACACAAAACAGATCCATTCTATTAAGTTGCAGCGGAGTAGCAAATGAGCTTGAGCGGAAAGCGTATTGTTGTCGGGATTACAGGAGGCATCGCCGCCTATAAAACCATTGAGTTTATTCGTTTATTACGCAAATCTAACGCAGAAGTTCGAGTGGCTTTAACGCCAGCCGCTGCTGAATTTGTCACACCTTTAACGCTACAAGCCATTTCGGGTAATGCGGTTTCTCAATCTTTACTTGATCCACAAGCTGAATTAGCCATGGGACATATTGAGCTGGCCAAATGGGCTGATGCGATTGTGATTGCGCCGGCTAGCGCCGATTTTATTGCGCGTTTAACCGTTGGAATGGCTAATGATTTACTCAGTACGATTTGTCTCGCGACAAGTGCCCCTATTTTGCTCGCACCGGCGATGAATCAGCAAATGTACCGCCAGGCGATTACACAACAAAATTTGACCGCTCTTTCTGTGCGAGGTATTCATTTTGTTGGGCCAAATAGTGGCTTTCAAGCTTGTGGCGATGTGGGCGCAGGCAGAATGTCTGAACCGGCTGAAATTTTTGCGTCGCTTCAATCACTTTTTGCTGTTCAGCAGGATTTAGCCGATTTAAGTGTCACCATTACGGCAGGCCCAACGCGTGAGGCTATCGATCCTGTTCGTTATATTTCTAATCACAGCTCAGGTAAAATGGGCTTTGCAATTGCCGAGGCCTTTGCAAAACGTGGAGCAAATGTCACCTTAATTGCAGGGCCTGTTAATCTGGCTACACCGAAAAATGTTCATCGCATTGATGTGACAACCGCCCATGAAATGTGGCAAGCCTCCCTTGAAAGTGCGGTCAAAAATCGCATCTTTATTGGCTGTGCTGCGGTGGCTGATTATCGAGTTGCGGAAGTTGCTGATCAAAAAATTAAGAAAACCAATGATAACGATGAGCTTTCTCTTAAATTGGTGAAAAATCCAGACATTATCGCAAGTGTGGCAAGTTTAGAAAAAGATCGTCCATTTGTTGTGGGCTTTGCTGCTGAAACGCAAAATGTCGCTGAGTATGCGAAGAGCAAACTTCAACGCAAAAATTTAGATATGATTTGTGCCAATGATGTATCGGGTGGGCAAGTATTCGGACAAGATCAAAATGCCTTGCAGATCTTTTGGAAAACAGGCGAAAAAGCGTTGCCGTTAGCTGATAAAAATAAATTGGCAGAAGTGTTGGTCACTGAAATTGTTGAGCATTATCACAAATAAAATACGTTCAAAATTCGTTGAATTTTGTGACCGCACTTTTGTATGACAGATTTCTTTTAAAGGATAAATAAGCATGAAAAAAATTGATGTAAAAATTTTAGATAGCCGTATTGGCAACGAATTTCCTTTACCAACCTATGCAACCGAAGGTTCAGCAGGTTTGGATTTACGTGCGTTGCTTGAAGAAGGCATCGAAATTCAACCAGGCGAAACCAAACTTATCCCAACAGGCCTTTCAATTTATATTGCCGATCCAAATCTTGCAGCAGTGATTTTGCCTCGTTCGGGTTTAGGTCATAAACACGGTATCGTATTGGGTAACTTAGTGGGCTTAATTGATTCAGATTACCAAGGTCCATTAATGGTGTCTGTATGGAATCGTGGCCATGAATCGTTCAAAATTGAAGTCGGCGATCGCATCGCACAGTTAGTCTTTGTGCCAGTCGTACAAGCGGAATTCAATATTGTCAGCGAATTTACCGAAACTGAACGCGGTGAGGGCGGTTTTGGTCATTCAGGTAAAAAATAAACTATGGTAGAACAATTATCTCTCGTAGAAGTTGATGAGATTGCCGCGGAAATTAAACCGCCAAAAATCGAAAAACGCACGGTAAAAGAACGTCGTCAACAAGTGTTGACGGTGCTTACGCATATGCTACATTCTGAACGCGGAATGGAGCGTATGACAACAGCGCGTTTGGCGGAAGAAGTGGGTGTGTCAGAGGCGGCGCTTTATCGTTACTTCCCAAGTAAAACCAAAATGTTTGAAGCGTTGATCGATAATATCGAAGCGAATTTATTTAGCCGTATCACCACATCAATTCGTAATGAAACAAACACCATGAATCGAGTGCGTGACATTATGCAGATGATCCTTGACTTTGCGCGTAAAAACCCAGGTTTGACACGTATTTTAACCGGACATGCATTGATGTTTGAAGAACCACTTTTACAGGCTCGTGTTGCGCAATTTTTCGATCGTCTTGAAATGCAATTTGTGAATATTTTACAAATGCGAAAATTACGCGAAGGGCGCGGTTTTAACGTCGATGAACGCATTATTGCGGGGCATTTAGTGACGCTTTGTGAAGGGCAGTTTATGCGTTATGTCCGTACAAATTTCCGTTTAGGCGCAAATCAAAGTTTTGAACAGCAATGGCGTTTTCTTGAACCGCTTTTTGCTTAATTGACTTTAGTTGATAAATATATGATTATTCCATGGCAAGAACTGCCAACAGAAACCTTAGAAAATATTGTGGAAAGTGTGGTACTTAGGGAAGGCACCGATTATGGTTCACACGAATTTTCTTTAGAACAAAAAAAACAACACCTACTAAATAAGATTCACAATGGAAGTGCAGTGATTGTTTGGTCAGAATTACATGAATCCATTGATATAAAAGATAAAATGGAATTTCTAAAATGAATCAATAGGAGCTTATATGTCAGAAGATGTAGAATTACTTGAAGAACAAAAGTTACAAGACGATGATCAGCAACGCGATCCTGCTCTGGATTGGTTCCTAACCCACTGTCATTTGCATAAATATCCGGCAAAATCGACCTTAATCCATGCAGGGGAAGATGCCAATATTTTATATTTCTTAATTAAAGGAAGCGTGATGGTTTCATCGAAAGATGATGAAGGCAAAGAGATGATTTTATCTTATTTAGGTGCTGGACAATTTTTTGGTGAAGCGGGTTTATTTGATGAAGGTTCGAAACGTTCAGCTTGGGTGAAAACGAAAACCCCTTGTGAAATTGCAGAAATTTCTTATAAAAAATATCGTCAGCTTATCCAAATTAATCCTGAGATTTTAATGTTCCTTACTTCTCAGTTATCAAAACGCTTGCAAAATACATCTCGACAAGTGACTAACCTGGCCTTTTTGGATGTGGCGGGGCGTATTGCTCAGGCGCTTATGCATCTAGCAAAACAACCTGAAGCCATGACTCATCCGGATGGCATGCAGATTAAAATTACGCGTCAGGAAATTGGTCAAATGGTGGGCTGTTCACGTGAAACCGTAGGGCGAATAATTAAGATGCTGGAAGATCAAAATCTAATTCATGCGCACGGTAAAACCATTGTGGTTTACGGCACTCGATAGTAAAAATAACCGTCTTTAATAAGACGGTTATTTTGTTTTTGTTACATTGATGTGATAGTTGAAATGCCTTTGTTAATTTTTATACGAAAAGCGAAAAAATACTTCTTTTAGTGCAATATCTTAATTGACAAAATAGCGGAAGACTTCTATCATACCACTGCCTTCCAATGTAGTTTCTTTGGAAGTCAGGATTGGTCTCCTGAATATATAAGTGGCTTTTAAAAGATTCTTAATCTTTTAATTTTATATCGCAGACTGGAACCCCAGAGATGCTTTAAATCTATGGTGGGCTAGGTAGAAATCCCGCAGGGATGCGATGCAGTAAGCCACTTGCTGTTAAGACCAATTCTGCTTAGTTCCACCACCCTTCGAAACAATTTTCAAACTTTCATTTAACTCAACTCGAGCAACAAATTCTCAGCTAAAGTGCGGTCATTTTTACTTTGTTTTTGGCAAAAAAATACCGACCCATTTCTGAGTCGGTATTTCATTTGGTGTGTGTTATTTCACTTTTTGTTTCATAGCTTCTGCCACAAGTTCAGCTTCAGGGCCGAGAACCACTTGTAAGCCATCGTTACCGATTTTCACGATACCTTTTGCGCCAAGAGACTTGAGCTGTTCTTCATTAATTTTGTGTTGGTCCACTAAGCTTAAACGTAAGCGAGTGATACAAGCATCAATATTTTTGAAGTTATCAGCACCACCTAAAGCATCAATAAATTTGACCGCTCTTTCTTCACGAGATTGGCTCGCTGCTGGTTGTGCTGCAGTGGTTTCTTCTGCTTCTTCTGTACGACCTAATGTTTTTAAGTTGAAAGCCTTAATTGCAAAACGGAATACTGCATAGTAAATCACGAAGAATACTAAGCCTTGTACGATTAGCATATACCATTCAACGGCTAATGGGTTGCGTGATGAAAGTACCATATCCACGAGACCTGCACTGAAACCGAAGCCTGCGATCCAATGCATTGTTGCCGCGATAAAGACAGAAATACCAGTTAATACCGCGTGGATGAAGTAAAGCACTGGTGCAACAAACATGAAAGAGAATTCTAATGGCTCGGTGATACCAGTGAAGAATGAGGCAAATGCACCCGCAAGCATGATTGATGCCACTTTAGTTCTTTGACTTGGTTTAGCGCTGAGATAAATCGCTAATGCGGCACCCGGTAAACCGAACATCATAACAGGGAAGAAACCAGCTTGATACATACCCGTTACACCAACCGTTGCAGTGCCTTCAGCAAGTGATTTTGCACCACCTAAGAAGTTTGGAATGTCATTGATGCCAGCGACGTCAAACCAGAATACGGAGTTCAATGCATGGTGTAAGCCAACAGGAATGAGTAAGCGGTTGAAGAAACCGTAAAGACCAGCACCAACAGCGCCTAAGTCTTTAATGCTTTCACCGAATGACACTAAACCGCCGAAAATATATGGCCAGATGTAAAGCAATACGAAGCTGATGAACATCATGACAAAAGAAACGACGATTGGCACAAGACGTTTTCCGCTAAAGAAGGAAAGCGCTTTTGGCAATTCTACTTGATAGAAGCGGTTATAAAGTTCAGCTGAAATCACCCCGATCAAAATCCCAATAAATTGGTTATTAATTTTCCCGAAGGCGGCTGGCACTTCACTTACATCGATATGTTGCAGCTGAGCAACACTGCCAGGTGAAAGTAGAGTTGTTACCACATAGTAACCCACTAAACCTGAAAGTGCAGCAGAACCATGTTTGTCCTTAGATAAACCGAAAGCAACGCCAACGGCAAAAAGCAAGCCCATGTTATCAATGATAGCACCGCCTGATTTAATTAAAAATGCAGCAAGTTGACTGTTAGCTCCCCAGCCATCTGGGTCAAGCCAATAACCAATACCCATCAGTACTGCCGCTGCTGGTAAGACCGCAACAGGTACCATTAAGGCTTGCCCAATTTTTTGCGCATAACCTAACACATTCATTTTTTTCTCCTATTTATAGTAATGAAGTATTACTTCATATTCTAAAGTAAAAAAAAATATTTTGTACAAATGTGGTAACTTTATCTCAAAATTGAGAAGCCGATCACAAATTTTGAAATTGTACTTCAAAAAATATTTTTTTATGGTGCAAGTTTTACTGCGTTTTACTATAATGACCAGAAAGCCAAAATGGAAACCAAGTGTTACTGTCTAATGTAGGAGTTTATATGTCGAAATTATCACATAATGAAGTCTTAGATAAAATCAAATTTGGTCTTATTGCTTCTTGTCAGCCTGTCGATGACGGCCCGATGGATAAACCAGAAATCGTGGCAGCCATGGCACAGGCTTCTGTTGTTGGTGGTGCCGCTGGATTGCGTATCGAGGGCATAGAAAATCTTAAAGCAACACGTCCTACTGTGAATGTGCCGATTATTGGTATTGTGAAACGTGATTTACCTGACAGCCCTGTACGAATTACCCCGTTTTTGCATGATATTGAAGATTTAGCGAAAGCGGGTGCAGACATTATTGCCGTGGATGGGACAAATCGCCCTAGACCAGTAGATATTGAAAGTGCGGTCAAAAAAATCCACGAATTAGGCTGTTTAGCCATGGCGGATTGTTCGAATTTAGAAGAAGGCTTGTACTGTCAAAAACTCGATTTTGATATTGTGGGCAGTACGATGTCTGGCTACACAGGTGGTACTGTGCCAGAGGAGCCTGATTATCAATTGGTTAAAGATTTGAAAGCAGCAGGTTGCCGAGTCATGGCGGAAGGACGTTATAACACCCCGGAGTTGGCGAAAACTGCAATTGAAATTGGTGCTTATTGTGTGACCGTAGGTTCTGCATTAACTCGCTTAGAGCATATTGTAAGCTGGTTTGCACAAGCCATTCATTCAGCGAAAAAATAAATAAAGGAAGAAGATATGTCATTAACAGTGGATAGTGGTCAGACATTACAGTGTTGTTTGGCATTAGATATTGGTGGCACGAAAATCGCTTCTGCTATAGTGAAAAATGGTGAAATTCAACAGCGAAAACAGATTTCCACGCCACAAGATGATGCTGCGCAAGCGATGCATCAAACCCTTGCTCAGTTGTTAAAAGAATATGAAGGGCAGTTTGATTATGTCGCTGTTGCTTCAACGGGCATTATTAATCAAGGCATTCTGACCGCACTTAATCCTAAAAATTTGGGTGGATTAGCCCAATTCCCATTAAAAGACAGTATTGCACAGCACACCGATAAACCAATTGGCTTACTTAATGATGTGCAAGCGGCAGCCTATGCAGAGTATCAACTACAAAATCCTAATGATGTTCAAAACTTTACCTTTATTACTGTTTCTACAGGCGTAGGGGGCGGTTTAATTCTAAATCATCGTTTACTTACTGAGCCAAACGGCATTGCTGGGCATATAGGTCATACTTTAGCCGATCCTAATGGCCCAGTTTGTGGCTGTGGTCGCCGTGGTTGTGTTGAAGCTATTGCATCAGGTCGCGCGATTGAAGCGGTTTCTTCTCAATGGGATGATCCTTGTGATCCGAAAGAAGTCTTTGCGCGTTTCCGTCAAAATGATGAAAAAGCAACCGCACTTGTGACTCGTTCAGCCCAAGCTATTGCGAATTTAATTGCAGATTTGAAGATTGGATTAGACATGCAAAAAGTCGTGGTTGGTGGTAGCGTAGGGTTGGCAGAAGGTTATTTACCGCTAGTTCAATCTTTATTAAGTGAACTTCCCGCTGTTTATCATTGCGAATTAGAAAGTGCTCAATTTGGACAAGATGCAGGCTTGATTGGCGCGGCTTACTGGGTAAAAGATTGCTTATTACAAGCAAAAAATACGGGAGTGGTTTATGGCTAAAAACGGCAATATTTTAAATACCATCAGCTCGTTATATCGTAGTTTAACGAAAACAGAGAAAAAAATTGCGGATGCGATTTTGTTGAATCCCGATCTTGCGGTGCAAGCTCCTTTAGCTGAAATTGCCGCTCATTTAGAAGTGGGGGAGGCGACCTTTGTACGTTTTTGCCGTACTCTCGGCTTTAAAGGATTCAGTGATTTTAAATTGGAATTATCCATCGAGCTTGCCACAAAAGATGGCAAAGATAACACTGTATTAGATTCTGATATTACCGATTCTGACAACTCATTGAATATTGCGCATAAGCTGAAATCTGCCATCAATAACGTGATGGATGAAACCATTAATTTATTAGATTTTGAGCAGTTGGAAGAGGCAGTAAAAGCCATTCAACAAGCGAATCGTGTTTTCTTATTTGGTGTGGGGACATCTGGTATTACTGCGGAAGATGCCAAAAATAAACTGATGCGTATCGGTGTGCAAGTGGATGCCACGGGTAACAATCATTTTATGTATATGCAGGCATCGTTATTGACGAAAAAGGATGTGGCAATTGGTTTGAGCCATTCCGGTTATTCTCAAGAAACCACTCATACCATGAAAATCGCCAAAGAAAACGGTGCCAAAACCATTGCGATTACGCACAGTTTGCGTTCACCCATCACAGAATATGCCGATCTTGTTTTAGTGAATGGGAATAAACAAGGTAAGCTACAAGGCGACTCTATCGGCACGAAGATCGCTCAATTATTCGTATTAGATTTGATTTACGCTTTATTAGTACAGGCATCACAGGAAAGTGCGGTCAAAATAAAGCAAAAAACATTAAATGTCATTTTAGAACAACGTATCAAATAGGAGAGAAAAATGCGTAACTTAAAAGGTATTTTTAGTGCGTTATTAGTATCATTCAATGAAGATGGCTCTATCAATGAGAAAGGTTTGCGTGAAATTATTCGCTATAACATTGATAAGATGAAAATTGATGGTTTATATGTAGGCGGTTCAACAGGTGAAAACTTCATGCTTTCTACGGAAGAGAAAAAACAAATTTTCCGTATCGCGAAAGATGAAGCAAAAGACCAAGTTGCGCTAATCGCACAAGTGGGTAGTGTGAACTTACATGAAGCAGTGGAATTAGGTAAATATGCAACGGAATTAGGCTATGACAGTCTTTCTGCAGTAACCCCGTTCTACTATAAATTCAGCTTCCCTGAAATCAAACATTACTACGATACTATTATTGCGGAAACAGGCAATAACATGATCGTGTACTCAATTCCGTTCTTAACTGGCGTGAACATGGGTATTGAGCAATTCGGCGAACTTTATAAAAACCCGAAAGTGCTTGGTGTGAAATTTACCGCTGGGGATTTCTATCTATTAGAGCGCTTGAAAAAAGCTTATCCAAATCACCTCATTTGGGCTGGTTTTGATGAAATGATGGTACCTGCAGTCTCTCTCGGTGTAGATGGTGCGATCGGTAGTACATTCAACGTAAACGGTGTGCGTGCAAGACAAATCTTTGAATTAACCAAACAAGGTAAATTGGCTGATGCACTTCAAGTTCAACACGTGACTAATGACCTTATCGAAGGCATTTTAGCGAATGGCTTATATCTCACTATCAAAGAGTTATTGAAACTAGATGGTGTGGATGCAGGTTATTGCCGTGAACCAATGACAGCAAAAGCAACACCAGAGCAATTAGCAAAAGCGAAAGAGTTAAAAGCAAAATATTTATAAATTAATGGAAAAGTGACCGCACTTACTTCTTTCCTCCCTCTATAGCGGGGAGGAAAGAGTGTCAGTGTGGTACGGATAAGGAAGGTTATTATGCGTCTCATTCCTCTGAACAATGAACAACAAGTCAGCCGTTGGGCGGCGCGTCATATTGCTGATCGAATTAATCATTTTAAACCTACAGCAGAACGTCCTTTTGTATTAGGTTTACCAACAGGCAGTACACCACTTAAGACCTATCAAGAATTGATTAAATTAAATCAAGCGGGAGAAGTGAGTTTTAAACATGTGGTGACCTTTAATATGGATGAATATGTGGGTTTGCCAAAAGAACATCCAGAAAGTTATCACAGTTTTATGCATAATAATTTCTTCAACCATATTGATATTCAACCACAAAATATCAATATTTTGAATGGTAACACAGCTGACCATGATGAAGAATGTCGTCGTTATGAAGAAAAAATTAAATCTTACGGCAAGATTCATTTATTTATGGGCGGCGTAGGTGTTGATGGCCATATTGCCTTTAACGAACCTGCGTCTTCTTTAAGTTCGCGCACCCGTATTAAAACCTTAACACCAGATACCATTATTGCGAATTCTCGTTTCTTTAATAACGATGTAAATCAAGTACCAAAATATGCTTTAACAATCGGTGTGGGTACATTACTTGATGCTGAAGAAGTGATGATTTTAGCAACGGGCCATAATAAAGCGTTAGCCGTGCAAGCTGCAGTAGAAGGCGGTATTAATCACCTTTGGACAGTGAGTGCCTTACAGCTCCATCGCCATTTTGTTTTAGTATGTGATGAGCCTGCTCTGCAAGAATTAAAAGTGAAAACAGTGAAATATTTTACTGAATTGGAAGGTCGTGCGATTCATAGTGTGTTATAAGTGCGGTTAATTTTAATTTGATTTTAGGAAGGTATGATGAAGTATGCATTAATTAACAGCGTAATCTACACCAAAAATGAGGTGTTAAGAGATTATGCGGTGGTTATTGAAGGGGAATATATTCAATCCGTTATTCCACAAAGCGAATTAGAAAGTGGGATTAAAACCATTGATTTGCAAGGTCATAATCTCACGGCAGGCTTTATTGATCTGCAATTAAACGGTTGTGGTGGCGTGATGTTTAACGATCAAACAAGCGTAGAAACATTAGAAATTATGCAAGCGACTAATTTGAAATCAGGCTGTACTAGTTTCTTACCAACGTTTATTACTGCACCGGATGAAGATATCAAACGCGCAGTAAGTATCATGCGAGAGTATTTGAATAAGCATAAAAATCAAGCGCTTGGTTTACACATCGAAGGCCCTTATTTGAGCTTAGAGAAAAAAGGCGTACATCGCCCGGAATATATCCGTGAAGCGACGCCTGAGATGAAAGATTTCTTATGTGATAATGCGGATGTCATCACTAAACTGACAATTGCCGCTGAAAACCCAACGGTGCAATATATTCCTGATTTTGTGAAAGCTGGCATTATCGTGTCTATTGGCCATTCTAATGCAACTTATGAAGTGGCAAAAGCTGCCTTTCATAAAGGTGCGACGTTTGCTACTCACTTACACAATGCCATGTCGCCGATCAGTTCAGGACGAGCAATGGGCGTAGTTGGTGCAGTGTTAGATTCTGATGTTTACACGGGGATTATTGTAGATGGCGTGCATGTGAACTTTGGTAACGTTCGCTTAGATAAAAAAGCGAAAGGTGACAAACTTTGCATTGTAACCGATTCTCTTGCTGCTGCAGGTGCACCACCTGAATTGGAAACCTTTACCTTTGTAGGAAAACCAATTTATGTGAAAGATGGTCGTTGCTACG
Organism: Haemophilus sp. CCUG 60358; assembly: GCF_001679485.1. GTDB lineage: Bacteria > Pseudomonadota > Gammaproteobacteria > Enterobacterales > Pasteurellaceae > Haemophilus_D. Next base: position 142,025 of record NZ_LZOZ01000008.1, read on the forward strand.
ATGCAAATAGTACTATTGCAGGCGCATCAATTACCATGATGGAATCTATTAAAAATGCCGTGGAATATGTGGAAATTCCATTAGCAGAAGCAATTCGTATGAGTAATCTTTACCCTGCGAGAGCGATTGGCGTAGATGATCGTTTAGGCTCAGTTGAAGCAGGTAAGGTAGCAAACTTGGCAGTGTTCACAAAAGATTATGATGTGATTGGTACCGTATTAAACGGCGAATGGAAACCAAACTAAAGTGCGGTCAAAAATAGTATTGTTTTAAACGTAATCCGATCTTTAAACAGATCGGATTATTTTTTATGACTGTAGTACGGTGATCTTACCGGTATCCACTTGGAACAATTTTCCTTTTCCCACTTGCATCTCTTTGAGTTGACCTTGAGTGATGGCAGTAACAAAGACTTGAGATCCACTTTGTTGCAAGCGTTCCGCAAGCAAGGCACGTTTATGTTGATCCAACTCTGAGGCAAAGTCATCAATTAGGAAGATACAATGACGCTGTTTTTGAATCATTAAATGTTCACCTTGCGCTAAACGTAGCGCACACATCAATAATTTTAATTGACCACGAGAGAGCACATCTTCTACAGGTAATCCATTGGCTTTAAAACGGAAGTCCGCTTTTTGTGGTCCTGAAACCGTATAGCCAATGGCTTTGTCTCTCTCAAAGTTTTGCGCCAGTAATTCACCATATTCTGTCTCTTTCTCCCAGCCTTGATGAAAGCTAACAGTAATTTCTAATTCGGGTAAAAATAACTGGCAGGTTTTTTCAATTTCTGGGCGTAAGGCTTCTGCATATTCAGCACGCCAATCACTCACTTGGTGGGCTAATTTAGCTAATTCAATATCCCATATTTTTATTGCAGAATAAGGCTGATTTTGACTTAATGCGGCATTTCGCTGTTTTAATAAGCGGTTTAATGCGACCCAAGAGGAGTGAAAACTGTTATGGTGGTGGAATAAGCCCCAATCTAAAAATGCGCGTCGAAAGCTCGGTCCGCCATTTAATAGGGTAAGTCCCTCTGGCGTAATTAATTGCATCGGTAAAAGATGAGCAAGATCGGCAATTTTATTGCCATCTTCACCGTTTATTTTTGCGATGGTATTACCTTGACGAAGTTTTTGTAAGCCAACAGACCATTGATGTTGGCTTTCTTGAATTTGTCCAAAAAGCGTGAAATGAGGTTCGTCGTAAGAAATGATGCGATTAGAAACCGCACTTTTGAAAGAGCGTCCATGCCCGAGATAAAAAATAGCTTCTAATAAGCTCGTTTTTCCGCTGCCGTTATTGCCGACTAAAAAGTTAAAGCCGTGATCAAATTCAAGATCCACGGCATTTAGATTTCTAAATTTTTCAACAATTAAGCGGGAAATGGCCATTATTTCTAGAGGCGCATTGGCATAATGACGTATTCTGCGCTTGCATCTTCGCTGTTTTCAATTAAGCAGCTTGATGACGCATCTGTGAGGCGAATGCGTACTTGTTGGCATTTTAAGGCATTTAATACATCTAAAATGTAAGTCACATTAAAGCCTACTTCCATTTCTTCACCTTGATAATTCACATCCACGATTTCTTCTGCCACTTCGTGTTCTGGGTTCGATGCGGTAATTTTAAGTTGGTTTTCACTTAAGTTTAAACGCACGCTACGTACACGCTCATTAGAAAGGATCGAAGCACGTACAAAGGCTTGTTTTAAGGTTTCCCAGTTACCTTCTACGATACGCGTTGCATTACGTGGTAATACACGACGGTAATCCGGGAAGCGACCATCAATGAGTTTTGAGGTAAACACAATGTGGTTTAAGTGAATACGAAGATTATTCGTGCCGATTTGCAAACGAGCAAGTTCGTCACTGCTTTCTAATAAGCGATTCAGTTCTAATACACCTTTGCGAGGGAGAATAACTGAATGGGTTTGCAGATCTTGATCTAATTCGATCGTACAAACAGCAAGACGGTGACCGTCAGTTGCAACAGTACGTAATAAATTACCTTCCGTTTCAAATTTCATGCCGTTTAAGAAATAGCGGGCATCCTGGTTTGCCATTGAAAATTGGGTGGCTTCAATTAAGCGACGTAAGGTGCTTTGCGGTAAGGCAAAATCCACTTCAGATTGCCAATCTGTTAGATTTGGATATTCTTCAGCGGGCAGAGTAGTGAGATTAAACTTACTGCGACCAGACTCCACAATGGCGCGATCTTCTTCAAAGGTAACTGTAATTTCAAATTCATCTGATAGCGTGCGGCAAATATCTAAGAATTTTTTAGCCGGAATGGTGAACGCGCCATCAGCGGTTGAAGAAGAAAGTTGAGTATAGCTAGAAAGCTCAACTTCAAGGTCTGTACCTGTAATGGTTAAACGGTTATCTTCAATTTGTAATAACACGTTATTTAATACAGGAATATTCGGACGATTGCTCAATACGCCACAAACTTGCTGTAAGGGTTTTAATAGATTTTCTCTTGAAATGCTAAATTGCATCATTGGCTCCTTATGCAGATAATGTGCGAATTAAATTCGCCCAATCTTCTTGAATACTGCTATCTTTTTCACGGAATTTGGGCACTTCACGGCAGGCATTTAAGACTGTCGTATGGTCGCGTTCAAAGGCACGGCCAATTTCCGGTAAACTTTTATTGGTTAATTCTTTTGCTAACGCCATCGCAACTTGGCGTGGGCGAGTGACGGATCTCGCTCTGCTTTTTGATTTTAAATCCGCCACTTTAATTCGATAGTATTCTGCCACGACTTTTTGAATGTTTTCAATGGTGACCAAACGTTCTTGTAAGGCGAGAATATCTTTTAATGTGTCACGCACAAAATCAATATCAATGTGACCACCTTTGAAGTCTTGCATCGCTTTCACACGGTTTAACGCACCTTCTAATTCACGAACATTGGTGCGTAAGCGTTGGGCAATAAAGAATGCCACTTCTTCCGGCAGCTCCATATTATGTTCTTCTGCTTTTTTCAGCAAAATCGCAACACGAGTTTCTAAATCAGGTGGTTCAATCGCAGTGGTTAAACCCCAGCCGAAACGAGATTTTAGGCGTTCTTCAATTTTCTCAATTTCTTTTGGATAGCGGTCAGAGGTCAAAATAATTTGACGGCCAGTTTCAAATAAGCTATTGAAAATATGGAAAAATTCCTCTTGTGTCTTTTCTTTCTCTGCGAAGAATTGAATATCATCCACTAATAATGCATCAAGAGAACGATAGAATTTTTTGAATTGATCCATTTTATTATCACGCATCGCTTTGACCATGTGCTGCATAAAATTATTAGCATGGATATAAAGCACGCGGGCATTTGGTTTATTCGCTAAAATGCCATTACCGATTGCGTGTAATAAGTGGGTTTTACCTAAACCTGTCCCGCCATATAAAAAGAATGGGTTTGCTGTTGGTTCACCTGGTGCAAGAGCAAGTTTTTGACCTACTGCACGGGCGAGTTGGTTTGATTTACCTTCAACAAAGTTTTCAAATAAATGTTTACGATTTAGGTGTGATTCAAATTTAGTCGGCGCATCAGACTCTTGCTGAAAACTCACCGCACTTTCTTGATGATTAGATGATTGACTCGGGGTTGGTTCAATTGCTTTTGGTGCAGGTTTTACCCCTTCTTTTACGATAATTTGTAAATTTGGATTTTTAGCAAGGGCTTGGCAAATTTGATGAATTTGAGCCAAGTAATGATTTTCTACCCAGCTTTTCACAAACATATTGGACGCATATAACACCACTTGATCTTGCGAGATTACATCCGCTTGTAGTGGGCGTAACCAAGTACTGAGATCCATCGGGGAAACCTGATCTTGTAGTTGAGATAAGCAATCTTGCCATAGGGTAGAAAGGCTCACGATAAATTATCCTTATGTTATATGCGTATAAAATAAAAGCCGCAAAAGTGCGGTTAAAAATCGAAGAGAATTTTACAATAATTTAGGCAAAAGATCTTCTGTTGCTCATTAAAAAAAGACAAAAAGGTTGCTTGAGATTTTGCCCAAAATCCGTATAATCCCCACGATTTTAGAAGAAACGGAAGATTATTTCGGAATTTTCTCTTTTCTTATTTGACGAAAGCCCAATTTATGATTAAAATTGCGGTCTATTTTTTATAACCCTTGTTGTGTTTTGAATATCAAAACAGTAAACCATTTTGATTTAGGTAGATTACAATGAAACGTACATTTCAACCTTCTGTATTAAAACGTAGCCGTACTCACGGTTTCCGTGCTCGTATGGCAACTAAAAACGGCCGTCAAGTTTTAGCTCGTCGTCGTGCTAAAGGTCGTAAGAGTTTATCTGCATAATCACCGTTTTTAGTGATTAAGCTAAACTTCTCTCGGGAGTTACGATTGTTAACTCCCACTCAATTCAAAAATGTCTTCGAACAACCGTTTCGAGCAAGCACCCCTGAAATTACCGTTCTCGCACGCAAAAATAATCTTGAGCATCCACGCTTAGGTTTAACCGTGGCTAAAAAACATCTTAAACGAGCGCATGATCGTAATCGTATTAAACGTTTAGTTCGTGAAAGTTTTCGTTTATCTCAACATAATTTGCCTTCTTGTGACTTTGTCTTTGTGGCGAAACGTGGCATTGGTCAGCTTGATAATCAAACGTTTTTACAAACTTTGGATAAATTATGGGCACGTCACATTCGTTTGGCACAAAAATCCTCATCGCTTTAATTAAGTTTTATCAAGTAGCGATTAGCCCTTTAATTGGGCCGCGTTGTCGTTTTGTGCCAACCTGTTCTTGCTATGGTATTGAGGCGTTAAAAACACATGGATTGTTAAAAGGTAGTTGGCTTACGCTAAAACGTGTATTAAAATGTCACCCCTTAAGCGCCGGTGGATTCGATCCTGTTCCGCCGAAAAAGATTAATAATAACGATGAGAAAAAATAATGGACTCAAGACGTAGCCTATTAGTGCTTGCACTACTCTTTATTTCTTTCCTTGTTTATCAGCAATGGCAACTTGATAAAAATCCACCGGTTCAACAACAGACCACGGAACAAACAACAACCGCCTCTTCTGATGTACCGGCAAGTTCTTCTTCATCTGCCGAAGTAGTGGCAGACTCACAAACCAAAGGTCACATTATCACATTAGAAAATGATGTATTCCGTTTGAAAGTGGATACATTAGGTGGTGATGTAATTAGTTCTGAATTATTAAAATATGATGCAGAATTAAATTCAAAAGAACCTTTCGTTTTGTTAAAAGATACAAACGAGAATGTTTACATTGCACAAAGCGGCTTAATCGGTAAAAACGGGATCGATACAAAAGCAGGTCGCGCGCAATATCAAGTGACTGGCGACAATTTCAAATTAGCAGAAGGTCAAAATGAACTTTCTGTACCATTAACATTTGAAAAAGACGGTGTGACTTATCGTAAAATCTTTGTATTAAAACGCGATAGCTACGATGTAGGTGTTAACTTTGAAATTGTGAACCAAAGTGGTAGCGCAATTGAAGTTGAACCTTACGGCCAATTAAAACATACATTAGTTGAAAGCAGCGGTAACGTGGCAATGCCTACTTATACTGGTGGTGCGTATTCTTCTTCTGAAACAAATTACAAAAAATACAGCTTCAGCGATATGAAAGACAAAAATCTTTCTATCGATACCAAAGCAGGTTGGGTTGCTATTTTACAACACTATTTCGTATCAGCTTGGATCCCAAATCAAGATGTAAATAACCAACTTTATAGTATTACAGACAGCAAAAATAACGTTGCGTCTATTGGTTATCGTGGTCCAGTAGTATCTGTTCCAGCGGGGGCAACAGAAAAAATTACCAGCTCATTATGGACAGGTCCAAAATTACAAAACAAAATGGCTGAAGTGGCTAACCACTTAGATTTAACCGTCGATTACGGTTGGGCATGGTTCATCGCAAAACCATTATTCTGGTTATTAACCTTCATTCAAAGTATTGTATCTAACTGGGGTGTGGCAATTATTTGTGTCACCTTAGTGGTGAAAGCGATTTTATATCCGCTTACAAAAGCACAATACACTTCTATGGCGAAAATGCGTATGTTGCAACCGAAAATGCAAGAAATGCGCGAACGTTTTGGTGATGATCGCCAACGTATGAGCCAAGAAATGATGAAACTTTACAAAGAAGAAAAAGTAAATCCACTTGGCGGTTGCTTACCATTAATCCTTCAAATGCCAATTTTCATCGCATTATACTGGACGTTTATGGAAGCGGTTGAACTTCGCCATGCGCCATTCTTTGGTTGGATTCAAGATTTATCGGCACAAGACCCTTACTACATTCTCCCAATCTTAATGGGCGGATCAATGTTCTTGTTACAAAAAATGTCACCGACACCAGTTGCAGATCCAATGCAACAAAAGGTGATGAACTTTATGCCGTTGATCTTCATGTTCTTCTTCCTCTGGTTCCCAGCAGGTCTAGTACTTTACTGGTTAGTGTCTAACTTAATCACTATCGTACAACAACAAATGATCTACCGTGGTTTAGAGAAAAAAGGGTTACATACCCGTAAAAAATAATCACTAACCGCATCTTTGGGTGCGGTTTTTACATATGTTAATAATGTTCAATACAAGACTAAAAGTCATTTCGTTATTTATTTTAATTGGGTTAATTATATATCCTACGTTTTCAGATAAGACCCTACTTCCTGGTGCACGTCTTGATGTTTATGTTTCCCTTGTATTAAGCATTCTTCTTTTTTTTGTCGTGATTTATTGGGAAGTGGAAAATGTCCTTTTACAAAGAAAGGCAAAGCCTAAAAGAGCTTCCAATAAAAAGAAATCCAAAGAAAATATTTTTTATCACATACTCATGAAAGTATTGGGGTATATTATTATGTGTAGTGGTTTTTTTTGTTGCTTTTTCTTACTTTCAAACACTTTATTAACGTTCTATGTTTCCATTTGGGGACAAGAAGAAAACTATATAGCCGAGGTTACTTATAAGCGTAAAAACAAATCGATATATAGTATTAATATTTCATCTAATCAATATGGAAATGAAAGATTCACTTCTAAAAAGGTTTATAATTCGGTAGAGAATGGGCAAATACTCCAAATTTATAAAAAAAGAACGAGCTCGCTCTCCTATATTGATGCATCTGAAGTAATGAAACTTAATGCTCTTTCCAATTAATTTTTCCTCAAGATAACCGCAATATTAGAGCGGTCAATTTTTAGTGAGTTTTTATGAAAGAAACAATCGTCGCACAAGCGACAGCGCCAGGACGTGGCGGTATTGGTATTTTGCGTGTATCCGGCCCGAAAGTGGTTGAAGTAGCACAAGCGGTACTAGGTAAATGTCCTAAACCACGCATGGCAGATTATCTACCTTTTAAAGATGCTGATGGCACAGTATTAGATCAAGGCATTGCGCTTTATTTTAAATCACCGAATTCCTTTACCGGTGAAGACGTATTGGAATTGCAAGGCCATGGTGGACAAGTGGTATTAGATTTGTTGCTAAAACGAATCTTACAACTTGATGGCGTTCGTCTTGCACGTCCAGGTGAATTTTCTGAACAGGCTTTTTTAAATGATAAGTTAGATTTAGCTCAAGCAGAAGCGATCGCGGATTTAATTGATGCGACTTCGGAGCAAGCCGCTCGTTCTGCATTAAAATCGCTACAAGGTGAATTTTCCAATAAAGTGAATCAGTTAGTGGATTCCGTGATTTATCTGCGTACTTATGTGGAAGCGTCGATTGATTTCCCCGATGAAGAAATTGACTTTTTGGCAGACGGTAAAATCGAAGCAAAATTACGAGAAATTATTGATCAACTTGATTTAGTTCGTAGTGAAGCGAAACAAGGCTCGATTTTGCGTGAAGGGATGAAAGTGGTGATTGCCGGTCGTCCAAATGCTGGTAAATCAAGTTTACTGAATGCTTTAGCGGGCAGAGAAGCAGCCATTGTGACAGATATTGCAGGAACAACGCGCGATGTGTTGCGTGAGCATATTCATATTGATGGCATGCCTTTACATATTATTGATACCGCAGGGCTTCGTGAAGCGACAGATGAAGTTGAACGTATTGGGATTTCGCGTGCCTGGACGGAGATTGAGCAAGCCGATCGTATTATCTTAATGTTAGACAGTAGCGATCCTGATAGCCAAAATATTGAAAAAGTGCGGTCAGAATTTTTATCAAAATTGCCGAATAATATGCCGGTGACTATCGTTCGCAATAAAGTAGATTTAAGTGGCGAGGCCGTTGGGCTAAAAGAAGAAAATGGAACAACGACCGTTTGTTTATCCGCCCAAACACATCAGGGTGTAGATTTATTGCGTGAGCATTTAAAACAGGCTATGGGCTTCCAAACAGGGATGGAAGGTGGTTTCTTAGCACGCCGTCGTCATCTTGATGCCTTAGAAAAAGCGGCTGAACATTTACAAATTGGGTTAGTCCAATTAACTGAATTTCATGCAGGTGAATTATTGGCGGAAGAACTTCGTTTAGTACAAGCTAACTTAAGTGAAATTACGGGGCAATTTACTTCGGATGATTTGCTCGGCAATATTTTCAGTTCTTTCTGTATTGGAAAATAAACTGTAGTTTATGACTTTTCATATGTTGTGGGTCATTGCGCTTGGTCTTTCGATGGATGCCTTTGCAGTTTCCATCTCTAAAGGCTTAGCAATGCGCGCTTTTCGATGGAAACAAGCATTAGCTATCGCATGCTGTTTTGGGTTATTCCAAGGCATCATGCCTGCGATAGGCTATGTTGTCGGACTGCAATTTAGTCAGATGATTCAAAATTGAGATCATTGGATTGCCTTTGTTTTGCTTGCGCTCATCGGTGTGAATATGATTCGAGAAGGACTTAGCTCGGATGATGAACCTACTCCCTCATTGATTAGTTTAAAACACTTGCTAACACTTGGTGTGGCAACGAGTATTGATGCGTTAGCCGTCGGTGTCTCTTTTGCTTTTCTTTCCGTGGACATTTTATTGGCTGTTTTCATCATAGGTTTAACAACCTTTGTCATCTCTTTTATTGGTGTAAAGAGCGGTCATTTTTTAGGGAAAAAATTCAAAAGCAAAGCAGAGATTTTTGGCGGTTTAGTGTTATTCGTCATGGCCGTGAAAATCCTACACGAACATGGTGTTTTTTAAGTGCGAATTTTCGCCTTTTAGATTATAATCTTACGAACTTTGTCTTTTTTAAAAGGGTAATAATTGAATGTTAATTGAAAAAATGCATGGCGTCGCCCATAGCTTTATCGGGAAAGCGATCTTTGCTTTACTTCCAGTTTCATTTTTAATCGGTGGGATGTCAGGCTATTTGTATGGTGGCAACGAGAGTTTTGCTGCAAAAGTAAATGGCGAAACTATCTCTCAACAAGATTTCTTAAATCGTTACAACCAAGAGTTTGAAGCGCGAGCACAACAAGAAGGCGAGAGTTTCTTAGCGAAAACTGATTCTGTGGAATTTGTGACCGCACTTCGTCAAAATTTAATTCAACGTTTAGTTGATCAAGAATTAATCCGTCAATATGCCAAAGAATTAAAATTAGGTGTAAGTGACGACATGATCAAACGTGCGATTGTAAGCGATCCTAACTTACAATCTAACGGTAAATTTGATAACGCTCGTTATCAACAATTATTGACTCAAAATGGTTTAACGTCAGATACTTATGCGGCTATTTTACGTAATGCATTAACACTTGAACAAATGCAAAACGGTTTGGCTGACAGTGAATTTGTTGTGCCGGCTCAAGTAAAAGATAGTGCACAAACCTTTTTCCAAAAACGTATCGCTCGTCTTGCAACCCTTCCATTAGCTGATGAAGTGGCAAAACAAAAGGTTACAGAAGAAGAAATTAAAGCGTATTACGATGCGAATGCGAAATCGCTTGTTCAACCTGAACAGGCGAAAGTGCAATATATTCGCGTTTCAGCGAATGAATTAGGTAAATTACAACCTGTCACTGAAACACAAATTGCGCAATATTATCAAGAAAATAAAGCGCAATTTATTAGCCAAAAATTAGCACATATCCAATTAGCCACTGAGAAAGAAGCGGATGCGGTTTATCAAGAACTGCAAAAAGGCGCTGATTTTGCTGAGTTAGCAAAAGCGAAATCCGTGGATAAACTTTCTGGTGCACAAGGCGGTGAATTAGGTTGGGTAAAAGACAACGAATTACCGAAAAACTTTGAAGATGCGGCATTATTATTAAATGTTGGTCAATACAGCACACCAGTTAATGTAGATGGGGCTTACCATATTATTTTAGTGCAAGATCGTAAAGAACGTACGTTAGATGAAGTAAAAGAGCAAATCGCGGATATCGTACGTAAAAACTTAGCAGGAAGTCGTTTCCAAGCGGTAGAAAAAGCGGTTCGTGCAAAAGCAGCAGAAAGCAGTGATTCTTTAGCTGCGGTAGCAGAAGCAGCAGGCGTGAAAGTGGAAGAAACAGATTATTTCGGTAAAAATAATGTCCCTGCGGCATTAAATTTCCCAAATGTGACTTCTACCATTTTTGAATCAGATATTGCAAACGGCGGTGCAAATTCTGAGCCATTAACGGTTGGTGAAAATGAATTTGTTGTGGTACGTGTCGTGGATCATAAAGCTGAAGGTTTACAAAGCCTTGATGAAGCGAAATTAACGATTGAGCAGTTCTTAAAACGTGAAAAAGCCGATAAAGTATTAGCTGAAAAAGCAGAGCAAGCGGTTAAAGCGCTATCTGCCGATCCAACCAAATTACCTGCAGGTATTAGTTTTGGTGAGCCACAAACCTTTACGTTAGTGGATAATAAAGATCCGGTGCTTTATGAAGGTGTATTTGCCATTGCAAAACCACAAGATGGTAAAGTGGCTTATCAAGTTGCTCGTAACAGCAAAGGTGATATGGTTGTGGTTGCTCTTGAACGTGTAGAAGAGCCTACTTTAAGTGAACAAGAATTAGCGAAATTTAGCACTCAACTTGTTCGTGCACGTCAAGGCGAATTGCAAGGACAGTTAATGCAAGCATTGCGTGAAAAAGCACAAATCGAGATTAATACCAGCTTTATTAATCAAGATGATTCAGAAGAAGGTGCGGCTCACTAAGCTGATTGAAATGTCATTCATCATCAATTTCTGATGGAAAATAAAAGCAAAGTGCGGTAAATTTTGACCGCACTTTTTTATATAAAATAAGGAGAAGACGATGGCTCAAGAAACCATTTTCAGCAAAATTATTCGTAAAGAAATTCCTGCCAATATTGTTTATCAAGATGAATTAGTAACCGCATTCCGTGATATTTCACCGCAAGCGAAAACCCATATTTTGATTATCCCAAATAAAGTCATTCCAACGGTTAATGATGTGACGGAACAAGATGAAGTTACCTTGGGTCGCTTATTTACTGTTGCGGCTAAAATTGCTAAAGAAGAAGGCATTGCCGAAGACGGTTACCGTTTAATTGTGAACTGTAATAAACATGGTGGACAAGAAGTATTCCATATTCATATGCATCTTGTTGGTGGTGAACCTTTAGGTAGAATGTTGGCGAAATAATGAAAAAGATCCTAATTACAGCAACGGTATTATTTTTAACGGCTTGTTCATCTGCACCAAATATTGTGGGAACCAATAAGCCAATTTTAAATATGGCGGCAAATTTAGCACCAGCTTTAGATGTTGATTTGTCTGATAATACCGCAGCCTTAAAAAATAAAACTACACAACAACTCAATGTGCTTTACCATCTTTATTGGTATAACACACAAGGTGTAACGCAAGTTTGGCCGAATCAGCAAGAAAGCCAATCAGGCAATATTTTATTACAACCACAAGAGAAGAAAGTGTTTGAACTACCAAAACCAAGCACAGAAAGTACTAATTATCGTCTTTATTTACAATAGTTTATGTCCACACTATTAATTGACCTTGAAGGTCATGAACTCAAACAAGAAGAAGTTGAATTACTGGAACATCCTTTAGTTGCCGGTTTGATTTTATTTACCCGCAATTTTTATGATCGTCAGCAAGTTCAAGAGTTAATTAAATCCATTCGTCAGCGAGTAAAAAAGCCTTTATTGATCACGGTCGATCAAGAAGGTGGTAGAGTACAACGTTTCCGTGAAGGTTTCACTCAGCTCCCCGCAATGCAGGCGTTTGCGGCATTAGTTAAGGATTCAACTCAGCAACAACAAATAGCAAAAGAAGCGGGTTGGCAAATGGCGGCTGAAATGGTGGCGCTAGATATTGATTTGAGTTTTGCTCCGGTGTTGGATTTGGGGCATGAATGTCGTGCGATTGGCGATCGTAGTTTTGGCTGTGATGTAAAAAGTGCGGTCAATTTGGCGGCTGCTTTTATTGATGGTATGCACCAAGCAGGCATGGCAACAACAGGAAAACACTTCCCGGGACACGGTCATGTTTTAGCCGATTCTCATCTTGAAACCCCTTATGATGAGCGTGCAAAGGAAGCGGTTTTTAATCATGATATTTTGCCATTCCAGCAATTAATTCAACAGAGTAAGCTTGATGCGATTATGCCGGCTCACGTGATTTATACACAATGTGATAGTCAACCAGCAAGTGGTTCGAGTTATTGGTTAAAAGAAATTTTGCGTAAACAGTTAGGCTTCCAGGGGGCGATTTTCTCTGATGATTTAGGCATGAAAGGCGCAGGCTTTATGGGCGATTTTGTGGCTCGTAGTGAAAAAGCCTTGAATGCTGGTTGTGACTTATTATTGCTTTGTAATGAACGTGAAGGTGTCATTCAAGTGCTTGATAATCTCAAGTTAGAGGAAACCACAGAGCATTTCGCAGCACGCCAAGCTCGCTTGAAATCTCTCTTTAAACAAAAATCCTTTGATTGGTCAGAACTCACAAAAACTTCGCGTTGGATTGAAAATCATCAAAAACTGACCGCACTTCAACAAGAGTGGCTTGCTTCTAAATGACTGATTGCCATCATTATCAAAAAGGCGATTGCCGTTCTTGTCAATGGCTTGAAATGCCTTATGAACAGCAACTTGCCAAGAAAGAAGAGCATCTAAAACAACAACTTGCCAAATTAGATTGTGATAATTTAATTTGGCATCCGCCTTTTTATTCCTCCGAGTCAGCCTTTCGTAATAAAGCAAAAATGGTTGTGAGTGGGGCGGTAGAACGTCCCATTTTAGGTATTTTACAAGACCCGAATGATCCACAAAGTGCGGTGGATTTATGTGATTGCCCGCTTTATCCGCAACGCTTTGCTGAACTCTTTCCGATTCTAAAAGATTTTATTGGACGCGCGGGTTTAGTCCCTTATAACGTGGCTAAACAAAAAGGTGAGCTCAAATATATTCTGCTCACAGAAAGCCAACATACAAAAAAATTGATGTTGCGTTTTGTATTACGTTCAGAAACTAAATTGCCGTTAATTCAACGTGAATTTGCAGGGCTATTGGAAAAATTACCACAACTTGAAGTGGTGAGTGTGAATATTCAACCCCAACATGCAGCGATCTTAGAAGGTGAGAAAGAAATCTTTTTGACGAACCAACATACTTTATTGGAAAGTTTTAATGGTATTCCGCTCTTTATTCGCCCTCAAGGTTTCTTTCAAACGAACCCACTAGTAGCACAAGGATTATATGCAACGGCGCAAGATTGGGTGCAAGATTTGCCGATTACTAAACTTTGGGATCTCTTTTGTGGCGTTGGGGGCTTTGGACTTCATTGTGCTAAAGCTTTACAGGATAAACATCAACAAGAAGTGGAATTGATCGGGATTGAAATTTCTCCATCTGCTATTCAAGCGGCGACTCAATCTGCTCAGGTGTTAGGGCTAAACAACGTTAAATTCCAATCTTTGGATGCCGCTAATTTTGCTTTAGCACAAGATGAAAATAAACCGGATTTGGTGATCGTCAACCCGCCTCGTCGAGGTATCGGAAAGGAACTCGCTGAATTTCTCAATGAAATGCAACCGCACTTTATTCTTTATTCTAGTTGCAACTCGATTTCCATGGGAAAAGATTTGCAGCATCTAACCAATTATAAACTTACTCAAATTCAATTATTTGATATGTTTCCGCATACAGCGCATTATGAAGTACTGACATTGCTGAAACTCAATTCCTAATAAAAAAGCTAACATCTCTGTTAGCTTTTTTATTTAAAAATTTAACCGCACTTTTATTTTGCTATAAACTAGGGCAATTAAGAAAAATACGGCCTGTAACAAAATAATGCATGCACCAGTGGATGCATCAAAATGATAGCTAAGTAGCACGCCTAATAGACTTGCAGTTACAGCGCTGATGATTGCGATAATAAGCATCTTATCGAAGCGATTGGTCAGTGTTAGCGCAGTGATGCCCGGTGCAATTAGCATCGCTACAACTAAGATAACCCCAACAACTTGCATCGTACTCACAATGGTGAGTGCAAGTAGTGTGAGTAGTCCATAATGTAATAATTTAGGCGAAAGACCTGCAACACGGGCATGGCTAGGATCAAAGCAGTAGAGAAGGAAATCACGACGCTTTAAGCCAAGCAAAATAAAAATGATCAAGGCAATGATTGCTGTTTGAATCAGCTCTTGTCTGCTTACACCCAACACGTTACCGAATAAGATGTGTGTGAGATGTTGTGAGGTTTGGATTTTGGTGAAAAGTACCAAACCAATGGCAAACATGCCAGAGAATACAATCCCCATCGCGGTATCTTCTTTTATACGGCTGTTTTCTTTTAAATAACCTACACCTAAGGCACAGGCAATACCTGAGACAAAGGCTCCAATCACCAATGGAATACCGGCTAGAAAAGCTAATACAATACCAGGCAGGACGGCATGGGAAATGGCGTCGCCCATCAATGACCATCCTTTCAATACTAAATAGCAAGAGAGTAGCGCACAGATCACGGCAACCACTAATGCGGTGAGTAGTGCATTTTGCATAAAGTCAAACTGAAATGGCTCAGCGAAAATAGCGAATATTTCACTCATGGGCCACCGCCTTACGTCGTTTTTGACTCATTAATCCGTATTTTGGCGAAAATAGAAAAGCTAATAAAAATAACAAGGTTTGCAATGTCACGATGATACCACCAGTGGCTCCATCGAGATAATAGCTTAAATAGACACCGACGAAACCAGTGATTGCGCCTAATGCTACGGCAATTTTGATAAGAGTTTTGAACTTGTCAGTAAGTAAATAGGCGGTTGCGCCTGGTGTGATTACCATCGCAATCACTAAAATCGCCCCGACAGTTTGTAATGCCGCAACGACACAAGCACTCAAGAGTGTAAAAAAGAGAACTTTGTAAAACAGTGGTGAAAGTCCAACTGTAATTGCTTGTGTTTCATCAAAGAAAATCAGTAACAGATCCTTCCAAAAAATAAGCAATAAGACCAAGCAAATCAACATAATGATGGCTACTTGATAAATATCTTCATCGGCAATCCCGAGGATATTACCGAGAATAATATTTTGCACGTTTATTGAGGTTGGATTAAGGGAAATAATTAACAATCCCAAGGCAAAAAAGGTACTGAAAATAAAGCCGATAACGGCATCTTCTTTGAGTTTAGAAATGGATTTGATCCATAAAATGGAAAGTGCGGCCAAAATTCCGGCAAAAAAAGCACCTAAAGCATAGGGGAGTGAAAAGGCATAAGCTATCGCCACACCCGGAACCACGGAATGAGAGAGCGCGTCGCCAATTAATGACCAACCTTTCAACATTAAATAGGCAGAAAGAAAGGCACAAATGCCACCAACTGCGGCACTTATCCACATGGCTTTTTGCATATATTCATAGGAGAAAGGTTCCAGTAAATATTCAAGCATGGCTTATTCCTTGTCAGACGGAGGCAGACGACAGGATTTTACAGCCGTTGCAGGCGGATCATTTTTGGTTTCACCATAGAAGACAACGGGACGTTCATCATCCGTAAGCACGGTGACAGCACGTTTATCTTCATCATTATGCAGATCTTCACCTAATAATTTGATGTGTCGTAATACACCACCAAAGACTTTTTCCAAATTATGCTGATTAAATGTATTTTCTGTTTTACCGGCAGCAATCACAGTACGGTTAATCATCACCACTTGATCACAGAAATCTGGTACAGAGCCTAAATTATGGGTGGAAACTAAAATCAAATGCCCTTCAGCACGTAACTGACGAAGGAGTTCCACAATGGCATTTTCAGTTTTAACATCCACACCTGTAAAAGGTTCATCAAGCAAGATAATTTTACTTTGTTGTGCTAATGCACGAGCCAAAAATACGCGTTTTTTTTGCCCACCAGAAAGCTCGCCGATTTGCCGTTCAGCTAAATGCTCGATGTTTACTCGTTGCATCGCTTCGAGCACTTTTTGTTTGTCTTCAGCTTTTGGAATGCGTAGGAAATTCATGTAGCCGTAGCGTCCCATCATGACAACATCATAAACGGAGACTGGAAATTGCCAATCGACTTCTTCCGCTTGCGGCACATAGGCAACCAAATTTTGTTTCAATGCTCGATTAATTGGCAAACCACAAAGCGCAATATTGCCTTGCTGTGGCTTGATTAAGCCCATGATGCTTTTGAATAGCGTTGATTTTCCGCTCCCATTTACGCCGACAAGAGCACAGATGGTTCCCCCTTGTAATGCAAAGGCAACATCATAAATTGCAGTGTGCCCGTTGTTGTAACGCACAGTTACATCATTAACGGAAATCGAAGCGGAAAGTGAAAGTGCGGTCATTATTTTTCAAATCCTTTGACTATGGTGGATACAGTGACATTCAGTAAGTCAATATAAGTTGGTACAGGACCGTCAGCGGCAGAAAGAGAATCTACATAAAGCACGCCGCCGTACTTAGCACCGCTTTCTTTCGCTACCTGTTGAGCAGGTTTGGCTGACACGGTACTTTCACTAAATACCACTGGAATGTGATTTTTTTTCACTAAATCGATAAGTTTACGCACTTGTTGAGGCGTACCTTGTTGTTCAGCGTTAATTGGCCATAAATAGCCTTCTTTGAGATCATAATCTTTTGCTAAATAACTAAAGGCGCCTTCACTGGTCACTAACCAACGTTGGTCGGCAGGAATTTTTGAGAGTTTTTCACGTAAAGGTTTATCGAGCTGTTTGATTTTTTCTGCATACGCTGCTGCATTTTTTTGATAAGTATCAGCATTTTGCGGATCGTATTTAACTAATGCATTTTTAATATTTTCGACATAAATCAACGCATTAGATGGCGACATCCAAGCGTGTGGGTTAGGTGCATCTTTATAAGGGCCTTCATAAATAGAAAGTGGCGTGATGCCTTCGGTTACCACAACAGCTGGTTTGTCTTTGATATTTTGGAAGAAACGCTCAAACCAACGCTCTAAATTTAATCCGTTCCATAAAATTAAATCAGCAGATTGAGCTTTTACAATATCTTTAGGGGTCGGTTCATACTCGTGAATTTCTGCACCAGGTTTGGTGATAGATTCCACCGTCGCGGCATCGCCCGCAACATTTTGTGCGATATCCTGAATAACCGTAAATGTGGTCAC
The DNA here is from genome assembly GCF_001679485.1 of Haemophilus sp. CCUG 60358. Taxonomy (GTDB): domain Bacteria; phylum Pseudomonadota; class Gammaproteobacteria; order Enterobacterales; family Pasteurellaceae; genus Haemophilus_D. Next base: position 159,558 of record NZ_LZOZ01000008.1, read on the forward strand.
CACTTTAAATTTCGCTTCGGCTTGTAAAGTAGCTAAACCTAGAGCGATAACAGATAGGCTTTTAAATAAATGCTTCATGAGATCTCCTTAAAAATAATGATTAATTAGCATTCTGCAGAATAATATCATTTTTTATAAGACTTTTAAATGAAAATAATTATCAAATCGATAGGTAATTAAAATTAAAAAGCGGAAAATTTTGTGCAAAATGACCGCTCTTTTTTGAAATGATTAACCACCAACTTGTTGGATTAGGCGATCCATACCCGCTTCATCATAGCCTTCTTCATATTGGGCTTCATCAACGGTAAAGTTGTGCATGCTACGCCCTGCGATACAACCGTATTGTTCCAATTTTCCTTTAGTAAAGTTAGTACGAAACGCAGATGAATGGTTATTTAAACTGATCACCCCAATGGTAGCGCGATTACATGGATTTTTATTCACAAAGACTAAATTATAGCCAGATTCGCGAATATAACCCGTTTTATTAATTGCCGCATCAAACACTTCTTCACGCACTAATTTATTGGTGTTTTTAACAAAAACGCTACGTCCGCCAGCTTGAATGAAAGCGCTTGGCATATTCGATAGGTTTTTGATTTGTGCTTTGTTAAGAGAGTATTTAGCCAGTTTTACGAGATCCATCACACTTGAAATGTTGCTGTCAGATAAACCTGAGCTATCTGAAAAGCGGGTAGAGCGCATACCTAATTCTCTCGCTTTCTCATTCATTTTTTGGATAAATTGCAAACGGCTCATGCCTGCAGAGCGAGAAAGGGCGTGAGCAGCATAGTTGTCAGAATGGACAAGCATCGCTTTTAATAATTCATTACAAGAAATCGGCGTGTATTTTGGTAATTTTGTATGTGTGCCTTTAATGTAATCGTAATCGTCGTCAGTAATTGATGCAGTACAATTTGCGTTTCGATTATTTTCAAGAAACACATTTGCAGTCATTAACTTGGTGACGGATGCGATAGGTTGAACATGATTCGGTGAGCTACTTTCGAGCACGCGATCATGGGTGAAATCATACACGACATAAGATTGTGCCGTTGCCATTGCTGGCACTAAACACAATACAGAAAGCACTTTTTTTAACATATCTTTTAATATAGCCAACTTAGAGAATAAAACAAAGCTTGTATTCTATCAGTTTTTGTAAGGGTTTGGGATGTGTGAAAGAGAAAAAATTTAAAGTTTTTTAACCGCACTTTTTTCTTTTGTTTTTTTTGATTTTTGCGATAGCGATCGCAAAGAAGTGCGGTCAAAATTTTCTTTGTTTTTCAAATCTGCTAGCTTATCCGTCGGTAAATCTGTAAAATCTCGGCTCATTTTTAATATGCGAATTTTTTGTTGCTCAATTCTGAGTAACATCATCGCCGTAATGTGTAATAACGAGGCTTTATGTTAGAACAACCTCTTTCATCCGAAACGAATACAAAAAAGATTAACTTAATGGATTTAACGCGTCAGCAGATGCGTGAGTTTTTTGCTGAATTAGGCGAGAAACCATTTCGTGCGGATCAATTAGTGAAATGGATTTATCATTTTGGCGAAGATAACTTCGACAATATGACCAATATTAATAAAAAATTACGAGAAAAATTAAAAGCGGTCGCTGAAATTAAAGCGCCAGAAGTGGCGGTTGAGCAACGCTCTGCGGATGGTACTATTAAATGGGCGATGCAGGTAGGTGAACAGCAAGTTGAAACGGTCTATATTCCTGAAGCGGATCGCGCAACACTTTGTGTTTCTTCTCAAGTAGGCTGTGCGTTAGCTTGTACTTTCTGTTCGACAGCACAGCAAGGCTTTAACCGTAATTTAACGGTGTCTGAAATTATTGGTCAGGTTTGGCGTGCATCAAAAATTATCGGTAATTTTGGTGTGACGGGTGTACGTCCTATTACCAATGTGGTAATGATGGGTATGGGTGAACCATTGTTAAATGTAGCCAATGTTGTACCCGCGATGGAAATTATGCTCGATGATTTCGCGTATGGATTATCTAAACGACGCGTGACGTTATCCACTTCAGGAGTCGTGCCTGCACTCGATATGTTACGTGATAAGATTGATGTAGCATTAGCGATCTCGCTTCACGCACCGAACGATGAATTGCGTGATGAAATCATGCCGATCAACAAAAAATATAACATCAAAATGTTGATGGATTCGGTACACAGATACTTAGAAGTATCAAATGCTAACCATGGTAAAGTGACTATTGAATATGTGTTATTAGATCATGTGAATGATGGTACAGAGCATGCGCATCAATTAGCTCAAGTGTTAAAAAATACCCCGTGTAAAATTAACTTGATCCCATGGAATCCATTCCCAGAAGCGCCTTATGGTAAAAGCTCAAATAGCCGTGTCGATCGTTTCCAAAAAACATTAATGGAATACGGTTTTACGGTAATTGTGCGCAAAACCCGTGGTGATGATATTGATGCCGCTTGTGGTCAGTTGGCGGGGGATGTGATCGACCGAACCAAACGTACAGCAATGAAACGTAAGTTTGGTGAAGGTATTGACGTAAAAGCGGTTAACTAAGCTAAATATAGCAAGACTTGTAAAGGGAAAATGACCTGGAGAAGAGTGATAAGATAGAGGAGTGATAAGATGAAATTAATCCCAATTAACATTCTAAGTGCGGTCATTTTTCCTTTTATTTTTTCAGCTTGCGTCTCTCAGTCTTCAGTTGACTTTAATAAACAACAAGCAGCAAAAGCACGCGTTGAGTTGGCATTAGGCTATCTGCAACAAGAGGATTTTGTTCAAGCAAAACTGAATTTAGATAAAGCCTTTGAACATGATGACCGCTATTATCTTGTGCACTCGGCACTTGCGCATTTTTATCAATTACAAGGCGATACGGAAAAAGCGAAGCAAGCTTATTTACAGGCGATTAAGTTAGATGATAAGCAAGGCGATGTGTATAACAACTTTGGTGCATTTTTATGTGGGCAAGGTGAGTTTGAACAAGCTTATTCACAATTTAATGCAGCTCTTGCTGCACCAAATTATTATCATCAAGCAGATACTTACGAAAACATGGCACTTTGTGCTTTTGCTGGAAAACAAACCGATGTTTATCAACAAGCGTTGGAGAAATTGCGCCAAGTTGATCCTTCTAGAGCGGAAAAGCTCCGTACGCTCAAATAATCATTGCCAAAAGCCCCTTTCGACTTTAAAATTTGGTATTTAGTTTTTTATTTCTATTTCTCTATTTTTATACCTATGAATACAATCGTCGAACAAACTGAAACAACTGAAATCTCCTTTGGGGATAAACTTCGCCAAACACGCGAAGCATTAAATCTTTCTTTAGAAGATGTGGCAAAGGCAATTTCTTTACGTCCAAGCATTTTGGCAAAATTAGAAAATAATGAATTTGTCCAAAAAAATGTACCTTCAACCTTTTTGAGAGGTTACGTACGTAGTTATGCGAAATTTTTACGTATTCCTGATGCTGAATGGGCTCATTTAACTTTTGGTGAAGCACATAAAAATGATTTAAGTAAAAATACACGTGCGACGCGTTCAGTTAACCAATATTCTTCTCACAGCCGTTGGGTAGGCACACTCACAACGATTATTTTACTCGCTGCTGTTGGAATGACTGGCTTATGGTGGTGGCAAAATTATCAAAAATCAAACGAAGAACGTGATAATTTAGTGCAAACCTACGTTGAAAAAGAAAAAACAGCAGAGCTACCGGCTACTCATTCGAATGAAATTCCAGTAACAGTAAATAGTCAGCCTGCGGTGTCAAGCAATGAAACTACGTCTGTAGCGGAAAAAACAAATAATGCTGCTGAACCCGCTGTTTCAACGACTCAAGAAAATCAAGCTCAACTAGTAAATGCAGAAGTTTCAACCGCTGCAACTTCAGCACCTACCGTTGAACAAGCCCAAGCACCTGTTGTGGAACAAACGTTACCTAACACTGAACCAACAACAGAGCAAACTGTGCCAGATACACAAAGTGCGGTTGAAAACCCCGCTATTTCTGAAGCACCAACTACAGCGAAAGGCGATCTCGTTATTGAGATCACGAAAAATTCAAGCTGGATTAGTGTGAAAGACCAAAAGCGTAAAGTATTAGCGCAAAAAGAATATAAACAAGGCGAAGTTTTAACCTTTAATGGTGACGAATATGCTTTGATTATTGGTGCGCCAGGTAACGTTCGCATTACTTATAAAGGCGAAGCGTATCCGCTTACAGTTGATGGCCGTGTGGCTAAATTTAAATTACCAAAACCTTAACGAATAATTTACGAAAGAATGTCAGCAGTAAAACCTACTATCAAACGTCGTGAATCGACAAAAATTTATGTGGGCAATGTACCAATCGGTGGTGATGCACCGATTGCCGTACAATCCATGACAAATACTCGCACAACTGATGTTGAAGCGACCGTTGCACAGATTAAATCTTTGGAACGTGTGGGCGCAGATATCGTGCGTGTTTCTGTTCCGACCATGGATGCAGCCGAAGCCTTTAAAATCATTAAACAGCAAGTGAATGTGCCATTAGTGGCGGATATTCATTTTGACTATCGTATTGCGTTAAAAGTGGCTGAATATGGGGTGGATTGCTTACGTATTAATCCAGGCAATATCGGTCGTGAAGATCGTATTCGTGCAGTGGTGGATTGCGCGCGTGATAAAAATATCCCGATCCGTATTGGTGTCAATGCTGGCTCATTAGAAAAAGATATTCAAGAGAAATATGGTGAACCAACACCAGAAGCCTTATTAGAATCAGCGTTACGCCACGTTGAGATCTTGGATCGTTTAAACTTCGATCAATTTAAAGTGAGCGTAAAAGCATCCGATGTCTTCCTTGCGGTAGAATCTTACCGTTTATTGGCAAAAGCCATTAAACAGCCGTTGCATTTAGGTATTACAGAAGCAGGTGGCGCGCGTGCGGGCTCTGTGAAGTCAGCGATTGGTTTAGGGATGTTGTTAGCGGAAGGCATTGGTGATACCTTGCGTGTCTCTTTAGCCGCCGATCCTGTAGAAGAAATCAAAGTTGGTTTTGATATTTTGAAATCGTTACGTATTCGTTCTCGCGGGATTAATTTTATTGCTTGCCCAACTTGCTCTCGTCAAGAGTTTGATGTTATCGGCACGGTGAATGCACTGGAACAACGTTTAGAGGATATTATCACCCCAATGGATGTGTCTATTATCGGTTGTGTGGTAAATGGCCCAGGTGAAGCATTAGTGTCTGACCTTGGCGTGACTGGTGGTAATAAGAAAAGTGGCTATTATTTAGATGGCGAGCGTCAAAAAGAACGTTTTGACAACGACGCGATTATTGACCAATTAGAAGCAAAAATTCGTGCCAAAGTTGCACAACAAGATCCAAAAAATCGAATTATTTAAGGAAAACTCGTGGCAAAAAATATTCAAGCAATTCGTGGGATGAATGACTGTTCCCCAACTGAATCTCCACTTTGGCAATGGATTGAAGGGCAGGTTCGCCAAATTTTAAGTAGCTACGGCTATTCAGAAGTGCGTATGCCAATCGTGGAAAGTACGCCATTATTTGCTCGTGCAATCGGTGAAGTCACAGATGTTGTCTCAAAAGAAATGTATACATTCTGGGATAATGATGAACAATTAACACTTCGCCCAGAAGGTACGGCAGGATGCGTGCGTGCTGCGATTGAACACGGTTGGATTTACAACAATGAACAACGTTTATGGTATATGGGGCCAATGTTCCGCCATGAACGTCCACAAAAAGGTCGTTACCGTCAATTCCACCAAGCAGGTGTCGAAGTATTTGGTATCGCAACCGCTGAAATTGATGCGGAGTTAATTATTTTAACTGCACGTTTATGGAAAGCGTTAGGTATTGATCAACATGTTTCTCTTCAATTAAATTCGATTGGTTCATTAGAAGCACGTGCAAACTATCGTTCTGCATTAGTGGCCTTCTTAGAAAATCACCAAGATTTAATGAGCGAAGAAGAGAAAGAACGTCTTGTAAAAAATCCATTACGTATTTTGGATACTAAGAATCAAGCATTACAAGATGTATTGGACGGCGCGCCAAAATTATTGGATTATTTAGACGATGAAAGTCGCGAGCATTTTGCGCAGTTATGCGGTCTATTAGATGCAGTTGGCATTCAATATGAAATTAATCCCAAATTGGTACGTGGTTTAGACTATTATAATAAAACCGTATTTGAATGGGTGACATCCGCATTAGGGGCGCAAGGGACCGTATGTGGTGGTGGACGCTATGACGGCTTAGTTGAACAACTTGGCGGCCACGCAACAAGTGGTGTCGGTTTCGCAATGGGCTTAGAGCGTTTAGTGCTACTCGTTCAAGAAGTGAATAAATCTATTCCGGTAAAAAGTGCGGTAGATATTTACGTTGTTTATCAAGGTGAAGGTACAACATTAGCCGCATTCCAACTAGCTGAAAAACTTCGCTCAGAATTACCGCACTTAAGCACAATGTTACATTGCAGTGGCGGTAACTTTAAAAAACAATTTAAACGCGCAGATAAGTCTGGTGCGACTCTAGCCCTTGTACTTGGCGAAAGTGAAGTGCAAAATAATCAAGTTGTGGTAAAACACTTACTTGGCGGAGCAGAGCAGCAAACCATTGATGTGGACAATTTAATTGAACACGTGAAAGCCCAATTTTAATTTTAGAAGGATAGGAAAATGGCATATACCATTGAAGAAGAACAAGAACTGAACCAGTTAAAAGAGTGGTGGAAAGACAATGGCAAAACCATTATTGCCGCTTTTATTCTTGGCGTAGGCGGGATGTTGGGCTGGCGTTATTGGCAGTCTTATCAAGCCAATCAAATTATGCAAGCGTCTGCTGAATATGATGCTCTAGTTTATACTGCAAACAAAGATGCTGCTGCACAACAAGCTAAAGTGGCTGAATTTGTGAAAGCGCATGATAAAACCAGCTATGCGGTATTTAGCTTATTAGATGAAGCAAAAGGTTTTGTTGCAAAACAAGATTACGCCTCTGCTGAAAATAGCTTAAAACAAGCGATTGCTCAATCACAAGATGATATCTTAACTTCTCTTGCAGCGCTTCGTTTGTCTGCGGTGCAATTCCAACAAGGTCAATTTGATGCAGCATTAGCAAGTCTAAATCAAGTGAAAAGCCAAGGCTTTAGTGCACGTAAAGATCTTTTAGCGGGCGATATTCAAGTCGCAAAAGGCGATGTGAATGGTGCTAAAGCAAGCTTTGAGAATGCACAAAAAAGCGGTAACCCGTTAGAAAAACAAATGGCGCAGATGAAATTAAATAATCTGTAATATTTTAATTTAGCCCGAATTGCTCGGGCTTTTTTATTAGATTTTTGATCTTATGATTCAGAAACCTATTGTGCCACCCCCCGTCATTTTTATTGGCTGTGCACTTATCATGGCATATTTGCCTAATCCTTATCCTTTCGAAATCAATGTATTAGTAGTTTATTTGATTGTATTGGTTTCTTCTGCTATTGCTTTTTTCAGCCTTTGGCAATTCTATAAAAGTAAAGCGAATATCAATCCAATTCACTTAGAAAAAAGTAATGTGTTTGTGGCAAATGGTATTTATCGTTTTAGCCGTAATCCCATGTATTTAAGCTTAGCGGGTTTGTTAGTGGCATGGGCGGTTTATTTGCAAAATGCGGTCAGTTTTCTCGGTGTTTTTCTGTTTATTTACTTCATCACACAATGGCAAATTAAACCTGAAGAATACTGGCTAGAGAAGAAGTTTGGTGAGTCTTATTTGGCTTATAAGAAAAAAGTCAGACGTTGGATTTAACCAATAAAAAAATCGCCTACAAATAGGCGATTTTTTTATATATTTTGAGAAGCTATTATTTAGCTGCACATCCGCAATCTGCTAATTTTTTAGCTAAACGCTCCGCAACGAAATCCCAGTTCACTACGTTCCAGAATTCTTTGATGTAGTCTGGACGACGGTTTTGGAATTTCAAGTAGTAAGCGTGTTCCCAAACATCTAAACCTAAAAGTGGGAAACCTTCACAACCTGCGATTTCTTTACCCATTAATGGAGAATCTTGGTTTGCTGTTGATACAACAGATAATTTACCTTGGTTGATCACTAACCACGCCCAGCCTGAACCAAAACGAGTTGCTGCTGCTTTTTCAAATTCAGCTTTAAAGTTTTCTACAGAACCGAAATCACGTTCGATAGCTGCTTTTAACTCACCCTGTAAAGTGGTGTCTTTTTTCAATGATTTCCAGAATAAGCTGTGGTTTGCGTGACCGCCTGCGTTGTTACGTAATGCAGTACGTTTTTCAGCTGGGATTTTGTCTAATTGGCTGATTAATTGACCTGAGCACATTTCAGAAAATTCAGCAGGTAAAGTTTCTAACACCGCGTTAGCATTGTTTACATAAGCTTGGTGATGTTTAGTGTGATGAATTTCCATTGTTTGTGCATCAAAATGTGGTTCTAACGCATCATAAGCGTAACCTAATTCAGGTAGAGTATAAGACATAATATGTTCCTTTTTTAAATGAAGTTAAGGTAATGTTTTTGATAAAACAACATCAAAAAGTAGCTAAATGGTAGCAGAAAATTTGATTTAGATCAGTAAATCTTTTAATTATTTGATTATCCGATGAATAGGCTAGGAAAACTTAATTTGTTTTAAATCAATAAACACACCGATCTACGCCTAAATAGTTATACCTTTTAGCCCTTAAAATCTCGTCAAAATTTCCCCTTGTGGTAGAATACCCGCTGATTTTTAACAAGGTTTTATTTTTAAGGCTGAGACTATGTTTCCTGCTCATCAACTTCAATTAGAACAATTAGCGTGCCAACGGGGCGATCGTGTATTGTTTACTGATCTTTCACTGCAATTTCAAAGCGGTGATTTCGTGCAAATTGAAGGGCATAATGGTATCGGTAAAACAAGTTTATTACGGATTTTAGCCGGCCTTGCACAGCCTGTAGAAGGTAAAGTGCGGTGGAATTCAGACGAGATTACAAAACAACGCGAAGAATATCATCATCAGCTGCTTTATCTCGGCCATCATTCTGGTGTGAAACCTGAATTAACGGCATGGGAAAATTTAAAATTTTATCAGCAGATTAGTCAAAGCCAGCAAGGCACCGATATTTTATGGGATGTGCTGGAAACAGTGGGCTTACTCGGTCGCGAAGATTTACCGGCCGCTCAACTTTCAGCTGGTCAGCAAAAGCGCATTGCCTTGGCGAGATTATGGATCTCGGAAGCACCTCTTTGGATTTTGGATGAACCTTTTACAGCAATAGACAAAAAAGGGGTTGAAGTTTTGACCGCACTTTTTGAAAATCATGCTAAAAAAGGTGGAATGGTGATTTTAACGAGCCACCAAGAAGTACCAAGTACGTTATTGAAAAAAATCAATCTTGCTGATTATAAATATAATTCTTAGATTTTTATGATATTTTTACAGATTATAAAGCGTGAGCTGAAGATTGCGACCCGTAAACAAGCGGAAATATTGAACCCGCTTTGGTTCTTTTTAATCGTGATTACGCTGTTTCCATTGGTAATTGGGCCGGATCCTAAGTTACTTTCTCGTATTGCACCAGGGGTTGCTTGGGTAGCGGCATTGCTTTCTGCGTTATTGTCTTTTGAGCGTTTATTCCGAGATGATTTTATTGATGGTTCTTTAGAACAATTGATGCTTACGGCTCAACCTTTAGCGCTAACGGCACTCGCAAAAGTTGTTGCACACTGGCTATTAACTGGTTTGCCGTTGATTTTACTTTCACCTATTGCGGCTTTATTGCTTTCGTTGGAAGTGAATATTTGGTGGGCGTTGGTGGTCACCTTGCTAGTAGGAACACCAATTTTAAGCTGCATTGGCGCGATTGGCGTGGCATTGACGGTAGGATTACGTAAAGGTGGCGTATTGCTGAGTTTACTTGTGGTACCATTATTCATTCCGGTTTTAATTTTTGCCTCAGCAATTTTAGATGCCGCCGCGTTAAACCTCCCTTATGGCGGACAGCTTGCTATTTTAGGCGCTATTTTGGCTGGCGCGATAACTTTATCGCCTTTTGCTATTGCAGCGGCACTACGAATTAGTTTAGATAATTAATCATCATTACGGTGAAAGTGCGGTCAGATTTTTAACTGTTTTTTATTTTTTGGAATTAAGGATCTTTTATGTGGAAGTGGTTACATCCTTACGCAAAACATGAAACCCAATATCATTTATGTGGCAAATTAAGCCCGTTTTTTGGTGTGATTGCGGTTTTATTATTGGCTGTTGGCATTGTGTGGGGCTTAGCTTATGCACCGGCAGATTATCAGCAAGGCAATAGTTTCCGAATTATGTATGTGCATGTGCCGGCGGCGATTTGGTCAATGGGCGTGTATGGTTCGATGGCGATTGCAGCGATTATTGCGTTAGTTTGGCAGATTAAAGCCGCACACCTTTCGATGGTTGCCATGGCACCAATTGGTGCGATGTTTACCTTTATCGCGCTAGTCACAGGCGCAATTTGGGGTAAACCAATGTGGGGAACCTGGTGGGTGTGGGATGCGCGTTTAACCGCAGAACTCATTCTTTTCTTCTTATATATCGGTGTATTAGCCCTTTACTCTGCATTTTCTGATCGTGCGGTGGGCGCAAAATCAGCGGGTATCTTGTGTATTGTTGGTGTGGTTAATTTACCAATCATTCACTTCTCGGTAGAGTGGTGGAATACTTTACATCAAGGGGCAAGTATCACGAAGTTTGAAAAACCGTCTATTGCAACGCCGATGTTAATTCCACTGATTTTATGTATTTTTGGATTTTTATTTTTATCCATTTGGTTTACGCTCGTGCGTTATCGTGTTGAATTGCTAAAAGAAGATAGCAAACGTCCATGGGTAAAAGAGTTAGCAAGTAAGCTAAAATAGTTTTTCATTTTTATTTTAGGATTTTAGGATTTTAGGGAGCGGAAAATGTTTTTCCAAAGTTGGAGTGATTTTATCAATATGGGAGGCTACGGTTTTTACGTGTGGCTTTCCTACGGCATTAGCCTTGTGGCAATGATCATTTTGGCGATACAAAGCGTCAAAGGACGTAAAGCAGTATTAAAAGAAGTGTTACGCGAGCAACAACGTGAAGCCCGTTTAAACCAAGCAAATAAAGGAAATACGCTATGAATCCAAGACGTAAATCAAGACTTTCGATCATCATCTTTGTGATTTTAGGTATTTCGATTGCAACAGGTTTAGTCCTTTATGCACTTCGCCAAAATATCGATTTATTTTATACGCCATCAGAAGTCATTGAAGGTAAAGAAGGCAAAGCAGATCAAAAACCTGAAGTGGGGCAACGTATCCGTGTAGGCGGCATGGTTGTGGAAGGCACAGTAAAACGCGATCCAAAAAGCTTAAAAGTTCGCTTTGACTTAAATGATATTGGTCCATCGATCACTGTAGAATACGAAGGTATTCTTCCTGATCTTTTCCGTGAAGGGCAAGGTATCGTCGCGCAAGGCGTATTAAAAGAGCCAACTTTATTAGAGGCGACAGAAGTGCTTGCTAAACACGATGAAAATTATGTACCACCAGAATTAGGCGAAAAAATGCAGAAAGTACATAAGCCAATGGGCGCAGAGTTAAAAGGCGAGAGTGAATCTGATCGTCGTTATAAAGAAACCCAGCAAAAACCGCAAGAAGGTCAATAATGATTGCTGAACTAGGAAATTATGCGCTTGCTTTAAGTCTTGCCGTTTCATTCTTTTTAGCGATTTTCCCGTTATGGGGCGCAGAAAAAGGTCACCCTCAATTAATGTCATTGGCTCGTCCAATGACTTATGGTTTATTTTTCAGTTTAACCATTGCTTTTGCAGCATTATTCTATCTGTTTGCTGTTAATGATTTCAGTGTGCAATATGTGGTAAATAACTCTAACAGCAGCTTGCCGATTTATTATCGTTTATCTGCGGTGTGGGGGTCACACGAGGGCTCATTATTACTTTGGATTTGGTTATTAACCCTTTGGGGCGCAGCGGTTGCCTTATTTAGCAAACACTTACCACAAGAAGCCGTGGCTCGCGTGTTGGGTATTATGGGGATTATTAGCATCGGCTTCTTACTCTTCGTATTATTTACCTCAAATCCATTTACCCGTACATTCCCTGATTTCCCAGTAGATGGTAGAGAACTCAACCCAATGTTGCAAGATGTGGGCTTGATTTTCCATCCTCCATTGCTTTATATGGGATATGTTGGTTTTTCTGTGGCTTTTGCCTTTGCGATTGCATCATTAATGACAGGGAAATTAGACTCCGCTTGGGCAAGATGGTCTCGTCCTTGGACGATGGCAGCTTGGGTCTTTTTAACACTCGGGATCGTGCTCGGTTCTTGGTGGGCCTATTATGAGTTAGGCTGGGGTGGCTGGTGGTTCTGGGATCCAGTAGAAAACTCTTCTTTAATGCCTTGGCTTGCAGGAACCGCATTAATCCACTCTTTAGCGGTTACTGAAAAACGTGGCTCTTTTAAAGCTTGGACAGTGCTTTTAGCAATCCTTGCTTTCTCACTTTGCTTACTGGGTACGTTCTTAGTTCGTTCCGGTATCTTAGTGTCAGTACACGCCTTTGCTTCAGATCCTACACGTGGTTTATATATTCTTGCTTATTTGGTTGTGGTAATTGGTGGTTCTTTAACCTTGTATGCTTACAAAGGAAACCAAATTCGCTCGCGTGATAATGCAGAACGCTATTCTCGCGAAACCTTATTGTTATTGAATAATATCCTATTAATGACCGCACTTTGTGTGGTGTTCTTAGGGACGTTATTGCCATTAGTTCACAAACAATTAGGTTTGGGCTCCATTTCGATCGGTGCCCCGTTCTTTGATCAAATGTTCTTGATTATTATGACCCCATTTGCCTTATTACTAGGTATTGGGCCATTAGTTAAATGGCGTCGTGATCAGTTCTCTGAAATTCGTACACCGGTTGTAGTGAGTGTGGTTGTAATGGCGATTGCAGGCTTTGCCTTACCATATTTCCTACACAATAAACTCACCGTTAGTGTTGTGCTTGGCACCATGATGTCCGTCATTATTGTGTTATTAAGCCTTTATGAAATGAAACAACGTGCAACACACCGAGAATTGTTCTTTAAAGGTATTACCAAGCTTTCCCGTTCCCATTGGGGGATGATTTTGGCTCACCTTGGTGTGGCAATGACGGTTTGGGGAATTGCATTTAGCCAAAACTTTAGTGTAGAGCGCGATGTGCGAATGGCCGTTGGCGATACAGTGCAGATCGCTGACTATGACTTCAAATTTACCGGCGTGAGTGATGCAAATGGTCCAAACTATATGGGTGGCAAAGCACAAATTGATATTTCAAAAGATGGTAAACCAGAAGCAACATTATTTGCTGAAAAACGTTTTTATACCGTCAGTAAAATGCCAATGACTGAAGCGGCAATTGATTGGGGCTTTACCCGCGATCTTTATGTTGCTTTGGGTGAAAAAATAGAGGATAACTCATGGGCGCTTCGCCTTTACTATAAACCGTTTATCCGCTGGATTTGGATTGGTGGATTGTTTATGGCGCTAGGTGGCTTGCTCTGTATGTTTGACCGTCGTTATCGTTTTAGTCGTTTGGTAAAACAGTCTTAATTGTGATGAGGGGCTAAATTTAGCCCCTAAAAATAGATGTAAATTGATCGTGTTATGAATAAAAAACTACTTATCCCACTTATTATTTTTCTAGCTGTTGTTATAGCCTTTTTAGTTCAGCTTGGACGCAATGCACAAGGTGATGATCCGAAAGCATTAGAGTCTGCCCTGGTAGGAAAACCTGTGCCGCAGAAAACATTAACGGATTTATTGGAAAATAAAACCTACGGTAATGAAATTTTCCAACAAGGTAAACCAATTCTCTTAAATGTGTGGGCGACTTGGTGTCCAACTTGTTATGCAGAACATCAATATTTGAATCAATTGGCTAAACAAGGCGTAACAATCATTGGTTTAGATTATAAAGATGAATCGCCAAAAGCGATGAAATGGCTGAAAGATTTGGGCAATCCTTATAGCCTTGTGCTTAAAGATGAAAAAGGTTCTTTTGCATTAGATTTAGGCGTTTATGGCGCACCGGAAACATTCATTGTAGATGGTAAAGGTGTGATTCATTATCGCTTAGCGGGTGATGTGAATGAACGTGTTTGGAATGAGACATTGAAGCCTATTTATGACAAATTAGCGGAGAAACCATAATGAGAAAATCATGGCTTTTTTTGACCGCACTTTTTATGAGCGTCTCTGCGACTGCCGCAATTGATGCGCTAAATTTTGCTTCGCCAGAGCAAGAAAAGGACTATCATCAATTAACGCAAGAACTGCGTTGTCCACAATGTCAAAATAACAATATTGCCGATTCTAATGCAACCATTGCTGTTGATATGCGTGGCAAAGTATTTGAATTGTTGCAAGAAGGCAAAAATCGAAATGAAGTGGTAGATTATATGATCCAACGTTATGGCAATTTCGTGACTTATGACCCACCTATGACAATGGCTACAATGGTGTTATGGATTGCACCAATTTTATTAGTATTTGTTGGCATTTTATTTATATTTAAACGTAAATCGAAAAGCCCAAGTGCGGTTAATTCTGACGTTGTTTTAGATGATGCAGAGAATGCACGCTTGTCGGCTTTACTCAAAGAAAAGGATAAATAATGAATTTTGCATTAAGTATTATTGCGCTCACTTTAGTGGTGGCATTGATTTGTTTTTATCCATTGTTGCGTTCTGTTAAAGCGAAAGAAGATAAAAAACGTGATGAATTAAATAAGGCGTTATATTTTTCTCGTTTGCAAGAGATTGAACAAGATAATCAACAGGGTTTAGTTGAAAATGTTGAACAACTCAAGCAAGAGCTACAAAAAACATTGTTGGAAGATATTCCTCAACAAGAAACACAAGCTATCGATAAAAATGCCAAAAATTACGGTAAGTTGTGGTTTGTTTCTGGTTTATTAGGTTTGGCCATTATTGCCGGCGGGGCTTATTTCCCTTTGGGATCTTGGAAAGCCGAGGATATGATGGAAAAAACATTGGCAAAATTACCTTATTTCTTTGAACGAATCAAAGAAGAAGACACAAACCCAATGACGGATGCAGAAATGCAACAATTTTCGACCGCACTTCGTTTGGATTTACAAAAAACACCAAAGGATGCTAAAAAATGGTGGTTGTTAGGTCAGGTAGGGATGAATTTAGGTAATGGAAAATTAGCGTTTGATAGTTACCAACAAGCGAATAAGCTTGAGCCGGATAATTTAGATTATAAGCTTTCTTATGCGCGTATGTTAATGTCTTCTGAAGATCAAACAGATAAACTGAAAGGTAATCAGCTTTTACGTGAGATTATTCGTCAAGATCATTCTAATCCTGAAGCATTAAGTTTACTGGCTTTCAGTTATTTTGAAGGTGAGGATTATAAAATGGCAGCCGTCACCTGGGCGATGATGTTACGTTTATTGGAGCCAGATGATCCTCGTGTGCCAATGCTTGAGAAAAGTATTCGTGCAGCACGTGATGCACTCGCTTTACAGGAAGAAGAAAAAGCGAAGAGTGTCACACCGGAGAAATAATGAAACCCCAATTATTAGGTTTTCACCATATTGCGATCATTGCTTCGAACTATGCACGTTCGAAGCATTTTTATATGGAGATTTTAGGCGCTAAACAGCTAAATGAAACTTATCGGGCAGAAAGGGATAGCTATAAACTAGATTTAAGTTTTCCCGATGGGAGTCAAGTAGAGTTGTTTTCTTTTCCAAATCCACCACCAAGAGTAACCACTCCAGAGGCTTGTGGTTTGCGACATTTAGCATTTAAAGTCGAAAATATTGATGAATATGTCGCTTATCTTTTGGAAAATAGCATTGATTGTGAACCAATTCAAGTTGATGAATTAACGGGAATGAAGTACACTTTCTTCCGAGACCCAGATTATTTACCCATCGAATTATGCGAAAATAATTATTAACGTAGAAAATCAAATTATTATGAGTCATATTAAGAAAAAAATTGGGATTTACTCTTTTTGTGTTTTAGCATCATCAGTTGTTTTAGCCGAAGGTAGTAGTGTTGTATATGCAACAAAAGCGAAGACACCTGAAAATCATGTTTCAGTCAATGTTTCTGAAAGTAATATTTCTGAAACAGTGAAATATATTGATGGAAAAGACCAAAGAAGTTTAGATCCTAAGTCTGAAAAAGACATGGAAGAGCTTGCTAATAGTGTTGAGTTTGAGGTATACAAGTTTAACGAAGTTGCCGCTTCAAAAACAACCTTCCTTTCACCCGCTGGGATTTGCAGTGGCTTTAAAAGTGATGATGGTGTAGATGTAACAAATTCTAGCAATTATTACATTAAACCTAATGATGCTAGCGAGTATTATGGTAGTGTTTTAGGTGCCACAATTTATAAAAAAGGTGAAACGAAACATTCACAGTATATCCCTGTTTATGCAATCAAAAATGCCAATGTAGCAAAATATATTGAGCAAAATGAAGATCCCAACGTCAGAAAAAAAGCGAATGAGCGGATTAAAGAAGGTAGAGAAACACTTAATAAAGTAATTTGTGATAAAAGGTAACGGCATGAAAAAATTAATTTCTATTGCAGCATTATCGGTTTTAACAGCTTGTACTGCACCTCAGGAAGCTTCAAGTATTGGCAATGGTGCTGCTGCGTATGATATGAATACTGTACAAGATTATAATGCACGTGTAACAAGTGGTAATACTGTCACTGCTCGAGAAAAAGCGAAAGTTGCACAAAGAGATAGCGTTCCAAATGAAATGAATGCGAGTGATCATCGTTCTAAACATACGGGTTATTCTCGCATTCCTGTATCAATAATGCCGAGTGTCGGTGTTGGTTATTGCCATCACTGCTGGTAATTAAATGACTAAAAAATTAACCGTACTTGAAAAAGTGCGGTTATTTTTTTATCTGTTTATAAGCCTAAAATAGATTTCACAAAAGGAATGGTCAGATTTCGTTTAGCTTGCAATGAGGCTTTATCGAGTTGAACTAATGCCTCTTTTAATGTCGCCATATCACGATCTAGACGAGTAAATATAAAATTGACAGTATCATCTGAAAGCATAATGCCGCGCTGATGGGCATTTTGTTTCAATACAGCGAGTTTTTGTTCATCGCTGAGTGGAATCAATTGATAACTTTCTCCCCATTTTAAGCGAGAAGCCAGATCTGGTAATTTAACGGGGAGAGCAGCTGGAGATTGCTCTGCACTGACAACCAATAAGGTTTTGCCATTAGCTTTAATACGGTTAAAGAGATCAAATAAAGATATTTCCCATTCTGAATTTCCGATAACTGCTTGTAAATCATCCAGGCAAACCAACTCTTGCTGTTCTAAATGTTCAAAAACCGCAGTGGAGAAATATTGTGATTTGCTCAATGGAACATAAATCGCACTACGTTGTTGCTGAATATATTCATTACAGAGTGCGCGTAGAAGATGAGTTTTTCCGACGCTTTGGTTTCCCCAAAGGTAGAAGAATTGTTGCTGTAAATCAGTCATATTTTGACGCAAAGAATTGAGCAATAATGCATTATTATCACTATAAAAATTCTCAAGTGTTTCATCATCAATTTGATGAATAGGTAAAGAAAGTTGCTGATTCACGGATTAACGAGTTGATTTAAAATAAAAAAGAAAGGGCTAAATTTTCATTTAACCCTTTTGTTTGGGACGTTTTATTCTACTTCATTTTTTGCTTTTGGCAAAATCAAGTTCAGTACAATCGCGACGATAGCGCAAAGGCTGATACCTTTTAGGGAAACAGCATCGCCGACGTTGACAAACATATTACCGATCCCGAAAGTCATCACCACAGAAATGATGCAAAGGTTGCGAGGTTCAGTTACATCCACTTTACCTTTAATTAAGGTACTCATCCCGACAACGGCAATCGAACCGAATACTAACATCATAATGCCACCCATTACGATGGTTGGGATAGTAGAAAGGAATACACCTACTTTACCACAGAAGGAAATTGCAATTGCCCATACTGCAGCCCAAGTCATAATATTTGGATTAAAGTTGCGAGTTAGCATTACAGCACCCGTTACTTCAGCATAAGTGGTATTTGGTGGACCACCTACTAATGACGCTGCAGCCGTTGCAACACCATCGCCTAATAGGGTGCGGTGTAAGCCTGGTTTTTTAAGGAAATCTTTACCTGTTACAGAACTGATTGCCATAATACCGCCAACGTGTTCAACGGCTGGTGCGATAGCAATGGGTAGCATATAAAGAATGGCTTCTAAATTAAATTCTGGTTTGGTTAATTGAGGTAATTCAAACCATTTTGCATCTAAAACAGGTTGGAAGTTAATTAATCCTAGGAATAAACAAACCACATAGCCAGCAACGATACCAAACATAATTGGAATCAGTTTCATCATACCTTTAGCAAATACCGCAACAGAAAGGGTAGTGACCAAGGTAATCATAGAAACTAATACCGAATGCTCATAGCTATATGCACTGTTTTTACCTAATGCCATATCCACAGCAACGGGTGCAAGTCCCATACCGATAATGATAATTACGGGACCTACAACAACAGGCGGGAAGATGCGCTCAAGTGCAGCACTACCACGCAATTTTACTAAAGTTGATAGTGCGAAATAGACGAAGCCTGCACAAGCAAGTCCACCCATTGTGGTTGGAATGCCCCAAGTTTGTACGCCATATTGAATAGGCGCAATAAAGGCAAAAGAGGAGGCTAAGAAAATAGGGACTTGTTTACCGGTACAAAGTTGGAAAAGTAGTGTACCGATACCTGCGGTTAGAAGGGCTGTATTAGAATTTAATCCGGTGATTAAGGGGACTAATACTAAGGCGCCAAAGGCCACAAATAACATCTGTAAACCGACAAACGCTTGTTTGCCCATGCTTTGCACCTCAACAGGTGCGGTTGTAGTTTGATTACTCATTTAGTTTCAACTCTCGGTTTGAATTAACTGAAAGTGCGGTCGGTTTTAATGCTTTTTTAGCTTTTGTGTTTTCACGCACGGAAAAAAGACGGCCATAAATGCCGTCTTATTAAAAGGGAATTATTTCGTCCCAAAAATCTTATCGCCTGCATCACCCAAGCCTGGAATGATGTAGCCTTGTTCATTTAAGTGATCATCAATCGATGCACAATAAAGTTCGATATCTGGATGTGCTTTTTCTAATGCTTTGATCCCTTCTGGTGCAGCTACTAATACTAATACTTTGATATGTTGGCAACCTTTTGCTTTTAATAGATCAATTGTAGAGATCATTGAACCACCCGTTGCAAGCATTGGGTCTACAACGATAGCTAAACGTTCTTCTAAATCGCTCGCGAGTTTTTGGAAATAAGGAACGGGTTCAAGAGTTTCTTCATTACGGTAAATGCCAACCACACTGATACGAGCACTTGGAACATGTTCTAATACACCGTCCATCATGCCTAGGCCTGCACGTAAAATTGGCACAACGGTGACTTTTTTACCTTTAATACGTTCAATTTCAACTGGGCCATTCCAACCTTCGATAATTACTTTTTCTGTTTCAAGATCGGCAGTGGCTTCATAGGTAAGTAGGCTGCCTACTTCAGTGGCAAGTTCACGGAATTTTTTGGTATCAATATCCGCTTCGCGCATCACGCCTAATTTATGTTTAACAAGCGGATGTTTAACTTCAACAAGTTTCATCTTTTTTCTCCCTTTTAAAAAACAAATCGAAGAATTCTATATCAGAAATATTGAATTTCCTAGTGTTTTTATTATGACAGTTCGGTATAAAAACGGTGAAAAAATTGACCGCACTTTGCTATTAAATACATCCACCACAGCTACCACAGCGCCAATCTTCCTTATTCACCGCTTGATAGAATGCTCGCATGGTTTCTTCTTCTAAAGGAATATTGTGCTCGATAAAAACATCAGAAAGCCAATCGATGTTTTCCACAATCCAATCATCTTCCATTAAGCCTTCTCGATAAAGCTCATCTTCGGGATCCATAAAATTATAAATATTATTTGTTCCCATATCTTTATCTCGACGTTCAATTGGCAGTACCACAGGTAAACCGAGATAACTAATATCCCAATGACCTAGACATAGCGTATTGCCTTTTGATGACCAACTAGCGTTGAATGGATTGTCAATCATGTTGAAATGTTATAAGAAAAGTTGAAAAGTGTAGAAAGTATAGATCTAAAGACGAATTTAATCATACTTAAAAGAAGGTAAATGATTTGATAGAGATCAAAGTGCGGTCAGAAAATTTAATGGATTTTTTATAAATAAAAAGCGGCTAATTGCTTAGCCGCTTTTGCATGATTATTAATTTAATTACGCTGCTTTTTTCGGTTTAAAGAAAATCATCGTAAAGATTTGCCAGAAGAAAGCGAGTGCACCGAAGATGAAGACAACGTCGCCACCGAAACGAACCCAACGTAGGGTATCGAATAGAGGTTGTTGCATAAATTCTTCACTACGAGCATACCATAAGCCTTCAGAGATACTTGCATAACCTTGAATAATACCGATAGGTAATAAGCTTGATACGATCATTAACACTAAACCGCCATTTAACAACCAGAAGCCCCATTTCATTAATTTATCGTTAAATGGTGTATCTGGGCGTAAGTAACGAGCAATTAAGAAGACGAAGCCTAATGCTAAGAAACCATATACACCGAATAATGCAGCGTGAGCATGAACGGCAGTGGTATTCAAGCCTTGGATATAGTAAAGCGAAATTGGTGGGTTGATTAAGAAACCAAATACGCCAGCACCTAGCATATTCCAGAATGCTACAGCTACGAAGCAGTAAAGAGGCCATTTTAAGCGATCCATCCAAGGTGCTTTTTGTTTCATTGCCCAGTGTTCCCAAGCTTCATGACCTAATAACACTAATGGAACTACTTCAAGTGCAGAGAATGATGCACCTACTGCGATAATCGGAGTGGTTGCACCTGCGAAGTATAAGTGGTGGAAAGTACCTGGGATACCACCGATTAGGAACAATGCCGCTTCAGTAATGGTTGCCACAGTCGCAGTACGACGTGAAACTAAACCTAAACTTACGAAGATGAATGAAAGTGCCGCTACAGAGAATACTTCGAAGAAGCCTTCTACCCATAGGTGAACTACCCACCAGCGCCAGTATTCCATCACAGAAATGTGAGTGTGCTCGCCATAGAATAATGCAGGGCCATAGAATAAACCGATCGCAATTACGGAAGCGAAGAATAATGCCAATAAGTTTTTATCACCCGGTTGTTTAAATGCGTTCACTGTACCGCGAAGCATTAAGACTAACCAGAATAAGATACCTGCGAATTTCACTGCTTGCCAGAAACGACCTAAGTCAATGAATTCATAGCCTTGGTGACCGAACATGAAGCTCCATTCTTCTGGAAGAATATGCGCAATCGCTAAGTAGCTACCAGTGAATGAACCGACGACTAATACCACTAATGCCCAGTAGAGAACATCCACACCCAATTTTTGGAATTTCGGATCTTTTCCGCCATTAATGATTGGCGCAAGGAATAAACCACCAGCTAAGAATGCCATTGCAATCCAGAATAAGGCTGCTTGAATATGCCATGTACGTACTAATGAATATGGGAAGTATTGAGAAATATCAATACCATAGAACTCTTGACCTTCAACCGTGTAGTGTGCGACAACGGCACCTAATGTGACTTGCAAGAGGAAAAGTGCAAGCACAGTGAAGAGGTATTTACCTAATGAACGTTGAGAAGGGGTAAGTTGTAATTTTGTGAGCGGATCGAACTCAGGTGTAGGTGGTTCTTTTTCATCTTCACGTTTTTTGAATGACCAAATCCATACCACGAAACCAATACCTGCAATGAGGAATACCACACTCGCAATAGACCAAATGACGTTTTCTGGAGTTGGCACGTTATTAATTAACGGCTCGTGTGGCCAGTTATTGGTATAACTTGCATGAGTATTTGGACGTTCAGCAGATGCAGTCCATGCGGTCCAGAAGAAGAATTTAGCTAAGTCTTTACGAGCTTGTAAATCAGGAAGAGTATTATCCTTCATTGCAAAGTGTTCACGGGTCACTTTGGTTGCAGGATCATCACCGTATAAAGAGATGTAGTATTGTGCTGTTTTTTCCATTGCCGCTAAACGGGTGTTTGAAAGCACAACGGTACCGTTTTCAACTTTGCTACCACGATATTCTTTGGTTAGACGCGCTTTTAATAAGGTTTGTTGTTCATCATTTAAATCAGCGAAGTTTTTACCAAATTCTTGATTCGCTGTAATATCCAACCAGTTAGTTAATTCACGGTGAAGCCAATCTGCCGTCCAGTCTGGCGCTTGGTATGCACCATGACCCCAAACTGACCCGACTTGCATACCACCAGTGGTTTGCCAAGCGGTTTGACCATGTAAAATATCATCGTGAGTAATCACTTTTTCGCCAGATTCAGAAACATATTGTTGCGGAATTGGTGGTGCTTCACGATAAACTTCGAACCCATAGTAACCGAGAATGGAGAAGGCTCCAATCAATACGGCGACTAATAGGTACCAGAACTTTTTATACTGTCCCATTTTATCACTCCTAGATTATTAGAAAATATCACTTCCTGATGATTAAATGTCGTAGATAATCATCAGAACCTAGATTCTACGCCAAGTAGAATACCTGAGCAATTATATCTGGTATGTTTTACCAAAATTACCTAAAATTGAGTAATTTAATCAGGTAATGGAGAATGCAGAGCAAAATAATGTGTTTCTTTGGTGATGAATGACGTTATTAAATTTAAAAGGAAAGGATAGAGGCTAAGAAAAATCAACCAGATTATTAAAGACTGAGCTTTACGATGGTAAAGCTCAGGATGGAAGATATTAATTTTTAGAAAATAGGTTTTATTTAGAGACTAGAGAATGATACTTCCAATTAATGCAATAATAAAACCTACGACACCGATTGAGGTTTCGAGTAATGTCCATGTTTTTAAAGTCGTTTTTGTATCCATTTCTAAGAAACGACTGATTAGCCAGAAACCTGAGTCATTTACGTGAGAAAGCACAGTAGCCCCTGATGCAATAGCGATCACAATAAAGCAAAGATCAAATTGGCTTAAGTCAGTTGCCGCAGCAACGGTAGGAGAAATCAGCGCAGCTGCTGTGGTTAAAGCAACGGTTGCTGAACCTTGTGCGACACGCATTACCATAGCGATAACGAAAGCGGCAACAATGATCGGCATTCCTGTATTGGAAAGCATCGTAGATAGCACATCGCCAATACCACTGGCACGTAATACACCACCAAACATTCCGCCTGCCCCCGTAACAAGCACGATAGAACAGATAGGGCCCAAGGCATTATCACAAATTTTTTCAATTTGTTCATAACTACGTTGGTCTTTTAGTAACAGAATTGCGACGATTAAGGTGATTAACAGTGCAACAGGTGTTTTACCAATTAAGCGAAGTGCTTCAACCCAGGTTTGTGATCCATCAATGACTTTTGCCACGCTTAATGTATTTAAGCCAGTGTCTAATAAGATCAACAGAATTGGCAGTAATAATATTGTTATTACACGGGCAAAGCTCGGTGGATTTTGCACAGATGTTTCACTGATTGCAGTGGCATTTAAAAATGCTTTTGGTAAATCAATATGAACTTTCTTGCTGATGAATAGGCTAAATAAATAAGTACCGATATACCATGTTGGAATCGCACAAATTAAGCCCACAATCACCAATAAACCGATATTCACACCTAATAAATCACCAGAAGCTACTGGACCAGGATGCGGAGGTAAAAAAGCGTGCATTACAGCAAATGCGCCTGCAACAGGAAAGGCATAACGTAAAACGGAGCCACCAAAACGTTTAGCGACACTAAAGACGATAGGTAACATCACGACAAGCCCCGCATCAAAGAAAATAGGGAAGCCAAAAAGTAGTGCAGCAACACCTAATGCAAAGGGGGCTTTTTTCTCTCCAAATTTATTGATTAGTGAATCTGCAAGCACTTTGGCTCCGCCAGTAATTTCAAGAAGTCGACCAATCATTGCACCCAAACCTACCAATAAGGCAACTGCTGCCAGTGTATTACCAAATCCACCTAGCAAGGTTGGCAGGATTTTATCTACCGGAATCTGAGCAGCGAGTGCGGTAAGTAAACTCACAATAATTAATGCCACAAAAGCATGAACTTTGAATTTAATAATGAGTAAAAGTAGCAATAAGATTGCTACGATCATAATTGCAATGAGCATGGTTGTTCTCCGAATTGAATTGTTACCCGTAACATACGCTTGATTTAACATTTGGTAAACGATTACTTTTCAAAATTGTGATCTCATTCACATTATTTTTATCTTTAAAAGTGCGGTTAATTATGGTGATGAATTTATTTTGTGATCTTGATCACAAAATAAAATGTTACTGGTAACATTTTGTTTGTAATTAGAGTATGGTAAATGAAAATTTGAAGAGGTGTATGATGAATCATAAACAAGAACAGATGGGAAAAAGTTTTATTCTAATGGGCGTATCAAGTACGGGGAAAACCTCCGTAGGAACAGAGGTAGCTCATCGTTTAGGAATAAAATTAATTGATGGTGATGATCTTCATCCTAGAGCGAATATCATCAAAATGAGAGAGGGGCATCCGTTAAATGATGAAGACCGCGCGCCTTGGTTGGAGCGTATTCGTGATGCAGCATTTAGTCTAGAGCGAAAAAGTGAAGTGGGGATCATTATTTGTTCTGCATTAAAGAAAAAATATCGCGATCTCATTCGTGAAGGGAATGGAAACGTAAAATTCTTATTTTTAGAAGGCACTTTTGAACTGGTACTTGAGCGAATGAAACAGCGTAAAGGGCATTATATGAAAACCGATATGCTAAAAAGTCAGTTTGAGACATTGGAAGTACCTGGCCAAGATGAACCAGATGTTATTCATGTTGATATTTCTGGTCGTTTTGAGCAAGTGGTTGAACGCTGTGTAGAGGCATTAAAACCACTGATCTAAAATAAAAGAAGTGCGGTCAAAATATTAGTATTTTTTGATCGCACAGCTTATATGCTTTCACCTAAATGGATTTTAAATCCTAGATCAATTATTTTTTCTTTTAGTGGCTCGTTATTCAGTCTCGCTAACAATTCTTGTGCGGCAAGTTTGCCAATTTCTAAACGAGGGGTCATAACAGTTGCGAGCTGAGGTGTGACCGAAAAGCCTACGTCATGACCATGGAAGCCTGCAATTGCAATCTGTTTAGGCACAGCAATCCCTAATCGCTGACATTCAAATAATGCTCCAATTGCTAAGTCATCATTTGTACAAAAGATCCCGTTTGTTTCTGGATGTTCTTCTAAAATTTTACGTAGCTGTTTTCCACCCAATGTGAAAGAAGACGCGGCTTCTGTAATCAAGCTATAAGGTTCTAACCCATATTTTTTCATGGCTTGCTCATAACCTTGCATTTTTAATTGGGTTCGTTTATCCATTCTTGCCGTGAAATAGACGATATTTTTATAACCACGCTGAATCATGGTTTCGACCATAGCTTGTGCTGCAGCAACATTATCAAAACCAATGACTTGTTGAATACCTGCTTGTGAGCTATCCATGATTTCAATGACTGGAATATTGGCGATTTCAATCATTTTAAGCGTGCGTAAAGAGTGGTAGTTTTCCGATAAAATTAATCCATCCACATTGTAAGAAAGTAAACTTTCAATACGTTCTTCTTCTTTTTTGACACTATATCCGTAGTGCGCAAGCATCGTCTGATAACCTGCAATATCAGCAACTTGTTCAATGCCTTTTAATACATCAGCAAATACATGATTAGTTAAAGAAGGGAGTAACACGCCAATAGCTTTACTCTTTGCATTAGACAAAATTTCTGGTGCACGATTAGGTATATAACCAAACTGCTCAATGGCTGCAGCGATACGTTGTTGGGTATCTTTGGCAACAGAATCAGGATTGCGTAAATAACGGCTTACCGTCATTTTAGTCATCCCGAGATGGTCGGCAATATCTTGTAAAGTAGGGCGTTTTTGTTTCATTGAAATGAGTAATTATGAATATTTTGTAGGAAAGTATAGCAAAAAACATTTAATTTTTTGACCGCACTTTCTATCAAAAATAAATTAATTTTGAGTAAAAATAATTGAGTTCTGTAATATACAGAACTCAGAATATTATTAATTGATCTATTTGATTTTATAGGTTGATCTTGTATAAAGAAACTACCGTTTAAACATACCGCCTAAACCACCAAGGCCACCTAAGCTGCCTCCGCCCATTAAGCCTTGCATACCACGCATCATTTTCGCCATTCCGCCTTTACGCATTTTTTTCATCATACGTTGCATTTCATCAAATTGTTTCAGCAACTTATTCACATCTTGCACTTGTGTACCAGAACCTAATGCAATACGACGACGGCGAGATCCTTTGATAATGTCTGGATTGGCACGTTCTTTTAAGGTCATGGAATTAATGATGGCTTCCATTTTGATAAACATTTTGTCATCTACTTGATTTTTGACATGATCCGGTAAGTTTTTCGCACCCGGTAATTTTTCAAGCATCGACATCATGCCGCCCATTTTTTTCATCTCACGGAGCTGCTCACGGAAATCGTCTAGGGTGAAATCATCACCTTTCTTGAATTTCTGTGCCATTTTTTCCGCTTTTTCGCGATCTACTGAACGTTCAAGATCTTCGATAAGGGAAAGCACATCACCCATGCCTAAAATACGCGACGCTACGCGATCAGGATGGAATGGCTCGAGGGCTTCTGTTTTTTCGCCCACACCTAGGAATTTAATCGGTTTGCCGGTGATTTGACGGATAGATAAGGCCGCACCACCACGTGCATCACCATCCACTTTGGTTAAGATAACCCCAGTAAGTGGCAAAGCTTCATTGAAGGCTTTTGCTGTATTTGCTGCGTCTTGACCGGTCATTGCATCAACGGTGAAGAGGGTCTCAATTGGATTTAATGTCGCATGAACTTGCTTGATTTCATCCATCATCTCGCTATCAACGTGTAAGCGACCCGCGGTATCCACAATTAACACATCGTAGAATTTGAGTTTGGCGTCAGCAAGTGCCGCTTTGGCAATCTCTACCGGTTTTTGTTTAACATCAGATGGGAAGAAATCCACGCCAACAGATTGCGCTAAGGTTTCAAGTTGTTTGATCGCTGCAGGACGGTATACGTCGGCAGATACTACAAGCACTTTCTTTTTATGACGTTCGCGTAAGAATTTTGCTAATTTACCCACGCTAGTGGTTTTACCCGCACCTTGTAAACCAGCCATTAAAATAACTGCGGGTGGCTGTGTCGCCAAGTTTAAGCTTTCATTAGCTTCACCCATGGCTTTTTCGAGTTCGCGCTGAACGATTTTTAAGAACTCTTGGCCTGGTGTTAAGCTTTTATTGACTTCTTCGCCTAACGCGCTTTCTTTTACTTTAGCAATAAATTCACGTACGACAGGCAAAGCAACGTCGGCTTCTAATAACGCCATGCGCACTTCGCGTAGGGTTTCTTTAATATTATCTTCAGTTAAACGCCCTTTACCGCTAATGTTGCGTAGCGTTTTGGAAAGGCGATCCGATAAATTTTCAAACATTTTAAATCCTGTTTTTTCTTAAAAAATTGACGTGATTATACCGAAATTTGGGCGTTTTTCATCATTTCAAATAAAATTATGGCGATCTAGAGAAAAGATCCGTTAAAATAAGAATAATTCCTAGTAAAGAGAAAGCATTATGTGGTTTGCCCTTTTTTCGATTATTTTTTACATTCTTAGTTTATTGTTGATCGCCCCGTTTTTGATGAATTCATCAGAAGGGAAGTTGAGTCAAAGTAAAATTCCGTTTTTTCTGACCGCACTTGCAGCAATTGTTCTGCATGCAGTCAGCACGTTCCCTCTGCTAGAGGATCTTGCTTCAGGGCAAAGTTTTACGCTAATGCAAATCGCTTCCTTAATGAGCGTCATTATTGCGGCATTGGCGACGCTTTCAATGTTTCTCGTTTCGACAATGTGGTTTGTTTTACCGATAGTGTATGCGTTTTCGATCATTAGCTTGATCTTTGCGACATTCTTATCAAGCCACATTATTCAAATGCTTAATCAAAATACGTTGATGTTATTCCATATTGGCTTGTCGCTATTTACCTATGCAGTTTGTTTTATTGCAACGCTTTATGTGATCCAATTGGTATGGTTAGACCGTAATTTGAAAAAACGTAAAATTCAATTTTCGCCAGCAATTCCGCCATTGATGGCAGTAGAACGCCATTTCTTTTGTTTATTTGCGATGGGGGAGGTTTTACTCACGCTGACGTTAATTTCAGGCACTTATCATGTGTTGCAAGCAGTGACCCCAGAAAATCTGCACAAAGCAATTTTCTCTTTCCTAGCTTGGATTAGTTTTGGTATTGCTTGTTTTGGTCATTGGCGATTGGGCTGGCGTGGAAAAAGGATGATTATTTACGCAATTTCAGGTATCATTCTGCTTACGATTGGCTATTTTGGTAGCCGTTTGATTTAATTAAAATCAAAGAACAGGTAAAAAGTGCGGTGAAAATGACCGCACTTTTTGTTGATTAACGAACAAAAGGATTTACCCTTGGACAGTATCCCCCTTAGTACTTTATTTATTACACTCATTATTTGTTTAGTTTTATCAGCCTATTTCTCCGGCTCAGAAACCGGATTACTCTCTCTCAATAAATATCGCCTTCGTTTTATGGCGGAACAAGGTAATAAAGGTGCGCAAAAAGCAGAAAAACTGCTTGAGAAGCCAGATACCTTGTTAAGTTTTATTCTGATCTTTAATAACCTTGTTAACATCAGTGCTTCAGCTATTGCAACCATGATTGGTATGCGTTTATATGGCGATGCGGGTGTGGCTATTGCAACAGGTTTATTAACCTTTGTGATGCTTGTTTTTTCTGAAATTTTCCCTAAAACCGTCGCGGCAATGCATCCTGAAAAGGTGGGATTATTTTCAAGTCATATCTTGGTCTTGCTATTAAAAATATTTTATCCGTTAGTTTGGTTAATGAATCTTTTCACGAAGACATTAATGCGAATGGTGGGTTTAAAACCTGATATGCAAAAGCAAGTGATTAGTCGTGAAGAACTACGTAGTATCGTATCGGAAGCGGGAGAAGCCACACCGGATGAACAGCATCCACAAATGTTGCTCTCTATTTTAGATATGGAAACGGTGACGGTCGACGATATCATGGTGCCACGTAATGAAATAGCAGGGATTGATATTGATGACGATTGGAAAGCGATTATGCGCCAGCTTAATCATGCACCACACAACCGAATTGTGTTGTATAAAGGCAGCCTTGATGAGCAAGTATTAGGGATTTTGCGCGTGCGTGAAGCGTTTCGTTTGTTATTAGAAAAAAATGAATTCACCAAAGAAACTTTATTACGTGCAGTTGATGAAGTGTACTTCATTCCAGAAGGGACACCACTAAAAACACAATTAGAGAATTTCCGTACGAAAAAAGAACGTATCGGTTTAGTGGTGGACGAATATGGTGATATTAAAGGATTAGTCACGCTTGAAGATATTTTAGAAGAAATTGTAGGGGATTTTACAACCACTACTGCACCGACTATTGAACAAGAAGTGGTGCAACAATCTGATGGCTCAATGATTATTGAAGGTTCGGCAAATCTTCGTGATTTGAATAAAATGTTTGGTTGGGAATTAGATACAGAAGATGCTCGCACCTTTAATGGTCTGATTCTCGAGCATCTTGAAGATATTCCTGATGAAGGAACCGTTTGTGAAATCGATGGCTTACGAATTACTATTTTAGAAGTCAGCGATAATATGATTAAACAAGCAAAAGTAGAGAAATTGGCCTCTTAAATGTGGCTTTTTCTAACCGCTCTTTTGTTTAAGAAGTACATTATTTTTACAAAGGATTGAATATGACGGATGAGATTCGTTTAACACAATACAGCCACGGCGCAGGTTGAGGCTGTAAAATTTCGCCTAAGGTGTTAGGGACAATTTTACAGACTAAACTCGAAAAATTTGCTGATCCCAATTTATTGGTCGGTAACGAAACAGCGGATGATGCTGCGGTTTATGATCTTGGTAATGGTACTGCAATTATCAGTACCACGGATTTCTTCATGCCGATTGTGGATGATCCTTTTGATTTTGGTCGCATTGCTGCAACCAATGCCATTAGTGATATTTTCGCAATGGGTGGTAAGCCAATTATGGCAATTGCCATTCTAGGCTTCCCGATTAATAAATTGCCACCAGAAGTGGCTCAAAAAATAGTTGATGGTGGTCGTTTTGCTTGTCATCAAGCAGGGATTTCGCTAGCGGGTGGACACTCGATTGATGCACCAGAACCTATTTTTGGTTTAGCGGTAACAGGCGTTATTGCAACGGATCGTGTAAAACGTAATGCCTCGGCAGAAGTGGGGTGTAAGCTTTATCTGACGAAACCATTGGGTATCGGCGTGCTGACTACTGCAGAGAAAAAAGGTAAATTAAAACCAGAACATCAAGGATTGGCAACAGCAGCAATGTGCCAAATGAATCTGATTGGTAGTCAATTTGCAGAAGTTGCAGGTGTAACCGCTATGACAGATGTAACAGGGTTTGGTTTGTTAGGGCACTTGGCTGAAATCTGTGAAGGCTCAAATCTTAATGCGGTTGTGCATTTTGATAAAATCAAATTATTAGATGGTGTAGCAGATTACATTGCAGAAGGTTGTGTACCAGGTGGAACCAATCGTAACTTTGAAAGCTATGGACATAAAATCGGCCCTCTTACCGATTATCAAAAGGCGGTACTTTGCGATCCACAAACTTCAGGTGGTTTGTTGATTGCGGTTAAACCAGAAAGTGAAGCGGAAATTTTAGAGATTGCGAAAAAAGCCGGTATTGAGCTTAGTGAGGTAGGCGTATTGAAACCTCGTCAAGCAGGCGTACTAGTAGAAGTCGAATAAATGGCTTTAGTGAAAATAAAAAGTGCGGTGAAAATTCACCGCCTTTTTTATTCTTTATTTTCCTTATTTTCTTTGTTGTTGGAATACATCGAGTCAATAATATGACGATAGCGTTCCATAATCACTTTTCGGCGTAATTTGAGCGTAGGGGTGATTTCACCAAGTTTTACGCTAAATGCTTGAGAGAGTAGCGTAAATTTCTTCACTTGTTCGAAGTGCGCCAATTCTTTTTGGAGGCTTTCGATGCGCTTCTCAAACATTTTAATAATTTCAGAGTGTTTGAGTAATTCCATGCGATCTTGATACTTAATATTCAGTTTTTTCGCATATTCTTCTACGCTATCAAAACAAGGCACGATTAGGGCTGAAACATATTTTTTGGCATCGGCAATAATCGCAATTTGTTCGATAAATTTATCTTTACCGATTTTACCTTCGATATATTGTGGAGCAATGTATTTGCCGTTAGAGGTTTTCATCAATTCTTTAATACGATCGGTAATAAATAAATTACCTTCAGCATCAAACTCACCGGCATCTCCTGTTTTCAAGAAACCATCTTCGGTGAAGGCTTGGGCAGTTTCTTCAGGCTTTTTATAGTACCCCTTCATCACCATACCGCCACGAACCAGAATCTCGTTATTTTCACCAATTTTAACTTCGGCGTTTGGCATCAGTTTACCGATAGAATTTGGATTAAAATGATGATCATCCCAACAAGAAACAGTTGCCGTGGTTTCAGTCATGCCATAACCGAGTTTGATATTAATCCCAATACTATGGAAGAAAAGCCCAATGGTTGGTTCTAATTTTGCACCACCGCAAGGCATCATTTTAATTCGTCCGCCTAACAATGAACGCAGTTTAGACAGCACCAGTTTATCGGCAAGTGCATAGCGTTTTTGCAAGAAGAAGGGGACTTTTCTATTTTGAGAGAGAAGATCAAAACGTTTTTGTCCCACTGCAATTGCCCAATGGAAAATCATCTGACGAATAAAAGGGGCTTTTTGTACTTTATCAAGCACGGCAGAATAAATTTTTTCATAGAAACGTGGTACCGCACACATAAAGGTCGGGTGCACTTCCGTTAATGCTTCACGTACTTGATTGGTGTCTTCGAGATAACAAAGGATTGCTCCCCGATGTAACACATAGGCAACCCAAGCACGCTCAAAAATGTGGCTAAATGGTAAAAAAGAAAGTGAAACCTCATCTTGATTAACATCTAATGCAATATCATGGGCTTCAAGTTGATGCGCCAAGTTATTGTAATCGAGCATTACGCCTTTCGGTTCACCTGTTGTGCCAGAGGTGTAGATGATCGTGAATAAATCATCCATCGTTTTATTTGCTAAGCGAGTTTCAAATTCAGCCTGAAATTCTGCTGTACCTAATTGAATTAAATCGTCCCAATGGTAGGAAAGGGTAGTTTCTGTCAGTTGAATTTTTTCTTTCATGGCCACAATTTTTTGTAATTGTGGACACTGATGTGCAATTTCTAACGCTTGATCATATTGTTCTTGATCGCCAACAAACAGAATTTTGACATCGGCATGATTTAAAATAAATTCTGCCTGTTGTGCCGTATTGGTTGCATAAATGGGAACGGTGATAGCTCGGACTTGAAGTGCCGCAATATCTGCGATTGTCCAACGTGACATATTGTGCGCAAAAATTGCAATTTTATCTTGTACTTGAATATTGCAAGCAAGAAAAGCTAATGAAAGCTGATCAAGCTGTTGTTGGAATGCGTTCCACGAAATATCTTTCCACAAGCCATTAATTTTATGGCGAAGTGCGGTTGCATTTTGACGAGTTTTTGCCTGCTGGCGAATTCGATTGACGAAATGACGTTCTAAATTCATATAAGCCTTATTTGAGCGAACAACTGTACGCTAATATAAACTAAATAAATTTAAAATCTAGTAAAATGTTATTATTTTGTGAATATAGAATAAATAATAGACATATTTATTTTTCTATTATTATATTCAAATGAGCAATAAAGAATATATAAAATATTGAGAAAATCTAAATTGATTAGAAATAAAAAAACCGCTCTAAAAAGAGCGGTTAATTTTTTAGCTATTTTGATTAGCCTTTGTAGTTGTATACGTGTGCAACTAAGTCTAATACTTTGTTTGAGTAACCAGTTTCGTTATCGTACCAAGATACTAATTTCACGAAAGAATCAGTTAATGCGATACCCGCATCAGCATCAAATACAGAAGTTAAAGCACAACCGTTGAAGTCTGTAGAAACTACTGCATCTTCAGTGTAACCTAAAACGCCTTTTAATTCGCCGTTGAAAGTTTTACCTTCAGCTGCATCTTTGATTGCTTGTTTGATTTGTTCGTAAGTTGCTGGTTTTTCTAAGTTTACAGTTAAGTCAACTACAGATACGTTTGGAGTAGGAACACGGAACGCCATACCAGTTAATTTACCGTTTAATGCTGGTAATACTTTACCAACAGCTTTCGCAGCACCGGTAGATGAAGGGATGATGTTTTGTGATGCACCACGACCACCACGCCAGTCTTTAGCTGATGGACCATCAACAGTTTTTTGAGTCGCTGTTGTTGCGTGAACAGTAGTCATTAAACCATCTTTGATACCGAAAGTTTCGTGAACAACACGTGCTAAAGGTGCTAAACAGTTTGTAGTACAAGAAGCGTTAGACACAATATCTTGACCTGCGTATGCACCAAAGTTTACACCACGTACGAACATTGGTGTGCTATCTTTAGAAGGACCAGTTAATACGACTTTTTTCGCACCAGCAGTGATGTGTTTGCGTGCTGTTTCATCAGTTAAGAACAAACCTGTTGCTTCAACTGCAACATCAACGCCGATCGCACCCCAGTTAAGGTTTGCAGGATCACGTTCAGAAGTAACACGGATAGTTTTACCGTTTACGACTAAGTTACCGTCTTTAACTTCAACAGTACCGTCAAAACGACCGTGAGTTGAATCGTATTTCAACATGTAAGCCATGTATTCAACGTCGATTAAGTCGTTGATACCTACAACTTCGATGTCATCGCGATGTTGTGCTGCACGGAATACGATACGACCGATACGGCCGAAACCGTTGATACCAATTTTAATAGCCATAAGATTTTCACCTTCTATTTTTTAAGTTAAACAAAATCGTTGCTCTAACGAGTTCTCGTGGATTATAGCATGGGCATTTTGATAAAAAAAAGGGTATATACCACTTTTTTGTGATCTCGATCACTTTTTAACAATTTGGTAAAACAAATGAAAATTTGACCGCACTTTTCATTTTCTTTTTGTATAATAAAAACAAACAACAATAAGAGGTTTCAATTATGTCTCAAGGTAATTTATATATTCTTTCTGCACCGAGTGGGGCGGGCAAGTCATCATTAATTTCCGCGTTATTAGAAAAAAATCAAGGCACGAAAAAAATGGTGTCCATTTCACACACAACGCGTTCACCTCGACCAGGCGAAAGTCATGGTGTGCATTATTATTTTGTTTCAGTAGAAGAATTTGAAACCTTAATTGAAAAAGGCCACTTCTTAGAATATGCAAAAGTGTTTGGCGGTAATTATTACGGCACTTCATTGCCAGCAATTGAAGAAAACTTGGCTAAAGGTATTGATGTGTTTTTAGATATTGATTGGCAAGGTGCACAGCAAATTCGTCAAAAAGTACCTTCTGTAAAAAGCATTTTTATTTTGCCTCCATCATTGCCAGAATTGGAGCGTCGCTTGGTTGGACGCGGACAGGATAGCAAAGAGGTCATTGCTGAGCGAATGTCAAAAGCAATCAGCGAAATTTCGCATTATGATGAATATGATTACGTGATTGTGAATGATAATTTTGAACAGGCATTGGCAGATTTACAAAGCATTTTGCAGGCAGAACGCTTGACCAAAGCTTATCAACAAACAGAAAATGCGGACTTAATTCATCAGCTACTAGCAAAATAAGCTTGAATTGAGTACAATATTTTCCCTTTATAGACATTATTTTTAACATCGGAGTAAAACATGGCTCGAGTGACTGTGCAAGATGCAGTAGAAAAAATTGGTAACCGTTTTGATTTAATTTTAACCGCCGCTCGTCGTGCGAGACAATTAGAGTTACATCAAAGTGAGCCGTTAGTGCCGGAAGATAACGATAAACCAACTGTAATCGCATTACGTGAAATCGAAAAAGGGTTAATCAACCAAGAAATCATGGATGCAAAAGAGTATTTAGATGCGGCAGCTTCTCAACGTAGCGAAGAAGTGGCTGTAGCGTTAATCGCAGAATAATCTCATTAAAGTGCGGTCAAAATTAAAGCTATTTTGATCGCCTAGTCTTTCTCTCTACAAAAAGTCAGGTGTCCTTTGGAATTGTTTGCAGATTTAGATCGAATTATTCAGGGGTATTTGCCCGCCGATAAAATTGAATTAATCAAACGTGCATTCGTCATTGCGCGAGATGCTCACGAAGGACAATTTCGCTCAAGCGGCGAACCTTACATTACTCACCCTGTTGCAGTAGCTTCAATTATTGCGGAAATGCATTTAGACCATGAAGCAATCATGGCTGCATTATTGCATGATGTTATCGAAGATACCCCTTATACCGAATCCCAATTAAAAGATGAATTTGGTGCTAGCGTAGCCGAAATTGTTGACGGCGTATCGAAACTAGATAAATTGAAATTCCGTACCCGCCAAGAAGCACAGGTTGAAAACTTCCGCAAAATGATTTTAGCGATGACTCGAGATATTCGCGTCGTCTTAATCAAACTGGCTGACCGTACCCATAATATGCGAACGTTGGGTTCATTGCGTCCGGATAAACGCCGTCGTATCGCAAAAGAAACTCTAGAGATTTACTGTCCCTTAGCCCACCGTTTAGGCATCGAACATATCAAGAATGAATTAGAAGATTTATCTTTTGAAGCTATGCACCCCCGCCGTTATGAAGTACTTAAAAAGTTCGTCGAACAAGCGCGTGGTTCTCGTCAAGAATTGATTCAACGCATATCTAATGATATTTCACAACGTCTTGATAATGTAGGCATTACAAATCGTATTTGGGGACGTGAAAAACATCTCTATAAAATTTACCAAAAAATGCGCACGAAAGATCAGAAATTCCATTCTATTATGGATATTTATGCTTTCCGCGTTATTGTGAATTCGGTTGATGATTGCTATCGCGGGTTGGGGCAAATGCATAGTTTGTATAAACCTCGCCCTGGTAAAGTGAAAGATTATATTGCTGTGCCTCGTGCAAATGGCTACCAAGCACTGCAAACGTCAATGATTGGCCCTCATGGGGTGCCCGTAGAAGTTCATCTTCAGACTGAAGAAATGGAACAGGTTGCTGAAATGGGAGTTACCGCCCATTGGGTGTATAAAGAAGGTGGTAAAAACGATAGCACCACCGCTCAAGTACGTGCGCAACGTTGGTTGCAAAGCTTAGTGGATATTCAACAAAACGTGGGTAACTCCTTTGAGTTTATTGAGAACGTAAAATCTGAGTTTTTCCCGAAAGAAATCTATGTCTTTACGCCGAAAGGTCGTATCGTTGAATTACCAATGGGCGCAACAGCTGTCGATTTTGCTTATGCAGTGCATTCTGATGTGGGAAATCATTGTGTTGCGGCAGTAGTAGAGCATAAACCTTATCCGTTATCACAAGCTTTAGAGTCTGGTCAAACCGTTGAGATTGTGACCAGTGAAAATACTCATCCAAACGTTAGCTGGTTAAACTTTGTAGTAACTGCTCGTGCAAGAACTCGTATTCGTCATTTCTTAAAATTATTGCGTGCAGATGATGCCGTTCAAACTGGTAAAAAACAGCTAGAAATGGCCCTAAAACCACATTATCTCTCTGAGGTTTCTGAAGAGAAAATCCAAGCGTTACTAAATGAATTGAATCTCTCAAGCCTCAATGAGCTTTTTGAGGAAATCGGCGTAGGTAACCAAATGTCGAGTGTCATTGCTCATCAATTAATGGATGAAGCTATTGAAATTGATGTGGATGGTGTGTCTGAAAATACACAAAGTACACTAACATTGAGCCGAGATGGCGAAATGAAAGCGTCTTTCGCTCAATGTTGTCATCCAATTCCGGGTGATCCGATCGTGGCATTAAGTACGGCGAAGAAAGGTGTGGTTGTACATCATCAAGCTTGTTCTAATTTAACGTCAGGTAATGCCAAAGATTTCACCGCGGCAAAATGGGAAGAGGCTGAAAGTGCGGTCAATTTTGATGCCGAATTACACATTGAAATGCTTAATGAACAAAATGTATTAGGTAGCCTCATGACAGCGGTCGCGACTTGTGAAAGTAATATTCAAAGTATTTGGACGGAAGAATTAGAGAATAATCTGCTATTAGTCATTATCCAAGTTGGCGCGAGAGATATCTATCATTTAGAAAACATTATGCGAAAAATCAAACAAATTACCAGTGTGATTCGTTTGAAGCGCAATATTAATGAAGCATAATGAGCACGCAACTTCTCGATGCCGTTCCTTTAACGACTTTATCCGGTGTAGGTGCGGCAATCTCCGATAAATTAAGCCGTATTGGAATTCATAATCTCCAAGACTTGCTTTTTCATTTACCTATCCGTTATGAAGATCGCACGAGAATTATGCCTATTGCCGATCTTCGTCCTGAACAATATGCTACCATTGAAGGCGTTGTCCAAACTTGTGAAGTCGCGTTTGGGCGCCGTCCTATTTTAACCGTCAGTCTTTCTGATGGAACGAGCAAGATTATGCTCCGTTTTTTCAATTTTAATGCGGGGATGAAAAACAGTTTTCAGATTGGTACGCGCGTCAAAGCGTTTGGCGAAATTAAACGTGGACGCTTTATGGCGGAAATTCATCATCCTGAATATCAAATCATACGGGATAATGCGCCATTGGTTTTAGAGGAAACACTTACGCCTATTTATTCCACAACGGAAGGTTTAAAACAAAATTCATTACGTAAGCTAACCGATCAAGCATTGGCTTTACTCGATAAAATCCAATTAACGGAAATTTTACCTAATGAATTTAATCCACATCCTTTTAGCCTAAAGGAGGCTATTCGATTTTTGCATCGTCCGCCGCCAGACATTTCATTAGATGTTTTGGAAAAAGGGCAACATCCTGCACAGCTGCGACTTATCTTTGAAGAGCTGCTTGCACACAATCTTGCAATGCAAAAAGTGCGGTTGGGTACGCAGCAGTTTTTAGCGTTGCCATTGCATTATCAAACTGATTTGAAGCAACGTTTTCTTGCATCTTTGCCTTTTCAACCAACGAATGCCCAAAATAGAGTCGTGGCGGATATTGAACAGGATTTAGCGAAAGATTATCCGATGATGCGACTTGTTCAGGGCGATGTAGGTTCAGGAAAAACATTGGTAGCAGCATTAGCCGCCTTATTAGCGATTGATAATGGCAAACAAGTGGCTTTAATGGCGCCAACAGAGATTTTAGCGGAACAGCATGCGAATAATTTCCGCCGTTGGTTAGAGCCTTTTGGTATTGAAGTTGGCTGGTTAGCGGGTAAGGTGAAAGGGAAAGCTCGCCAAGCTGAATTGGAAAAAATTAAATCGGGTGCTGTCCAAATGGTGGTGGGCACACATGCTTTATTCCAAGAAGAAGTGGAATTTGCTGATTTAGCCTTGGTAATTATAGATGAACAGCATCGTTTTGGTGTGCATCAGCGTTTAATGTTACGAGAAAAAGGCGAAAAAGCAGGATTTTATCCGCACCAACTGATTATGACAGCAACGCCAATCCCAAGAACGTTAGCAATGACGGTTTATGCTGATCTTGATACGTCGATTATTGACGAATTGCCACCAGGTCGAACGCCGATTACGACAGTGGTTATTTCTGAAGAGCGTCGAGATGAAATTGTTGCTCGAGTCAAAAATGCCTGTATTAATGAAAAACGTCAGGCTTATTGGGTTTGTACGTTGATTGATGAGTCTGAAGTATTAGAAGCGCAAGCAGCCGAGGCAATTTGGGAAGATTTAATAAAAGCGTTGCCGATGCTTAAAATTGGTCTTGTACATGGACGAATGAAACCGCAAGAAAAACAAGATATTATGGCTGCCTTTAAAAATGCAGAACTTGATTTGCTTGTGGCTACAACCGTGATTGAAGTGGGTGTGGATGTGCCGAATGCCAGTCTTATGATCATTGAAAATGCAGAGCGTTTGGGCTTATCACAACTCCATCAGTTACGTGGACGAGTAGGGCGTGGCAGTACGGCGTCTTTTTGTGTCTTAATGTATAAACCGCCGTTGGGTAAAGTGTCGCAAAAACGTTTACAGGTATTGCGTGATAGCCAAGATGGCTTTGTGATTTCAGAGAAAGATTTAGAAATTCGTGGCCCAGGTGAAGTATTGGGCACTAAACAGACAGGAATTGCCGAATTTAAAGTGGCGAATTTAATGCGCGATCGTAAAATGATCCCAACAGTTCAACATTATGCTAAGGCATTAATCGTAAAATATCCGGATGTGGCAGAAAGTTTAATCCGCCGTTGGCTAAATAATCGAGAAATTTATTCGAATGCCTAAAGTGCGGTTATTTTTGAAAGAGTTTTATATAAATGAATAAATCAACGGTACTTTTCTTTGATTCTGGAATGGGGGGCTTAAGCGTTTATCGCGAAGCGAAAAAGCTGATGCCCGATAACCATTATTTGTATTGCTTTGACAATGCTGGCTTTCCTTATTCAGAAAAATCAGAAGAAACAATTATTCAGCGAACATTGGGTATTTGTAAAAAAATTAATCAGGATTATCCACTTGATGCCATTGTGATTGCTTGCAATACTGCGAGTACTGTAGTGTTACCACCTTTGCGTGAACAATTTTCTATTCCGATTGTAGGTACTGTGCCAGCTATTAAGCCAGCAGCAGAAATCTCACAAACGAAACATATTGGACTATTGGCGACAAAGGGGACGGTTAAACGCCCTTATGTTAATGATCTTATTCATCAGTTTGCCTCCCATTGTATAGTTGAACGATTAGGCTCAACTAAACTGGTTGAAATCGCAGAGCATAAAATCCAAGGGAAATCGGTCGATTTGATTGCATTGAAAAATGAATTAAGTCCTTGGGCTTCAATAGAGAACTTAGATACGATTTGTTTAGGCTGTACCCATTTCCCTTTAATAAAAGATGAAATACAAATTTGCTTACCTCAAGTGAAGAATTTTATGGATCCAGGATTCGCTATTGCCAAGCGATTGCAGTTCTTACTTGATAAATTAGAAGTGCGGTCAAAATTAGAGGTGAAAAATCAGGTTTTTTGTACGCAAGATGTAGAGAATAAACACCAATTAGAACAAGCGTTGGCTCTCTGGGGATTTGATGGAATTACCGTTTTAAAATGATTTTTTCTCGTCATGTTGGTGTGTTTGTAAGCAAATAGCAAAAAAATTTACATTTTTTTACAAAAAGATCTTGCAAAGGCATCTGAAATGCCTATAATACGTCCCACACAACGACGCGCTGTTGTGAAGCTTTATAAAACCAGTGCGTCGTTGTTTTTTGCTCTTTAACAATA
>NZ_LZOZ01000009.1 GCF_001679485.1 Haemophilus sp. CCUG 60358
TTTGAAGTCAAAACGTACAAATTTAAAAACACCAATTTTTAATTAATAAAATCAGCTTATTACGTGTATGTAATATTATTTACTTCCGAAACTATATACATTTTTCCGAAACTACGAAAGTTACAAGGCTGTAATAATGCCATAAAATAAGGCATAAAGACATTCGGATACTTCAAAATGTCTATTACGCCCCTGATATGGCGGAGGTGGCGGCATTACTTGATTAGCTAATACGTTTAGCATTGATCCGCCCCCAGCGACAAAAACAAATAAAACGCCCCCATAAATCATCATTAAAGGGCGTTTAAATTTAGATATATAAAAACGGCGGTTACCCGCCGTCACTTTTATCACCCCGCCTCACTCACAAAATCCACCTGTTCAGGGTCTGCAAACGCAATGAAATACGCAGGTAAAATTTCTGGATAATTAGGTATTTCGTAAATTTCTTTGAAATAGGCTTTTTCCACGGTAGCATTGGCAAATAATACCATACCCGCTTTCCCCACTAATTCAGGATTGACTTTCACATTAATCCAAGATTCGGTTGAACCTGGTTTTAACGTCACTTTCTGTACCCATTGGTTTTTTGGGCGAGCGGTAGCGGCGGTTTGTAATGCTGCCACAGCCTCTTGTAAGTGGGCAATGTCTTTTCCAAGTTGATAGATAAAAGCTTGGTCTTGTTGGTTAATTTCTAATTTTTCCATTTTTGTAGTCCTCTTTAGCTTGGTTGTAAATTGTTAAAAGTGCTTTATCAAACAGTGCAAGGCTTGCCAGCTTTACACAAGGCTTAACCTGGATTTGCACGGTTTGTTTGGGTTTTACTTGGATAGTTTGCATCATACTCTCCGCGTAATATCGTGTTGTAACCGCACTTTGCCGTTACACCACGTTTTAATTTTGCCGTCTGGCGTGGTTTGTTGCAGGTCAAATCTTGCCTCTTTCCACGTTACATTTTCTGTTTGTTCATGGGCGATAATGAGGCTGACTTCATTTCCACTGATAAGAATGCCTTGGTTGTCCGTCGATAGATGAATCTTCTCGCTCGTACTGCCAAAAGGCACGATATCGCAATCAAACCGACTGCCTGTAAAATCTAAGGGTTCGCCGTTTTCTTCAGTAAAAACGAGGGTTTCTGCTTCGTCATCGCCACGAATCCAGTTAAAGATAATATCTTGCATGGTGTGCTCCAAATATAGCCACTAGTTGATTCGGACTAAACCGCCAGCCGTTCTCGCCCCCCTGAATCGCATTAAAACACCATTCTGAACAAAAATATTTTGAGCGTTTTTGT
Source organism: Haemophilus sp. CCUG 60358 (assembly GCF_001679485.1). GTDB lineage: Bacteria > Pseudomonadota > Gammaproteobacteria > Enterobacterales > Pasteurellaceae > Haemophilus_D. Next base: position 1,295 of record NZ_LZOZ01000009.1, read on the forward strand.
TTGATGCCAAGTACGATTCCTAGCGCTCCCCACCAGTCGTATTTACAACCCAAAGTGCGGTCAAAATAGGCTTTGATTTGTGCTTCGGTTATACCGTCGAGCGGAATTAAATCCCATTTTGTGCTATCGGACACATCAATCTGTTTGCAACGCACGCCACCGTCTTGTACCGATGATGAGTAGCAGTCATATACTGTCGCATGCTCATAATGATGTCCGTTGCCAAACTCAATGCACTCAATGGCAATCTCACAGTGCGAGTATTTGCCCTTTGTGAAAAATCGCGTTACTGCATCAGCTACCGCTTTTAACGGCTCTTTTAAAAAGCTGCGCTTGTGCTTATAAAAAGCGAGATAAATACGGTTAGCCATTGTTATAAGCCTCCATTAATGCATCCATTTGTTTAATAATGTCATCCTGAATGGACTGCATTTTATCTATTGTCAATCCAGGTACTTTAAGCTCATATTTGCGCATGCGCTGATTAGCCAGCTCAACTTGTAGCTTCTCAAGGCCAGCCGCTTGCACCAAAATCAAATCTGTTGCAGATTGATTGTTTAAACCTGCACGTTTGGCAAAATCTGTAATATAACGACTACAGTCACCTTGATAGTTTGCTGCCTTATAAGCTTCAGCTGCTGTTTGGCGCTCACGATATTCCGATTCAAACCGCGTCCACGTGCTGTAGATTTTTGCTGCATGGTTGTCAATTTGCTCAATTAAGCTGTTACGTTTTTCCGTTAAAAGTGCGACCTGTTTCCCTGGAGGAAGCACCCAGCCATTACCATTCCACACGTGGTCTAAGGTCGGCTGTTTTTCAACTAATAGAATTTTGTCGCCTTTTAATATTGGGGTGTACTCCTCCAAGTTTTGTTCCGGGTCGATTTCCAACTCAATGTATCGCTCCAAATCGTCCGGGGCTGGAAAAATAACGTATTCACTGATGTTCTCTTTTAAAAAATAAACTTTCACTTTATGCTCCTACAACAACTACCTTCTTAATAATAGGCTTACGGGCGTTTTCCGGCGTAAGGGTTATTGATTTACCGTTTTTGGTAATTTTTAAAGCCATCGAAAAATTATAGTCCCCCGCAGAACCACCCGCGTCCTGGTCACCAATCGACGTATTGTGGCAATTAGCAATAGGTGCAGATAACCACATATCACTAACCGTCCCCGCTCCACTTGATTTTGTTACGCAAACAAATAAGATCCCTTTTTCAAAAGGGATATTCACAGTTATGGCATTATTGCTCGACCCTTGCCATACCACTTGTTCTTTTATCTGTAGTTGTTTATAGAGTTCACTCAGGGCATATTCACTCACGACTTTATCTTTTGCTTCACCGGTCGTTGCATGAGATATTTTGTTAGATTGGATAGCATTATTAAGACTAGCACCTCTGCTAGTTTTAACATCAGCGGCTGATAAAAAATCGCCGTTATGCTCAAAGCCCCAATATTTATGAGATCCATTATCTTCAATAAGATGGATAACGCCTCGGCCAAACCCATCGCCTTCGCCTTGCTTGGTCGTGTAACCAAGTGAAAATCCAGCGCCATAACGTCCTTTTGACCGCACCAACCCTTTAACAAATGGATGATACGTATCACGATCTTGAGATCCCTCGGCATTAACTAAAAACGGTGCGCCGCTGGTATATTGATTATCATAGTTACCATACCCATAATGTTTAGATGAGATGCCGACGGAATACAAAATGCCAGTCATAGAATCACCAGCTTTATTTACCGCCCAGCTTCGATAGGCAACAACTTCACCGTCATTTCCCAGTGTTGGGAATGATAGATAGACACGATTGCCTATATTAGGGATAAACATCATATTAAAACGACGATTAGCCTCTTCGTGCGAATTTGGGTGAACCTCTAACTGCCAAAAGCCTTGTGATGTCTCAAATTGATAAGCGCTCCATCCTCCAGATGTATTTTTAGCCCTCAATGTACCGTTTATAGTTGTGTCACCTGTTTTCGGTACTCGACCCTCAGCGTTTTGGTTTGCATTATCTGCGGCAGTTTTTGCTTCCACTCCTTTGTCATAAGCCGTTTTAACCGCAGCACTGGTTGCGACGGTGTCTGCACTATTACTATTTACTGCAGAGGATTTTTTGCTGTTTGGGATAACATTGCCAAGCGCACGTGTGTTGGAGTCAATAAGCTGTTTTAGCTGATAGGCGGTTTTAGGTGTTAAGGCCAAATCCTCACTTTGGCTATCGTAGCCAGTGTAGAGTTGGGTTACCCCATATTGAGTTAATGTTGCGCGAGCAATCTCACTCAACGCAAACCCCCAGCGTACCCAATATTGGGAATTTGATTCATTCGGGCGGTTGTTTTTACTGTCTTTTAATGCACGGTAGCTTACGCCATCAAACTGGACACAAGAGCCTTTTGTATAGTCTTGTGTAGCAGACCATTCGGGCAACCCTCGCTGCATCAAATAAGTGTGTTTTTCGTCAAGTCGTTTAAACAAGAAGTTAAACCACTCCATCGGTGGAATTCCTCCTGTTTGTTCAAAGGAAATTCCCCAACCACGCAATAAGTCGGGGAAATTATCGACCTCACCCTGTTTTGCAGATGATGCAAAAATGCTTTCATCAGGCTTATTTACTAATGCCATATGTGACCTCTTATATTAAGTTGAAAAGATATTGCACACCTGCTTGGCGTGGCAGAATATCTAGGTGATTGATTGCGAATTTTTTAAAATCAGATGTGCTAGCACTTGGCACAGCGATAGAGACGGTCATATCGTAGTTATCGACAATGTGGCTGCCTTCGCCAAAAATAAATAGGCACGCCTCAATCAAGTTTGGTAGCGTGCCTATTTGGTAGTTTTTAAGAATTCTGCATTTAATCAGGAACCGATAATCATCATCAGATAATCTGACAGAATCAGACAGTGGGTCTCGTTTTCGATACCATTGCGCACCGCCTAGTCTTTTTTTGCTAAATCCCAGTGCGTGAGGCGAATTGCGGAAACCAAAAAACTTACGCAATTGATAGCCATTAATAACCCGAAACTGCCCGACGTGTTTACCGACCAAATCAAGCTGATGCCCTGTTGCTGTTTCAATGTTCAACACATCTTGCAATCGATATAAATCGATAAAGCCTTGCCCGATAATGTTTTCAAACAGCTTAATCGTTGAGACGGCCTTTGGCTTGTTTCGGTATTGCCAAATCAACAAATCAGAATAGCCCATTATTCCACCTCAATGGTTATATCCGTTGCTAAAATTCGGATTAATTCACGTGGTTGCGCGGTAATGTTTTCCGTGGTGAGAGACTGCCCTTTACGCCCGATTTTTAGTTCTTTCACCCAGAAACCGCCTACTTTATTAATTGGCGAATAAAGTCGGGAAAGCGAAAGATTTTGCCCGATGCCAAAACGTTGAATGGATAATAATCGTTTGATTTCATCCTTATCTACTTCAGTAAAATCCTCATATCGAACACAACGCATAGACACTTGCACATCAACAGGTGTTGCACGGTCGAACCGCAATGCTCTACGTTCGCCATTTACCGTTAAAGTTGTTTCTGTAGCACCTTGCAGCCCCACCCCTGCCCCTTTGTTTTCGTAAATAACGTGGGCAATTTGCTCATCTGCCCCGCCATCTACAATAATATTCAAGGAGTTAGGCTCGACCCCATATTTATCACGTTGTTTAGTGTTATTTTCTAGCACTTTAACTTGTCTAACATCAGGTAATGCGGCAATTTTGGATTGGATAGCATCGGCAGAATTTTGCGCATTTTTGGTTCGGCTGATGAAAAAGCGTTCTCGTAATTGCAAGTCGGTTTCTTCTTCCTCGCCAATTTCGGCATTTTCGAATGTGGTTGCCGAGGTTAGCCCAAGCGTAACGGTCTCAATGGTTAAATTCGTGTTTTTTATGAGGTTAAACGCACCTAATTCTTCGCCGCGGAAGTCCGCACGGGCAGAACCATTGCTATCTAGTTGTACATCTGCCGTTAATACCCACCGCACTTTATGTGGGTCAGACACTACAATCCCCGCATAAAGGTGAGTTAATGGCTCTCCTGTCAAAATCACTGAGCGCAAATAGCTATAGCTTGCCGCTCGTCTTATCAACCCTGCATAAGCAACTCGCTGGTCGAGCCAAGCACCTGTTGCAACATTAGGATCTAACTGTCGATATACGTTCTCGGCAAGCTCCTCAATATCCATCTTCATTTGAGCAAGTAAGCCGACCATTTGCCCATCTGGCGAGTTGGGCGATAGGTCGATATTCTGCCCATAGATTTGTCTAAATCCATCTTCAAATCGTGCCACGATTTCGTTTAATCGCTCAATTTGAATCCCTGTTTCAATCAGTTTTGCCATATTTTCTCCAATAAAAAACCCGATCGGAAATGATCGGGTGGTGATTTTAAGCACGCCAAAAGCCGCTTACAGTTTCCCGTAAGCGGTAAGTGCGGTCGGATTTTCCGTTGTTTTTAGAAGTCGATTTTGACAGCTTTCTGGTCAAACTGGCGCAAGTGTTCTAATGCTCGCCAATTTGTCATTGGGTCAATCTCAAACTCTTGTGTAATGCGGTTTAAGATTTTGTTTGTTGAGCGTAATACACTTAAATATTCGTAAGCCTGTCCGTAGATTTGCCCGCTCATATTTGAGCCTAACACGTTAAAAGCTCTTTCAATGTGTTGGAAAGTGCCGACACCACGTTTGAAAGCGAACCATAACCAAATAAGCTGTTGGAGTTCGTACTCGGTAAATTCAAAGGTGAATTTCTTTTCACGGCTAGGCAATTCAGCCTCAGTGATTAATTCCCCTTCTAAAATTATTTTGTGAACATACTCTACTGCTTGCGGTAATTGCTCAAGGGTTAAATCCTCTATGCTTTCCACATTAAAGCGTTGATGGACTAAATGATAAGCCTCAGAATAAATTAATCCCTTTTTGCTCACGAGCATATTCACGGCATTGCGTAATCCTGTGCGATCATCTACTGTGGTTTTACGTTCAGCTTTACCGTTAAACCAATAATCATGTAACGCTTGATAACACTCTTTTTTGTATTTGATTAATGTGTCACGGATTTCTGGTTTACAACGATTAATATCAATACCAAATAACCAACCGTTTAAATATTCGATTGGTAAGCAAATCATATTTTGGTTGCCGCCATTAGTAGGTATGATCATAACGATCATACCTTGAGAAAGAACTTCATCACGTTTGATACGTAATACTTGAGGTTCCCATGCAAGACCAATATTTTCACAAATAGGCTTCATTGCAACATAGTGATTGCCATTTTGTTCAACGGTAATTAATGACTGATTGTTGAATGAAATTGTTTGGGTTGAGATTTGATTAGCCATTTCTGACTCCTTTGTTTTATTTTACGAAGATTTGACCTAATAGGGTCGCCAAGAGGTTCGTAAACCGAAACAAAGAACGGCCGGGATTATTCCCCTTTCGGGTATTTTATTCTCCGCCCTCTCGGCATAGATAAGATGTGGTTATGCGTAATGAATGTTTAATGGCAATAAACAAACAAGGTTACTAAATTTCACGCATAAAAAAACCGCTATGCTATCGGGTGCGGACTTCCGCTTTGTTTTAAGGTTACGAGCCTTGATACACAATATAAAGTAAAAACCCCGTCTTGTAAACGGGGTTTTGAATTTATTCTTCTTCTGATAAACCTTCATCATCAGATCCAATAATATCAGTATATTTGTGCTCTTTCTCCATTGCCAAGGATTGATAATATTCCGACGCTTCGGCCAGCATTGTAAACTCAATTTTAGCATTGCGTTTTTTGACCTCGTCGGCAATTATCTCTAATGGTACCTTAAAGAACTCTTTACGTGGATTGACACGGTTTACTTGATGATCCGCAAACACCTTGTGCAATTCATTTTCTAATGCCGGCGCATCTTCACTATAGATCAATGCGTGAACATCAAAAGAGAATGGCACGCTAGCATCGCCCAATTCTCTTATACGGTCTAATGGCTCTAATCGGCGTGTCATACCAATTTTAAACACATTCTCACCAAATGAACCAATATTACTGATTACATAAACGTGACCTGATTTTGTTAGTTGAGCTTGAGAAATAGCCCTCTGGCTATTTTCCAAGGCTTCTTGATATTTCAGCTCCAACTCGGCGATTCTTGCCTGAAGCTCAGTGTTAGCCTGATCTTTCTCAAGCAGTTTCCGAGCATTTTCCAACTCTTTCTCGGCATCTCGTTGAGCTCTTTCCGCCTCAGCTTTAGCTTTCTCTAATTCTCTTTGTGCTCTAGCCTCTTCTCTCATTTCCTCTTTAATTCTGGCTTGTTCTGCCTTTTCTTCCTCTTTCTTCAAGGCATATTCATAGGTAGCCATTAATTCTTTTAGCTTAAGAGATAAATAAGCTGGATTAATAGATATTAAATTGTGTTGATTTAGCTTATTAATATGCTCATAAGAATGTTGGATTCCATTTCGTATTTTTTCAAAATTACTACTGCTAACTTTACTAATCAGCGCATCACATTCATTATTGAAAGCTCTTAAAGCTAAATCAATATTATTTTTTGTCATTTTAGCACCTTGCTTTTTAGCATCTTTACCTGTCCCAACAGTCCATGTTGTAGAGCAAGTACAAGCCAAATTACTTTTAAATAGTGCTTTTTGCTTTTCTCTTAATTCAAGAATTTTTGCTTTATATTCTTCAGAGGTATCAAAGCTAAATATAGGCTGATATAATCCAACCCTTAATAAAGCCCCTTCTGGTTCATAACTCTTAAGCTCATCCTTAATTAAAGATAACTCTTTTGACTTTTCATTAATCTCATCTTGTAGGTGTTTAATTTTTGATGATAGGTCGTTATATTCCGATTGTATCTTTTGATCCTTGCCTTTTCTTATTTTCTTTATAATCAGATAAACAAGATAAAAAGGGCTAAGTAACATTAAAATTACAATAATTGTGGCAAAAATATTGCTTGGTTCCATAGTATGCATCCTTCATTAAAAATAGGAATATCTATTCTACGAAACCAAAATTGCTTATGTAGGTTTTTAATCAGAAATTTTCTATTTTTGCGATCTCCATCACAAAACTTTACTTAATTTAACCGCACTTTAAGCGTCATAACGTGCGGTTTGTTGTTGTCCGTAAATATCTTGGTAATCAATTGATATGGTCAGCTTGCGTGTGTCTGCATCAAAATTAGCTTGGTAATCGGTAATTTTCGACACACCTTCAGTTTCCAACACATAGCGTTTTATTTTGATTTCCCAATCTGCCATATTTACCCCTCGCCCCATTTGTTCAAGCCAAGGCAAACCGTGTTCTAGGTCTAAAAACCAATCATTAGTAAATGACCAAAGGCGAGTTTGTACATTTTGAGCAATGGCATCTGATTCTGTTGCGTAGTTCGAAAAGCCTTGTCCAAATGTCCAATCGTGCTCTTTATTAAGTCGTCTTACTCTCATTCTGGCACTCCTGTTTTACCGCCACTATCGCCTGTATGTTTATGGTTTTTACCTGAAATACCGCCAGCTTTCACATCCGTATCGCTCGAGATAACGCCTGTGGAGCTATGCGAGCCTGTTTGCGAGGTATCGCCATGATGTTCGATATTTCCTTTAATCAAAATCGAGCCGTTTTTGATTCTGATGTATGTGTCGCCATCAAGGGTTTGCATAGATAGCCCTTCGGTAAAAAATCCATTGATAGCTTTCGGCACAGAGCATATGCCAGGAATAAACATCGCATCGGATAAATCATGTAGCCTAAAATCTAAAGGAGTTGATGCGCTGCCGTTTTGCCACCATCCGTCAATGCAACGCTCGGAAAATATCGCTATCCCCTCATCGCCTGCTTTAAGCGGGAATGTCACTGCAAAGCCCCCGCCTCGAGGAAAACTCACGGGCACATCAAGAAGTGGCGGTATATCTGCCCCACTCCCATCAGCTAACTGCATTTTTATTTGTATCGCAAGTGATACAGTTTGTTTTGCTGGGTCAAAACTCACAACTTTTGCAGGAAGTGCGGTATGTAAATTCAGTTGGTTTTGTTGGATTTGATGGTCAGTTGCGGTTTCTGGCGTTGCTAAGGTTTGTGCGTAGTTCATTAAATATAACCTTTGATTTATATTTTAAATATGTTATGATTTGCATAACTTAAAAGTTATGAGAGTTTTATGTTCGAGTTATTATTTCACCCTGAAGCATTCGCAGAAATTGAAGCCTTATCTCCAATAATGCGAGCTAAAGCGTTAAATGCTCTGGATAAGTTAGAAACATTAGGCAGTGAGCTTCGTTTCCCGCATACGCGCGCAATGGGTAATGGTTTATTTGAACTGCGCGCCGGCAATAAAGATATTTCGCGCACCTTTTTTGCTTTTGCCATGGGGAAGAAAATTTACATCCTGCGCACTTTTGTTAAGAAAACACAGAAAACCCCACCGTCAGAAATTGAATTAGCTTTAAAACGTTTAGGAGAAATGACCGATGAAAGTTAAATCGATAAGTTACAAACAAGTAAAAGAGACCTTACTTCAAGACGAAGAAACTAAAGCACTTTATTTGCAAGAAAAACGTATTGAGGAACTGCAATCACTACTCCAAGAAATGCGTATTCGTGCAGGTCTCACTATTTCTCAAGTTGCCGAAAAAATGGGTGTAACTCAACCGGCAATCAGCAAATTAGAAAAGAATGCCAGCCGGGCTTCATTTCTAACACTACAACGCTATGCGCATGCTTGCGGTGCCGAATTGCGTGTAGGTGTCATTTAATATAAATGACTGCACTTAACAAAAGTGCGGTCATTTTTCCCTGTCTTTTTTGTCCGATTTTTTAGGCTTTTCTACCTTTTGGAACTTGCCGCCGACAACTGTTAGTTTGCTGTGCCAATCCCCACCGATACCATCGCCAGAATGCGCAAGTTTTACAATCTTGTACTCCCCATTGAAGTACTCAATGATAGATTCAACTTTCACAAGTCCGCCAATTTGTAATGCAGGGTTGAGTAAACAAGTCAGCTCTAATCCCTCATCAGTTTGCTCTGGTGCATTAATCATTCCTGTATCTTGAGAAATCAGTACGGCATCATCACTTAGCACTTTATCTTTCGGCAGGAAAATAAGCGAGCCATCTTGGATAGACCAATCAGCCTTATTATTGCGTGCAATTTTGGTGAGAATATCTCGACTATTGCCGTTTAATACTCTGCCACGAGGGAGTTTGCGCTGATTAGGAATGTCAATGGCACCAGTCTGCACTTTAGGCATCGTCTTTTGCAATTCCTCAACAATCTGTTTGTCTGTTGCCCCTGCTTTTAATGTTGTTTTAGCTCTCGACTGAGTATAAGCTTGATGCCCATCTGAACACTCAAGCGTAAGAACAAAATCCAATCCCTCTCGTTGGATTCTTGTCTTGGTAATATCTCCCCCATAGATTTGGCGTAACTCGCCATAACCAACCGATAAGGCGACTTTCTTATAATCTTGGCTTAATAATTGGTTGATATGGTCTCGATTTAAGTTCCACACTTGGATTTTAGCGGGATTAGGCTTTTCATTGATGGTTTTATCAATTTCAAATGCAACACGTAATTGCTCAATGCTTAACGTTTCTTGGTCGTTGCTAATGTCGAGTTTCCAAAGTCTGCCAAATTGTTTCATATTTACCACCAGCGAATTGCAGTAATTAATTCAGGCGCACGCCATACTGCAAAAGATAAAACCACTGCAATTAAAATGGCAATAAATCGCCACGCTTGTAATTTTGACGTCATTTGCAATACCCCTTTAATTAAAATCAAAATAGATGTAAAATTATCCACAGATGTATCTACTCCTTTCCTGCTTGTGGAATGGAAAAACCCCGAAGTGCTTGCAACGCTTCGGGGTTTGTTCTTAAAAGTGCGGTCGTTTTTTAAGATGATTTTTCGCCTATATACAAAAAACAGCGAGTACCCAAATCTTCCATACTCATTGGGTCTAATTCAGCACCGCTTTCATCGTCCAAATAGAAGAAGTAAGGCTGTGTAGTGCGAGCCAATAATGGCACTCCGCACGCAAGCGCATGGCCTCGGCAAATCTGCTTTTGGTTTACTGGCTCAAATACATCCATTGCCCAAAACTGCCCAATACTATTAAATCGCAAGGTTAAGCGGATTTTTATGCCGTTAAATTCAAAAGTTTGCTCCTGATAAGGATGTTGTGTTAATGGAATTTTACGCATACGTCTTACCACTATTTAAAAAGATTGAAAAGCGAGGAGGTTCTTTTAGGTGTATCGTTTTTTGGTTGAGTCGAGCCTTGCTGTGATTTTGTTGCGGATTGAGCCGCTGCTCTACCGCTTTTACTCTTGCCCGATGCAGATGATTTAGATTGAGCTGTTTTTGTCTCAACAATAAATATCTCACGAGCCGTTATCGTAAATGTTGCACTGCCATCTTGTGATTGATTGACCGCTACAGATTGGATTAGCATGTTTTTGTACAAGTTGATACCTGTCTGTATGTCAATCGTTTCCCCTGATTTCTGGCAAGCAACAAGGTCGGCATAGCATTTTTGTACTCTGCTATCCCCTGCACTGCTATCAAGCAATCCGCCTAATCCAAAGTCAGGCAAAAAAGGGGCAATGGCTCGCGCTTGATTAAGGATGCTCTTCGCTTGACTATACGCCCCTGCAACTTGGCTAATCGCTCTCCCCGCTCTTGCGATAGATTGTGATGTTTGAGTGATAACCTTAACTGGCAAAGGGAAGTCATTAAGAAAGTCTATCCCGCCACGAATATTGCCGATAAACGGAAGGTCTAAACCAAAAGTCGAATGGTCGTGATCAACCATTACACCATTAATGGTAACTTGTTTAGGCTGAATAACCGCATGGTCAGCAATGGCAGCCCCTGATTCAATCGGGTTTTCTGTAATAGATAAATCCGACTGATGGTCTTCTGTTGTGACCACATCAAAGATAATTTTGCCAATCTTGCGATTGGATACTTGAGCAAAATTTAACATAGAGGCTACCCCACAACAGGTGAAAGTTGATTATTGATCGCTCGAGCCGATTGGTCTGCCACTGCTTTTGGATTGTCCGTACCTTGGATATTTTGCGTAATGGTGATTTTGTTATTGCTGTTCTTTTGGCTATTGTCTGTCATGGCACCATTTGTTGTTGCACCTGCCGCTGCAACTTGTGGTGCAGAAGCATAAGATGGATCAAACATCATCGTGTCATAGGCTTTCGTATTTTGACTTGCCGTACCTACCTTTTCGCCACTATCACTAAACCACCCTTTTATTGTATCAACAATCGGTCCGATATATTGGTCGTAATAGCCCTTAACCCAATCAAATGCACTTTGGAATGGCTTTTTAATCCAGTCTGTAACTTGAGCAAACTTGGTCTCGATAACATCCAAATCTAACTGTTCGCCAGTAAATAAATTCCACAAACCACCAACAAGCGCGAGCCCAAGTTTAAATGGTAACTCAAGCATATCTGTGATGAGGGATAATGTTGCACCAATTGGATCGACACTAAAGTTATCAACAAAATCTTTCCACGTGGATTTTACCCATAAAAGTGCGCTCTTAAATGGCTTCCAAAATTCACCTAATGCACTTTCACCACCTTCAAGATAAGTGATAAAGTCATCAAAAAGTAAAAATATAACAGAAAATATAGCAATCCATTGAGTAAGTGGATTAGACATAAACGCTAACAATATCCGACGACTTAACCATAATAAAACCCCGCCTAGTGCGATTAATACCGTTTTCCAACCAACGGTATATTCAACAACATTATCGATGGCTGCGGCTAACTCAAACAAGAATGAAAGAATTTTGCCAAAGCCGTTGAGTGTGACCTTGATAAACTCATTATTCTCAGTGAACCATTTTGTAAATCGCTCAGCTAATCGCTGAATGGATGGCGCAACACGGAGTGATACATATTCGCCAATAGCTGTAAATGCCTGAGAAACCTGCGTCAATGCATCTTTAAAAGCGGCGGCAGTTTCTGCATTTTCAGCATTACCTACGCCAAGTGTGAGCGCACTTGCAAGGGCGATTTGTTCTTTCAGCTCATCATTACCAAGACGCAAGGTTTGAATCATCGAACCATCAATACCAAGCTTAGCAAGCATCGCAATTTGCTCTTGCTCGCCCATGGCTTTCATCTTGTCCGAGATTTCACCTAGCATTTCGCTTGAGGTTTTAACATCTCCATTCGCTTTTTTGGCGCTTAGTCCATATTGCTCAAATGATTTCGCTCCTCGCCCGATACCTGTTGCCGCCTCACCTATAACACGAGACAACCCTTCAATAGACGATTGGGCAGCCTGTGCGGATGAGCCATTGACCTCTGCAACCTTGCCTAAGTTGTAAATTTGGTCAGCTGATTCGCCCGTGACAGCTGAGAGTTGTTTAATTTCATCAAGCGCATCAAGATTAGCATCAACAAAATTCTTCACCCCGATTGTGGCAGCATAGAAAGCCGCACCAAATGCCGCAACTTTAAGTGTGGTTTTATTGATGCTAATGCCAAGCAATTCGAATTTATTCAATAATCCGACTGCGCCATATTGGGTCGCCCATAAGTCAATGATATTGTCAGATAAATTTTCTGTGCTTTTGGCGTTATCTTCTACTGCTTTTGTATCTTTTTCGGTAGCATCGGTTTTTTGCTCAATTGCAGATTTGAGTTTGCCAATAACTTTCTCAACCTGCTCCACACTTAATCCCGCTTCTTGTAACTCCTTCGAGAGCTGTTCGGTGTTTTGAAGAAAGCTCTCACCAAACTCAGATAAGAGCTTATCCCCCTCGATAAGTTTCTGCACCCACGCATCTAAGGCTTCATCTTCAGAAAGATTTTCTGTTTCGTCTTGTAGTTTCTCAAGCGATGCAAAAAACTCGCTGAACTCAGGCATGTCTTTGACTTGCTCGGTTGCTTTATTCGTAGCCTCTTCTAGCGCTTGACCAAAGGCTCCTAAACTTTCTGCTGCATCTTCAGTGCCGTCTCCAATTACATTGAGGAATTGCTCAAACTGTTGCATTGCTTGGCTATCCGCATCAATGCCGATTTTAATCAGTAGTTCATCGAGTAGCATTACGTTGCTCCATTTGATTTAATTCAACAATGACTTCATGGAAAGATAAAAGGTCGGCTAACGAATAAACCGACCTTAATTCGTATAGTGAACAAAAGTTTTTTACAATGGGCGTAAAAATAAACCAGTCAACTTTGCTGTCTGACTGGCTTATTTCTTCGCTTTTAGATTGGCTTGAATATTGCTCAGCAATCCGCCCCCACCGATAAAAAAATCAGCAAATTGATACATCAACCCTTCTTTTAATACTGGGATTAAATGCCCACGGTGTTGGTTAAAATGGCTATCAAAGCGTTCAGACAGTCGGTATAGTTTGCCATCTTGCTCACATGAGGTATGTTTAAGCACGATATCCTCAAGCTCTTTAATGCTTGGGTCGCCTAAATTCGCCAACACGGTAGTTAATACGCTTGCACCGAGCTTTTTATTGTTACCTAATGATGATAAATCGACTGATTGCAATAATTTCATTGCATTTTTGAGTGCAGCCCATGCTGTCATCGCATTAGCTGGCGTCATCGTATAAGTGACATTTTCAATATTGATTTGTTTACTTTCCATTATTGAACACCTTTTTCAAGATTCATCGTCATTTTCTCAAACACAATCGTCCAGGTTGTTGCATTGTGTCCATTTCCGCGCACGTAAGGCGCAGGCGTGGTAAAATACCCTTTGCTTGCCGTGACAACATCATCATTGATTAAGTCGCGGATAGCGAGTGTCATTGGTAAATAGGTTTTAATACTGGTTTTTTGTTGATTAAACAACTTAGATAAATAGACGTTATCCTCAGAATGCTGTTTAATTTTCAGGGTTAATTTGCCTGATTGGTCAGGGTTTGCGATAAATACGCCTGTGCCATTTGCACCAATAACCATTTGCCCTGCATCAACTTGGTTGGTCGCATTAATCACATCTGAGCCGTCTGCCCAGTCACTTATTTCTTTGCCGTCTAATAACACGACAACTTGTTTTGGATCGAAAACTGCCATTGTTTTTCCTCTAGTAGAATAAAGCCAAGAATTTCTCCTTGGCTTTTGAATTATCGGTTATAGTTAACAATCACATCGCTTGAATGGATTGCGCCGGCTAATTTCACTGCGGTTTGAATTGGTGTCGCACGGCGTTGCTCACGGTCGCTATCAGATAGCGTATCCATTGGTGCTGCCCATACATAGTAACCCTTTTCAAGATAATCACCTGTCGTCAAGTTACCAAAGCTATCGCCCGTCCATTGACCTGGTGCGAAAGCACCATTGTTTACACCCTCTAAACAAACTTTCTCCACGGCAGCAATTAATACCGCTTGGCCTTTGTCTGTTAATGGGATTTTGGTCGGTGATTTATACAATCGAGCAAATACCTCTTTTTGCACAGCATCGGTAAACCAGTCTAAGATAACGATTTCATCCGCAAATTTACCGCTCATCACTGTACCTTCAGCAATCATTGCCACATCATCAAAATAGGTGTACACATTGATGCCTAAGCGTTTAGCCTTGGAGAACTCCGTTGCCGTAATTTCATCTGCCGTAATAGTTGGTTGTTGCTTGAATTTAAGCGTTAAGGTTGAATTGTTTGCCGCAAAGTTCGTTGATAATAAACGAGCCAATGCAGAAGATGCTGGGTACATATCGTTTTTATCGAACATCGCTAATGTGTGATCTAAACCTGCATCATATAATTTCTTATAGATGTTATCAGCAGACCATTCAAGCTGTTCAACGCGAATAACATTCGCACCAAACATTTTGGTATTAGCTTGTGCGTATTTTGCAGCAGATTCCACTTCACCATCAGTAAGCTGTGCAGCAAACGTAAAGCCATACCACGCATTATTCACTTCGGCTACGTTAAATAATGCCTCTGCAACGGTTTCTTTTTTCAAAGAAATTGATGCCTTACCTACTTTTCGGCTTGCTTGGCCATCTTCTAATTTAAGCAATGAGCCAATATACTCACCGTCACCGCCACCATTAAAGGCGTAATGGATTTCGGTCGCTTTATCTTCTCCAGCGTTGTTAGAAGTGATGATAAAACGTTGTCCTACGCTATCGTAAGAGATAGATAAAGATGAAGGAAGCGCGGTCAATTTTGC
Source organism: Haemophilus sp. CCUG 60358 (assembly GCF_001679485.1). Taxonomy (GTDB): domain Bacteria; phylum Pseudomonadota; class Gammaproteobacteria; order Enterobacterales; family Pasteurellaceae; genus Haemophilus_D. The sequence continues at coordinate 16,503 of NZ_LZOZ01000009.1, forward strand.
TTGGATTTTGGTTGCAATCGCATTGAAATCTGATGCGTCAGCAAAAGATAGTCCATTTACTTTCTTGGTTTCAGTGCCAATAGTCAGGGTGAATCGACCATTTACAACCGTTTTAAAACGCTCTAAATCATCCGATAAGGTTGCACCGCTTAATGTGTTTTTGGTTGCATCAATGGTTGCGGGTTCTTTTTGCCAACGCGCAATAATTAATTGTTTTGCACGAGGGCTTTGAGCAAAAAATGGCTGTGCCGCTTTCGCTGTTTCTGAATTGGTGCCGAATAACTGCTCTACATCACGTTGATTTTCGACATAAACATAACGCGTAGTCGCATCAGCAAATGCTTGTCCTGCCTCTGGCGTGAACAATGCCACGATACCGAATGATTTACGCGCGGCAGATTTAGGCACAGTATTTAACTGCACATTGACAATCTGCGAGATAGATAATGCCATAAGGCTATCCTCCTATTTGTTGAATTAAATGGTTTGTGCGTTGTTCAACGTTTTCTATCGGATCTAGAGGTGTATCAACAATGTGATGATGGCTAAATACAACATCAAACTGCCCTCGTTCTTCATAATCCGCCCCGACGGTAGCCGTTAAATTGCGGACATCTGAGAAACGAATTACGCCCCAGTGATTCGATTTGAGAAAGGAAAGAAACGCTGAACTTTGGAAAATGGCTTTTAGCTTGTAACACTGCGCAAGGGAATGTCGACCGAAACAAGAGACACTCACTGTGCTTTGCATTGTCTGGGTGATACGCTCACGCTTGCCGTCAAATTCTCTCGTGGCCTGCCCGATTTCATTGCTTGTCATCAAATCCACGGTAATAAAAGCAGGTAAAGGATTTTCAGGGAGCCAGCCACCAATAACAGCGCCATTAGGTAACTGTAAAGCCAGTTGAATCCACTTTCGCAGTTTGGCTGTGTCTAACGCCGATATTGTTGTGGTATCCATATTTTCCCCAATTTGCTACGGTTTTTATTTTGTAGGTTTCCCCCTCATAAATAACCAAATCACCTATTTTTAACGGCTTAATGGTGTAGATTTTTATTGAGGGAATAAAACGCTCACCTTCTGGCAATAACAACACATCATTAGGAGAGGTTGGCATAACAATGGCAGTCACGCTTTCATCGGTATAACTCGCCCCAAACCCATCAGATGAATGCTCACCTTGCAGATGTTTTACAGTGACAATTTGGCTAAATTTACTATTTATAAAGCGAGGATATTGGTTGATTAAACTCATTTAACGATACCTTTTACAGAACCACGCAAGTGCCCATCCCATATGAGTGGGTTTTTCTTAATACTTTTGGGATCTAATGTAGCCCTAAGTTTTTTCCTACGTTTAGGGTCTTTAACATCCTTAAGTTTCCATGCTATTTTGGTTGAATCTGCATTTTCAATCCATTTACCACTTGCTATATTAAGCTTGACGTCACCTTCAGCCTTAATCGCTAACTCTTTATAAATTTGCGCAATGTCCATCCCTTCCTGAAAATACCGAACAAAAAGTGCGGTGTATTTCTTTTGGTTTTCTGAGAGCGTTTGGCGTAAAAAAGGACGCGGTTTAATATGTTCATTGCCAAGCTCCAACACGGCCGCCAAAGAGGCAAGATTAAAATTCTCAGCCCCCTCGACTGGCTTATCAAACTCAGCAGGAAATCCAACGTAAACCGCTTTGTCTTTATCAGCCCTCAATCGCTCAATCAATGCTTTTGCTTGCGCTAAATTCCCCGTAATTTGCACCGCCACTTACGCCACCATTACACCAATGCCAACCAATCTACGTAATCGCAAATACTCTTGCCCATACGCTGTTAATTGATAATCCGCATCGGTGCCTGTTAATGTTGGTACAGCATAGCTAACCGATAACTCGCCAGCACTTTCACTGGCGAGATTCCGATTTGCTCCACCGCCACCTTCAGTCGTCCAAAGCGACAAACGCAATAGATGAGCAGTCAATGCCAACACACCACGTTGGTAGAGTTTTCCCCAACGAGATTGGCTTACTTCCATTTCTGCATCCGATAAAAAAAGGTCGATTTTTGTATAATCGACCTCATTAAATTCAGGATAGCGCTCAAGGAATACATCCGTATCAAATGTTGGCATAATGACTCCCTAGTAATCTACGTAAAGTGCGGAATTTGGCTCCATAAAGGTTACGCCGCCAAATGCCATGCGTAAGCCAGATTCATAAGCTAATAAGCCTTTTTGTTGAGCAGCTAACACAGTTGGCGACATTGGGACATCAAAGATAACGTGTTCTTTGCTGTTTACATAAACCATTGCACGAGTTTTGCCACTTGTTACACGAGTACCAAAGTTTGATGGCAAGGCTTTAATTGCCACTTCACGACCTGCAGCTGCAGACAAGCTCTTAGTTAGGAACTCTAATGCGGTTGTGTCAGTATTATTGCGTTGTGTTAACGCCAAGTGCGCTAAATCAAGTGAATCAATCGCAAAGGTGTTTGGTGCTTCAATGCGCTTGGTTTTTTCCATGCCTTGTAGGAAAATTTCTTTGAAGAATGCCACCGCTTTATCAAAGTCCATCGCCTGAACTTTGCTATTTTGCGCCGTGCCTTTGATGTTATACACCTCAACAGACTTGTTGTTTAGCAAACCAGTTAAGCGAGAATCTTTGGCATGACCCAAGAACGCAACTTTTTGCAAAGTTTGTTGTGCGTTTTTATTTAACGCCATAATTTTGGCGGTATCTAACGCTAATCCTAATAATTTACCCTGTTCAAGCTCTGGTGTTGTCCAGGTTACAGATTTAGCCCACGGCACAATGTAAGAGCGAGTTGGTGTAAAGCCTACTTCCACTTGGTCTAATGTACTTGTGCCAGTGGTAATTAAACCATCATCAAGCGAACCGTGCTCATCTGCACCATAGTGAAGTTTTTCAGTAATGCCTACTGCTGCTTGTTGGTCAACATAGACAAATTGCGGGAACACAATTTCAGGATATTTAGTTTCTGAAATTTCTTTGCTGACAGCCGTTAAGCCATTTTGTACATAAGTTAATAATGACATTCATCACCCCTTATAATTTTGTAATCATCGCTAATTGACCTTTAACGTCAATCACGGTGTAATCAGTTGCGATCGCATTGGTTGCATCCGCTTTGCCTTGGATTGTGCCGGCTTTCTTATTGCCATTTGCTACGGCAATAGCATAAACCTTATCACCACGCGCAACAGTTTCACCTTCTGCCACAATCACCCAAATAGCGTCGGCGGGAGCAATGTGCATTACATCAACCAGCTCACCTTCCGCCCATTCGTCTTTGATTCGGCTTGCTAAAACTACACCGGCGATCACGTCAGTTTTTGCCGCTAAGGCTTTTACACCGCCGGCAGCATTTAACGCAACGAATAATCCCGCTTTTAATGCGCCACCGGAAACCATTTCGGCACTTGTTTTTGCACTGGCAAGGTTGCCCTTACCTAATTCACCCGCACGAGCAGGCGCTTGTTCATAAGCGTAACTCATCTAATTACTCCTAACTGTTGTAAGTTTTATTAAAATCGATAGACGGCGCAGTTTTATTCATCGCAGCGTCACCAAGCAAAATACTGCCAAGTGATTTGCGTTCATCCGCTAATTTCGCCGCAACCGCTTTTGCTGTTTGATATGCGCCAGAAATTTCCTCATCGGATAATTTGGCCGCCTCATCTTTAGTAAAAATACCCTGCGCCACGACCGCACTTTCTTGGATTTCACGCACAGTAGCGTTATCCGCAAAATTGACTTCTTTAAATGCGGTTTTAGCATCAGCCAATACAGCAGCTTGTTTTGCTTCTGCATCACGTTTTGCTTGCGCATCTTTTAACTGCTGAATTTCTTCATCTTTAGCTTTAAGGCGTTTTTCAAGCTCTTCTTTTTCCACGTCATCTTCCTTTTTATTTTCAGGTTCAGATTGTTTTTCTTTTGGTTCGGTTGGTTGTTCGCCTTTTGGCTCTTTCCCTTCTTCACCACCAGACTTTTCTTCTTTATCAATTTGTTTTTTCTGTTCATCCGACAACTTGATGCCGAACGCACCTAAAAACGCATCGAGAATTTTTGCGGTTTTCCCCATAATGGTTTTATCCTCATCGGCAAGTTTTACACTTCCACCGCAGCGACCCTTTGCCACAATCGCTACGTGGTTGCCGATCATCGGCGACATCTCAAAATCTGCATCTTGTACAGTGGATGGCTTAATATCGCAGTCATAACCACAAGATAATTGCTCAACACCATTCTCCTGCACGGTCTTAATCGCAGATTCATCATAAATCCAAGCCTCTGCCGTGAGTTCATCGCCCACTCGCTTAACATTGCGCACGACACCGACAGAGAGTTGTTTCCAGTTCTTTGCATTCACCCCATCTTTCGGGTGCCCTACAGTTAGCGTGGCATTTTCAAAACTCTTAATCGTTTCATCGCTAAACAACGATTTCTCAGTGCGAGCGACCTTTTTAATGCTGTCTTCTTTTAGCCCAAGCTCTGTAGCGAGGTAATCAAATACCCCAACTTTCGAAATGGTTGCCGGTACAACTAAAAAACCATCTTTAGTGATGGTTCTTTGTGTGGTTGCTTGAGTAGTTTTGTCTGTAAATTTCATTTATTTACCCCAATAAAAAACCCGACCATTTCTGATCGGGTTGTTTGTTTTTTTTTGCAATATCACGCCAACATTTGGCTAATTATTGTTTGTGCTACCTGTTTTATTGTATCAAGTGATAAATCAAGGCTTTTGCTTTTTATTGTAGTTTTTAAGCTATTCCAGACAGTATCATTACGAATTTTGTCTAAGAATTCATGACCTTGCCAAGTCAGCGACCGAGCAACAAGGCTCAATTCATTTAGAGAGGAGTAATCTATCGCTTCAATCAGCCCTGCACTTTGCAATAACTTAAAATGATAAGACACTGTTTCTGAATCGAAACCAGTAAATCCATCAGGTGATAAACTCCCTCTAGCCTATGACTGAGTTTCCAATTTAAGCAATATAGAGCGAATTAAATCCCAATTACGTTTCATTCTTTACTACCTCTTGGCCAAAGCATATCTATAATCTAATCATAAGATGATGTTTAGGCTGTTTAACATTTGAACTAATAGTGGTAAAATAAGCTAAACCGTAGATTGAGTTTGGGAACGTTTTGGACGTATGCGGATGCGAGTTAATAAACTAGGAATTACGCACCAAACTATTCTACGGTTATTTTTTTGATTTCCGCCTAATCCACATCGTTTTCATTGTCAGTTTTTTGTGTTTTTTACGCACTTCTTGAACGGTAAATATTTCATCTTCAATCTCTTTTTTGATCAAAAACGTTTCATTCCCCATGTCACTTAATCCCGCATATTCAATACTGTCAAAACTTGAAATAATAAGCGGCAATAAAAGAATATCTTTTTTTGTTACAGCTCGTTGTCCTCGTTTACTTTCTGTCGTTTCATTGCCGTGCTGCTTAAATGTATGACGAATACCTGATTCATCCACACTATGTTGCCAGTCTGAAATATCAAGCCCAATACTCTCTTTTGCCTTAGCTACCAACTCTGAGCTAACACTGCCTATATCGGAATATAATTTATTGCCACCTCTACCACTTGATGAATCAATCAAGTCAGATAGTTCCATTTTCCCAGACTTCTGAATAAGAGATTCTTTTTCATCTTCGCTAGATTCAGGTTTAACAATATCATCAAGCACTGGAATCTGGACGCATCGACAATTAACATCATGACCAGGGTGTCCGGTATCCGCAGGAGGATTGGTATATTCGAATATCTGCCCATCTTTTTCCGCATGGCTTTCACGCACACGCTCATCACCCGATGTTGACCACATGTATTTTTTTATGCCAGCTTCTTCATGGCGTGCTCGAGTTAATGCTGCATTTAATTTTGAGGACTGGTCTCGAGCAATAAGCATTGCACGACTTTCTACATCTTTCCCTAGTTTTTTGAGTTGTTCGGCTAAGTCTTTATTTAATGACCCCTGAACCATTGCTTGCATGACGGCATTTTGCACCTTATCAAGATATTGCGTGCGAATGGATTTGATTAATTGGATGTTACTTACCGTTAATTCATTTACCCTTTCTACAATATTCGGACTATTGCGTAAATAGGCGGATAAATCGATGCCAGTTTGATTTTTTAGGTTAGTTGATACTTCGGCATGGTTTTGCGCATCACCACGACTAACAAAGCCATTGGCGATATTTTCGGCCTGTGAAGTGCGGTCAGATTTTTCGTACTTTTCTAATACTTTCATCAGTGCTTTCGCACTAATTGCCTGGAACCCTTTCGCATCATCCATAAAAAAAGAGCCTTGCGGTTGTTGCATGGCTCTCTCTACATCATCAGTCATCGTTTTGACGACCTGTTTAAGCTGTTGTCTATACCAAAGCTCCGTTCTCTTGCTCATCTTCACGGGCCTGAACTTGCGTGTTTTCGCCTTCTGGTTCTTCAAAATTTCTGGCAAGTTCATTAGCATTTTTCATTTCCTCAATGTCATCAGCAGAGATATTGGCAAATAAACCACTTTCTCGGAGTTCGTTTACCACTTGATATTCATTTAGTACGCCATTTTGAATTAACGTATTTGCTGCGGTGGCAAAGGTATTAAGCATATTGACTTGTTGTTCTTGTTTAACCACCGTAAGTGGTAAAAATTCAAACCACCAGTCATCAGGTTGCCCACCAAACAATTCATTGCATAGCAATGTATCAAGCACTTCAAGCACAGGGCGCAATCTTGTTTCTTGTAATCGATGGATGGATTCGTGATAGTTTTGGATATCCTCGTCACCACTTGCCAATCCCGAAACAGATTGCCCAAATAAAATGGTTACCGGCATATCTGCAGCACCAGCAACTGCATTACGAAATTCCGTGAGTAAATCTTTTAATCCAGCAAAGGTTAGCTCTTTTCGGTCGTACTCATTTTCTGCATCAAGCAAGAGGCTATTAGTCGCTGATTTAATCGACTGCACCGCTGAAATAACGTGAGCGACATCATTTTCTAAGCCTGCAGATATCTTGTCAGACAACCCTGCAATTTTGAAAATATCAATTTTACTCTCAAAAATAAGGTCGCCCACATTCGCAGAGGCGCTATCAAAGCGTTTAAGTACATCAATAATCTTTTCAAGGTCTGATACACCCCAAATATCGTTATCAGATAAAGGTGCGTCATTGGCATTGATAATTAATAAGCGAGAATGGTGTACTAAAACAGATTGTGTGCCACCAGTGATGGTATATTCACTATATCGACCAAAGTTTGGTGAAAACACATCATCATCTCTTTGCCCTGTCGGGGAGATTTTCCATTTAGGCAGGATGATTAATTGTTTTAATCGCTCTGTAGGCTGTAACGGCGAGGTGATATTAATAGTATCGGTTACAACCAATAAACCCACTGAGCCATACAGGCTAGACCATTGCAGCGCTTTAGTTAATGTCTCACGTAGTTTTAATCTGCGCTCGAGCTTAGTGAACTCGTCTAACTGTTCAGATTTTAAGTCATTGGAAAAAATATCGCGCCAATTACGCACCATATCTTCCGAGCGTTTAATACAGACCTTGTTTGCAATCCAGTTATCACGCCATAATGCTTCAATCTGCATTAAGTCATCTGTTAAACTCAGCCCACGAGCATAATACGTTTGCTCTTGTTTGCTGCCTAACTTTAGCGCAAGTGATTTGATACCATCTAAAATATTCATCTTATAAATCCAGTAGTGATTTAGGTTTTGTTGGGGCGTAGCACATGACTAAAGCATCTGCCATATTTGGGGAAGGTATGCCGCGTTTTTTCATATCCTTTTTGCTTTCTACTTTTACCCGCCCATTATTGTCATAATCAACACGAGGGCGTGACAATTCTGCTTTCAGATACTCAAGCTCTTTGATTTTGCTCGATAGGCTTATCAGTTCATCGTCAGGATAAACATCGCCATGCTTTATCGCCCGATAAGTTTTGTAGAACCTGTCTCGCAATGCCCACCAAGATTGAGCTTTAATGTTCGAAAACATATCTTGATTTTTTTTGCCTTTGGTGTATTCACGTTCAGGATAAGCAACTGCACCACCAGCATTAAATCCTTCCACTTGTAATGATTTCGGCAAGCGTTTAAAGTGAGCTTTTACACCCGCCCCCACGCCAATACTATCGAATATAATCAAATCAGCTTTAAATTTGACCGCACTTTGATTTGTTCGGTTGGCGGAATCAATCACATCGCCAGTCTTCCAAACCTCAATGCCAAGCACCACAGAACCATGAACAAATGCATTAGCGTTACTATCTACACCCTCATCAGCAACGTCAAAGCCAACTTTCTTCATTCCTTTAGCGGAAAAACCAAGCTTGAGATGCGCATCCACCGCATATTCAATCCATACAGGCTTAATAATGGCTAAATCAGAATCAGCCACAGGCTCGCCCTCATAAACGTGACGATAAAGCTCGTAATCACGCTCACGCATCTGCTCCATATCTTCCATTAATTCTTTCGGGAAATATGGATTATCTTGCCAGTTTACTAAAACAGATTTGCACCGCTCTGGCGGATGAATCACAAAACGTTGATAGGTATCATCAAGAATATTTTTAGGGTTAAAGCTCACAATAATCTGCGAACCATCTTCCCGAATTGTAGGAATAAGAACATCCCAACTGTCTTTTGAGACGTTTTCGCCTTCCTCAACCCAAACTACATCAATGCCTGTCATCGATTTGATCGAGGTGATATTTGTTTTAAGTCCTGCGAACGTAAATCTTGAACCGTTTTGACCGATGATTTGAGTTTTCTGCACCTCAAAGAAGTTTTGCAGCTCCAACCTTTCTATTTGGTCAATCAACATCTGAATAACAGAATCAGATATAGATTTCTGAATTTCACGACAACAAAGTACTCGTGTTGGATTGTGGTAAGCTCTAATAATTAACGCTCTCGCTATATTAAAACTCTTACCTGAACCACGACCGCCATAGAAGATAATGAAACGCCACATATCTTCAAAAAGCGCTCTAAACTTTGTCGGAAATTTAATATCAAGGCTCATCGCTAAATGTCACATTGATTACTGTTGGTAGTGGTTTGTCGCCAGTGGTCACATCTAATTTATCTTTAAACATTCCTAAGTGCTTGCCTAAAAGCTCTAAGGCTTTATTTGCACTTGTCGGCTCAAAGACAAACATTTGATTGTTAACAGTATCAATCTTGCCCTCTTGTGCGTTTTTGATTGTATCTGTCATTACAACCGACTTACGCCCCATGCAAATATCTCTCAACTCTTGCAAGTCTGCGATAATATTATCGACTGTAACGCTATGTCGTTTTAAGTGGTATTCTTGCAACTCATTAATACGGACCTTAATTGGACCTTTTTTAAGCATTTCCTTAGCTCTTGTATTAATGGTTTCAGTTTTCATATTTTCAGCATTGTAAGATTGTCTATATGCCTCACTTGCATTACCAAGCTCAATATATAACTGACAAAACTTTTCTTGCTTAGGTGTTAATCCACGCTCAGACGTGGATTTCTCTTTCACGTCTGACATAGGGAAATCCTTTTATATTTTTTTAGTTTAGGTTAATCACTTCTACTACATCTAACTGACTTTCATCATCTGCATAGAATGTACCGTTGGCATTATGCCAGTGAGAGAATGGCGGCTCTTCTGTTTCTGTCTTTTCAACTAATAACCATTTACCGAATTGTGTTTCATAGACTACATCGCACAATGTTCCATTACGGAGTTTTACAATGTTACCGACTTCCATTATTTACCTGCCTTACTGTTTTCAATCCACTTGTTAATGTTTGTGATTTGACTCGCACACATATCACGCTCCGCTTTCACAGTAATTAGATGCTCTACTGCTTCACCGTATGTGTTGCCCGTGAATGGTGTTTTCACGCAAGGTACCAGAAAAGCCTGTGGCGGATAAATGTATTCCGTCTTGGTTGTTACCTTGTTAGTGCAACCGCTCAATAGCGTCATCGTTAATACGAGTGCTATAGCAAGGTTGTGTCTTAATAATTTTTCTAACCACTTGGATTTTGTCTTGGCTTGCTTGTTTGATTTCATCGTGGATTGCTCTCTGTTGTTCCACTGCTTGGCGCTCTATCTCAATCGTGTCTTTTAATGATTGATTGACTTGCTCTTGGCTTTTAATGGTTTGGGCTTGCACTTGGTTTTCGGCACGGATATCAGAGATAGTGTCGCTTTGATACCAAATCCAACCGCACAAGCCCAAAATGGTTAATACTACCGATGAGATTGCGTAGATTTTAAATCTGCTAAACATAATGCCCTTTCCTTTTCTCTACGCTTAACCAAGCCTTGCAGCTTTCGCCCGTCAGCATAAACCCAATTTGGTAGCTGATTGCACCCATCTATATATCTTCCGCGTCGCATAAACCCAAACATCGTTGAGTTTTTAACCTTACCGCATCCATTATTAAACGTGACAGATACCATAGCATCAAACACAGACTGAGGTAATGCTCTTCCATTGGCATATCTATCAACGCACGATTCAGCAAGCTTAATATCGTTTTTCCATCGGTAAGCAATTTCTTCATTTGTGTATTTCTTGCCAGGCTCTATCTTTTGGCCAGAGTATTCTGTTGAGCCGATACCAACAGTCAATACATCAGCTGGGCATTTATATGGAGTTGCCATACAACCCTCAGCATTACCGATTATCTCAGCTCCAGCAGGGCTTAATCTTAGCTCTCCGCCAAATTGAGAATACATGATTCCAATAACCGCAATAACGGAACAGGCACCAAGCGCTTTTCTAGTCTTCCCTAACACCATCATCAAGCCCCTGCTCTAATCGTCTCATTCTTGCCTTGTGCATTTCTTCCGCTCTGCGTTCCTCGTTCTCCCTAACCTTTCCCTCTTGGCATTTGGCGTACATATTAACGAGACCACTGATTAAACCGATGATTAAACCAAAAATAGCCAGCCATTCTTGAAATGAATACATTGCCCAGAATGCGCCAAAGCCAGACCAAAAAATACTTTGATTCCCTGCGTCTTTAAACATTTTCATACTCCACCCCATTTCCAGGGCAATAAAAAAGCCCACCAATTACGGCGGGCGTGAATTCTGCTAAAATTAATTTTCCACAACTAAATCAGCAGAGGTTAAACATGATTGAAATTGATAAATTAAATGATGGTTACTATAACTTCCCGTACCAATCAGGAGAAGGAGACTCAACAAACGATACATCATCTCCCTGTGTCGGAGGTTTCAACTTAATTCAACACCCACCGCGAACAACTGGGGAGTGAATTTGGCGTGCCGCCTCAAGCATTTGATACAGCTCATTTAGCTTTTGCCTGGAATTATCGTCCATTTTCTTATTTTGGAAGCGAAGAACGCATCTTGCTCTATTTTCAAGCTGGTAGCCCACAACATCAAGATCTCGAAATATTCCTTGATCTACTTCATCGTTTTCTAACCGAATATTTACAAGTGCCATCATAATCACCAAATAAAAAAAGCCCCGACCGTTTCCGATCAGGGCTGTAAAAATTAATCTAGGTGTTCACTACTTACACTGCGACCACCATACATCTAAATAGTATGACACTTTGCCAAATATGTCAATATGTAATTTTGATTTTTTTGATATTTGTTGCACGTTCTCTGCTAGTTCTCTGAATAATAAAGCAAGTTATAAGCAGTTCGTGAATTATTGCTTTTGCAAAGTGTATCTCTTTTTCGACTTCACGATAGATTGTCCTAAAACTTGGCACTCTTACGTTAGATTTACCTGCACAAGGTCTCATTTCCTTAGCTTTGGCTTTGTTGTGTAGGTGTTCTGCTATAAAATTGATTGTTCTTTTGTTTACATAATAAGCAAACACAATAAAGTGTAAGATTTGGTCATTTTTCTTAAAAAACATCTCAATGGTTTGACTAATCATAAACCCAGTTTCATCATCGCAAATTGGTTCATTTGGCTCTGCAGGAATGACTGATTGCATTAGTTTTGCAATAATATTTAATTGAGGTTTATCAAGCCTACCACTGCGCACCCAAGCCCCCCATTGATACATATACCGGTCAACAAATTCTTCTTGTTCAATCGTTATTTCTGGTAACTCGCTAAATTTACGCATTTATTCCTCTAACTCTTTGATTTTCGCTCTGTAAACTTTGATTAATTCTTTAAGCTCGGATATTTCCCATTTCTTAATTCGATGTTGATTTTCTTCTAACCACTGAACTTCTTGCTCGCCAATCTTCTCAACCAGTCTTGGTCTATATCCGTGAATATTTCCGCCACCAACAAAGAGATTGCATCTAATACAGCCGGAATGAATGTTTCTCTCATCAAATCTTAGGAATGAGCTTCTACCTTGTGGAATAAAGTGTGAGGCTTGAAAACTTGGTTTCCATACTGCACCGCAAGCAATACAAGGCTGACCTTTGTCTCTTAATCGGATAAACTTATTCACTTCTTTTTGAAGTGCTTTCAGCCAATGGCCCCTATCGTTTTCTAGTAGTTTTTTCTTCCGCTCTTTTAGTTGAGCTTTTTCTTGTTTCTCTCGTTTCTTCCTTGCTTGCTCTTTTGATAACGCTATCGCACATTTTGGCGAACAGACTTTCTGCATTGAGCTTATTGTTTTGACAAAGTAACAACCACAGACTTTGCATTTGGTTTCCTTAGGTTTAGTCATATCTACCACCATTTACCAGTGATTAAGATTGTCCCTATAACAACACAGGCATAAGCTATAATTAAAATCTTTAACTCTTTATCACTCATCGTCCGCACCCTCAATAAAACAAATAATCACAAACACAACCACGAAAAGAACTACTGATAGGGCTATTTCTTCTCTCATTCAAAATCTCCACACATCGTTAAACTTAACACCGTTCTCAATGCCCCAAGCGGTTGTGTATTCAATTAGGCTTGCCATTCTCTTAACGCCCATTTTTGAGGTCCTTTCTCGAACGTTTACCAGCTCACCCTCAATGCCGGTAACTATTTTATATGGCTGCTTTGTTGCGATGGTATGCCCGCTAACTAATATGTTTTTCCAACCGTATAAATCGTATTTATCGCCTTGCCATGTCGCCTGTTTTGAGATATCACCTAGCATTGCGTGAAATTTATCGTTTTGCTCCATTGATCGGGTTTTAACTTTTATCTCAACAACAAGCGGATCTGATTCGTTAATCGGTAATTGGCGGATGGTTTCGATAACTCGATTTCTTACTGCCTCATTGACTAAATACATCCGAGGATAATTATGCTCCATCGTAACCACCTACTTTCTTGATAAAATCAAGACTTACTGAGCGTTGTACAAAGTCTTCCATTGTTGGATCAAAGACTACGACCATTTGCCCTTTGCTATTTCCCTTGATTTCTTTTCCTGTTACAGGGTTGATAAATGCAATTCGTCCACCTGTGATATCAATCACTTCATTCGCCACGCCTTGAATGTGGTTTTGATACCATTGAGTAGATTTATCATTGTTGAGTAACATCACGACTAAATGACCATCATCGCATAACACCCTGGCGCGCTTAATAAATGGCGTTACATTAGAGTACGGAGGATTGACAAAAATAGACGCTTTAGACAAGCCGCCTTTAAGTGCATAAAGGTTAAAATTTAAAAAATCATCAGCTAATCCACCTTCCCCGAAATAAAGCTTAACAAGTGCATTATCTCCATTAGCACAGCCATCAATATCAAAACCGAACCGTTTGTCTAGCCATTTAAAAACATACTTCGGTGTCTGCCATGTATCTTTATCAAATTTTTGTTCTGTCATCTACGCAATCCCCATAATCTCTTTAATCTTAGCTACACCGTTTTTTGATACTTCTGGAGGAATAACTTTTGGCTTTTGCTCTAGCAGTTCTGGAATTTGAGGAAATTCAAATCCAGTGCGAGCTTTATCAACTACTTCGGCAAGGATTTTCGGCATAGCCTTTTGGCAATCTTCCCATTTCTTCTTGCTGTAACCGTCATAAATGGTTTTAAGCAAATAATATTCAGCCTTTGAGCGGAATTTGAAATTGTGAGGTTCTTTTGCGTAACCAAAGTATTTTTGAATTCTTGATGACAATTCTTCGGGCGTTGGCAAGCCTAATTCGTGGTAATTTTCAAACTCGCACCAAGCAATGAATTGACCTACACTCGGGAAAAATGGGCTTTCGGATTTTGCTGCCAAGTCCAGTCCTCGTTTTAGGAATTGAGGATTCACTACGCCCGCTTTGAATAATTCTTCGAGCCAAACTTGCTTTGTTTCGTTGTACTCAATCTCGCTATCAAATGCGTGTTTCCAGGCAGGAAAGATTGATTTCAATCGCACAAACATTCGGTCAATTAAGCGAACAGCATTGTTGGGAATATCGGATTTTGTAACCGCACTTTTTGCGGGTTCCATTGGAATTACGTTTTTCATCTCAATTCCTCCGGAATGAGTTCAGGATTGATATTTAATTTTCTACCTACAGCCCAAGAGCCATCATCGGCAAAAGCGCTTGTTTTTCGGGTGTTTGTAGTCGTTGCTACGTTGTCATCACGCCAATTCCATCCTGCTTTAAAACCCTGCCAATTGCGCTCGATGGATATTGTGATTGCTTCGGTAAGAGGTATTCCTGCTTTGTGCGCTTCTCGCTGATAGCCAACAAGTACGGTTTTTGTGATTGCTGCTCGTTTTGATTTTCGGTGGGCAATAAAATCTTCAGCAAGCTGACCAACGATTCCGAATTCAGCAAGCAAATCGAGCGAATTTTTTTGCGTAGTTTTTTTATTTGTATTTTGTATAGTGTTTTTAATATTGTTTATTGTGTGTGAACTTTCTTCACAGGTGACTTGTGAACTTTCTTCACAGGTGCTGTGAACTTTTTTCACAGGTGAACTTTTTTCACAGGTGACTTGTGAACTTTCTTCATGGGTAATTTTTGAGTAAGAATTCACGGCATAAACACCAGTATTTCTTGCTCCATTTTCTTTCACCAACAAGCCGTATTGAACAAGGGATTCGCAGGCTTTAATCACCGCACTATTGCTTAATCCAGTAGCTTTCATAAACTGACTGATTGAGATATTGTCGCTTTCTTTATTCCAGCCTTTGGTTTTTCTGATGACAACCAAGTAACACTTCAATTCCGCCCCGGTTAAATCAGGCAGTAGCTCATCAATAACAGCATTTGGCACCTGTAAAAAATTAGGAATAAATTTAGATTCGTTACTCATGCTGCTACCTTCTCTTGTATAAATTTGCCGTTCCACGTTGCTTTCATCGGCAACAACCCTTTTGCGTACCACTCATAGAGTTTCGCTGCGCCTTTTTTAAGTAACGTTGGCTTGTATTTGATAATCGGATCCGCTCCGTGAGGCACAACCTCGCTAGTTTCTTCGGTCATATACCGATCGCGAGCATAAGACGTTACGCGCCATTCACCGCGTTGGTCTTTATAAAGCCAATTCTTTTGTTGCAAAAATGCATTGATTTGCGTCGAATTTACGCCGTTTAAGCTCTTAACGAATTGAGGTGCGGTCATTCCCGCCCGGAAGTAATTACTCATCGCTTCAATGCGATCGGCTTGCTGTTTGTTTTCCAACTTTAAAACCTCTTCCCGCTCAACAGATTCCGCCAACTCACGCAATGCTGCGGCGTAGTTTTGTGGCAAAAGTGCGGTCGGATTTTGATGACCGGCTAAGCTGTCAAACGTGCGAATAACGTATAAGTGGAATTTCGGACTAATCCACATTGCGTAAGCGTAAACAAGTTCTTTGTTTACGAATGTTCCAAGCCCTTGTTTTGTAAGGATAGACGGAATTCCGTCTTTTGAAATTTCGCCGATTAACTCTTGCGTTTGCTGATTTGATAACCAGTAAGCAGGACGATGACGACTTTCACCACCGCTTGCTTGATGTAAATCATTTAAGCAAAAACGCCCTTGTTCATCTTGGCGAATTTGTGTATCATAAAGCTGTATTTTGGTTTTCATAAAAATTCCTTCGTACAGAACCACGGTTGCCGCCGTGGTTTTTTATTGCCGTTTATTTAGCGAGATCACGCACTCGATTGAGTGTTGTGTCGCTGCTAAATGCTTGTTTAATAATTTGCGGATCGTGTCTTCTTCATCGCTTGTGATTTCGCCATCTGCCAGCGCTTTTTCTAACACCTCAAACAATAATCCACGCGCGGACAGTTCACGCAGTTGCAAGGTTGAGATTTCTACCGAGTCCAATTCGCTCGCTACTGGTGCCGGTACAAAATGGCCACCAGCACTTCGGCAAAGCTCCTCGATAAAATCAGTACAGCCATACTCAAGCTGCAGCGCAATCAATTCTTCGTTTTTAAAACGTTGACCTTTCGTGTGATACAAGCGGTTATTCAGTTCCGCCTCTGAAAATCCGAGAAATCCGGCTACCGCACTTTTGCCGCCCGGTATGTTCTCAATCATTTCGATGATGACTTTCTTCATTCCCATAATTTTTGCCTTATTTTTATGGTTTTCTTTTCTGTTGGTGTTGGTAAATTACAGTCATGCGATAATCGCAGAGCCTGACTTAATGGGATTACTAAAGTTTCTAATCTCTTCCGCAGAAATACCGTTTTCCAAGGCTTGAGATAGAATCTCTGAATATCTGGTCTCACCTGTATATTCAGTTCTTGGTAGAGAATTTGATGCGCGCCATTTGTAAACTGCACGCACAGAAATACCGCATAAATCTGCTACTTTAGCTGCACCCAAAGAGTCAATAATGTGTTTTAAGCTTTTCATATACAACCCCTTTAAATGAACTTAGAGTACATAATAATCCAGAACTGAAAGTACTTCAAGTTTTATTTATAATTGAACCAATAGTTCAAAGGTGAAAAAAATGATTACTGAAGAAAAAATTAAACAGGACTTTGCCGCACGGCTAGACATTGCATGTAAGAGAAAGAACTTGCCAGAAAAAGGCAGGGGGAAAATCATTGCGGATATACTGAAAATAACGCCAAAGGCCGTGAGCAAATGGTTCAATGCCGAGACACTACCAACTCAAGCAAATATTTATGTATTGTCTGATTTTTTAGGTGTAACAAAAGAATGGCTAACTTATGGCGATAAGAATGCCTCTATTGAGAAAATCGAAAAACAGAAAGCCTACCCTTTATTAAGCTCAGTCCAAGCTGGACTATGGACTGATATTAGCTCTCTTGAGGGCTTTGACGGTTACGAGATGATCCCAAGTACAGTTATAGCCTCTGAAAATTCGTTTTATTTACGAATTGAAGGAAAATCTATGCTCCCTCGTTTTAATGAGGGCGATTTAGTTTTAATCGATCCTGACATTTTGCCCACTCCGGGGAAATTCGTGGCCGCAATCAATGGCGACAACGAGGCAACGTTTAAGCAATACAAAGAGCTTGGCACGAGAACACCAGAAGGCATACCGCACTTTGAGCTTGTTCCGCTCAATCCGATGTTTCCAACATTAAGCTCGCTCAACCAAGAAATCCGTATTATTGGTGTAGCAAGAGAAAGAGTTGAAACATTATAACACCGAGCAGCAAGGTAGGTTTGGGTTGTGAAGGCAGAGGACGTGTGATTGGATAAGAGAATGGATAAAATCATATTTATCAGAGAAAGAATGGAAATGGGGATAACCCATCCCTTTATTTGTCAAACAGATAAAGGAAATTGGTTTATCATAAAAACATTGTCTATGATGCCAATCAGTCAATTATTAGCGGAAGTCATAGGTTCAACACTGGCTCATGAAATAGGGCTCCCCTGTCCAAGTATTGATTTTGTTGAAATAACACCTGAATCAACCCAATACGTTTCCTCAGAGTGGCGGCAGGGCTTGCCTAACGGGATAGCATTCGCATCATCCTTTGTGGTAAATGCCAAAATTGCTAAAACCGTTCAAGTTAAAAATTCTACATTTTTATCGGAACCGGAACAAAAATTGCTCTATATGTTTGATCGTTGGATTTTAAATTCTGACAGAACCGCATCACAAGTCGGCACAGGAAATATTAATCTGCTTTTTGACGAACAACAGCAAAAAATTTTAGTGATAGATCATAATCTTGCCTTTGACGAAGGAGCTGATTTTTCTGAACATATCTTTTCACCACAAAACAGAGACTGGCGACTTGACTGGGTGGATAAACAAACTTTTACGGACAAAGCCGTTGACATACTCAAAAATTTTGACGATATTTATCAGTCCATTCCTGATGATTGGTTTGTGGGAGATGAGGTATTTCACAAAATCGATCAACAAATCAACCGAATAAAAGAACTTTTAAACCGAATAACACAAGAAAATTACTGGGACAACATAGAATGAAACAACCTATTTTATACAGCTTCGTGCGGTATCGTCCGTACTTTGAAACAGGCGAATTCGTCAATGTTGGCTTATTGATGTGCGAGCCTGAAAAGAAAAAACTCACTTATCAACTTGTACCTAAAAATAACAAGCGTGTGAATGATTTTTTCTATAAAAGCAAAATGTTTGAAACTGTCCGCGAGACTATTAATGATGAATTACAATATATCGTTAGTCAGCCATTTAACGGAAGTGCGCAGGATATGGCAACCTTCTTTCACCATTACATTGATGTGAAAGAAGGTATTGTTCAATATAGCAATGCAGCGGTAGGCATGGTGGATGATCCGCAAGGTTATTTTAACAAGCTATATACGCAATTCATCCAAAATGCTGGAGTAAAACCAGAAAACCAAGAACAAGCGATTTTGAAACATTACAAAACCTTGTTTAGACAAGAAAACGACAGTGTTCTTGCACAATACAAACAATATATGGTGAATGGTGATTTTGCTAAATTTGCCCTTCCTTTGGCATTGAAAAACCAACAAGATAAACATATTTTAAAAGCGGTAAAACCTCTTGCATTCGATCAGGTTGAAAGCCCGAGCATGATTGAACATTGTGACAGCTGGGTAGCGAAAATTAATCGCGCAGAGCAAGAAGGATTTATTAAAAGAGAGAATATTTTATTTGCTCTTGATACACCAAACACAGCGCATAAAGCTAATATCCTCGATACAATTAAGCGAACATTTGATCACTTTAAGTTACAACACATTAGCTGGAATGAAGATAAACAAATTATTAATTTCGCTAAAGCCATTTAACCGTTAAACCACGCACTGACGCGGGTTCATCCGATGTTACCGACATCAATGTCGGAGACATACCAACCACAATAAACCGCCTAACTGGCGGTTTTTTATTAACATTTAAACTCCGCAATAAACTCCTCTAGCACAATCCTCTCCTGCTCATTAGCGCGCACAATCCTCAACTCTTCATCTACGCGCGACACTATCTCATCAATCCCTAAGCTATTAATCCCTTCGCAATTCAGAGAGATTAGCCATTTTTTAAACTCTTTTTTCATAATTCGCCCTCCTTATCGGCAGGGGCATAATAAACCAACCTCAATTTAAACCAACTATCGCTACCAAAATTTGCGATCAGCATCGCAAAAATCTTAAAAACACACCACAAAACACAAACTTTACTTCGCAACAGATTAAAAAATAAGCAATTAAACGATATTTCAAAAAATTTATTTCTTTAGAAATCAACCCAATATGAACAAAAAGTACATTTTATTAAAAATATGTACTTTTTGTTCTTGACTATAATGAACTATAAGTACATAATGATCCCATCAAAACGAGATACACATAAACAAATATCTCGATGCTCTTTAACAATACGATTAAAAACACATCGACCAACACTTAAGCGCAGTTAATACGGCAGTGAGAATGACAAATCTCACCGATTAATTAGCGATAAGTAGTTAGGAGTAAGTGACTTATGGTCTTGTTGTGATAACACGCCAATCCAGATGGATCGCAAATAGCGATGAATGGATGGGGAAAACTTACATTGCGGTGTGAATGCTTACGGAAATGCAAACAAAGCCAATGGGTGGGAATAGCTAAACGTAAGCAACCGAACAGAGTCTTTTATTGCAATGTTAGACAAGCCGATGACTCGTAGTGAGACTGACAGTAATGCTCTTCCAAGAGGAAGGCTAACAAGGCGGCATGAAACAAACTATGCACGTCAACGTGACGTAAGAAACGTGACATACCGGAGAGACGGTAAACTGCCGCGGTAGCTTAATAGGTAAAAGCGACCGGCTCATAACCGGAGGATAGTTGAGTTCGAATCTCTCCCGCGGCACCACTTTAAAGCACATTTGAAGTACAGAGACACAGAGGCTTGTGAAACCTCTGCGAATGATAGAGAGAAGTGTGCTTTGAAATGGCAAACATAAAACAAATGAGGTTAAAAATGGAATATGTAACGATTTCCAAATCTGAATATGATTTCTTAGTTACCTACCGACCAAGCTAAACCGGGTCAAAACTGTATCAGCTCAGGCGGTCACGGTAATTAATAAATATTCTGGCGGGTCCACTTTCCCGAAGTTTCGTCTGAAAAAGTGGTGCGTTACCGTGGCTGGTAATTAAGACATGAAATACCGAGTGGGATTAATACGACGTTTCCCAAACTATGTAGGGTTCGGTGCGGACGCTGTCGCCAAGCAGCCAAGCGCCGACGTGAACACTGCGTGAACGTGTTACGCAAAGCCTGTGAGCGGGGACAAAAAATCAGGCACTATCGATTTCATAACTTGGTTCCTTTGGTTATTTGCCCTCCGTAAAACGAGGGCTTTTTTAACTCCCTTAAGGAGGGCGTAATGAAACTCAAAGAATGCTTAATCTTTTTGCTTGCGATCAACCTTAACCCGCTCGGATTGTGGCTCAACGCTTCCACGTTTGAAAAATTTTTCGAGCAAAAGAGCTGCAACATCCAACAAGATGAAGAACATTTGCCAAAAGCTAGTTGCGGCAACCAAGTAGAAAAGGTAAACCAGAGCATAATCAGGTAAAGCAGGTAGTGGTCTTGCCATTAGCTCAATCTGAATATGAACAGGAATAAGCAACCAACAAAGAATAAACGACAAAAACCACGTTGTAATACGCATAATCACCTCATCAAAATGAGATTTGAGGATGGAAAAGATGGAAGTAATTAACGCTTCCCACATAATAAATTCCTGTAATTGTTGAAGTAAGACGCAACAATTATATTCCTTGTTTGAAGTAAGGCGCAACAAGGCGAGTTTTTCGGTTCTCGTTAAAAAACCGTATTGACACCCACCGCCCAATCATTTAGGATATTCTCACTTTCAACAGAAAGTCGGGAATTGGCGTTCCTGAATGAGTGGTGCGGAATCTGGTCGCACAATGCGACTTTTTTTATATCCGTAAAACAGCAAATCAACCTTTTTTCCAAATTTGGAAAAAAGTCCCAATGATGAGCTGATTGAGAGATCGAAAGATCGCCGTCAATAGTAGCTATCACACGCATAGCTCACCGCTCAACGGTACGCCAATCTTGATCAGTTCATCACCAGTAATTGGCGTTGCTTGTGATGAGTTTTAAAAAACTTAATTATGAGAGCGGTCAAAATGACAAATTTAAATTTAATCCCTGTTTTCAATGGTTCAATCCAAAATCAACCTGTTCAACTGTGCAACGCACGCGATCTTCATTCATTCTTAGAAGTAGGAAAAGTATTCGGAGCTTGGATTCAAGACCGCATCAATGAATATGGATTCATTCAAGATGAAGACTACTTCGTCATCACCGAACGCACCAACGGACGCCCACGCAAGGAATATCACATCACCCTCGATATGGGCAAAGAACTCGGCATGGTAGAAAGAAACGAACGAGGCAGACAAATCCGCCAATACTTCATCCGTTGCGAAAGAACATTAAAAGCCTTGCAACAACCGCAACAGCTCGCCTTGCCAGAACCTGAGAAATTCACGTTTGAATTTACCGAGTATGAACTTCAACAGCTTGCTTGGTTATGGTTCGCTTTCAAACGTGGCATAGGCACTTTCCAACATATTGAGAGAGCCTTTAACGTTTTAGGCTCAAACATGAGCTCACAAATATACGGACAGGCTTACGAATATTTAAGCGTGCTACGCTCTACCAATCAAATCTTAAACCGCATCACAAGTGATTTTGACATCGACCAGATGACAAATTGGCGTGTACTGCAACACTTGCGAGACTTTAATCAAAAAGCAGTCAAAATCGACTTCTAAAAACAACGGAAAATCCGACCGCACTTTTGAAAAATCGTGTGGCGGATTTTTACACCCTAAATTCACCAAATTGACGAAAAAGGAAACAAAAATGCAAAAATTTACTGATGTATTCGCAGAAATCACACGACCTTTAGCAAAGATTGCCTGTGCGATGTTTATCGCCTTTTTGATTGGCGGAATCTCCTATTGTTTTGCAAGCGAGCCAACCGCACTCGAACGAGAAAAAGCAAGAGTGCAATGGATTGCTGAAAACGGTCAATACCAACCAAATCTAACCGAGCCTGCTAAAGAAGAGTCCCTAGCTTATACAGAACAAAAACAAGCAGAAATTAACCGCACTTTAGATGGGAAATAATGAAACTGACTTACAAAACCTACGCAGAATCAGCAGTAAAAGCAGAAAAGAAAGGTAATTACCTTGAGGCTGCAAAGAATTGGGCGGATGCAAAACGTAATACAGCAGTCAAAAAGAATATTGAGTATTGCCAACATCGCATTGATTTTTGCCGAAAACATCACTCTCGATTGAAATCAATGGGACTGGAGTAAAGCAATGAAACCTTACGCTAATCACTACTCTCAACTTGATGCAGCTAACCAACGTGAAGTTGATTGGCAAGCAGGCTATGAAATCGCCTTAGATGAAGTCGCCACGGAAATCGACAACGATTTAAAACAAGGCGACCAAACGCATTATCACGAACTCACGGAACTGTTGTGCGATAACGACAATTTCTGGCTTGCCATTGGCAGTGGTGCAAGTTATGAGCCTTATAGACAAGAGGCGATTAAGAAAATCGCAGAGCGTGAATTAAACGACAGAATGAATGATTATGACCCGGATTAATGGAGGGGCGAGATGACAAACCAAGTCCAAAATCAACAAAATAAACAGCCACCTGCGCTTAAAACATTTTTTGAAAGTGCGAATGTTCAAAATAAGATTAAAGAGCTTGTCGGAAAAAATGCGGCCACCTTTGCGACAAGCGTAATGCAAATCGCAAACAGTAACTCAATGCTTAAGACAGCAGACCCAATGAGCATTTTTAACGCTGCCTGTATGGCGGCAACGCTTAACCTACCACTTCAAAACGGGCTAGGTTTTGCCTATATCGTGCCCTTTAAGAATAACAAAGAGCGAAAAGTAGAGGCTCAATTCCAAATTGGATATAAGGGGTTTATTCAGCTTGCTCAACGCTCTGGGCAATTTAAAAGACTGGTGGCTTTGCCAGTATATAAAAAACAACTGCTCAAAAAAGACTTTATAAACGGATTTGAGTTTGATTGGGAGCAAGAGCCTGAAAAAGACGAAAATCCAATCGGATATTACGCTTATTTCCTTTTGGCGAATAACTTCTCTGCCGAGCTTTATATGAGCCACGATGACATCGTTAAACACGCTCAACGTTACAGTCAGACATTTAAGAAAGGCTTTGGCGTATGGCATGACAATTTTGAGGCGATGGCATTAAAAACCGTAACTAAGTTACTACTATCAAAACAAGCTCCATTATCGGTTGAGATGCAACAAGCAGTATTAGCCGACCAAGCCGTTGTGAAAGATGTGGAAAATCAAGAGTTCAACTACACCGACAATATTCAAAATGCCGAATTTGTAGCAGTTGTAGATGATGAAACGTTTAACAACTGCAAGCAAAGCATTATCAACGGTGAAACTACTCTACAAGACTTGTGCGATAGTGGTGCTTATGAGTTTAGTCAAGAGCAGATTGCGGAATTAGAGGCGGTTGAGAATGGAAATGTACAAACTGAAGGCTAGATGCTCTGGGCTTGCTGATTTAATGGTTAAACCGAAAAGCGGTGGCGGTATATCTGCCACAGCTAAAAGTGCGGTAAGAAAGATAGTTAAATATGACCTATTTGGCTATCAAGATTTTGAGGGTAACAAGTATACCGAAAAAGGCATTGCACTTGAAGAACAGGCTATTAAATTAAGCGGTCGCAAGCGTGGGTTGGCGTTAAAGAAAAATGAAGAAAGACGGGAAAACGATTGGATTACTGGTGAATGTGATATTTACGTTCCGACCAGAAAGCTGATCATTGATACAAAATGCTCGTGGGATATTGGCTCGCACCCTTTCTTTACAGACGAGGCGGAAGAAAAAGCTAAGAAATCCGGTTATACAATCCAAATGCAAGGTTATATGTGGCTATGGGATTGTGAAGAGGCTCAAATTGACTTTGTCCTCCTCCCCACTCCTTATGACCAATTATCAAGCTATGACGACCCGACACGGTACATTGATTTAGTGGAGCAAATACCACAATCAAAACGCATTACAACTGTTACGGTTAAGCGTGATGACAAAATCATCGAAGAAATCAAAGAGCGAGTTAATGCAGCTCAAGAATATTATCAACAACTCATACAGGAGATGAGCTAATGGCTGGAATTAATAAGGTAATTATCGTGGGCTTTTTAGGAAATGACCCAGAAATCCGCACAATGCCAAACGGTGAGCAAGTAGCAAACATTACAGTGGCAACAAGTGAAAGCTGGACTGACAAGAATACCGGTGAGAAAAAAACTCAAACAGAATGGCATCGCATTGTACTCTACCGCAGATTAGCTGAAATCGCAGGTCAATATCTTACCAAAGGCTCGCAAGTCTATATTGAGGGGCGATTAAAAACCCGTAAATGGCAAGATAGCAACGGACAAGACCGTTACACTACAGAAATTCAAGGTGATAACTTACAGATGTTAGGCGGTCGCCAAGATGAGCCTAAACAAGCAAAACCAAGTAAAGCAAAACATGAGCCATTAAGTGCAATGGCTGAACAAGATGATCTTTCAGACGGGATTCCGTTCTAGGGGTGAGTTATGAGTAAGAAAATAACTCTAACGTCCATTACTGGCGAGCTTGGTGAGATTTATGTTGATGAAATAGAAAGCGTAGATGTTGTAAATAACTTAACTTTCATAGTGACAAAAGATGGTTTTGCCTTTCACGTAAAAGAAAGTAAAAGCCGAGTGTTAAAAATGATTGAGACCGCCAAATAAGGCGGTTTTCTTTTAGGTGAATCATGAACAAAGAACAAGCAGAACACGAATTAGCGGAACTTCACGAAAAAGAACGGAGTTTAGAAAAAGCTCTTGAGATTGTGCGTGAGAAAATCCGTGAATTAGTTAATTACACAGATAAGAATAAGGAACAGAAATGAAACCAAATTTTAGATATTTTAAATGCAAATTAGACGTTGAGCCTATTAAATCATTAGATGAGCAATGGCGGAAAGATAGAGAGGTCAGAGATAAAAAACTTGACGCTATTTTTGACACTATCCCATTTTATGAATGCTGGAGAGGAAGTGAACGTAATATATTTGGAATTGTTTGTAGTTTAGATAGCGATGAATTTGCCAAAATAAAAGAGGATAAGACCTATAAATTTGAAATAGTTGAAAATGAGAAAGTTGTCATCACTGGAAATGGCAGAACAAAAGCTGGTAAGGAATTTAACGCTAAAATTCAAAGCATTAGAGATATTTTAAATCAATATCCAAGCTTTAATGATTTTATGTTGCGAAAATTAAAACTTACTTGCTGGGTGTTTGGCTATCGCACTGGTTATGTGTCGGTATGTGGTGTTGCAAGTGGCTACTTTATCGTATCAATACCAGAAAAATCAGAGGGTTTTGGTGGTGATAAATTTCCAGAAATCCCAGAGTGCCTAATCGAAATTAAACAAAGCGAGTTTCTTGCTTTACAAGGTAAGTGAGCGGTAATAAAAAATAAATGATAGTTGATCAATATGGAAACCGTATTAAATATGATGATTGCCGATCTAATCATTCTTTATACTCTTATTATTTTTAATAGGCACCAAAAAAGAAAGTTATCGGAAGAAGCTTTCTTTTTTAATTTGAAAATATGGCTTATCTCTCGTGGAGTAAAAGATGTTTAGACAGGACGTACAAGTATCAAATGGCAAAAGATACGTTGTCATTGAGTGCCAATTTGGACGTGAGTGGGGAATGGTTAGAGAGACGAGGGAAACAGTCAGCGAGGGAGAGGCATTGGAAATCGTCCAATATTGGATTAAGTACAAAAGAATAAAACCAGAGCAAATTATGGTCATTGAAGTGCCTGATATTTGCAAACCGTGGTGAATTAATATTTAACAACCCAATAGGCACTCACTTGGAGCGCCTTTTGTTTTAAAGGAGATAAGATGAAACCAATTCTAGATGCTTGCTGTGGCGGTAGAATGTTTTACTTTGATAAGGATAATCCAAATGTACTTTTTGCAGATATAAGAAAACAAAAACTAAGTTTTAAGGATCGTGACAAAATTAGACATTTAGAAGTATCGCCTGATGTGATCCATGACTTCACTGATATGCCATACCCTGATAAATCTTTCAAATGCGTTATTTTTGACCCTCCTCACTTAATAAAAGGCGGTGACAAATCTTGGTTAGTCAAAAAATACGGACGGCTTGACGAGGATTGGCGAACGCAGCTTAAAAAAGGTTTTGACGAGTGCATGAGGGTATTAGACGACGGCGGCACGCTAATTTTTAAATGGGCCGAAACTCAAATTACAGTAAAAGAGATTTTATCCGCAATTGGGGCAACACCTATTATCGGACATAAATCCGGTAGGCTAAATAATACGCATTGGATGTTGTTTGTTAAGTGTGTTAGTTGATTAATTGGAGATGACAAAATGACCAAATATTTTTCAGTAGATATATCAAACGATATCCACATTATTAATTTGTGTGAAACATTAGAGCAAGCAAGAGAGACTTGTTTGGCTGGCGCTGTCGAGGCTCACGAATTTGCAGACGACATGGACGAATACGAAAATTATGAGAGTAATGATTTACCGTATGCCGTTTATGGTGTGGTTTTAGGTAAGGCCGAATGCAAGAAAAAAACGTTAACCGAAGAGGAGAAAGATGAGCGTTGTTCCGATTTTGATTACGTCCTTGAAAAACCAGAAATTGTAGATTATCCGAAAGATGACGACTGGATTAAGTGTAGTGATAGATTGCCTCCGGTCAACGAGGACGGCGAGAGTTGCTCTGTTTTGCTTTATGGTATGGATATACTTAGTGACTTTGGATCTCATCAGTTTATTGGGTACTTGATGGAGGGTAAGTTTTATTGCGATGACGGAAATAGTCCACATCAATGCTATTACGTCTCTCACTGGCAACCACTTCCAGAACCGCCGAAAGATGAATAGCTTTCGCCTCTATAACTATTTTCGTTAAGGAAGAAGATTTATAGAATTGATTTACATTGACACCGCCCTTACTTCGGATTAAGATAACAGTACTTTAAATAGAAAGTCGATAGCCACAATTAAGTGGCTTTTTTTGTATCTAAATCCAGGAGCGGTTATGGTAGCTGAAGCACATTACACGATAGACAAAAATATGAAACTACTCATTGAAATCGATAATAGCGAACCATTACAACTCTCTACTTTTTGCCAAAGTATGGAAGGCATCGCAGCAGAATATCGCCAATTTATCCAAGATAATAAAATTGACATAGAGCCTTGTGAACAGCACATCTATGTTGAAAAAATAACGCAAGGATGTTTTCTTGTTGAGCTTGCCGCATTAGTTTCAAGCACCTATCCCCTCATAGAACAAGCAAATGCCATTTTAGAATTTGGAGGACATCTCAAAATGATTTTTGATTGGGCAATGAATAAAGGAGAAAGACCTGAACGACTCACACCGACAATGTTAAAAAATGCGAGCAATATTTTAGAGCCGATTGCAATCGACCCCAAAGCGCAATTTAACCTTCAAGTAACGGATAATAAGGGCGATGTTCATATTCACCTGCACGGTGACAATACTTTAGCAGGATTAGCTCAAAACAATATTAATCGTGAACTAAGACTACTGAAAGAGCGTGACGATAACACCTTACACAATACTCCGCTATATTGGTCATCAACTGCTGATGCACAAAGTAAAGCACAAGATCGGGCTATTATCCCTGCAGTATCTAACAAACCTGTAAGAGTAAAATTTGAAGATAAAACCCTCAAAGAAAAGATGATCTTAAATGAAGAATACCCTTATCATAAGATTTTCTTAGTGGATGTATTGGTTGAATACATTGATGAAGAACCGGTAATTTACAAAATCCTAAGACTAAACAGCTCAATGAATAAAATCTAATTGACAGCTGTAAAAAACTAAAATACTATTCGCCTTAAGGTGTCGAAACCTCAATATGTTCAAGGCGGATAGTTCAACTGATCGCCGCAAGGCGATTTTTTTATATCCGTAATCCTGACTATGTCGGGAGGGCGACTAATACAATACCTTCGGGAAATACGTCCAGCCCTTTCCTTGAACGGGGTTTTCGAACCTCCCGACGCCACTGTCGAAAGTGGCTTGTTCAACAAATAGTTCAAGGATTACAAAATGTCAAATCTTACAATTTTCAATTTTGAAAACACTCCTGTTCAAACCATTGTAGAAAACAATGAAATCTTTTTTAGAGCAACTCAGCTTGCAGAATTGTTGCAATATAAAAATCCACATGACGCGTTAAGAAAACACGTTGATTCTGACGACCTAGCAAAACGCGAGATCGTGAATACTATCAATAAACGTGCTCAAGTTATCTTCGTGAATGAAAGCGGAATGTATTCATTAGTCTTGAGTTCAAAATTAGAGCAAGCTAAAAAAGTAAAACGTTGGATAACTTCAGAAGTTTTACCAGCAATTAGAAAAACAGGAAAATATCAACTTCAACCACAGCAATTAGCCTTGCCAGAACCTGAAAAGAAATTCAGTTTTGAATTTACCGAATATGAACTGCAAACCGTAGCTTGGGCGTGCTTCGCATTCCGACGCAACAACAACCTACTGCACGAGCTTTACAGCCCGCTTGCTGCCATCGGTTCAAAATTCGCCGTAGAAGCAAGAGATAATGCTGTTGAATATCGCAACACACTACGCCGCTTCAACGAAGTAGTGAAACGTATCACCGTCGACATTGAAGCAGATCCAGAAACAAACTGGCGCGTACTGAAGCATATCCGCAGCTTTAACGAAAAAATCTTCGGCAAAGTCGAAACCACCATCTAAAACACCACAAAATCCGACCGCACTTTTGAAAAATCGTGTGGCGGATTCTCACACCTAAAATCCGACAAAAGGAACAGAAAATGAACAAATTAATCATTACGCTCGTGTGTGCATTTGTGGTGTATATGGCGCACGCCCTAAATCTTAATCAAGACTGTGACGGCAAAATCTGTCACACCGAACAGACACAACAATATTAACAAACCACCGCTCTTATGGGCGGTTTTTTATTGGAGCGAAAAAATGAACTTTACACCATTATTTATTTGCAGATTGCTAAAACGAGAACCTGTCACCCCGTGGAAAGAATTAATAGACAATCTAGAGAACAATCCTTTTGATTGGGTTGTAGATAGATTTACCGTGGATAACAAAAACAATAAAGCTAGATTTTGGATCGGAAATGGATACTCGCATTTTGAAATGTATCCTGGAGGATTAAAAATCCCAGTATCGCAAAGATACAGAGTTTACAAAGCAGTAAATGAAATACAAGCAGCTTTGTTTAAATCAAAAGAATAATGAATTTCTATTGGAGCTTTTATGGAAAGAGAATTTTTTGATGAATACTGCAGTCCAGAATTATTAGCTTTAATAACTGGATATGTTTGTCCTAAATATCAGATGAAAAGCTTAAATGAGTTCGGAATTCCTTTTCTTCATCCAAAAGGAAATAGGAAGTTCCCGCTTGTACTACGATCTGATGGCGACAAGATTTTGAAAGGTGAGAAAGTGCAGCAGATTACCCAAACAAAGGAAAGAAGGCGGTCTGCAGTATTAAGTTAGTAAGGGGGATATTATGGCACGCCCAAGAAAAAGAATTAATCAAGGATTGCCACAAGGTTTGGTGTGTCGGAATCGCAAAAGAGCGGACGGCTCAATCGTAGTTTATTACTACTACACGATGGCCGATAAAAAAGAAGTTGCTTTAGGTAAAGATAAGCACATTGCTATTCTGGAAGCAGCAAAGCTTAATATGCAGTATCTGACGAAAAAAGATAATATCCTTTTCATTGAAGTGCTTGAACGATATGAAAAAGAAGTTGTGCCGCTTAAAAAAGCGAAGAACACTCGAAACTCAAACATTCAGGCAATAAAGAAATTACGCCAATACTTCCAAGATCCACCATTTACTCTTGATGAAATAGAGCCTATACACATTCGTGAATATTTAGATTGGAGAAAAGACGTTAAACCAACCGCAAATATCGAAGTTGGGTTATTTGGTCACATTTGGAGCATGGCGAGAGAATGGGGGTATACTGAAAAGATTAGCCCGTCCACAGGGGTAAAAAAATTCAAAGTGAATTACCGTGATGTGTACATTGAAGATTATAT
Source organism: Haemophilus sp. CCUG 60358 (assembly GCF_001679485.1). Classification (GTDB taxonomy): domain Bacteria; phylum Pseudomonadota; class Gammaproteobacteria; order Enterobacterales; family Pasteurellaceae; genus Haemophilus_D. Next base: position 47,138 of record NZ_LZOZ01000009.1, read on the forward strand.
CTTGGATAAAATCTACGACTGCGCCACAGGGGATATGAAAGACATTATGGATGTGATGTATTTAACCGGACAACGTCCAATAGACGTGGTTAAAATCCATAGTTCGCACATTTACAACGATTTACTGCATATTACACAGCAAAAAACAGGTAAACGTGTTGCTATTAAAGTTATAGGTAAACTAAAAGAGATTATCGACAAGCGGATCACTGAAGAAAATCAGTTTCTGTTTACGAATAAATGGGGACGAAAACTCGAGCGGAGATCGCTTACAGATTATTTCAAAGACACCCGTAATGCGGCATCAAGAAAATATAAAGAGCTAGCCGAAGAGATCAACCAAGTGCAATTGAGAGATCTTCGAGCGAAAGCAGCAACAGACCTTTCATTAATGATTGATGATGAACGAGCAAGAAAACAACTTGGTCATACTTCTGCACGTACTACTCAACATTACATCAGAAAAGAAAAACCACTCAATCCCACAAAATAAAAAAGGCTCTTCAAATGAAGGGCCTTTTTTTGTCACAAATCACGTTCCGAAACGTTTTTGAAACTCATTGATTTTATTAAACTTTAAAACCTAAAAATAAGAAAAGGTTTCGGAATTAAAAATGACTTTAGATAGCGTAAATACTGAATTATGCTCTTTTGAAGTCAATGTGAACCAATTTTGGTTTGAATGGGTGACGTTGCATTGCTTGAACTTTCACTGCAACTTCTTTACCTTCAACCACTAAAGTGATTACATCGCTATAGAAAGAATCGTGAGCTTGTGCGTTGTTTAATTCATCGTGATTTAAGATGATTGAAACAGGTGCTTCGCTGCCACCATAAATGATTGCAGGGATTTGACCGTTATGACGCAGGCGGCGGCTCGCACTCTTACCTTGCGCTTGACGAACTTCAGCGTTAAATTTAAATGCCATTTTAATGTTCTCTTGATTAAAAGTTTAAAATAAAAAATTGCAGGCGACCCAGCAATTTTCCTAAATTTGCTCAAAGACAAACTTTGAGAGCGACGGATTATAAAATATTCAGCCCCACAATGCAAATTTACACAGCAAATTTTTTCTAGGCTTTTCAAGGCAAAGCGATTAAAATAAGCCCCAATTTTTAATTAATTTTAACTAACTGATTGTAAGTGGGTTTCAAATGGAATTTCTTATCAGCTTTTTTACCGATTACGGTTATTGGGCGGTGCTATTTGTTCTGATTATTTGTGGCTTTGGTGTACCTATTCCAGAAGATATCACGCTTGTCTCCGGCGGTGTAATCGCTGGCCTCTATCCTGAAAGCGTCAATTCCCACTTAATGTTAGTCGTGAGTATGATTGGTGTACTTGCCGGTGACTCAACCATGTACTGGCTTGGTCGCATTTACGGCACCCGAATTTTACGTTTCCGACCAATGCGTAAAATTGTAACATTAGAACGCCTCAAAATGGTGCGTGAAAAATTTGACCAATACGGCAACCGTGTTTTATTTGTAGCTCGTTTCCTTCCAGGATTACGCGCACCAATTTATATGGTTTCAGGCATCACCCGCCGAGTCAGCTACACTCGCTTTGTATTAATTGATTTCTGCGCCGCGATTATTTCCGTGCCAATTTGGGTTTACCTTGGCGAATTTGGTGCGAAAAACTTAGATTGGTTACACGAACAAATTAAAAAAGGCCAACTCGTGATTTATATCCTAATTGGTGTTTTAGCGCTGTACCTATTTTGGAAATGGAGAAAAGCGAAGAAATCTAAAGCTAACTAATCTTATACAATAAAAAGTGCAGTAAAAAACAACATTGTTTTCTATCGCACTTTTTTCATTCCAACTAAGCTTTAGCTGCTAAATACCGTTCCACTGTATCCACAATCGCTTGTGTTTGTGGATCAATTTCGATATTCACTAAATCACCAATTTGGCGTTTGGCGATCAAGGTTCTGTGCAAGGTTTCAGGAATTAAATTCACACAGAATTCATCGTCTTTCACTTCACCGATGGTAAGGCTTATGCCATCAATCGCAATAAAACCTTTGGTGAGTATATATTTCATCACGTCTTTATTGGGTAATTTAAACCAAACCTGACGATTGTTTTCGCTTTCGATAATCTGTGAAACGCTTGCAGTACAATAAACGTGACCAGATAAAATATGTCCGCCAATTTCTGCACCCATTTGCATCGCGCGTTCGATATTCACAAAATCCCCTGCTTTTAAGTTACCAAGATTGGTGATGCGCAAGGTTTCTTGCATTAAGTCAAAGCTCACTAGATCATCATGAATTTCAGTCACCGTTAAGCACACGCCATTATTCGCCACTGATGCACCGATTTCTAAGCCTTTTCGCATTTCAGCTGGTAATTTTACGATCTGTGTTCTAAAATTATCGCTATCTTTAATTGCATGAATTTGGGCGATGCCCTGTACAATACCTGTAAACATTATTATTCCTTCATTAAAAATTTTTCCAATATTATAGCAAAATTTGCAAAATTTATGAATTCTCGTCTTTTTTCTCAATACCGTATTGATATTAAAAAACTTATCCGAATTGCGACACCTATCGGTCTTGCCCAGTTAGCTCAAACTGGCATGGGCACCGTGGATGTGATTATGGCGGGGCGCGTGAGCTCTGCTGATGTTGGCGGTGTCGGTATTGGTGCCTCCATTTGGCTACCTTTGGTACTTTTCGGGCAAGGATTATTACTCGCCTTGCCACCAACAATTTCCTATTTAAATGGTTCAGGACAACGCCATCGTATTGCTCACCAAGTAAGACAAGGCCTTTGGATTTCATTTTTAGTGATGATACCCCTTGCACTCATCATCTATCATAATGATTTCATATTGCAGTTTATGAATATGGATGCCCACATGGCAGATGTGACGATGAATTATTTGCGTGCGATGGTATGGGGCTTACCAGCCTATTTATTGCTGATTAATTTCCGCTGTTTGAATGATGGCATTGCTAAGACCAAACCGGCCATGGTGATTACCTTCATGGGGTTAATGCTGAACATTCCGCTGAATTATATGTTTATTTACGGCAAATTTGGTGCACCTGCATTGGGCGGTGTCGGTTGTGGTGTGGCAACGGCTATTGTCAACTGGGCGATGGCAATCTTGATGATTACCTATTCGGCCAAAAACTATAACGAACGTAGTTTGAAAGTCTTTGAAAAGATTATTGAAAAACCTGACATCAAAACACTTAAAAAATTGACCGCACTTGGCTTGCCTATTGCCATTGCGCTGTGCAGTGAAGTATCACTGTTTGCCTTAAGTAGTTTATTACTTTCACCATTAGGTGCGGATGTGGTCGCGAGCCACCAAATTGCTTTAAACACCAGTGCCGTAGCCTTTATGTTCCCCATGTCTATTGCGATGGCCGCAACCATTTTAGTGGCACAAGAGCTCGGTAATCATGCGCCACAAAAAGCCAAAATCATGGCTCACGCCGCTATTATTCTTGGTTTGATCGCGGCAAGTGTATTGGCTTTGGTAATTTGGGTATTTAGTGCAGAAATCGCTGCATTAATTGTGGGTGATAATGCCACCGTTATTGCTCTTTCAGGCAGCTTATTAGCAATGGCGGCGATTTATCAGTTTTCAGATTCAGTGCAAGTCGTCGTGAGCGGTATTTTACGTGGCTATAAAGACACTAAAATTATCCTTTATATCACGTTACTTGCCTATTGGGGCGTGGGTATCCCCGTTGGGTATATTCTTTCCCGCACGGATTGGATTGTTCCAAGCATTGGTGCAAAAGGTTTCTGGGTGGCGTTTATCATTGCATTAACTATTGCTGCCGCTTTACTCTTTATACGTATGCGAAAAATCCAATCACAACCTGATGAAGCCATTATTCAACAGTTAGAAAGATTGAAGTAGTTAAAGTAAAAAGTGCGGTCAAAATTGACCGCACTTTTATCTTTTACATTACCACCACATCAAACTGTTCTTGGTTGTAGTATTGTTCTGTTTTGACTTGAACCTGTTTGCTGATGAACATCTCAATCTCTGGCAATAAACCGTGCGATTCTTCTTTAATTAAGTAATCCGCCACAGCTGGAGAAGCATAAACCACAAATTGTTCACTCGAAAATAAGTGATTAACGCGGATGATCTCACGCATAATTTCGTAACATACCGTTTCGACGGTTTTCACGCGTCCACGACCTTGGCAAGTTGGGCATTCATCACATAAGACATGCTCTAAACTTTCGCGTGTGCGTTTACGGGTCATTTCCACTAAACCAAGTTGAGTAAAACCATTCACATTCGTTTTTACGCGATCTTTTGATAGGGCTTCCTCCAAGGATTCAATCACGCGATTGCGATGCTCATCGGTTTGCATATCAATAAAATCAATAATGATAATACCGCCTAAATTACGCAGTTGTAACTGCTGTGCAATGGCTTTAGTGGCTTCAATATTGGTGTTAAAAATGGTTTCATCTAAATTTCGATGACCAACGAATGCGCCCGTATTGATATCAATGGTCGTCATGGCTTCGGTTTGCTCAATAATGAGATAGCCGCCCGATTTTAAATTCACGCGTTTTTCAAGTGCATTTTGAATACCACGTTCTACGCCATAAATATCAAAAATCGGCTGACTGCCCGTATAAAGCATTAATTTTTCACTTAATTCCGGCATAAATTCATCGGTAAATTCTTTCACTTCGTTAAAACAAAGTTTGGAATCAATATGAATTTTCTCTAAATTAGCACCGATAAAATCACGTAAAATACGCTGTGGTAATGCGGGTTCGCCATAAATTTTAGAATGGGTTGGATATTTTCCTTTACGCTCAAGCACTTTACGCCATAAACGTTTTAAAAATTCTGCATCTTGGCGCAATTCTTCTTCCGTTGCCCCCTCGGTGGCAGTACGAATAATAAAGCCGCCTAATTCATCACAAAAAGGTTCAACTAGCGCTTTTAATCTTGCGCGTTCCTCTTCGCTTTCAATACGTTGCGATACACCAACATGACTATTTTCTGGCATAAAGACGAGATAACGAGAAGGCAATGTAATATCAGTGGTTAATCTTGCACCTTTGGTACCCAAAGGATCTTTTACCACTTGCACTACAATATCCTGTCCTTCGCGTACGAGTTCAGAAATACTTTTTGCTCGGAATTGCTTTTGTTCATTCACATCCACACACTCGGTATGTGAAACAATATCGGAAGCGTGTAAAAATGCGGCTTTTTCTAAACCGATATCCACAAATGCAGACTGCATCCCTGGTAAAACACGGGTTACTCGCCCTTTATAGATATTCCCCACGATGCCACGTTTGGCTTGACGTTCAATATGAACTTCTTTTAAAACGCCCGTTTCCACCAACGCAACGCGGGTTTCATTGGGCGTAACATTCATTAATAATTCAACAGAATTCATTTTTTCGACCTTAGTTTTAATGGTATAAGTCTATCGAAAAGGAAAATAGAATAATAGACCCAAATAAGGTAAAATATGACCTTTCTCAAATTTTCATGACTTTTTTTGGGGTATTTAATGTTTGGTTTAGACCCAACACTTATTACTTTTAGTATTTATATTTTCGGCATGATTTTAATCGGCGTTCTTGCCTATTATTATACAAACAATTTATCCGATTACATCTTAGGTGGCCGTAAACTCGGAAGTTTTGTGACAGCCATGTCTGCTGGCGCATCTGATATGTCAGGCTGGCTATTGATGGGCTTGCCAGGTGCGGTATATGTATCTGGTTTAGTAGAAGGTTGGATCGCCATTGGTTTAATCTTCGGGGCTTATTTTAACTGGTTACTCGTGGCGGGCCGTTTACGGATCTATACCGAATTTAACAACAATGCGCTCACATTACCGGAATATTTCCACCATCGCTTTGGCACATCACATAATCTCTTAAAAATTGTGTCTGCATCAATCATCTTAGTATTCTTCACGATTTATTGTGCTTCAGGTGTGGTTGCGGGTGCTAAATTATTCCAAAACCTATTCTCAGTGGACTACTCCACCGCCATTTGGTACGGCGCATTAGCGACGATTATTTATACCTTTATCGGTGGATTTTTAGCGGTGAGTTGGACTGATACCATTCAAGCTACTTTGATGATTTTTGCCTTAATTTTAACGCCACTCTTCATCTTTTTAAGTTTGGGCGATACATCACAATTTACGGAAGTACTCCATCAAGCTGAAATCGCAGCGAATAAAGACTTCACCGATTTATTCACGGCGACCACACCATTAGGTTTATTAAGTTTAGCCGCTTGGGGCTTAGGTTATTTTGGTCAACCGCATATCCTTGCGCGTTTTATGGCGGCTTATTCGGTGAAATCATTAATTAAAGCACGCCGCATCAGTATGACATGGATGGTGATTTGCTTAGCAGGTGCTATCAGTATCGGTTTCTTCGGTATCCCTTATTTCTTTGCGAATCCTGATGTTGCGAGCGTAGTAAATAATGAACCAGAACAAGTATTTATTGAACTGGCTAAATTGCTCTTTAATCCATGGATTGCCGGTATTCTGCTTTCTGCAATTTTGGCAGCGGTAATGAGTACACTTTCTGCACAATTATTAATTTCTTCAAGCTCTATCACTGAAGATTTTTATAAAGGGTTTATTCGTCCAAACGCCGCTGAAAAAGAATTAGTTTGGTTAGGTCGTGCAATGGTTTTAGTTATTGCCGCTATCGCCATTTGGATTGCGCAAGATGAAAACAGCAAAGTACTAAAACTCGTTGAATTCGCATGGGCAGGCTTTGGTTCTGCATTTGGTCCTGTGGTGCTTTTCTCCTTATTCTGGAAACGCATGACTTCATCAGCGGCGATGGCGGGCATGGTTGTTGGCGCAGTAGTTGTCTTTGCTTGGAAACCCGTGATTCCCCAAACCAGTGAGTGGTTTAATGTTTATGAAATGATCCCTGGATTTGCTCTCGCTAGCCTAGCAATTATTGTGGTTTCTCTTCTGTCTGGAGAACCGGAAAATGAAGTTAAAGAAACTTTTGAGAAAGCCGAAAAAGCCTATAAGGAAGCAAAATAATGATTGATTTTCGTCCTTTTTATCAGCAAATTGCCACCACCAATTTATCGGCTTGGCTAGAAACGTTGCCTTTGCAATTAAAAGAATGGGAAAAACAAACCCATGGTGATTATGCCAAATGGTCAAAAATCGTGGACTTTCTCCCTGATTTACAGGCAGATACTATTGATTTAAAAAATGCCGTGAAATCTGACCGCACTTCCCCACTTTCGGAAGGCGAAAAACAACGCATTATCCATCATTTGAAGCAATTGATGCCGTGGCGAAAAGGACCTTATCATTTATTTGATATTCACGTGGATTGCGAATGGCGTTCTGATTTCAAATGGGATCGTGTTTTGCCTCATCTTGCGCCATTAAAAGATCGTACCATTTTAGATGTGGGCTGCGGTAGCGGCTACCATATGTGGCGCATGGTTGGTGAAGGTGCAAAAATGGTGGTGGGTATTGATCCAACCGAACTTTTCCTTTGCCAATTTGAAGCCGTTCGAAAATTATTAAATAACGATCGCCGAGCTAATTTAATCCCACTAGGTATTGAAGAAATGCAACCACTTGCAGCATTTGATACGGTATTCTCAATGGGTGTGCTCTATCACCGTAAATCACCGCTTGATCATCTCACTCAACTAAAAAATCAATTAGTAAAAGGTGGCGAGCTCGTCTTAGAAACCTTAGTAGTTGATGGCGATGTCAATACGGTATTAGTACCTTCAGATCGCTATGCAAAAATGAAGAACGTGTATTTTATTCCTTCTGTTGCTGCACTCATTAATTGGTTGGAAAAAGTCGGCTTTACTAATGTGCGTTGTGTAGATGTCGCCACCACAACATTAGAAGAACAACGTAAAACTGATTGGTTAGAAAATGAAAGTTTGATTGATTTCTTAGATCCAAACGATCACTGTAAAACCATCGAAGGCTATCAAGCCCCAACTCGTGCAGTGATTTTAGCCAATAAATAAATACTTTAATAAAAAGTGATCTGCCCCCCAAAAGTTGGACAGGTTAGTTAACTTAAATATTGAGCTCGGTATTGCACTGGGCTCAATCCTCTTAAACCAAGTTTAATTCGTTTTTGGTTGTAATACACTAAATATTCTTCAATTTCAGCCTGTAATTCAGCAATTGAATGATAAGTCCGAGAGTAAAAGCACTCTGATTTTAATATTGCAAAAAAGCTTTCAATCACCGCATTATCGTAGCAATTTCCTCGGCGGCTCATACTTTGAACCGCTTTACCCTCCAACATTTTCACCCATTCCGCCGTGCCATACAATACGCCTTGGTCGCTATGAATAATCGGGCACTCTATCGGTTTAATTCGACTAAGTCCTTGTTCTAACATCTTTTTTACCAATGAAAATTTGGGGCGTGTTGCAAAGTTATAGGCAATCACTTCTCGGTTAGCCAAGTCCATCAACGGTGAAAAATAAAGCTTTTCTTGCCCAACATGAAATTCCGTTACATCCGTTACCCATTTTTGATTGAGTGCCGTTGCTATAAAATCACGATTCAGTAAATTCGGGGCTATATGCGATGTTTTTCCACGTTTTCCATGTCTTTTCTTGCGTAAAATGGAATGAATACCTAACTCGTTCATCAGCTTTAACACCGTTTTATGATTCAAATTAAAACCCATTTGGCGTAATTTAAACGTCATGGGGCGATAACCATCTCGTTTTCTGTTCTTTTTATACAGCGATAAGATAGCCTCTTTTACCTCGTGATAATTTCGCTTAATCTCTTTATAGTAAAAGCTTGAGCGAGGCATTTTAGCCACATGAAGTAAATCATTTAACGCGTGGTCCGGCTTCAATCTTTCAATGATTTTTCTTTTTTCTGTCGTTGTTTTTGACGGTCGAGCGCCTCCAACTCCTTTAGATAAGCGATCTCCGCACGAGCCAAGGCGAGCTCTCGTTGTAACTTTTTAAACGCTTTAGGTGAAAAGTCTGTGGTTTCCGGAATTTCAATGTCTTTCTTTTTCATCTTTGGCTTCACTATTTTCGGTGTTTGAAGGTTTGTGTGAGGCGATTTTACGCCATCAAGCCCTCTTTCCCGAAATGCTTTTAGCCAATAAATGACGAGAGTGTGGGAAATTTTATGAAGTTTAGCCACCTCACGGATACCATAATCCTGTTCGGTGACGAGTTTGATAATTTTCAAACGAAATTGATAATAATAGGACATAATCTGCACCTCAAAATAGGTGTCCAGATTTTGGGGTGCAGATCACTTTTTTCTTTACAAAGATTTACAAAAAAAGATCCTGCCTAAAAAAACATCACTTAGAAAATAAGTCATTTATTTTAAATAACTTATCTTTTGTCAATAATGTAAGTAAAAAATTTACCGCTTGAATTCAATTTTAAAACACTCTATCTTGTGCATCGTCATTTTCCACAACACTACATCTTGTGTTTTATTAAATTCATTTCTCTAGTAGGTTTATCTTCCATGAACAAAGGATTAATGGTTACAAAGCGCGATGGTACGCTTGAACAAATCAATTTAGACAAAATTCACCGTGTGATTACTTGGGCGGCTGAAGGCTTGGAAAACGTGTCTGTTTCTCAAGTTGAATTGCGTTCTCATATTCAATTTTATGAAGGCATTCGAACTTCAGACATTCACGAAACCATTATTAAAGCAGCTGCAGATTTAATCAGCAAAGATACGCCAGATTATCAATTTTTGGCGGCTCGCTTAGCGATTTTCCATTTACGTAAAAAAGCCTACGGTCATTTTGATCCCCCTCGTTTATACGATCACGTCAAAAAATTAGTACGCATGGGAAAATATGATCATGCGTTATTGGATGATTATACTCGTGAAGAATGGGACACAATGGACGGATTCATCGACCATTGGCGTGATATGACGTTCTCTTATGCTGCCGTGAAACAACTAGAAGGTAAGTATTTAGTTCAAAACCGTGTGACAGGAGAAATCTACGAGTCTGCACAATTTCTCTATTTACTGGTTGCCGCAAGTTTATTCTCTAAATATCCAAAAGAAACACGTTTGGACTATGTAAAACGTTTCTACGATGCAACATCTACCTTCAAAATATCCTTACCAACGCCAATTATGGCTGGAGTTCGCACACCAACTCGTCAGTTCAGCTCTTGCGTATTAATTGAATGTGATGATAGCTTAGATTCAATTAATGCAACGGCATCAGCTATTGTAAAATATGTTTCACAACGTGCGGGGATTGGTATCAATGCAGGTGCAATTCGTGCATTAGGCAGTGAGATTCGTGGCGGTGAAGCATTCCATACGGGTTGTATTCCATTCTATAAATATTTCCAAACCGCAGTGAAATCTTGCTCACAAGGTGGCGTTCGTGGCGGTGCAGCGACACTTTATTACCCAATTTGGCACTTAGAAGCAGAAAGCTTACTTGTGTTAAAAAATAACCGTGGTGTAGAGGACAACCGTGTTCGTCATATGGATTATGGCGTCCAATTAAACAAATTAATGTATCAACGCTTAATTAAAGGTGGTGAGATTACTTTATTTAGTCCATCAGATGTACCTGGACTTTATGAAGCATTCTTTGCGGATCAAGACAAATTTGAAGAACTGTACGTAAAATACGAACAAGATCCGACTATCCGTAAACGCACCGTTAAAGCCGTTGAGATTTTCTCTTTATTAATGCAAGAACGTGCATCAACAGGCCGTATCTACATTCAAAACGTAGACCACTGTAATACTCACTCTCCGTTTGATCCACAAGTGGCACCAGTTCGCCAATCTAATTTATGTTTAGAAATCGCGTTACCAACGAAACCACTTCAGCACATTAATGATGAAAATGGAGAAATCGCACTTTGTACCCTTTCCGCATTTAACTTAGGTAAAATTGAAAACTTAGATGAATTGGAAGAACTTGCCGATCTTGCTGTGCGTTCACTTGATGCATTATTAGATTATCAAGATTACCCTGTTGTGGCGGCAAAACGTAGTTCACTTGCTCGTCGTGCATTAGGTATCGGTGTAATTAACTATGCTTATTATCTTGCGAAAAATCGTGTTCGTTATTCTGATGGTTCAGCTAACGATTTAACTCACCGCACTTTTGAAGCCATTCAATATTATTTATTGAAAGCCTCTATGAACTTAGCAAAAGAGCAAGGTGCTTGCGAATACTTCAATGAAACCACTTATGCAAAAGGCATTTTGCCTATTGATACCTATAAGAAAGATTTAGATGCCTTAACACAAGAGCCATTACATTATGATTGGGAAACCTTGCGTAAAGATATTCAAGAATTTGGTTTACGTAACTCAACATTAACCGCCTTAATGCCATCAGAAACCTCATCGCAAATTTCAAATGCGACTAATGGTATCGAGCCACCGCGTGGTCATGTAAGTATTAAAGCGTCAAAAGATGGTATCCTAAAACAAGTTGTACCTGAGTACGAAAACTTAAGCGACAACTACGAATTACTTTGGGATATCCCAAGCAATGACGGATACTTACATTTAGTCGGTATTATGCAAAAATTTGTAGACCAAGCGATCTCCGCCAACACCAACTACGATCCAAAACGTTTTGAAGATGGTAAAGTACCGATGAAAGTGTTGTTAAAAGATCTTTTAACCGCTTACAAATATGGTTTAAAAACCCTTTACTATCAAAACACCCGTGATGGTGCAGAAGATGCTCAAGAAGATCTTGATGACGGCTGTGCTGGTGGCGCGTGTAAGATTTAAAATTATAGGGAAAAACTATGAAAGTTTTTTTAAGTTGGTCTGGTGAACGGAGTAAGGCTGTAGCTGAATTACTGAATGAATGGCTATGCTGCGTAATACAAGCAGCTCGCCCTTGGGTTTCAACTAGAGATTTAGATCGGGGTTCTCTTTGGTTTAGCGAAATAAATGATCAATTTAAGGATACAAGTGTAGGGATTATATGCCTAACACAAGAGAATAGAGTTCGTCCTTGGATTTTGTTTGAAGCAGGTGCTTTAGCAAAAGGACTATCTACCGCTAGGGTATGTACATTACTTATTGATCTAGAGCCTAAGGATGTTGAAGATCCCCTTGCTCAGTTTAATCATACATCCCCTACGGAAGAAAGTATGTTTAATTTAGTCAGAACATTAAATACTGCTCTAGGTGTAAATGGACTAGATCCTAGAGTTCTCGAGCAAGTTTTTGAAACTTATTGGCCTCAGTTTGATAAAAAGTTTAAAGATATAGTCAAAAATATAAAAGATATTTCTTCAGCTAAACCAAGGGCTAAGGATGACTTACTAGGAGAAATATTAGAAAACACTCGCCTATTAAATAATAGAATTAGACGTTTAGAACGTGCTCAAGAGGAGTTTCCAATAAAACAAAACATTAAAAATCTTATTGAATATAAATTAGCTCGTGGTAACTCAAGAGAAAATATTATTGAAGAATTGAGAAGTAGAGTTCCAATACAAATAATTAATGAAATTCTAGGAAAACTTGAGTCAAAGAATACAATTACTGAGGAATAGGAAAACAAAAATGGCATACACCACTTTCTCACAAACCAAAAACGACCAATTAAAAGAGCCTATGTTCTTTGGTCAAAACGTTAACGTTGCACGTTACGATCAACAAAAATATGAGACATTTGAAAAGCTCATTGAAAAACAACTTTCTTTCTTCTGGCGTCCGGAAGAAGTAGATGTGTCGCAAGACCGTATCGACTATGCCGCGTTACCTGAGCATGAAAAACATATTTTCATCAGTAACTTAAAATATCAAACCTTATTAGATTCTATTCAAGGTCGTAGCCCGAACGTTGCATTATTACCGTTAGTATCTATTCCTGAATTAGAAACTTGGATTGAGACTTGGACCTTCTCTGAAACTATCCACTCTCGTTCTTACACACACATTATTCGCAACATTGTGAATGATCCATCTATCGTGTTTGATGACATCGTGACGAACGAAGAAATCATCAAACGTGCACGTGATATTTCTTCTTACTACGATGATTTAATTCGTGATAGCCAACTTTACAGCCTATATGGTGAAGGTACTTACACGGTAGATGGTAAAGAATGTGTGGTGACATTACGTAATCTTAAAAAACAACTTTATCTTTGCTTGATGAGTGTGAACGCACTTGAAGCAATTCGTTTCTATGTATCGTTTGCTTGCTCGTTTGCCTTTGCAGAGCGTCAATTAATGGAAGGTAATGCAAAAATCATTAAATTTATCGCACGTGATGAAGCCTTACACTTAACTGGTACACAGCACATTTTAAACATTATGGCTGCAGGTCAAGATGATCCTGAAATGGCAGAAATTGCGGAAGAATGTAAACAAGAAGCCTATGATTTATTCTTAGCCGCAGCAGAGCAGGAAAAAGAATGGGCGGATTACTTGTTCAAAGACGGTTCAATGATTGGTTTGAACAAAGATATTTTGGTGCAATACGTGGAATACATCACCAATATCCGTATGCAAGCTGTAGGTCTTCCATTACCATTTGGCGCGCGTTCGAACCCAATTCCATGGATTAACGCATGGCTTGTTTCTGACAACGTACAAGTCGCACCACAAGAAGTCGAAGTGAGTTCTTACCTTGTTGGTCAAATTGACTCTAAAGTCGATACCAATGATTTCGGTGATTTCGATCTTTAATTAATCATTCTACGCAAAGGGCGGTCAGCATTTTCAGAGTTTAAAACCTTTGGAAAATTGACCGCTCTTTTTGTTTGTATGAATATCAAGACATGATGATAAACATTTTGATTAAAAAAATAGCACAATTTTGCTTTCCTGCATTTATCACCAACACTTTCCCTATAAAACAGATGACTTCATTAAAAAAGGCTTAACAAAAAACAATGCTATGGGTAGAATAGAAGAAACCTTTTTATTTTCAATAAATCACATTCTAATTACAAACTAGCGAGGTAAAGGATATGTCAGAACAAGAAGTGAAAGAATTAGATCTCAATGGTGAAATGCTCGTTCGCCGTGAAAAATTAGCCGCATTACGTGCAAAAGGTAATGCGTTCCCGAATCAATTCCGTCGTGACTCCCTTGCTCAAGATTTACATGATAAGTACGAAGCCGAAGATGGCGAAGTATTAAAAGAAAAAGCCATTGAAGTTGCCGTTGCTGGTCGTATTATGACCCGTCGTGCAATGGGTAAAGCTACCTTTATTACCTTGCAAGATATGAGCGGCAAAATCCAGTTATATGTTGCTCGTGATAACCTTCCTGAAGGCGTTTATGCTGAAGATGTAGGTAACTGGGATTTAGGTGATATCATTGGGGTGAAAGGTACACTTTTCAAAACCAAAACCAATGAATTAACCATTAAAACAACGGAAGTTCAACTTTTAACCAAAGCGCTTCGTCCATTACCAAACAAATTCCATGGTTTAACAGACATGGAAGCGCGTTACCGCCAACGTTACTTAGATTTAATTTCTAATGAAGAATCTCGCCGCACATTTATTATTCGTTCAAAAGTGATTGCGGGTATTCGTGAATTCTTTATTTCTAAAGGCTTCATGGAAGTTGAAACTCCAATGTTACAAGTGATTCCAGGCGGTGCGTCTGCTCGTCCATTTATCACGCACCACAATGCATTAGACGTTGATATGTATCTTCGTATTGCGCCAGAACTTTACTTAAAACGTTTAGTGGTTGGTGGTTTTGAACGCGTATTCGAATTAAACCGCAACTTCCGTAATGAAGGGGTTTCTGTCCGTCATAATCCAGAATTCACCATGCTTGAATACTACCAAGCTTATGCGGATTATCATGATTTAATGGATAACACCGAAGAATTATTACGTAAATTAGCGATTGATATTCTTGGTACAACCATTGTGAAATACGGTGATTTAGAATTTGACTTTGGCAAACCATTTGAGCGTATCACATTACATGATGCAACCATTAAATATGGTGCAGATAAAGGTATCGTAAAAGAAGATCTTTATGATTTCGATCGTGCAAAAGCAACCGCTGAACGCTTAGGTATCGAAGTACAAAAATCTTGGGGCTTAGGCTCTATCGTAAATGCGATCTTTGAAGAAGTGGCTGAACATCACTTAATTCAACCAACCTTCTTAATGGCGCATCCAGCAGAAATTTCACCACTTGCACGTCGTAATGATGAAAACCCAGAAGTGACTGATCGTTTTGAATTATTCATCGGTGGACGTGAAATTGGTAACGGCTTCTCAGAATTAAATGATGCCGAAGACCAAAACGAACGTTTTGATGCACAAGTTGCAGCGAAAGAAGCGGGTGATGATGAAGCGATGTTTAAAGATGATGACTTCGTTGTGGCACTTGAACACGGTTTACCACCAACAGCAGGTGAAGGTTTAGGTATTGACCGCTTAGCAATGCTTTATGCTAACGCGCCATCTATCCGTGATGTGATCCTCTTCCCTGCAATGCGTCAAAAATAATTAAATTAAAATAACATAAAAGGAAGTCTATCGGCTTCCTTTTTTATTATTTAAAAGTGCGGTCATTTTTAACCGCACTTTCATAAAAAAGAGATAACCGCTTTCACCGTTATCCCTTTTACATTCCAATTGAAATTATTTACCCCAAACTTCTTCCGCGATACTACGGATAAATTCGAGTTTTTTCCATTGTTGTTCTTCTGTCAGAATATTCCCCTCTTCTGTCGAAGCAAAACCACATTGTGGACTTAAGCAAAGTTGATTGATATCCACATATTGTGTCGCTTCTTTAATACGAGCAATAATTTCATCACGGTTTTCTAACTCGCCTGATTTAGAGGTGATTAATCCTAACACTACTTGTTGATTTTTAATAAAGCGTAAAGGTTTAAAATCTCCCGCACGCTCACTGTCGTACTCTAAGAAGAAACCATCCACATTACAGTGGCCAAATAAAGTTTCTGCGATAGGCTCATAACCACCAGCAGAGAACCAAGTTGAACGGAAATTACCACGACAAATATGCATTGTAATCGCTAAATCAGCTGGTTTCGCTGCCACAATTTTATTTAACATATATACATAATCTTTGGCAATTTGATCTAGATCTAAACCGCGTTCAGTATAAGTTTTACGCTTATCTTCCGCACAGAATTCGCCCCAACTTGTATCATCCAACTGTAAGTTACGACAGCCTAATTTATAGAAGATATTCATCGCATCAATATAAGCATTAGCAATATCATCTAATAACAACTGATTGTTATCTTTATAACGTTCAATTGGCTGATAATCTGTAGCACGTACTGTACAAATTAAATGAAGCATAGACGGAGAAGGAATCGTTAATTTAACTTCAGTCTCCCCTGCTATTTTTTGTAATGAGCGGTAATGTTCAACGAAAGGATGGCTCTCTGAAAAGCCGATCTTATCTACAATTTTTAATGTTTTTGGACGTACATTATCGTGTTTAAATTGCACTGAGAATTTTTCAGCATCCACTTCTTTCACGCCATCTAATGCGGCTAAGAAATCCAAATGCCAAAAAGTACGACGAAATTCACCATCGGTCACCGCATGTAATCCAACATTTTTTTGATGTTCTACCAATTTAGCAATTTCTGCATCTTCAACTTGCGTTAAATCAGCACAAGAAATATCACCACAACTACATTGATAACGAGCCTGTTTTAAAGCCTCGGGACGTAAAAAACTGCCTACAATATCAAAACGATATGGCGCAGAAGTACGAATAGTGGCATTTGGAAAAAGTTTACTCATTTTGCTTTCCTATATTTAATTAATTCTAAGATAGACTGAGTGTAACAAAATTAACGTCCTCATTAAAGATTTAGACGTCTAGATGGATATGAATTTTATTGTGATTTTATATGAATGGAATTGATATAAAATTTAAAAAGAAAAGTGCGGTCATTTCTAACCACACTTTAGTTTGAAATAAAAACTAACTTACAAAACTAGATACATAAGAAATTATGGTTTTTCCACTTAATATTGCCATAATAATCACTACAAACCAGCCAGCAAAAGCTAAACAAATTGGGTGTTTATAGCTACCAACAATATTGCTTCGATAAGCGGCTAATAAAATCAAGGCTAGTGCTATTGGTAAAATTAAACCATTTAGGGTTCCCACAAAAACGAGTACAGCAGCAGGTTTCCCAACAGTGACAAGAACTGCTGTAGAAACCACTATAAACCCAATAATCCAACAGTTTCTATTTCGTTCAATTGTCGGACAAAGGCTCGTGAGGAATGATACCGATGTATAAGCGGCACCAATAACTGATGTGATAGAAGCTGCCCAAATCACTACGCCAAATAAGATTTGGCCAAAATGGCCTGCCACGTATTCGAAAGGCGTTTCTGCTGGATTTTTAGGATTCAACGGAATCCCTTTGGCGACAACACCAAGCACGGCAAGGAATAATACAACACGCATAGTAGAGGCAATTAAAATAGCCGATACAGAGCTACGACTCACTTCAGCCATCGCTTTTTCCCCCTGGATCCCCGCATCTAGTAAGCGGTGAGCGCCAGCAAAGGTAATATATCCCCCTACGGTTCCTCCAACTAATGTCACAATTGCGATAGGATCAACTTGCTCTGGAATAAAGGTACGATATGCTGCTTCTACCACTGGCGGTTCTGTTTTAAACATAACATACAAAGTCAGTGCAATCATAATAAAACCCATTAATTGGGCAAAGCGATCCATTAACAATCCTGCTTCTTTACGTAAAAAAATTAAAATTGCAATGATGCCACTGATAACAGCTCCTGTTTCTGGGGCGATACCAAAGATAGAATTAAGCCCTAGACCTGCCCCCCCTACATTACCAATATTAAAAGCCAACCCTCCCATCACGATAAGCGATGCAAGAAAATAGCCCGCACCTGGGAAAACAGCATTAGAAATATCCTGTGCTCGTTTTCCCGACACTACCACTATTCGCCAAATATTAAGCTGAGCACCAATATCTAACAAAATCGATAATAAAATCACAAAGCCAAAACTGGCTAATAAGGTGTTTGTAAAGGTTGCAGTTTGAGTTAAAAAGCCAGGACCAATTGCTGAAGTCGCCATTAAAAATGCCGCACCCAGCACTGCATTTCGGCGGTGATTGATTGATGCCATAAAGCACCTCCCTTGTTAAGTTGATGTTGTGTGTTATGTTTATTCGGCTTATGCCGTTATTGTTATATGATTTTTTTCTAATTCTTCCACAATGCGTGCTGCAAATTGTAGAGAATGTTGATTATCGCCATGTAAACAGATACTTTCTGCTTTTACTGGCACAAGGCTTCCATCAATGGCTTTGACTTGACCTTCTGTTACCATTTGTAACACTTGTTGAATGGCTTCCTCATCAGACTCCACCATTGCATTCGGTTGCGAACGAGATACCAAACTCCCATCAGGCATATAGTGACGATCCGCAAACACTTCAGAAATGGTTTGTAAACCTTCTTCCTCAGCTACGCGTAACATTAAGCTCCCCGCCAATCCCATTAATTTTAAATTAGAATCAAATTGATGAATTGTTTGGGCAATTAAACGTGCCAATTTTTCATCTTTTGCAGCTTGATTGTATAAAGCTCCGTGTGGCTTAACATAACTAATTTCCGTGCCTTCCCCATTACAAATCGCTTTTAATGCACCAAGCTGATACCGTAAATGCGCAATTAATTCCTGTTCAGGTAAATCCATTTGAGTACGCCCGAAGTTTTCTCGATCTGGAAAACCTGGATGAGCACCAATGCGAACCTGATTTTCTTTCGCAAGTCTGACCGCACTTTGCATTTCTTTTGCTCCACCGGCATGTAAACCGCAAGCAATATTGGCAGAAGAAAGCAATTTTAATAAGGCCTCATCAAAAGGAAAACCTTCAGCAATATCGGCATTTAAATCAATTTTTTTCATCGACAATTCTCCTAATTTGATCGAGGTATATCTCATTTTTACGACGTAATTTTGCGGCTTGTTCTAAACTAACTGCCTCGAATTGAATGGTTGAGCCTAAACGTACCTGTGCCAACGCACCAAGATCCGCATCGATCACATTGGCAATTTTTGGATAACCGCCTGTAGTTTGCGCATCTGCCATCAAAATAATTGGTTGTCCACTTGATGGTACTTGTACACTTCCAAATTGAATAGCATGAGAAAGCATTTCCAGAGGTTGCTTTAATTCTAATTTTTGCCCTTGAAAACGATAGCCCATTCGATCACTGCTACTTTGCAACGTCCATTTACTTCGCCACCAATAATATTGGGATTTTCGTTTAAATGCCTGATATTCAGAGGACGGTAACGCATGAATAGTATGTTTAAGTGGAATAGGTGCAATCCCAATTTCACTACGCAAAATAGGATCATTTACCGTTTGCAGTTGATCGCCCACTTGTAAACCACGTCCTTCTATTCCTCCTATTTGAGCTCGGAGATCTGTACTACAAGAGTTCAATTCTTGGGGTAAGGTAAAACCACCTTGAACACATAAATAGCCATACATACCAATTTTTGCACGTATCATTTTCAGAACTTGCCCAGCTCGTGCCTGATAACGCCAGTAAGCAAAAACTGGTTTATCATCTAAGGTCATTTCATAAAATGCCCCGGTGACACAAAAATTCATATCCTGCTGGAATTGCAATGTAATACCACCTAAAGGGACTTCGATTGCCGGTGCTCCCTCTGCATTTCCCAGCAGAATATTGCCTGCTCGTAATGCTAATTTGTCCATTGCCCCACAATGACTGATTCCAAATCGACGTAAACCAAAACGGCCCAAATCCTGAATTGTGGCACGAGATTGCACATCAATAACATGAATCATAATTCAATCCCCTCCACCACAAATTTCACCGTATCTCCTGCTTGTAATAAAGTGGGTTGTGCTTGATTTTTGTCAAAGAGCGCATGCTTAGTATGACCGATTAATTGCCATCCGCCAGGAGAGGAAAAGGGATAAATGCCCGTTTGGGCCCCACCAATACCAACAGAACCGGCAGGAACAAGTGTTCTTGGGACAGCACGACGTGGCGTGTGCAGGCTTTCAGGTAAACCACCTAAATAGGGAAAACCAGGTTGGAAACCAATCATATATACCGTATAAATCGGTTCGCTATGCATTTGAACAATTCGTTCTGGTGTGGTGTCATGTAATTTGGCTACTTCAGATAAATCTTGGCCTAATTCGCCGCCATAAATTACCGGAATTTCGATATGACGACCTTGAAAAGCCGATACTTTCAATTCTGTCCAAAGTTGTTCCAAGCGCTGAATAAGCGGCTCAAAATCTACGTAAAAATCAGTGAAGACCGTGAGATTATTCATTCCCACGACAACTTCTACAATATCTTTCTCAGACTGTAGTTGGTTGGCAAACGCCCAGAGTTGGCGTTGTTGTTGAAGTGAAGCTGGTGGCGGTAAAGAGCAAACCACCGCCGACTCGCTGATCGGGGTTATATTCATAAGGTACCCTTTATTCTGATGTTGTGTTATTTGTTATTTTTTTGTTACACCTCTCTTTTAAAGGATATTTATAGGTTTTGTCAAGGTTTTGTATCAAAAATAAAATGTGACAAAGATCTCATTCTTCACATTTTGATCTCAATCAAAAGTGCCAAATAACATATAATAAAAGGGTCTATTATTTATTTAACAATTATAAAAAAGGAATAAACATGAAAACATTGAGTGAATTTATTGTTGAACGCCAAGCAGAGTACCCAAATGCAAAAGGGGAACTTAGTGGTATTTTGTCTTCTATTCGTTTATTAGCAAAAATCATTCATCGTGATATCAACAAAGCAGGTTTAACCAATATTCTTGGTCAGTCTGGTGTCGAAAACGTGCAAGGTGAAAGCCAAATGAAATTGGACTTATTCGCCCATAACACTATGAATGCGGCTCTCATGTCACGTGAAGAAGTGGCAGGTTTTGCTTCAGAGGAAGAAGAAAGCTTTATCGCTTTTGATACTGAACGTGCTCGCAATGCAAAATATATTATTTTGACCGATCCACTTGATGGTTCATCCAATATTGATGTGAACGTTTCGGTTGGAACAATCTTCTCTATTTACCGTCGTGTATCCCCTATTGGCTCACCTGTTACCTTAGAAGACTTTATGCAACCAGGTAATAAACAAGTGGCTGCGGGTTATATCGTATATGGTTCGTCTACCATGTTGGTTTATACCACTGGTCATGGTGTAAATGGTTTCACTTATGATCCATCTATCGGTACATTCTGTCTTTCTCATGAAAATATGAAGATGCCAAAAGAGGGCAAAATCTATTCCATCAATGAAGGACAATATCTCAAATTCCCTCAAGGGGTAAAAAAATACATTAAATACTGCCAAGAAGAAGATAAAGCAACTAACCGCCCTTATGCATCACGTTATATTGGTTCATTAGTAGCTGACTTCCATCGTAACTTATTAAAAGGTGGTATCTATATTTACCCAAGTGCAACTAACTATCCAAATGGTAAGCTTCGTTTGCTTTATGAAGGCAATCCAATGGCATTCTTAGCAGAACAAGCGGGGGGTATTGCCTCTGATGGTTACAATCGAATTTTAGATATTCAACCAAGTGAACTTCACCAACGTGTACCACTTTTCATCGGTTCCGCAGAAATGGTGAAAAAAGCCGAAGAAATGATGAGAGAATTTAAAGAAGATTAAATTCCTAAAGTTCGGTCAGTTTTGACCGCACTTTTTTAGTAAATAAAAAGGCGAACCTTATCTGTTCGCCTTTTTCATTAATGGTTTGTTAATTAATCTCGTTTTCTCGCCAGTAGCCACCAAATAATCGCCATAAACAAGAGGCTTGGCATTAGTGCACCTAAAAAAGCTGGCGCATTAAATACCACACTCATTTGTCCAAAAATTTCATTGACGACATAGAACAAGAAACCAAAACAAATCCCCGTTACGATTCTCGCTCCTGCAGTGACACTACGTAATGAACCAAAGATGAAAGATAACGCAAGCATCATCATCACACCTACAGAAAGGGGCTGAAAAATCTTACGCCAATAGGTTAATTCAAAACGGCGAGAATCCTGTCCTGTTTGTTTTAAGAAAGCAATATATTCATACAAACCGGAAATAGATAATGACGTTGGACGTAATGAAACTGCGCCTAATTTATCTGGCGTTAAGCTTGTTGCCCAATCTTCTGTTAAACGGTTTGTTGTGGTAATTTGTTCTTTTGATACCGCTGAATTATTCACTTGACGTAACTGCCATTGATTATTTTCAGCTGAATATTGCGCTTGATTTGCATGCTTCAAATGGGTGAGGTTACGCTGGTCATCAAAGGTATAGATGTAAATGTCTTCTAATTGTGCATCATCTTTAATTCGACGCACATACACGAAATTATTGCCGTCTTTTGCCCATACACCATTTTTTACCGAAAGCATTGAACCACCGGACAGAGCACGAGTACGCATATCACGGGCAAACTGTTCAGTTTGTGGAATCCCCCACTCACCAATAATCATGGTAAAAAGCACCAGTGGAAGTGCCGTTTTCATGACAGCTAATCCTATTTTAAAGCGAGAAAAGCCGGCAGATTGCATTACCACTAATTCACTGCGGCTGGCCAAATTACCTAAAGCAATTAAAGCACCTAACAAAGCAGCCATCGGGAAAAAGGTTTCTACATCTTTTGGCATCGTTAAGCCTGTATAAGCCACCGCTTGCCAAATATCATAAGAACCTTTCCCTACGCTACGGAATTGCTCTACAAATTTGATAATTGCTGAAAGGCCAACTAACGTAAATAGAGTGGCAAAAATTGCCCCCAAGATGCTTTTACCGATATAACGATCAAGAGTATTCATCAACATTGTTATTACCCTTTTCTGAATACACGACGGAATTTATGCATAGCAGTGCTATCCCAACTATTCAGCACAATCCCTAAAATTAAAAAGGCGATATTTACCAACGGCATTAACAAACCGGCATCAAGCTTATCAGCCCCCCCCGCAGATTTAAATGAGCTTTGTAACAAGAAGTAAATTAAATAAAGCAATAATGCTGGTAAGATTTTCGCGAAACGACCTTGACGAGGATTCACTTTACTCATTGGTACAGCAATAAGCGCCATTAAAGGCACCGCTAAAATTAAGGTAATTCGCCAATGCAACTCTGCTTTTGCGGCTGCACTTTTATCTTTTAATAATTGCTCAAAAGATAATTCAGCGGCTTCATCACTTTCCGAGTTTGTCTCTTGATGGCCTAAATACGCTTGGTAGTCATCAAAATGTGTAATACGAAAATCAGGAAGCACGGATGTGCCTTCTACACGCAAGGTATTCTGTAAATTCAAGACTTGGTCGCCATTCGGTAACGCTTTTAATTCACCTTTTTCAGCCGTAACCACTGATGGTTTAGTTTGGCCTTTGGCTTTCATTTGGAAAAGATAAACATCACTGATTTGATTACCGTTAATCTTATCAATGAATAAGACGAAATTATTGTTGCTTGTGGACATGAATTGACCAGAAGCCAATGCCCCCATGGTTGGGTTCGCTTTAGCATCTTCGACAATCGCCGCTTGCTTTTGAATGGCCCATGGAGAAAGCCACAATGCATTGTAAGCAGCCAAGCCAGCTGTGAACAAAGAAAGAATTAACGCCACACGAACAAGGATACGTTGTCCCACACCACAAGCCCGCATTACAGTAATCTCACTTTCAGCGTAGAGTCGACCGAAAGTCAGCAAAATGGCGATAAACAAACATAATGGCAACATTAATTGCGCCATCGTCGGCATCCCTAAACCAAGTAAAGAGAACACCAGATCGGCGGGAACCTTACCATTTGCCGCTGAACCAAGTACGCGCACAAGTTGTTGGCTGAAGAAAATTAAAAGCAAAATAAACAAAATTGCAATCTGGCTTTTAAATACTTCCTTTGTTAAATATCGGGTTAATATCATTCTTTTTTTCTAACTAAAAAACACGGGAAACTGGCTAATTTAGATGGCGTATGATACCTTATTTTGACTGATTTAAATAGCAAATTAGCAACATAAGGAAATAACATGAAATATCAAGCAAACTCAACCGCACTTTCTCAATCAACCGATTGCCTCATCATCGGCATTTATGAGAACAATGAATTGACAAAAAGTTTCAATGAAATCGATCAAATCACACAAGGCTACCTCAGCCAGTTATCTCAAAGCCAAGATCTTTCAGGCAAAATTGGGCAAGCGACTCTGCTTCATTCTTTACCTAATCTTGCAACTAAACGCGTGTTAGTCGCAGGTTGTGGCAAAAAAGGCGAAACGACTGAACGCCAATTTAAACAAATCATCCAACGTGTTACTCAAACATTAAAAGAATTAAATATTCAACAAGCGGTGAATAATTTAACGGATGTGGAAATTAAAGATCGCGATCTATTTTGGAATGTGCGTTTTACCATTGAAACCATTGAACATAGCCTTTATCAATTCGACGAATTTAAAAGCAAAAAAGCGGATGCTATCTCACTTCAAGAAATTGTTTTTAATACAAATGATGCACAAGCTCAGCAAGCCATCGCAGAAGCGCAAGCCATTGCAAATGGTGTAAAAGCCGCGCGTAATATCGCGAATATGCCACCTAATATTTGTACACCGGCTTATTTAGCTGAACAAGCTAGAAATTTAGCCGAAACATCAACCGCACTTTCCTTAGATGTGATTGATGAAGAAGAAATGACAAAACTTGGTATGAATGCGTATTTAGCGGTATCTGGTGGTTCTCAACACCCCGCTTACCTATCTATTTTGCATTTCAACAACGCCCCAGATAAAAATGCGAAACCTATCGTATTAGTGGGCAAAGGATTGACCTTTGATGCGGGTGGTATTTCGTTAAAACCAGCCGCAGATATGGATGAGATGAAATACGATATGTGCGGTGCTGCCTCTGTTTTCGGCACAATGAAAGCGATTGCAGAATTAAATCTTCCATTAAATGTCATTGGTGTATTAGCGGGTTGTGAAAACTTACCTGATGGCAATGCCTACCGCCCAGGCGATATTCTCACTACGATGAATGGCTTAACCGTAGAAGTATTAAATACAGATGCTGAAGGCCGTTTAGTGCTTTGTGATACATTAACTTATGTAGAACGCTTTGAACCGCAATATGTGATTGATGTCGCAACCCTAACAGGTGCTTGCGTGGTAGCTTTAGGTCAACATAATAGTGGCTTAGTTTCAACTGATGATGCCTTAGCAGAACAGTTATTACAAGCCGCACAGCAAACCACCGATAAAGCGTGGCGTTTACCATTAAGTGAAGAATATCAAGAGCAATTAAAATCCCCATTTGCTGATTTAGCGAATATTGGCGGTCGTTGGGGCGGTGCAATTACTGCAGGCGCATTCCTCTCCAACTTTACGAAAAAATACACCTGGGCACATTTAGATATCGCCGGGACAGCTTGGCTTCAAGGTGCAAATAAAGGCGCAACGGGTCGTCCAGTGTCTCTATTAACACAATTTTTAATTAATCAAACCAAGTAAACACATAGGGCTAACATAACGTTAGCCCTAAAATTTTCTCAAAATCTGACTGCACTTTATTCCAATTCAAATTCAACTAGTAACGGATTATGATCTGACGAAGTAACCACTTCTGATGCTGCACTCACCACTTTTACGCCTCGCGTAAAAATATAATCAAGTGGATAACCTAAAAATCTAACCCGCTCATCTTGAGAGAGCGTCACTGCATCTAGTCCATATTTTTGCATCAAATTATTGACTAAATTCAGACGACGCTCATTCCATGCATTAAAATCGCCAGATATAATGATGGGGCCTTGATGATTTTCCACAAAAGAAAAGAGCTGCTCTAACTGAGTTTGATAAGCCGAAATTCCCCATTCAAAATTAATCAAATGTACATTAATCAGTAGCAAGCTATTGCCTTTTTCTAACGGAAAACTCATCACACTAGCCACTTTAGGTATTTGTATTAATGGTTCTGCTACGCCACCACCGCAATACCATTCTGGTTGCGTTTTAGTGAATGTCTTGACACCCGATAAGAGATCTTTAAAAGAAAAAGAGGACACAAAAAGTGCGGTCGAAAATGTGTTTAAATTTTGATGCTGCGTTGCCTCTTGCAATAACACAAAATCAGCTTGTTTAGACAATCTCGCTAAATCTTCTTGCCAACCCTTATCTTGCCCTTTATGCACATTCCAATTGACTAAACGAAAATGTGAAGACGTTAATTTAGGCATTAAACCATTAACCTTGTCACATTGCATATTCAGCTTGTTTTCAAAAGGAATATAACCCACTTTTTGTGACGTATTTAATTGGATAAATGTACGTTCAAAAATTGTTAAATTCGCAAAAAAATAGCCGCCACCTAAAATCAGCAATAGTAATCCAACAGCTAAAAATCGATAAATTCGTTTCATCTAAATCCCCTTTCAATGCTCGAATAATAACAGCCTATTCAAGCAATGCAACTTTCTCTTTTTAAACACATCAACTCCTAACTATAACAAGGTAAATTTGAGCCGTCTCTTTGATTTGAATCATACTTTTCTAAAAAAGGCTTTGCATTTTTTTGCCATTATCATAGTATTTCACTCAACTTTTAACTCTACCTCATCAATAAGGAGATTCATTATGTCTTTTGGAGATAAAAAATTAAGTGAAATCGCAGTCAGCGTACCCGGCTCAACTTCTCTACTTCGTGAATATGATTTGGATTTCTGCTGTGGTGGTTCCGATACACTTGCAAACGCAGCAGCAGAAAAAGGATTAAATTTAGCAGAAATTGAAACGCGTTTAACTGCACTACAAAACAGCAAAGCAGAAAACCCTGAAGAATATTGGGTTGGTGCAAATTATGGTGAAGTTATCGATCATATTTTAGTTCGCTATCATCAACGTCACCGTGAACAGCTTCAAGAATTAATCGTGTTAGCTGATCGCGTAGAAAGTGTTCATGGCGATCGTGAAGATTGCCCAATAGGTGTGGCGGCTGAATTACGCAATGTCTATGAGGATTTGAGCAACCATATGATGAAAGAAGAGCACGTGCTTTTCCCTATGATCAAAGCAGGTAACTATATGATGGCGCAAATGCCAATTCGTATGATGGAAATGGAACACGCAGAACACGGCGAACATTTAGATGTATTGAAATCATTAACAAACAATATGACGCCTCCGGCTGATGCTTGCAATACATGGCGTGCGCTTTACAGCGGCATCCAAGAATTTGCAGATGATTTAATGATGCATATTCACCGTGAAAACAATATTTTATTCCCTCGTGTGATTGCTGAAAATCACTAAGAGCAAATCATATAAAGAAAAAGGGCGAAATCATTCGCCCTTTAAATTTAGCTTAAAACTGACCGCACTTTACTTCTCTTCACTGCCTTTATATAAACGGTTTTTATACAAATAGCTACCAAGTAAGGCATGTGCCAACGCTTCTTTTTTCATTTCTTCCGGCACTTCTTTTTCGGTTAATGTATCTTTTTCTTTATCGTACACATAGCCTTTTGCTTTGCTATTTGGTGTTTGGATAACAACATCGTGATTGCCTTTCATTAAAGCTTGGGTTTGATCAAATTGCATAAAGGCACGATTCGGATTCACATCTTGCGTTAAATCAAAACCAATCATCGGATAATTACCGCTTACGCCTGCAATAGAAAGTAAGGTTGTCGGCATATCAATTTGACTCACTAAACGACTGTCTCGGCGTGGTGCAACATGATCACCTAAAATTAACGCAGGAATATGGAAATGCTTAATTGGCACTAAGCTTGCCCCTGCTGCACGGGAGTCGTGGTCTGCAATCACCAAGAACACGGTATCTTTCCAATAATTAGATTGTTTTGCTAACTTGAAGAAATGACCAATCGCATAATCCGCATATTTTGCACTGTTATTACGCGTGGCTTTTGGTTGTTCGTAAAGCTCAATTTTACCATCTGGGAACTCGAAAGGATCGTGATTACTCGAACTAAACACGAGGCTAAAGAACGGTTTCCCTTCATTGTGTAATTGGGTAAAAGTTTCGTTCGCTTTATCAAATAGATCCTCATCACTCACGCCCCAAGTCGCAGTAAATTTTGGATTTTGGTAATCTTTTTGATCGATAATGGTTTGGAAACCATTGCCATAGAAGAAGCTTGCCATGTTATCAAAGTGCTTTTCACCGCCATAAATAAAGGAAGTGTTGTAACCTTGTTTGGCAAGTAAATCCGCAATAGTAAAGAAACCACTTTGACTGTTATTCAATTTCACCACTGCCCGTGCCGGAGTGGGTGTAAAGCCCGCTGTGGTGGCTTCAATACCACGAACAGAACGTGTCCCCGTAGCATAGAGATTTTCAAATAACCAGCCTTCTTTGGCTAACTTATCAAATTCAGGTGAAAGTGGTTTTCCGCCTAACGTACCCACAAATTGTGCCCCAAAACTTTCTTCCAAAATAATGACGATATTTTTCGGCTTACCTTGGTAAGTGGCTTGGTTTTTCGTTAATGTTGGAATCTTCTCAGAAATATAATCACTTTCAGGACGGCCACGACTTGCTTTGACAATACGCAACATTTCATCAGTATCCATTTTGCCGTACACTGCGGAAGAAGAACCTTCATCTTTAAATTGCTGTGCCGCATAAAGGACAGAATAGCCAGAGTTCAACACTAGAGAATTAACTAAACCATCGGAAGAAAAAGCCACCATTGCAGGGTTAACACCTCGGTGTTGGAAACTCGAACGCGCACCTAAAAAAGCAACGGCAATCACGAGCAATGCTATAACAGGGCGTAATTTCCAGCTCATTGGGCGTAAGTTTTTCACCGCATAACCAGAGAGTTTCCAATAACAGAAGAAAGCCGTAACGGTGAAAATAAGGCTAAAAATGACCGCAGTTAGATGGCCTTCCATCAACATTGAAAAGACTTCTTTCGGATAAATTAAATATTCGATAAACAAACGATTTGGACGGAAGTCATAGGTTTCGATAAATGCAGGCGTAGCCAATTCCATAAATAGAATAAACACACTACCTAAGGTAAGCCAAATGCGTAAAATCATTTTCCAAATTCGGCTATGATGAAATAGCACTGTAAATAATGCTGGCACACCAAATAAATAGCATAAGGCCACGATATCCATACGCAAGCCTTGCAAAAATAATTGTCCCCATCCCTCTACCGCAGAAACACGGTCTACCTGCCAAATCGCAAGCCCAAGACGAGACAAGGTGAAAATAATCAGATTAATGATGACGAAGAGGAAAATCGGATATAAAGGAGAACGTGTTTGTTTCATTTTGACACTCATAAGTCCTAAGGGAATCGCTACCCTTTGATTAATTTAAAGCACGCTAATGTGCCATTCCTTTCATAGACAGATAAAAAAACACAAAGTGCGGTTAAAAATATCATCATTTTTGACCGCACTTTGAGAAAGTAAAATTACGCTGCAACTAACGCTTTTAATTGTTTTTCATAAGCTGCCCAGTCTGTGATTGGACGCGTTGCAACACCAGTCTCCATCGCTTTTTTCGCTACTGCAGAAGAGACAGTAAACAATAAACGAGGATCAAACGGTGTTGGAATCACATAATCTGGACCAAATGATAACGCACCATAACTTGCAATAATTTCTAACGGCACCTGTTCTTTCGCCAAACCTGCAATTGCACGAGAAGCCGCTAACTTCATTTCTTCATTAATCTCAGTTGCACCTACGTCTAATGCACCACGGAATAAGAATGGGAAACAAAGTACGTTATTTACTTGGTTTGGAAAATCTGAACGACCTGTACAAACAATCGCATCTGGACGAACGACCTTGGCTTCATCAGGCGTGATTTCAGGTGTTGGGTTTGCCAATGCCAAGATTAATGGATTCTCCGCCATGGTTTTTACCATTTCAGGTTTTAACGCACCTGCTTTAGAACAACCTAAGAATACATCTGCACCGTTAACCGCATCGGCTAATGTACGCCAGCCATTATCTTCAATCGCGTAGAATTGTTTGGTTTCATCCATGTTATCGCCACGACCTTTGAAAATCACGCCTTTAGAGTCACACATGGTGATGTTTTCTTTTTTGAAACCTAATGCTCGAAGCAAGTTAGTACAAGCAATAGCAGAAGCACCTGCACCATTTACCACTAAACGTACATCTGCAATATTTTTACCAATAATTTCTAAACCGTTTAATGCTGCCGCACCAACGATAATTGCCGTACCGTGTTGGTCATCATGGAATACCGGAATCCCCATGCGTTCACGCAACGCTTTTTCAATGTGGAAACATTCCGGTGCTTTGATATCTTCAAGGTTAATGCCACCAAACGTTGGTTCTAATGAAGCAATAATATCGATTAATTTATCTGGATCATGCTCATTGATTTCAATATCGAATACATTGATACCGGCAAATTTTTTGAATAATACTCCTTTCCCTTCCATAACGGGTTTTGAGGCAAGTGCACCAATATTTCCTAAACCTAATACAGCTGTACCATTTGAAATCACGGCAACTAAGTTAGCACGAGCGGTATAACGGCTTGCTGCTGAAGGATCTTTTTCAATTTCTAAACAAGGCTCTGCAACACCAGGGGAATAAGCAAGGGCTAAATCATGTTGGGTTTCTAACGATTTGGTTGGGGTAACTGCAATTTTTCCCGGAATTGGGAACTCATGAAAATCTAATGCAGCTTGGCGCAATTGTTCGCTCATATAAAAATACTCCATTTTCACTTAGGCTAAATAAAATTTGCGCCATTATACTCTCTTTTAAACAGAAATTTGTGACATACCGCAAAAATTTTACAAATTTATTACAAAAATATGAGTGAAATCGACCGCACTTTTGTCTTTTCTTCACATTCAGAAGCAAAAACGTTACTATATCGCAAAAAATATACAGGATATAAATAATGAGTTTGTTTTCTAAATTTAGAAGCGCCATCAATAAATTACAACGGAAAGCGATTAATCAAACCTATCAAAAACGTTTAACCAATCAAGGCATGTCGGTGATTTCTGCCAACTGTGTCAGCGCGTTTATTTTGCACGATCTAAATCAGCCTTTTAACTCCCCATTTGTTAATCTCTATTTAGATCCGAGCGATTTTGTTCGCTATCTACAGAATATCGAATTCTATCAAGCACAACCTCTTCAATTTATACAAACAGAAAAACCGTATCCCGTTGGCTTATTAGATGATCTTAAAGTGCATTTTATGCATTACCATTCTGAACAAGAAGCCAAAGAGAAATGGGAAGCACGCTCACAGCGTTTAGATTTCGATAATTTATTTATTATGATGACGGATAAAGACGGCGGAGAAGGCGCAAAATATGAAGATCTACAAGCCTTTGATAACTTGCCTTACCCAAACAAAGTGGTCTTTACCCATAAGCCTTATCCAGAGTTAAAATCCGCTTTCTACATTAAAGGCTTTGAAAACGAAAACGAAGTGGGTGATTTATTTACCTTTTCTGGTTGGAATGGCGAAAAATATTACGACCAATTTGATTACGTTAGCTGGTTCAATCAAAAATAAGAGTTTATGATGCGATTAGATAAATTTATTGCCGAGAATATCGGTTTAACCCGTTCACAAGCTACCAAGGCCATTCGCCAAAGTGCAGTCAAAATTAACGGTGAAATTGTGAAAAATGGGGCGGCCAAAGTCAGTCAAGAAGATGAAATTTATTTTGAAGATGAATTATTGACTTGGGTGGAAGAAGGTCAATATTTTATGTTGCATAAGCCACAAGGCTATGTTTGCTCTCATGATGACGGTGACTATCCAACTATTTATCAATTCTTTGACCCGCCTCTTTCTGGCAAATTACACAGCGCAGGACGATTAGATGTGGATACAACAGGGCTCGTGCTATTAACGGATGATGGGCAATGGTCACATCGTATTACCTCACCAAAGCATCAATGTGAGAAAACCTATTTAGTCACTTTGGCCGATCCCGTTGAAAACCATTATACATCAGCTTGTGAAAAAGGCATTTTGTTACGTGGCGAAAAAGAACCAACTAAGCCAGCAAAACTTGAAGTGTTAGATGATTACAACGTGAATCTGACTATCTCAGAAGGCCGCTATCACCAAGTAAAACGAATGTTTGCCGCGCTGGGTAATAAAGTCGTGGCACTCCATCGTTGGAGAATCGGTAACGTTGAATTAGATGAAAGCTTAGAAGAAGGCGAATTTCGTCCACTTACTCAGGAAGAAATCGATAATTTAGTGAAATAATATGAGCCAAAATATTAAACCTACCTTTATTTTTATCGCCACACTCGGCATCCTCTCGATGCTACCGCCTTTGGGCGTGGATATGTATATTCCGTCCTTTTTAAATATTGCCGAAGACTTAAATATCAACTCCGAGCAAGTACAGCATACGCTAACATTCTTCGCTTATGGTATGGCGGCAGGACAATTATTCTGGGGACCATTTGGTGACAGTTTTGGTCGTAAACCGATTATTTTATTAGGTGTCATTATTGGTGCTATCACGGCTATTATTTTAACTGGCATTCATTCTATTGGCAGTTTCACTGCACTGCGTTTCGTTCAAGGTTTCTTTGGGGCGGCGCCTGTTGTGCTTTCAGGGGCATTATTACGAGATTTATTTAGCAAAGAGCAACTGTCTCGAATCATGTCCACCATCACGCTTGTCTTTATGATCGCACCGCTTGTTGCGCCTATAATTGGCGGATATATCGTGAAATATTTCCACTGGCATATGATTTTTTATGTGATTGGCATCATGGGATTTCTTGCTGCATTGCTTGTCTTTTTTATTATTCCCGAGACCCATAAACAAGAAAATCGTATTCCCCTGCGCCTGAATATCATTGCCCGTAACTTCATGACACTTTCTAAACAAAAAGAAGTGTTAGGTTATATGGCGGCGGCTTCTTTTGGTTTTGGTGGCTTATTTGCTTTCGTCACAGCTGGTTCAATTGTTTATATCGGTATTTATGGCATTCCAGTCGATCAATTTGGCTATTTCTTTATGATCAATATCGCGATTATGACCGCTGCTTCTTATCTAAATGGGAAATTTGTATTGAAGCTAGGTGCTGAAACCATGTTACAAATTGGTATTGCCGTACAATTTATTTCAGGAATCTGGCTATTTTTAACCGCACTTTTTGATTTTGGTTTTTGGTCAATGGCAATTGGTGTAGCCTTTTTTGTCGGTCAAAACCCATTAATCTCATCCAATGCTACCGCCTCTATTCTAGAAAAATTCCCAACGATGGCAGGAACCGCAAATTCATTAATGGGAAGTGTACGTTTTGGTGTCGGCGCAGCGATGGGCTCCTTGGTAGCGAGCTTTAAAATGGAAACCGCTGCACCAATGCTCTATACAATGACAGCTTGCGTGGTTATTTCAGCCCTCTCTTACTATTTTCTGACTTATCGACATTCTAATTCAATCAGCTAAATACTAAAAATTTTGTTCATAGCTAATAAAATAATTATTAGGTCTGAATGGGAGCAATTGTGTCATTTAGAATAGTATTTTTGTGTAATTTAAAGTGAATACAACAGTCTTTCATTAAATTTTACACAAAACTCAAATCAACCCATGCCAATAGATTATCTTGATTAATTTAATAGATTTTAATCGTCAAAACCTTTTTGTATGATATTTACGAAATTTATCCCCCTATTGATTCATACAAGGAGTTAACTATGAGTTTAAAATGCCCTTTTTCGCATTTATCTACTACAAACTTGACTATGGGCAATGGCGCTCCGGTAGCTGACAACCAAAACAGTTTAACTGCCGGTCCTCGCGGTCCATTACTTTCTCAAGATTTATGGCTTAATGAAAAATTAGCTGATTTCGTACGTGAGGTTATTCCTGAGCGTCGTATGCACGCTAAAGGCTCTGGTGCATTTGGTACCTTTACTGTCACACACGACATTACTAAATATACTCGTGCAAAAATTTTCAGCGAAGTAGGTAAAAAAACAGAAATGTTCGCACGCTTTACCACTGTTGCAGGTGAACGTGGTGCAGCAGATGCTGAACGTGATATTCGTGGTTTTGCCTTAAAATTCTATACTGAAGAAGGCAACTGGGATTTAGTGGGTAACAACACCCCAGTATTCTTCTTACGAGATCCTCGTAAATTCCCAGATTTAAACAAAGCAGTAAAACGCGATCCACGTACCAATATGCGTTCAGCCACTAACAACTGGGATTTTTGGACATTATTACCTGAAGCATTACACCAAGTTACTATTGTAATGAGTGAGCGTGGCATTCCTGCAAGCTATCGCCATATGCATGGATTTGGTTCACACACTTACAGTTTTTGGAATGAAGCAGGTGAGCGTTTCTGGGTGAAATTCCACTTCCGTACTCAACAAGGTATTAAAAATTTAACCGATGCAGAAGCTGCAGCTGTTATCGCCAATGATCGTGAAAGTCATCAACGCGATTTATATGAAGCAATCGAACGTGGAGATTTTCCTAAATGGACATTATACGTACAAATCATGCCTGAAGCAGATGCAGAAAAAGTGCCTTATCATCCATTCGATTTAACTAAAGTGTGGCCGAAAAAAGATTATCCGTTAATTGAGGTAGGAGAGTTTGAGCTTAACCGTAATCCTGAAAACTTCTTTGCTGATGTAGAGCAATCAGCATTTGCACCAAGCAATTTAGTTCCAGGTATCGGCGTAAGTCCAGATAAGATGTTACAAGCTCGTTTATTCAACTATGCAGACGCACAACGTTATCGTTTAGGTGTGAACTATCGTCAAATTCCAGTAAACCGTCCACGTTGCCCTGTTCATAGTAATCAACGTGATGGCCAAGGTCGTGTAGACGGCAACTATGGTAGCTTACTGCACTACGAGCCAAACAGCTTCAGCCAATGGCAACAACAACCAGACTTTGCTGAACCACCACTTCGTATCAACGGAGATGCAGCACACTGGGATTATCGTAACGATGATAATGACTACTTCAGCCAACCACGTGCATTATTTAACTTAATGAATTCAGAGCAAAAACAAGCATTGTTCAACAATACTGCAGCGGCGATGGGCGATGCACCTGAGTTCATCAAATACCGTCATATCCGTAACTGCTACTGGTGTGAGCCAGCATATGGCGAGGGTGTTGCAAAAGCATTGGGCTTAACCGTTGAAGATGCATTAAAAGCTCGTGAAACTGATCCAGCACTAGGCCAAGGCGGATTACTCTAAAGACGATTAATTCTGTAAGCAGAATTTTAATCTAAAAATAAAGGCGGGATATCCCGCCTTTATTGTGCCTATCAAAGTTTATTTCCAAATTCGATGATCTAATACTCGTTTTTTAATTTCAGGATAGAGGTCAATTTTAAATTCAGGCTCTTTTCCTTCTTTTAATTGACGCTGATAGTCTTTCATTAACTTCCACACAATCGGGGAAAGTAAAACAATCGCGACTAAGTTAATAATTGCCATCACAGCCATCACCGTATCTGCAAAATTCCACACGACATTGCCTGATTTTACTGAACCGAAATAAACAAAGAACAATACCGATAAGCGGAACAACCATACAAACCAAGGTTTATTTTTAATAAAGCGAATGTTACTTTCCGCATAAGCATAGTTACCAATGATAGAAGAATAAGCGAAAAGCAATAAGATGAAAGCTAAGAAGTGTACGCCAAATTCACCTACATGATAACGCAATGCATTTTGCGTTAAGGAAATACTTTTCAGTGTTTCACTGCCGTAATTATCTGAAAGCAGAATAATCACTGCCGTACAAGTACATACGATCATGGTATCTACAAATACACCAAGCATTTGCACTAAACCTTGGCTTACTGGATGTTTTACATGTGCCGCTGCGGCCGCATTTGGGGCTGACCCCATCCCCGCTTCATTAGAGAATAATCCGCGCTTAATCCCCATCATCATGGCTTTAGACACTAAAGCACCAAACATACCACCAGCAGCAGATTGGAAAGTAAAGGCACTTTTATAAATATTGGCGATTACCGTTGGGATCATATCAATATGCATGCCTAAGATAATTACCGCCATAATTAGATAAAAGAGTGCCATCATCGGTACTACGCTACTAGAAATGGTCGCAATACGTTTCACGCCACCGAAAATAATCGCAGCAGTTAAAACAACTAAAACAAGACCAACATATTCACCTTGCCAATTCCAAGCATTTTTAGTTGCTTCTACGATTGAGTTTGCTTGTACTGAATTAAATGCAAAACCAAAGGTAAAAATAAGTGAAATAGCAAACGCTGCAGCCAAGCAACGAGATTTCAAACCTTGTGTAATATAGTAAGCGGGGCCACCACGGAAAGAACCATCCTTATCTTGAATTTTAAATACTTGTGCTAAGGTAGATTCTGCAAAAGCACTCGACATGCCAATAAATGCGGTTACCCACATCCAGAACACCGCACCTTCACCACCAAGCGCTATAGCTGTCGCCACACCACTGATATTACCAACACCAACTCGACTTGCAAGCCCAGTTGCAAATGCCTGGAATGGTGTTAAAGAATTCCCCTCAGTAGCACGTCCAAACCACATTTCACGTATACTTGCAGGGAAAAGACGCAATTGTACTAAGCCTGTTGTAATCGTAAAAAATAAGCCTACACCTAATAAAATAACAATCGTGATATTCCATAATGGCTCATCTAAATGTTCAACAACCCATGTTAAACCTTGCTCAATCCAGTTTCCAAATTCTGTCAACATAAAAACCTCGCTTAAAAAAATCAATATTTTGATTGTAGAGAGATAAAAGAAAAAATCCAGTTTTCTTAAAAAGAAACTGGATTTTTATCCTATAACACAAAATTTATTCAGATTTTTGCTGTATTTTTAGATTAAATCTATTCACGTTTTAAAAATAATGCTGCAGCACCACGCACTCCACCAGAATCACCATGTTTTGCTTTTTTGATTGGTGGCACTTTTGCACTACGCATTAAATGAGGTGGCAATGCTTTTGGTAACGCTTCATAGAGATAATCAAAATTCGATAAACCACCACCAAGAACAATCATATGTGGATCAAATGCAGTGATAATGTTACCGATAGAAATAGCCGCTAACTCTACAAAAATGCGAACAAAATCAACCGCACTTTCCTCTTCCGCATAAAAGCGATCGATAATGTCTTTCGCTGATAATGCCTCGCCTTTTAAGTCTCGGTACAACATTTCAAAACCGCGACCTGAAATATACGTATCTAAACAGGCATGATTACCACAACCACATTGATAAATAGGGGCTTTATCCCAACCCAATAATTTTAAGGCATGATAATTTAATTGAAGATGCCCTAACTCCCCTGCCATCCCCACTTGTCCTGAGTGAATTTTGCCATTAATCACAAAGCCACCACCAAAACCAGTGCCTAAAATCAGCCCTAATACGGAAGGATATTGGGTATTCTCTTCGTCCCAAGCTTCAGAAAGCGCAAAGCAATTTGCATCATTTTCAGCTCGCACTTCACGCCCGAGTATTTTCTCAAGATCAGTTAAAATGGGCTTATTATCTGCGACACGAATATTCGTCACCTCAGCAAGCCCTGTTGTTAAATTAACAAATCCTGGCAACCCAAGGCCTACCGTGCCTTTTTCACCAAAATGAGCATCCGCACGTTCGACTAAAACTTTGATCGCTTGCAACCAATCTTGATAATCTGTCTGTGGTGTTAGCACGCGCTCAGTATAAAGTTTTTCTAATTTTTCATTAAAGGCAGCCAATTCAATCTTTGTGCCACCAATATCAATACCGTAATACATATTGTCTCCTTAAAAGAGCGGTCAAATTTGTTGGAATATATAGGCTGTATTTTCCTTGAAATCAAAATGAAAATCCATGACAAAAATCATATTTTGTACAAGCATAAAAAAAAGACCAGCTTTATCACTAAAACCGGTCTTTGATCCTATTTATTGTTAAACAAGCCTTTCTTCTGTAAGAAATCAAAAATAATTAAATGAACAATCCACGCCGAAATTATCGCCACAAATAAATCGATAGGATAATGCATTCCAAGGCGGACTCGGCTAATCAACATTAATACTCCCCAAATGGTCATGGCACCAATCAGTAATTCCGCTTTAAAAGAACGATTACCTGATAATTGGCTAAATCCAACGGCTAACATTAGCCAAGTGGCTGCAAAAATAGAATGTCCTGATGGGAAAGAATAACCTGTTTCATCTTCATAATGCGCTTTTAACCAGGCTGGTGTATCGGCTTGTGTAGAATAAAATTTATCAACTAATTTTGCACGCTCTGAACGATCTTGATGATAAAAAGCATCCGTAGTGCTTTCTGTTTTTTCCGCTAAATAGACGGTGAAAGGACGTGGCTCGGCAAAAACCGTTTTTAAACCTGTTTTAATCACTTGTGTGGATAATACCGACAGGCCCATTACAATCACGCCCATAATCCACTGTTTACGATTTTCAAAAAGAAAACGGAAAAGTAAAGCAAACACACCACAGGTAATTAAAGCGTAAGGCACACTACCTGTTTCGGTTAAAAGATAAAGCCAATAATCCCATTCCATTAATTGGTTGTTTCCATGCCAATGATAAGCAAAACCCCAAACAAAAAATGGTACAAGACAAAGGAATAACGTATATAATGACAGCCTTTTAAACATTGTTGCCTCTTGATAATAAAAATAAAGTGCATATTTTAGCAGAATAAAGTTGAAAAAGGATAAGTTATGTCAAAAATCCAATTGGTTGCTCAAGCCAATTTGCCTACCGAATATGGTATATTTAAAATGGTCGGATTTGAATTTCCCGATACAAAAAAAGAACATGTCGCATTAGTAATGGGTGATATTTCAAACCAAGATGAGCCTGTACTCGCCCGTATTCATTCGGAATGCTTAACGGGTGATGCATTACACAGTTTGAAATGTGATTGTGGTTTCCAACTGGCGGCTGCGCTACGTCAAATTAGCGAAGCGGGTCGTGGTGTGTTGATCTATCATCGTGAAGAAGGACGAGGTATTGGTCTAATTAATAAAATTCGTGCTTATTCATTACAAGATCAAGGCATGGATACTATTGAAGCCAATCTTGCATTAGGTTTTAAAGCTGATGAACGTAACTTTAATGTGTGTGCCGATATGTTTGAATTATTAGGTGTGAAGCAAGTTCGCTTGATGACAAACAACCCGCAAAAAGTAGAAACGATGAAAAAAGCAGGCATTAATATCGTAGAACGTGTGCCATTGAATGTAGGTGAAAACCGTTACAATACGAAATATCTTGATACCAAAGCGAAAAAAATGGGCCATTATATTGTGCACAATAATGAAGAACATTTAATGACTTGCCCACATTGCCAAGAAGAAGTTATTTAATAAAAAAGCCATACAACTGTATGGCTTTTCTTTTGTCAAAACAATTATTGATTAACGCCCCAATGACGAGTGTCTTTATCAAATTTCATGCCTGAATGAGATCCTTCTGAACCATTAAAATAAACGTCTTTATTTGCGCAAGCTGAAATCACTAATGCACCGATAACAATAAGAATTAATTTTTTCATTGTGTTTACCTTTTTAAAACTAACTTGTCCAAATTGTATCATAACTTTTGTTGGCCTTACCTGCTTAAATTAGTCCTTTTCTTGCAAAATTTATCTTTGACTTCTACAATACCGCCTCATTTTTAACTTGTAGTTCGCAAACCTCCTACATAAAAAAACTAGGTATCCTATGAATATTTCAAATCCTAATCTCAACCGTAAAGCCCTTGTGATCTTCTCTGGTGGACAAGATTCCACAACCTGTTTAATTCAAGCTATTGCCGAATATGGCGTAGAAAATGTTGAAACCGTCACCTTTCAATACGGCCAACGTCATGCCATTGAATTAGAAAAAGCCCGTTGGATCGCCAAAGATCTCGGCGTAAAACAAACGTTGATTGATACATCTGTCATCAAATCTATCACTCACAATGCCTTAATGGATGCAAATGCTGACATTGAGCAAAAAGACGGGGAATTACCGAATACCTTTGTGGATGGCCGAAATGCGCTCTTCTTATTGTATGCGGCAATTTACGCAAAAGGACAAGGTATTAATGACATTATCACAGGCGTATGTGAAACAGATTTCAGTGGCTATCCCGATTGCCGAGATGTGTTTATTAAATCCATGAATGTCACCCTTAATTTAGCCATGGATTATCCGTTCAATTTAAAAACACCGCTAATGTATCTCACCAAAGCACAAACTTGGGCATTAGCTGATGAATTAGGTGCGTTAGATTATGTTCGTCAGCATACCCACACTTGCTATGAAGGTGTTGAAGGTGGCTGTGGGGAATGCCCAAGCTGTAAATTGAGAGATAAAGGCTTGCAGGAATATTTAGCAACAAAAGCTTAGTATCTCGATAACTCACTCCATAACAGATTAAATAGATTCAAATGAACCCCAAGTGCGGTCAAAATTCACGTCAAATTTTGACCGCACTTTTACTTGATATAGTATCCTTATCTTTTCTCATCTTTGATTTTATAAACGCGTCATTTTTTGATAAAATCACGCTAATTTTTTTATAAATAAGTAACTAATTTTAAAAATGACTACAAATTATTCCGCTCAAGAAATTACGGTTTTAAAAGATCTCGAACCGGTGCAAATTCGCCCCGGCATGTACACGGACACTACCCGTCCAAATCACCTTGCTCAAGAAGTTATCGATAACAGTGTGGACGAAGCCCTTGCGGGTTTTGCCACCAAAGTTGAAGTGATTTTACACGCCGATCAATCGCTTGAAGTCATTGATAATGGCCGCGGAATGCCTGTGGATATTCACCCAACTGAAGGCGTTTCTGGTGTCGAAGTGATCTTAACCAAACTTCATGCTGGCGGTAAGTTCTCGAATAAAAACTATGAATTTGCCGGTGGTTTACACGGGGTGGGGATTTCTGTCGTCAATGCCCTTTCTGAACGCGTTGATATTCAAGTTAAACGTAACGGTGAAGTGTATAAAATTGCCTTTGAAAATGGCGCAAAAGTAGAAGAATTAGAAGTCATCGGGGCTTGTGGCAGACGTACAACCGGCACCACCGTTCATTTTAGACCGAATCCAAAATATTTTGATAGCAAGAATTTTTCTGTTAGTCGTTTACGCCACTTATTACGTGCGAAAGCCGTGCTTTGTTCTGGCTTAGAAATTAAATTTGTCGATAAAGTGAATAACACTGAAGATGTGTGGTGCTATCAAGATGGTTTATCCGATTACTTAACTGAAGCGGTAAATGGTTTTGAAACCTTGCCTGAAAAACCATTTGTTGGTGAATTTAAAGGCTCCACAGAAGCGGTAAGCTGGGCATTGTTATGGTTACCTGAAGGTGGCGAGCTTATTGCTGAAAGCTATGTAAACTTGATTCCAACAGTCCAAGGCGGAACACACGTAAATGGTCTTCGCCAAGGCTTGCTCAATGCCATGACCGAATATTGCGAATTCCGCAATAAATTACCACGTGGCGTGAAATTAACCGCAGACGATATTTGGGATCGCTGTGCTTATATTCTTTCACTGAAAATGCAGGATGCCCAATTTGCCGGGCAAACGAAAGAACGCTTATCTTCTCGTCAAAGTGCGGTCTTTGTTGCGGGTGTTTTAAAAGACGCCTTCAGTTTGTGGTTAAACCAGAACGTACAAGATGCCGATCGCTTAGCTGAAATGGCCATTAGCTCTGCACAACGTCGTTTAAACGCTGCAAAAAAAGTCGTACGTAAAAAATTAGTCAGCGGCCCTGCTCTACCGGGTAAATTAGCCGATTGTGCATCACAAAATTTAGAAAAAACCGAATTATTCTTAGTAGAAGGTGACTCTGCGGGCGGCTCAGCCAAACAGGCTCGTGACCGTGAATATCAAGCAATCCTGCCGTTACGTGGAAAAATCTTAAATACTTGGGAAGTGGCTAGTGATCAAGTACTTGGCTCAACGGAAATTCATGATATTGCAGTGGCGCTTGGTATCGATCCTGATAATGAAGATTTATCTCAACTTCGTTACGGTAAAGTCTGTATTTTAGCCGATGCGGACTCTGATGGTTTGCACATCGCCACCCTGCTTTGTGCACTCTTTTTACGTCACTTCCCTAAATTGGTTCAAGATGGACACGTTTATGTGGCAATGCCACCACTCTATCGTATCGACTTAGGCAAAGAAGTGTTTTATGCCCTCGATGAAAGCGAAAAAGAAGCGATTTTAGAACGCTTAAAAAGTAAAAAAGGCACCTTAAACGTACAACGATTTAAAGGTTTAGGTGAAATGGATCCGTCACAATTACGTGAAACTACCATGGATCCGAATACACGCCGTTTAGTTCAATTAACCTATGAGCTAGGCGAAGATCAAGGGGCTGAAACATTAGAATTAATGGATATGTTACTCGCCAAAAAACGAGCGGAAGATCGCAAAAATTGGTTGCAAACCAATGGAGATCAAGTGGATTTAGCTGTTTAATTATTTGAGGTTAATCATGAACGAACAACGTCGAGATTTTTTTAAGAATAGTGCACTAGGCCTAGCAACGATTACATTAGGTGCAGGTTTAAGCCTTATTCCTTCAGCTCAAGCAGAGGAAAAGTCCTCTAATATGGCAACCACTGCGGTTGAAAATTTACCTGAAATTGAAGCTGAGCTGACGCTTGCCCCCAATGTACCAAAACCGATTGAACGTAATCACCCTGCAAAAGTCGTGGTAAAACTGACCGCACTTGAGCAAATTATGGATTTGATGGATGGTGTACAATTTAAATTCTGGACATTAAACGGTAGCGTGCCTGCGCCATTCATTCGTGTACGCGAAGGCGATATGGTGGAAGTCCAACTTTCCAACTCAGCGAGTTCAATGATGCCGCACAGTATCGATTTTCACGCTGCCGCTGTGCCAATGGGTGGTGCTATTGCGAGTGAAACGCCACCAACACGTACATCCACCTTCCAATTTAGAGCATTACGTTCTGGCATTTATTTATATCATTGTGGCAGTCAGCCTGTTGATATTCACCTTGCTAAAGGGATGTATGGTTTAGTTTTAGTTGAGCCAAAAGAAGGCTTACCAAAAGTGGATCGTGAATTTTACCTTATGCAAAGTGAATTCTATACAAAAGGTGAATTTGGCGATCCTGGCTTGCAACCGTTTAGTATGAAAAAAGCTATTGATGAGCGCCCAGAATATGTCCTCTTCAACGGCAAAGTCGGCGC
This sequence comes from Haemophilus sp. CCUG 60358, assembly GCF_001679485.1. Taxonomy (GTDB): domain Bacteria; phylum Pseudomonadota; class Gammaproteobacteria; order Enterobacterales; family Pasteurellaceae; genus Haemophilus_D. The sequence goes on from NZ_LZOZ01000009.1 coordinate 90,442, forward strand.
AACCATGGATGAAAATGCCTTAAAAGCAAAAACTGGAGAAACAATTCGCCTATTTGTAGGAAATGCGGGGCCGAATTTATGCTCTTCTTTCCACTTAATCGGTGCGGTATTTGACAATGTGTATGTAGAAGGCGGCACACTTGTTAATCACAATGTTCAAACGACCTTGATTCCATCTGGCAGTGCCACCATGGTAGAAACTCGAATTGATGTGCCGGGTACTTATGTCTTTATGGATCATTCCATTTTCCGCGCTGTAAACAAAGGCACAATGGGACATATTGTAGTTGAAGGCGAAAAAAATCCAAATATTTATTCCGGCAAATTAAAAGACGAAGCCTTTAAAGAAGCCAATCCACAAAAACCGCAACCCGTTCCTTATGAAATAGACAGCCATAAAGGAATAGATATGGGACATTCTCCTCACGAACATTCAGATGCAAATTCTGGTGCAACAAGAAAATAGATTAGAAAAATATGAGCAATATTAACTACGAAGGCATCGAGCAGATGCCACTTCGCACCTTTACAGAAAAGGCTTACCTTAATTATTCAATGTACGTCATTATGGATCGTGCATTGCCTTTTATTGGAGATGGCTTAAAGCCTGTTCAACGTCGTATTGTCTATGCGATGTCTGAACTTGGCTTAAATGCCGCGGCAAAATTTAAAAAATCTGCACGTACCGTCGGTGATGTGTTAGGTAAATTCCATCCACATGGTGACTCTGCCTGTTATGAAGCCATGGTATTAATGGCTCAGCCCTTTTCTTACCGTTATCCTTTAGTAGATGGTCAAGGAAACTGGGGGGCACCAGATGATCCTAAATCATTCGCGGCAATGCGTTATACAGAATCTCGCCTGTCCAAAATTTCTGAAATTCTATTAACTGAATTGGGTCAAGGCACTGTTGACTTTCAACCAAACTTTGATGGCACCTTAGAAGAACCACAATATTTGCCTGCACGTTTGCCTCATATTCTTTTGAACGGTACCACTGGGATTGCCGTCGGAATGGCAACCGATATTCCGCCACACAATATTAATGAAGTAGCAGATGCAGCTGTGATGCTATTAGATAATCCAAAAGCAGGATTAGATGATGTGCTCAATATCATTCAAGGCCCGGATTTCCCAACTGAAGCGGAAATTATTTCCCCTAAAGATGATATTCGCAAAATGTATGAAACTGGCCGTGGCTCTATCAAAATGCGTGCGACATGGCATAAAGAAGATGGTGAAATCATCATTAGCGCACTTCCTCATCAATCTTCACCATCAAAAATTATTGCACAAATTGCTGAGCAAATGACAGCAAAAAAATTGCCAATGGTGGAAGATATTCGTGATGAAGCAGATTATGAAAATCCTGTGCGTATCGTACTTGTGCCACGTTCAAATCGCGTTGACACGGATGCCTTAATGGCGCATTTATTTGCGACGACCGATCTCGAAAAAAGCTATCGTGTAAATATGAATATGATCGGGCTTGATCATAAACCAGCCGTGAAAGGCTTACTTCAAGTCCTCACTGAATGGCTGACATTCCGTCGCACTACCGTGACACGTCGTTTACAACATCGTTTAGATAAAGTGCTCGCTCGTTTACATATTTTAGATGGTTTGATGATTGCCTTCCTCAATATTGACGAAGTGATTGAGATTATTCGTACTGAAGATGAACCAAAACAAGTTTTAATGGCTCGCTTTAACTTAAGTGATGAACAGGCAGAAGCCATTTTAAACTTACGTTTACGCCATTTAGCCAAATTAGAAGAACATCAATTACAAGCTGAAAAAGATAAACTCGAAGAAGAGCGGTCAAATTTAGAGTTAATTTTAGGATCTGAACGTCGCTTAAATACTTTGATCAAAAAAGAAATTCAAGAAGATGCAAAAAAATACGCCAGCCCTAGAATGTCTCAATTAGTTGAACGTGAAGAAGCAAAAGCCATTTCTGAAAGTGAAATGAGTCCGGCTGAACCCGTTACTGTTATCTTATCTGAAATGGGCTGGATTCGTTGTGCGAAAGGTCATGACATTGATCCGGCAGGCTTAAGTTATAAAGCAGGCGATAAATATCTCGCTCACGCTTGTGGTAAAAGCAATCAACCCGTAATCTTTATTGATAGTACTGGTCGTAGCTATGCTTTAGATCCATTAAGCTTGCCTTCTGCGCGTTCCCAAGGTGAACCACTCACCGGTAAACTTACATTACCGGCAGGTGCGACGATTGAAAAGGTTATTATGGAACCTGAAAAACAAGAATTATTGATGGCATCAGATGCAGGATACGGTTTTATTTGCAAATTTGAAGATTTAATTGCACGTAATAAAGCGGGAAAAGCCTTGATTTCTTTGCCAGAAAATGCGAAAGTCTTGAAACCTGAGACACTTTCCGAGTCGGCCTCACTTCTTGTGTCCCTCACTTCAGCGGGTCGAATGCTGATTTTTCCGGTACGGGATTTACCGGCATTATCAAAAGGGAAAGGCAACAAAATCATCAGTATTCCAGCAGCGAATGCAAAAGCGCGGTCAGAATTATTGGTGAAATTGTTCTTAATTTCAGAGCAAGCCAGCCTTGAGTTCCATTCCGGTAAACGAAAAATCACATTAAAACCGGAAGATCTGCAAAAATTCCGTGCGGAACGCGGCAGAAAAGGCTCCCAGTTACCACGAGGATTACATAGTAATGTTGACATTGTGGTGGTTGAACCTGAACACAACTCATAAGAATTCTCGAAACCAAACTAAATAGGAGGATATTTCGTGAATATTGTTTTTGATACCTATCAAACACTTGCTTTAGCAAGTTTTGTATTATTACTCGGTTTTTTTCTAGTAAAACGCATTCGGGTTTTACAAACATTCAATATCCCAGAGCCTGTCGTTGGCGGCTTTATTGTGGCTATTGCATTAACGGTTTTATATAAAGTAAATGGCACTTCATTCACTTTTGAGAAAAGCTTACAAACATCGATGATGTTGGTATTCTTCTCCTCTATCGGTTTAAGTGCAAACTTTGCTCGCTTAATTAAAGGCGGAAAACCATTAGTTATCTTCCTATTGGCAGCGGGAATACTCATTGTTTGCCAAAATGTCATCGGTATTTTAGGTACTCAATTATTAGGTATTGATCCTGCTTATGGTCTACTGGCCGGTTCAGTTACCCTAACCGGTGGTCATGGTACAGGTGCGGCATGGGCAGAAACTTTCACTAAAGAATTTAATCTACCGGCTGCAACAGAAATCGCCATGGCATGTGCCACATTCGGTTTAGTCTTTGGTGGTATCTTAGGTGGTCCAGTATCTCGTTATTTATTAAATCATCAAAAACAAGGTGAAAACCCGGAGAATGATGAAGTAGATGACGTACAAGAAGCATTTGAGCACCCAACTTACAAACGTAAAATTAATGCGCGCTCAATCATTGAAACCATCGCAATGCTTTCTTTATGTTTACTCATCGGTCAATACTTAGATGGCTTAACAAAAGGTACACACATTCAATTACCAACATTCGTATGGTGTTTATTTACAGGTGTAATCATTCGTAACAGCTTAACCCACTTATTCAAATTCCAAGTGGCTGATTCAGCGATTGACGTATTAGGTAGCGTAGGTTTATCTATCTTCTTAGCGATTGCTTTGATGTCTCTCAAACTTTGGGAATTAGCAGGTCTTGCAACAGATGTATTAGTTATCTTAGCAGTTCAAGTTGTCTTCATGGCTTTCTTCGCTATCTACGTCACATACCGTATGATGGGTAAAGATTATGATGCTATTGTATTAAGTGCGGGTCACTGTGGTTTCGGTCTCGGTGCAACACCAACAGCCGTAGCTAACATGCAAGCGATTACCAGTCGTTTCGGACCATCTCACAAAGCGTTCTTAATCGTACCAATGGTAGGGGCATTCTTTATCGACTTATTAAACGCCGGTATCTTAAAAATGTTCTTAAGCGTTGTTGAAGCGCTTCACTAATCAAACGTAGAAAAAAAGGCTGACATTTTGTCAGCCTTTTTATTTACTCTCTACTCAGTAGCGTCTTCACTAAATCCATTACAAATTCTAGCCGCGCTTTGTTTTCTGGAAGTGCTTTTACAAACTTAAATTTTAGTGGACCATCAAAGCGATAAACAATTGGATTTTGTTGAATTAATTTGATGAATTTTTCTGGATCAACTTTTGCTGAAGGTGAGAATTCAATAAAGCCCCCTTGAGCCCCAGCATCGATTTTCAGTACTTTTAATGGTTTCACCATTAAACGCATCTCTGCAATTTGTAAAAGATTTTTAGTTGCTTCAGGTAATAGGCCAAAGCGATCGATTAATTCAACTTTTAATTCATCTAACTCTTGCTTACTTTCTGCTGCAGCAATGCGTTTATAGAACGATAAACGCATATTCACATCACCAAGATAGTCATCTGGCAATAAAGCTGGAACACGTAACTCAATTTCAGCTTGTTGATGTGTAATCTCTTCTAATGAAGGTTCTCTGCCCTCTTTTAAGGCTTTAACTGCTGCATCAAGCAATTCCATATAAAGTGAAAAACCGATGCTCTCAATTTGCCCACTTTGTTCATTCCCTAATAATTCACCTGCACCGCGAATTTCTAAATCGTGCGTCGCAAGGATGAAACCTGCACCTAAGTTATCTAAACTTTCTAATGCCTCTAAACGACGTTTCGCATCTTTCGTCATTAATTTCGGCGGAGGTGTAAGCAAATACGCATAAGCTTGATGATGGGAACGCCCTACTCGACCACGCAACTGGTGAAGCTGAGCTAAACCAAAATTATCTGCACGTTCAATAATAATCGTATTTGCCGTTGGTACGTCAATTCCTGTTTCAATGATGGTGGAACAAACTAATACGTTATAACGTTGATGATAAAAATCACTCATCACGCGTTCAAGTTCACGTTCCCGCATTTGACCATGACCAATCACGACTCGAGCTTCTGGTACAAGTGCGGTCAGTTTTTCAGCCGTATTTTCAATACTCGCCACATCATTATGTAAATAATAAACTTGCCCACCACGTAAAATTTCACGCAGGATGGCCTCACGAATAATTAAATCATCCTTCTGACGAACAAACGTTTTGATACTCACTCGACGAGCCGGTGGTGTCGCAATAATAGAAAGATCGCGAATACCATTCATCGCCATATTCAAAGTACGAGGAATTGGTGTTGCGGTAAGCGTTAAAATATCAATATTCGCTCGAAGTTGTTTAATTTTCTCTTTTTGTCCCACACCAAAGCGATGTTCTTCATCGATGATAAGTAAGCCAAGATCAGAAAACTTCACATCGGATTGAATTAATTTATGGGTTCCAATTAGAATATCGACTTTTCCTTCGGCTAAATTTTCTAAGATTTGTTTTTGCTCTTTGGCTGTTTTAAAACGAGAAAGCACTTCCACATTAACCGGCAGATTAGCAAAACGATCTTTAAAATTCTCATAATGCTGTTGAGCTAACAAGGTTGTTGGAACCAATACAGCCACTTGTTTATGATTCATTACTGCCAAAAATGCGGCTCGCATCGCTACTTCCGTCTTCCCAAAGCCCACATCACCACAAACTAAACGGTCCATTGCTTTGGGCTGACACATATCTGAAATGACGGCATTAATCGCCATAGCTTGATCGTGCGTTTCTTCAAAAGGGAAGGTTGCAGCAAATTGCTGGAATTCCTCACGATCATATTTAAATTCAAAGCCTTTTTTCACTTCTCGCTGGGCATACACATCAAGTAATTCAGCAGCCACATCACGAATTTTTTCTGCGGCCTTTTGACGCGTTTTCGCCCATGATTCATTACCTAATTTATGTAATGGTGCGGTTTCATCTGAGCCCCCCACATAGCGACTAATTAAATGAAGAGAACCAACCGGCACATAAAGTTTGGACTCATTCGCATAATTGATCAGTAAATACTCTGCTTTTAAGCCCCCAGTATCGAGTGTCACTAAGCCACCATAACGCCCAACACCATGATCTAAATGTACCACAGGCTGCCCAATTTTTAATTCAGCCAGATTGCGCACTAAGGTATCCGGATTCACCGCCTTACGTTTATCACGCTGACGTTGTTGTACTCGCTCGCCTAAAATTTCATGCTCTGTAATGACGGCGAGTTTAGCCTCATCAAGAATAAAACCTTGCTCAAGACGACTTACCCACAGATTAAACTTGTCTTGATTGGCTTCAGATAAGGTTTTAATCTGTTTAGGCTTAATTTTTAATGGTGAAAGTAAATCCAGTAAGGTTTCACGTCGTCCTTCAGTTTCAACTGAAAATAGAACATTTCCTTTAAAATGCTCAATAAACTGACGAAGTTGCGATAACGGTTCTTTTTGCTGTGATTGAATGGTCACGGCTGGTAATGCGGACACCGCTAAATTTTTCTGACGAACAGATGACCGCACTTTTTCTACTTTAAAATTAATTTTAGGATAATTTTTTAATGCATGATTTACCGCATCAATGCTTAGCCACAAACGTTCTGGCGGTAAAAGAGGGCGCATCGGGTCAACTTTTCGATGCTCATAACGCTGTTTAGCATCAAGATAAAAACGTTCACCTTGCGCTTGATTTGTTTCCATATCCACAAATAACGTTTTCTCGGGCAAGTAATCGAACAATGTTGCCATTTCATCAAAGAATAGCGGCTGCCAATATTCAATCCCTGAAATTAATGTGCCTTTACTGATTTGCTGATAAATATGTTCTGGCTCACGACGAATTTCACCAAAGGTTTCTCTAAATTGTGTGCGGAAAAACTCAATACCTTTCTCATCTGTTGGAAATTCGTGTGCAGGTAATAAATTAATAGATTGAATTTCATCTAACGTTCGCTGCGTATCGACATCAAAAGTACGAATCGAATCAATTTCATCATCAAAAAAATCTAAGCGAAACGGGACCGTACTTCCCATCGGGAAAAGATCTAAAAGAGATCCGCGCACGGCATATTCACCATGTTCTAACACTTGTTCTACGGAACGGTATCCCGCTGACTCTAATTGTAATCGTAATTTTTCAATGACAAGACGATCGCCTTTTTTAATTAAAAGGACATTATGCTGTAGATATTTCGGCGGGCACACTCGCTGCATTAATGTGCTAATTGGCAAAACAAAGATGCCTTTTTTAGTATTTTGCAAATGAAATAGCGCACTTAAACGAGAAGAAATAATTTCTTGATGAGGCGAAAAAGAATCATAAGGTAACGTTTCCCAATCAGGAAAAAACTGAACGGGCTGAGAAGTTAAATCCGGTAAAACTTGTGATAAACGAACCGCACCTTTGGTATCCGGCGTCACAACCACCGTCAATCCATCATATTGCTCTGCAATTTCACTAACCGCAAGTGCATCAGCACCCGTTAATACGTTGCCAAGAATTTTATGATCATTTGGCTGAGTTGGAATATCAAAATTAAAATAGGTTGTTTTCATAAGTGCGGTCAATTTTATCTCATTTTTTTATTTGAACAGCGAGTTAGTTTAGCAAATTCACTCTACTTTTCAATAATTATCTGTATAAAAAAACAGGGTTAATTAACCCTGTTTCTCCTATTTTTTGAGTGGTTCAAGTGGCTTCTCTTTTTTTACATGCCCATCATCATCGAATTCGATATGTGGCATACAGCCTCTACAAGAGCCTTTATCTAAACCAAGCTCTTTACAAAACTTATTATATTCATCTACGGCTTTGCGAAACCAACCTTTTTTTTCTTGTTCGCTCATCTTGCCTCCTTTTTTAATTTTTGTGCAATTTCCGAACGGAATAATTTTAACCCATTTTTCTTGTTATAGGGTATCTGTTTTGTGATGAAATAATCTCGCATTAAAGGACAATCTTTTTCATCTAAATTCATTAAAAATCGACGAATTGCCGGCAAAGTGGAAGCTAAAGTGCGGTGAAAATAAGCGAAGTTTTTTAGACTTAACCAATCTTCATCAAGCAATTCCCAATCTACTGATGTGGTATTAAATTCCTGAGCAAGTGGATGGAAAGACAAAGGCATATTCCGTTGAAAAGATTGCTTTGCTTCTCTTTCTAATTCAATCCCTTGTGCAGAAAGCCCTTTTAGAGCAATAGCTGAATAACAACCACTACTCGCCTCTAAATGCTCGCCTAAATGAACAAGAGAAAAACCACATTTCTGCCAAAATTGAGCCAGTTCTTTGGTATAACCAAAACTCACTGATAAATAATCCAGATCGGTATTTTGTGTGATGTATTCAATAAGTTGTGTACCAATACCATGCTGCTGCCACATAGGCTGGACCGCAATTCTCGAAATACGTAAAGAATGCAATTCACAAGCCTTTTGTAGCTGAGCATGAAAACAAAGTGCTTGCGGGACGAGATTGCCTTTCGGGCGTCTACTACCTTGTTGAATCGCTTCAATGAGGGCTGAATCTTCAATCCCGCCTTCTTTTAATGCCCAAACTGCACCTAATAAATCTTGTTCATTTTCAGCGGTAAAAAAACGCTGTGAATTAGCATCAAACAATCGCCGTAGATCTAATGGTGATGTACGATAATGGGCTAATGTCATCAAGCCATAGAATTGAGACAATGAAGAAAGTATTTCCTCTTGTGAGCGTTCAGTAATTTGGCATATTTTGCTTTTATCGTATGGCGTTTGTTTAAAGTCATCCTCTACATTCAATAATAAAAGCTCATCGATAAACGCCTCTAAAGCATCATCTTTCGACCAACGCAGCGGTTCAATAAGCTCAAAATCAGAAAAAGTGCGGTTAATTTTTTGCTTAAATTTAAGCTCAAAGCCTCGCCCCGTTCCCTCATAACTATGGATGGTAGTCGTAAATAGAATATGCTTAAAATGCTGGGAAAAAGCAGTGAGTTGAGCAATCGGCAACATTGCCGCCTCATCAACAAAAAGCCAAGCATTTTCAGAAAAAGAAGGATCATTTTGCAAAGCAAGGAAAAGCGCATCTGGTGCAATAAAGATAATTTCTTTTTGTGAAAATTCAGCCAAAATATTGACCGCACTTTTATTTGGAGCTGTGAGGTAAATTTTAGTATCCAGTTGATTCGCTAATAAGCCTGCTAGAGCTGATTTCCCTCTTCCTCGTTTGGCAGTAAGAAAGTAAAGTTCAGATTCTTTTTGTAAGATTTGCTCAATGGTTTTCTGCTGATCTAAGGTCGCATTGTGGTTTACAAATAACTGCTGAAAAGTGCGGTCAAACTTTAAATCATTTTGATGATAAAGGACGGGAAAATCATATTTATGAATACAATGCTTAAAATATGCAATAAATCTTGGCGTCGTAATTGCCTCAAGCGAACCTGACCAACGAAGACTATCTTCGTCTATTTGGGAATGAAGTTTCTCCCAATTTGATAGCAAAACAATTAAGGCACCATTCATTTTTAATGTACCGGCCGCAATGGCGAGCGCCTCTAAATGGATACCTTTTCGTGCATCAAACAAGATCGTCTCAAACTCTTGCCCAAGAAGATTTTGAATTTTAGAAAACTCATTAATGATCAAGGTATTTGCCGGCAAATTAGACGGCATATTCTCACTGATCAAAATTTGAAAATGACGTGTCATGAATTATTTTTCTAAATATGCTTCTAATTCAGCTACATTTTGAGACCATTCATTACTGAGTTGCTTTATCCATGAAGCAATATCAGATGTCCAATTTGGTAATGAGGTATCTTGAGCCTGTTTTGCGATATTTTGCACATTAACTAGTCCTACCGACGCGGCTGCACCTTTAATTTTATGTGCGACATCTGACACTGTTTGTTGCATATTTGAGTTTGCAAGATAATCGTCATACGCTGTTTCTAATTCATCTAAATAAATCGGCATCCATTGTTTAAATAAATCAACATTAGCTTTAGCTTGAGATTTTCCGATTAACTCAATAAGTGAAATATTGATGCCTTCTTGAACCTGAGGAGGTTCTTCTTCATTAGAGATACATTCAATATCATCGCCTAAAAAAGTTTTAAAGCACTGACGTAATTCAACCAAAGAAAGTGGCTTGCGTAATACCCCATCCATTCCCTGCTCTTGATATTCTTCTTCACTGTGCATCACGTTTGCTGTAAAGGCAATTAAAGGTGGAAGAAAATCGTAAATCCCTTCTTCGTAGTTTTTTCGCAGATATTGTGCGATATCAAAACCTGACATATCAGGCAATTTAATATCAAGAAAAACAATATCGTAAGTATTTTTCTCAAATAGTCGGATCGCCTGTTCACCATTCATGGCAACATCAACATAATGACCTTGTTTTTCAAGAATACTTTTGGCCACAACCACATTCAATTCAACGTCTTCAACTAATAAAATAGAAAGATGCTGCATGGCTGTTTCAGCATTCATATCATTAGCTTGAGCTTTATCCGCAATAATCGTTAAATAAAAAGTAGAACCTTTATCCAACTCACTTTCAACGGTTAAATCCCCTTGCATTAACTGCGCAAGATTCTTAGAAATCGCAAGACCGATGCCACTTCCTGCGGAACGGTGAATATTATCTTTAACTTGATAATACATAGTAAAAATCTTATCCAGTTCGCAAGAAGCAATACCTGCCCCCGTATCTGCAACACTAAATTGATATTGATTATCTTGGATTTTCTGTACTGTTAGGATAACTTCACCTTTATCAGTAAATTTCACCGCATTACCAATTAGATTCCAAAGAATTTGGCTGATCCGAGCACGATCGAGATAAAGCCAATTAGGTAAATTCTCATACTGATTTAAAGAAAACTTTAGCCCCTTTTGTTCTGCCATTAAGGTACCAAAATTATAGAAATCATTAAGTAGTGAATGGAAATCACAAGGCTGGATATTTAATTCAATACGTTTAGAGTCGATCTTATCTAAGTCAATAATATCACTAAAAATATGACCTAAACTGACTGCACTTAGATTAATCGTATTCAGATAATTCTGTTGTTGTTCGGTTAATTTATCATCTAATAAAATTCGACTTAAGCCAATGATTCCATTTAATGGGGTACGTAACTCATGGCTAATGGTAGCCAGTAAGGTACTTTTATCACGATTATTTTTTTCTAATCGAGCGAGCGTTTTAGAGAGCTCTAAACGGGAACGCTCTAATCGCTCAACAAGTAGCGTAAAGAAATAAATAACAAAAGGAGCAGTAAACAAACCAAAAGTGATCGAGCGAACAATATCACTCCAGTGAATACCATCACTAAACAATGTACTTAATAAGATTTGTATACAAAGAGCCAAAATCGCAAGAATAGCAATGCCAAGTAAAGAGAAGCGAACTCGACCTAATCGAATAACCCAGTCAACATAGCGTTGTGCAAAATATCTAAAATTTTTCATTGTTTATATTGAGAAATAAAAATTGAGATCATTCTATAGAGTTTTTAATAAAAATCCATAAACAAAAACCCCAAGCCATTCAGCTCGGGGTTCTATATTCACTACCTGGCGGTGTCCTACTCTCACATGGGGAAGCCCCACACTACCATCGGCGCATCGGCGTTTCACTTCTGAGTTCGGTATGGGGTCAGGTGGGACCACCGCTCTATCGCCGCCAGGATTATTCCTTTAATAACTTTTCTCTATTTCTGCTCCGCTATCTCTAGCGCTCACAACCAAACAAGCTGATTCACTTCAAAACTTTCTTTTCTGAGTTTCGTCTTTGTATCA
>NZ_LZOZ01000010.1 GCF_001679485.1 Haemophilus sp. CCUG 60358
TTTAGTCCAACTTTTGGGGTACAGATCAATTTTAACCGCACTTTTTGTTTTTGATTAATGTTGATCGCGTTCCCATAAATCAGCATACTTCACAAAGGTGGAGTGGGCCGAAAGTACCGCAAGCAGAAAACCTTGTTTTCCATCTAAGAAACCGGCTTTTAAAATGTACATTTTGACAAAGCACCCGATGGCATGGCTGACACCTAGCCATAACGTGGCTTTTTTCCCTTTGGCTTGGCGTTGGTCTGCCCAAGCTTTGGCATAACCCGCAGATTTCACCAAATAGTGATGAATGCTTTTATAAGTGAAATGCTCCAGATCTCCTGTTAATTTCTGTACTTTCGTGTTTTCAGGATAAACTACTTTTTCATGTACCAGAGAATCATTATATCCCGCATAATTTGTGCGATATAAACGCACCACATAATCTGGATACCAACCTGAATGACGAATTTCACGTCCAAATACTTCACTCACCCGAGGAATATCATAAACCGTATTTGGCGTATCTTGTTGAACCGCTTGTTGAATGGATTCACGCAGTTTCGGTGTGACGCGTTCATCGGCATCTAGCCACAAAACATAATCACTGGTGACATATTCTTGGGCTCTTTGACGTTGTTTGCCAAAACCTGGCCAATCAGAGTGCGAATAAAATTTTGCACCATATTGTTCCGCGATTTCTTGGGTGTTATCAGTACTGCCTGAATCGACAATAATGATTTCATCTACCCAATCTTTTACCGTATCGAGACATTGGGCAAGATCTGCCGCTTCATTTTTGACAATCATGGCAACGCTAATTGTTGGCATATTTTGATCCTTTTTTTGTTATACTAGCCGAAGTTTTTGTAAGTATAACCGAATTTATTTTATGTGGCGTTTTTTTTATACCGGCCTGATGTATCTGATTCAGCCTTTTGTGTTGTTCTTCATGTTGCTACGAAGTCTTAAGGCCCCTAATTATCGCAAGCGTTTAGGTGAGCGATATGGTATTTATGCGAATCTTGTTAAGCCTGCAAAAGATGGGATCGTCATTCATGCTGCATCGGTAGGGGAAGTGATCGCCGCTACGCCGCTAGTAAAACGTATTCAGAAAGACTATCCGCATTTACCAATCACATTTACAACGGTCACGCCAACAGGCTCTGAACGCGTAAAAGCTGCGTTCGGGGAAACTGTGACGCATTGTTATTTGCCCTACGATTTACCTTGTGTCATCAATCGTTTTATTGATTTTATTCAACCTAAAGTATTCATTGTCATTGAAACGGAACTTTGGCCAAATTTGATTGATTGTTTGGCTCGTCGAAATATTCCTTTCATTGTCGCCAATGCACGTCTTTCTGCACGTTCAGCGAGACGCTATGGCAAAGTCAAACAACATTTGCAGTATATGCTTTCTCAAATCAGCTTGATTGCGCCACAAGATAGTATCAGTGGAAAACGTTATTTAGAGTTAGGTTATGAGAAAGATCGTCTGCAATTAACCGGCAATATTAAATATGATCTTGTGGTCAGTGATGAATTACTCAAAGATATTGCAACACTTCATGAAAGCTGGGCGAAAGATCGTCAGATTTGGATTGCGGCGAGTACCCATGAAGGGGAAGAAGAACTCATTTTACAAGCGCATCATTTGTTACTGAAAAAACATCCAAACTTGCTGTTATTGCTAGTGCCTCGTCATCCAGAACGTTTTAATCCTGTGGCGGATTTAATTGAAAAAGCCAACTTTAACTTTATTCGTCGTTCAACGAGGGAGATTCCTTCAGAAAATACCCAAGTGATTCTTGGTGATACCATGGGCGAGTTGATGTTGATGTATGGTATTTCAGATATTGCGTTTGTAGGCGGAAGTTTGGTCAAACATGGGGGACATAACCCTCTAGAGCCTTTGGCGTTTAAATTACCCGTTGTGAGTGGAAAGCATACCTTCAATTTCCCTGAAGTCTTTACTTCGCTTTTAGAAGTGCAAGGTGTATTGCAAATCAACTCCACCGAAAAAGCATTGTCAGAGATTATTGATAAGTTATTGAATTCGAAAGGGGCGCGTCAACGTTTAGGCAATGCAGGCTACGAGGTATTAATCGAAAATCGTGGCGCATTACAGCGTCTTTTAGATTTGCTTCATCCTTATTTAACCCATATTTCGGAGAACAATAAATGACAAGCGTAATTTACCCTGGCACGTTTGACCCGATCACCAACGGGCATTTAGATATCATTGCGCGAAGTGCGGTCATTTTTCTGAAAGTTTTTGTCGCGGTGGCGAATAGTCCGAGCAAAAAGCCATTGTTCTCATTAGAAGAACGCGTTGAGCTTGTGCGTCAATCGGTCGCTCATTTACCCAATGTGGAAGTATTTGGATTCTCTGACTTACTCGCAAATGAAATCAAAGCGAAAAAGATTACCGCAATTATTCGTGGCGTACGCACAACGACGGACTTCGAATACGAATTACAATTGGCAGCGTTAAACCGTTTATTAACCGATGGTGTGGATAGTTTGTTTTTCCCACCAACAGAAAAATGGGCGTTTGTGTCTTCCACGATTGTACGAGAAATTTATTTGCACCATGGGGATGTGAAAGAACTGGTGCCGGAAGCCGTCTATTTAGCCTTAAAAGCACGTCATGAATGAAAAAAACACTTCTGATTTTAACCGCACTTTTAGCGTTAACTGGTTGTGGTACGGTGGTGAAATTAATTGATCCATCTGAGAAATACACACCTTATGCGGGTGCGGCTTATGATTTAGAGATGGCACAAAAATGGGGTTTACCTATTTTAGATTTGCCACTGTCATTTTTATTAGATACCGCATTGTTGCCTTATGCGTGGTCAAATTAATTTGCATTAAGATATGAAACTCAATCCTCAACAACAACAGGCTGTCGAATATGTCAGTGGGCCTTGCTTGGTGCTAGCTGGCGCAGGCTCTGGCAAAACTCGTGTGATCATCAATAAGATTGCTCATTTGATTGAACACTGCGGTTATTTACCTAAACAGATCGCCGCCGTAACCTTTACCAACAAAGCCGCTCGTGAAATGAAAGAGCGTGTTGCCCATTCCATTGGTAAAGAAAAATCCAAAGGATTGATTGTTTCCACTTTCCATACCTTAGGTTTCGACATTATCAAACGGGAATATAAAGCTTTAGGCTTTAAATCGAATATGACCTTGTTTGATGAGCACGATCAACTTGCCTTACTCAAAGAACTGACAGCAGATGTGCTCCAGGAAGATAAGGATTTATTGCGAGAATTAATCTCGGTTATTTCCAACTGGAAGAATGATTTGGTTTCACCAAAACAGGCTTATGCCTTAGCGAAAGATGCCAAATATCAAACCTTTGCAAAATGTTATGAGCGTTATGCGGCGCAAATCCGTGCTTATAATGCGTTGGATTTTGATGATTTGATTATGTTGCCAACCTTACTCTTCAAACAGAACGAAGAAGTGCGGTCAAAATGGCAGGAGAAAATCCGATATTTGTTGGTGGATGAATATCAAGATACCAATACCAGCCAATATGAGCTCATCAAACTACTCGTTGGCGAGAGAGCTTGTTTTACCGTAGTAGGCGATGATGACCAATCTATTTATTCTTGGCGAGGTGCTCGACCGCAAAATATGGTGCGCTTGCGTGATGATTTTCCGCGTTTGCAAGTTATTAAATTAGAACAAAATTACCGTTCCACTCATCGTATTTTGCATTGTGCCAACATTTTGATTGATAACAACGAGCACGTATTCGACAAAAAGCTTTTTTCCAACTTAGGCGAAGGTGAAAAACTGCAAGTCATTGAAGCGAAAAATGAAGAACATGAAGCCGAACGGATTGTAGCGGAATTGATTGCTCATCGCTTTAGTCGTAAAACCAAATTTAAGGATTATGCCATTTTATATCGCGGTAATCATCAATCCCGTCTATTGGAAAAAGTGCTGATGCAAAACCGCATTCCGTACAAAATTTCTGGCGGGACGTCTTTTTTCTCTCGTGCTGAAATTAAGGACATGATGGCCTACTTGCGTTTGGTGGTGAATCAAGACGATGATGCAGCCTTTTTGCGTATTGTGAATACACCGAAACGGGAAATTGGTACTGCAACATTGCAAAAACTAGGCGAGTTGGCACAGGAAAAACATATCAGCTTATTTGAGGCGATTTTTGAGTTTGAGCTCATGCAACATGTTACACCAAAAGCCTATGATGCATTGCAAAAATTTGGTCGTTGGATTGTGGAGTTGAATGATCAAAGTTTACGTTCCGATCCTGAAACGGCTGTGCGTTCGTTACTTTCTTCATTGCATTACGAAGAATATTTGTATGAATATGCCACCAGTCCGAAAGCTGCCGAAATGCAAAGTAAAAACGTGGCAACCTTGTTTAGCTGGGTAGAGGATATGCTCAAAGGCGATGAGGTGAATGAGCCGATGACTTTAAACCAAGTGGTCACTCGTTTAACTTTACGCGACATGATGGAACGCGGCGAAGACGATGACGAGAGTGATCAAGTGCAATTAATGACATTGCATGCCTCCAAAGGTTTAGAGTTCCTCCATGTGTATTTAATCGGTATGGAAGAGGGGATTTTGCCTCATCAAACCAGTATTGATGAAGATAATGTAGAGGAAGAGCGCCGTCTAGCCTATGTGGGCATTACTCGAGCACAACAAACGCTGACTTTTTCTCTTTGTCGTGAACGACGTCAGTTTGGCGAGTTAATTCGCCCAGAGCCGAGTCGTTTCTTGGCTGAGTTACCACAAGATGATGTGCAATGGGAAAAAGATAAGCCAAAATTAACGGTAGAACAGAAGCAACAACAAACTTCTAGTCAGCTCGATCGTCTGCGGGCAATTTTAAAAGGCTAGAGATGATTTACGTTAAAGTGCGGTGGGAAATTTATTTGTTTTTTCAACCGCACTTTATTTATGCAAAATGTAGATAAATCAAGCAACCAAAACGGCTTTTACAAAAAATGATTTGACTTATTTTCAAAAAAACGTATTATACCGCCCACAAACCGATTGTGGTGAGATGGCCGAGTAGGCTGAAGGCGCTCCCCTGCTAAGGGAGTATGGGGTCAAAAACTCCATCGAGGGTTCGAATCCCTCTCTCACCGCCATTTGTTTTTAGTTTTATTATTCTGCACCCGTAGCTCAGCTGGATAGAGTACTCGGCTACGAACCGAGCGGTCAGAGGTTCGAATCCTCTCGGGTGCGCCATTTTAAATCGACTCTATCAGTTAAAATGGTCACGAAGAATAAAACATCACTACGCACCCGTAGCTCAGCTGGATAGAGTACTCGGCTACGAACCGAGCGGTCAAAGGTTCGAATCCTTTCGGGTGCGCCATCTTCTCTCTTCAAACTTTCTTTTTATCAAAAACAATTAACGCTTTATTTGATCATTTTTCGCGATCATCAACGGTTTTTAATAAATAATTTCCTTGTACGTCTGTGACACTTCTAAAACCGACATTTGTGATTTTATAAGGAAAATTTGTCTTGTATTCGACGTTATCGTGGTGATGACCATGGAAAACGTGTCTTACCCCTAATTTTTCTGCGAGTTGATTAATCACACGAAATCCCATTGGATGGGGTTTCGGTGCTTCATGGCAAATCAGAATATCGGCTTGCTCGTTTTCAATGGCTTCAATATCAGAAGGGAAAATAGACGTGCGATGACGCAATGGTACACCGCCACGCCAAATTTTTTCTTGCGGACTATATTGGCAATAATGGATAGGGTCAAAAGACATCGGTTTATTGGGTGGCATCCAGATTTGTCCACGGAATACGCCACCTAAGCCGGCAATGCGTTGTCCTTGAATTTCAACAACACGATTATGCAAATTACGCGATTTCCAATGTGTCCCCCAAATCGCCTCAAATGCGGCAACGGTTTTGCTATCATGATTGCCATGAATAAACCAAATATCACAATATTTTGCGAGTTTATCTAATTCATCAGGCGAAGAAAGTTGCAAGTCACCCAAAATAATCAGGGCAACGTTGTCATTTTCTTGCACGAAAGGATAAAGATGTTCATAACTTCCGTGCGGATCGCCTGCGAATAAAATCATTTTATTTCTCGTTGGTCAATGTGCGTTTAGTATGCTGTAAACCTTCAAGTTCTTCATCATTTAACACTTTTTCCACAACAGATTTGACCTGGTTATAACGATCTAAATAACTTGGCGATTCAATTTCAATGTAAGGCACTTTGTATTTATCCAACAATTTCTTCAATAACTGTTGAAATTGTTGACGTTGTTTTTGGCTGCCTAGACTACGTAAGCCATCATCCACCCATTTTGTATTGTTTTTCAATAAAATGGTGACATCAAATGGGTATTCTTTGATCATGGAATCGAGGAATGGATGGGCTTTACCTTCGTATTGAATACAAAAAGCTTGCGTGGTAATGAAATCAGTATCAATAATCGCGACTTTATGGGCATGACGCACCGCATAATCAATATAGCGTTGGTGGCCTAATGCCATTTGTGGATAGTCAGAATATTGCATGGCTTGCTCATCGCCACCTAATTTTTCAAAGACATATTCCCGACCATATTCCCATGCAGAAGTGGTATTGAATACGGCAGCCAGTTTGCTGACTAACACACTTTTACCGCTGCTTTCACCACCCAAAATGGCAATGGTTTTTGCAAAGAATGGACGGACTTCTTTCGGAATGAATTTCCAATATTGGAAAGGTGTAGTGCGAATTTTCGTCGCAGATACATTAAAGAAAGAGCGGTCAGGATCCACTAAAGAAACTTCGAGTCCTAAGTATTTTTCGTATGGTGCTTTGTCTTGTGGCTCACTACTAAATACCATTGTCGGGGTAAATTGTTTTTCTTCAAATAGATTTTTTACTGCGTCACTCCAAGCTTGCCAACCATTTGGGTAACTTGGAATGCCATCTTCAACTAAGTGATGAATAAAAATGTGATCGTTTTGATATTTAAAGATTTGTTGCATCCAGCGAAGACGATCTTGTACTGTCGGCATACGTTTCATTTTACTATCATAGAACAGCTTTAAATCGCGTTCGGTATCGCTACAGACAATCACGTGAAGCTCATCCACTTTACTGAATGCTTCATAAATCATATTAATATGGCCGGTGTGAACAGGGTAGAATTTCCCGAAAATTACACCCACTTTTTTATCGTGTTTGTTCGACATAATGCATCCTTCGCTAAATGGCCACTACGAGGTGGCTGAATAGTCCTATTTTATGCAATCTTTGTGCAAATAAAAACATTTTTCATTGAATGATTTTTTACAGTGACATTTTACGTTATACTACGACCTGCATTCTCAGGGCAGGGTGAAATTCCCTACCGGTGGTGACAGCCCACGAGCACTTAAAAGTGCGGTCAATTTTGATTGCGTTTTACAAAATTGTTTCGCTTTGTACTTTTAAGGTTAGCAGATTTGGTGAAATTCCAAAGCCGACAGTATAGTCTGGATGAAAGAGAATAAAACGGATTGGGTTCCCAATTCCGTTCTATTTATTTGCATTTCTCAGCCCTGATTCTGGTTAATTTTAACGTAACAACAAAGGAAATTACGATGAATCAGTCAATTTTATCTGCATTTGGTGCGACCGGCGAAGAACGGGTAATTAACGCATTGAATGCATTCAAACAAGGTAATGGCGTATTAGTATTGGATGATGAAGATCGCGAAAATGAAGGCGATTTAATCTTCCCAGCAGAAACCATTACGCCAGAACAAATGGCAAAACTTATTCGCTATGGCAGTGGTATCGTGTGTTTATGTATTACCGATGAACAATGTAAACAGCTTGATTTGCCACCAATGGTTGAACACAACAATAGCGTGAATAAAACCGCGTTTACCGTGACGATTGAAGCGGCAGAAGGTGTGTCAACCGGTGTATCGGCGCAAGATCGCGTCACCACAATCAAAGCGGCAATTGCAGATCATGCAAAACCGACAGATCTTCACCGTCCAGGACATGTTTTCCCATTACGTGCCGCAGAAGGCGGTGTTTTGGCACGTCGTGGTCATACTGAAGCCTCAGTTGATTTAGCACGTTTAAGTGGTTTTAAACCGGCAGGTGTCATTTGTGAAATTACGAATGATGATGGCTCTATGGCTCGTGCTGCAGAAATTATCGAATTTGCGAAAAAATTTGGTTATGCGGTGTTAACAATTGAAGATTTAGTGGCATATCGTCAAAAACATCATTGTTAATTAAATACTCAGAAAACAAAAGTGCGGTCAGAAAATCTTTTAAATTCTGACCGCACTTTGCGTTTTAGGCTTAATTGGTTTCCACAAAGCTTAATGCCGTTTCGACCACTTCGATTCTTGCACCTTGCTTAAAGGCATTTTCACTTAAATAGCGTCGCCATTGTCTTGCCCCTTTGCAGTTTTGGAATGCACCGAGCATATGTCGAACGATATGATTTAAATAAACACCTTGGCTTAGTTGTTTTTCAATATAAGGGAACATGGCTTCCACCGCTTGTCTTGGTGTGACGATATCCGCATTGGCATCAAAAAGCATTTGATCAACATAGCCCAACAATGACGGATTTTGATAAGCCTCACGCCCAACCATCACGCCATCCACAAATTGTAAATGATGTTTCATTTCTTCGATGGTTTTAATGCCGCCATTAATAGCAATGGTTAACTGTGGGAAATCTTTCTTTAATTGATAAACACGATCATAATCCAAAGGGGGAATCTCTCGATTCTCTTTTGGGCTTAATCCTGAAAGCCAAGCTTTTCGAGCATGAACAATAAATTCTTGGCAGCCTGCATGATGGACTTTTTCGATAAAGTCGCAGAGAAATTCATAGCTATCCAAATCATCAATGCCAATACGCGTTTTCACGGTGACAGGAATATTCACGACACTTTGCATTTTTGCAATACATTCTGCTACTAAATCCGCTTTTGCCATCAAGCAAGCACCAAACATACCGTTTTGCACGCGGTCGGAAGGGCAACCGACATTGAGATTAATTTCATGATAGCCTCTTTCTTCCGCTAATTTCGCACAATGTTTAAGCTGTGCGGGATCGCTTCCACCAAGTTGTAGGGCAACCGGATTTTCTTGCAAATTAAAATCTAAATGATCGTATTTAGCATGAATAATGGCGGGTGCTGTGACCATTTCGGTATAAAGCAACGCATTTTTACTAAATTGACGATGAAAATAGCGACAATGGCGCGTCGTCCAATCTAACATCGGCGCAACGGAAAAGCGGCCACGATAAAAGTGCGGTTGGTTTTCTGACATATTTTATTTCTCTTGAATCTCGTTACGGCGAAGATCTTCTGCTTGTTGTTCCTGCATTCGTTGGCGGAAACGTCCAGCCGCAAAGTGGTAAAAAGGTTTCGGACTAAATTGGCGCGAAATTATGGAGGCAATGATACTGGAAATCAAGAGCCAAATCAGCACAGGTTGAGCCCCCGTCATTTCCATCACAACCACACTCGCTGTCACGGGCGATTGTGTGCCGCCGGCTAAAAAGGCTGCCATACATAAAATGACCAAGAAACGTTGATCGACCATGCCGTTGCTGATTTCCCATAACATGGTACCGATACCCGCGCCAGTAGTGAGAGATGGTGTAAAAATTCCGCCCGCGATGCCATTCCAATAAGTCGTAACCGTTGCGAAGAGTTTTAGTATCCCCACTTCAGGTGAAACGAGCTGTCCTTCTAACGCTCTGGCGACAACGTCATAACCTGTTCCATAGGTTTGTCCTTCGCTGTAGGTGCCCAGAGCAGCAAGTACTAAACCGAGTAATAAGGCAATGTAAATAGGGTGTTTACGGATCCAATCACACCATTGGATTGGAGAAAGTCCCGCGAGTCCTTTGGCAAGGAGTCGCCCAAATATGCCACCCAGTACACCGCAGACGACGCCACAAATGGCAAGCCAAAGATATAAATAAGGAATAGAGGTCGCACCTTTATAGACAGGAAAGTAAGGGCTATTGCCTTGAATCGCCACTAAAATAAAACCGGCCGCTAACACACCGAGCAATACGCGTCTTTCCCAGCGTAACATCACGCCACGACCAAGTTCTTCAATGGCAAAAATGACTCCTGCCAAAGGCGCATTAAATGCAGCAGCAAGACCACCTGCTGCACCGGTTGCGATGAGTTCATTCGTACTTAATCCGCGGAAAGCAAAGTTGTATTTACGACAGAAATTTCCCCACGCGAGCATGACAGCCGCACCCACTTGAACAGAAGGCCCTTCACGTCCAACAGAAGCGCCTATCGCCATGGCAAGGAAAGTAAGCGGGATTTTCCAAATGGTTTGACGAAATTCAACCAGTTTTGTTTTATAGCCACTGTAAGGAAGATTGATGGAGGCAATTACTTGTGGAATACCGCTACCACCGACATAAGGTGTGTATTTGGCGGTAAACCAGGTAAGAAATGCAAGACCAAGTGGCAAGACGATCCAAACGGCGAGAGGGTATTTGGCAGACCAATAGGCGTTAAATTCAAGTCCCATGTCAGCGAGTTTTGCAAATCCAAAGGAAAAAAGCGCAACAAATGTCGCACCAATTAGTAAACATACAAACTCTAGGGTTTTATGAGAGATACGATGGGTTTGTCGAAGTTTTTTATGGTAGAAATAACGTAAGTGAAAAATGAATGAACGTAACATAATGATTGCCAACAAACTAATTCTGCTTGAAATTATAAAACCCTAGTTTCAGGCAGGCAATGGATTTGGAAAAGTGCGGTCAGTTTAGTGTCGATTTTTTATCAAGCGATCCTTTGCGATCCTATTTCTGTTTAAATATTGACAATGTGAGGTGAAACCATTAAAATTCAGCGTCTATTTCTTCTGTCTATTGGATGGAGAGATAGATTTTGTAACAAACATTCTATTATGAATAACATTTAAACTGGAGCTTTTTTAATGGCAACTATCAACCAGCTAGTACGCAAACCGCGTGTGAAAAAGGTTGTAAAAAGTAACGTTCCTGCATTAGAGGCTTGCCCGCAGAAACGTGGTGTGTGCACTCGTGTATACACAACTACACCTAAAAAACCGAACTCAGCATTACGTAAAGTATGTCGTATTCGTTTAACTAATGGCTTTGAAGTAACTTCTTACATCGGCGGCGAAGGTCACAACCTTCAAGAGCACAGTGTTGTGCTTATCCGTGGTGGTCGTGTTAAAGACTTACCGGGTGTTCGTTACCACACTGTTCGCGGCGCATTAGACTGTGCAGGCGTTAAAGATCGTAAACAAGGTCGTTCTAAATACGGCGTTAAACGTCCTAAAGCTTAATGGAACTCCGTTAAGTAAGGCCAAACGTCTAAATTAGTAAAAATTTAAATCAGAAACTCCAGTATCACATTAGCTCACTTTAAAGTGCGGTTAATTTTTATAGAGTTTTGGATATCCTGAAGATTAAATATACGGAGAAATTCGCAATGCCACGTCGTCGTAGTGTTGAACCACGCAAGATTCTTCCAGATCCGAAGTTCGGTTCAGAGTTACTTGCAAAATTTATTAATGTATTAATGGTAGACGGTAAAAAATCCGTTGCTGAAACCATCGTTTACGGTGCGTTAGACAAACTTGCAGAACGCACAGGTAAAGAACCTTTAGAAGCATTTGAAATTGCACTTGAAAACGTTCGCCCAACTGTTGAGGTTAAATCTCGTCGTGTTGGTGGTTCTACTTACCAAGTGCCAGTTGAAGTACGTCCAGTTCGTCGTAACGCATTAGGTATGCGTTGGATCGTTGAAGCTGCACGTAAACGCGGTGATAAATCAATGGCTTTACGTCTTGCAAATGAATTATCTGATGCATCAGATAACAAAGGCGCAGCTGTGAAAAAACGTGAAGACGTTCACCGTATGGCTGAAGCTAATAAAGCATTTGCTCACTTCCGTTGGTAATACGCTTTTAAAATTTAAGGGCTTCATCCTCGATGAAGCCTTACCCTTATATAAACAGATATTAAACTTAACAAGGTTATAATAATGGCTCGTACAACCCCTATTGAAAGATATCGTAATATCGGTATTAGTGCGCACATTGATGCTGGTAAAACTACTACCACTGAACGTATCTTATTCTACACCGGTGTAAGTCACAAAATTGGTGAAGTACACGATGGTGCAGCAACAATGGACTGGATGGAACAGGAACAAGAACGTGGTATTACCATTACCTCTGCGGCAACTACCGCATTCTGGTCAGGTATGTCACAACAATTCCCACAACACCGTATCAACGTTATCGATACCCCAGGACACGTAGACTTTACTGTTGAAGTAGAACGTTCTATGCGTGTTCTTGATGGTGCGGTAATGGTTTACTGTGCGGTTGGTGGTGTTCAACCTCAGTCTGAAACTGTATGGCGTCAAGCTAACAAATATCAAGTTCCACGTATTGCGTTCGTAAACAAAATGGACCGTACTGGTGCTAACTTCTTACGTGTTGTTGATCAACTTAAAACTCGTTTAGGTGCGAACGCTGTTCCTCTTCAACTTCCAATCGGTGCAGAAGAAAACTTCACTGGTGTTGTTGACTTGATTAAAATGAAAGCGATCAACTGGAACGAAGCTGACCAAGGTATGACCTTCACTTATGAAGATATTCCAGCAGATATGCAAGCAGCGTGTGAAGAATGGCGTCAAAACCTTGTTGATGCAGCAGCTGAAGCAACTGAAGAATTAATGGAAAAATATCTTGGTGGTGAAGAGTTAAGCGAAGAAGAAATTAAAGCAGGTCTTCGTCAACGCGTATTAGCAAACGAAATCATCTTGGTAACTTGTGGTTCTGCATTCAAAAACAAAGGTGTTCAAGCAATGCTTGATGCAGTTGTTGAATACTTACCAGCACCAACTGATATTCCAGCAATCAAAGGTATCAACCCAGATGAAACTGAAGGTGAACGTCACGCAAGCGATGATGAGCCGTTCTCTTCATTAGCATTCAAAATTGCAACTGACCCATTCGTAGGTAACTTAACTTTCTTCCGTGTGTACTCAGGTGTAATTAATTCTGGTGATACAGTATTAAACTCAGTACGTCAAAAACGTGAACGTTTTGGTCGTATCGTACAGATGCACGCTAACAAACGTGAAGAAATCAAAGAAGTTCGTGCGGGCGATATCGCTGCAGCAATCGGCTTAAAAGATGTAACAACGGGTGATACATTATGTGCTATCGATGCACCAATCATCCTTGAGCGTATGGAATTCCCAGAGCCAGTAATCTCTGTAGCAGTAGAACCTAAAACTAAAGCTGACCAAGAAAAAATGGGTCTTGCATTAGGTCGTCTTGCTCAAGAAGACCCTTCATTCCGTGTACACACTGATGAAGAATCTGGTGAAACCATTATTTCTGGTATGGGTGAGTTACACTTAGACATCATCGTTGACCGTATGAAACGTGAGTTTAAAGTGGAAGCTAACATCGGTAAACCACAAGTATCTTACCGTGAAACTATCCGCACTCGTGTTAACGATGTGGAAGGTAAACACGCAAAACAATCTGGTGGTCGCGGTCAATATGGTCACGTTGTTATCGACTTATATCCATTAGATCCAGAAGGCCCTGGTTATGAATTTGTAAACGAAATCAAAGGTGGTGTAATCCCTGGTGAATACATTCCTGCGGTTGATAAAGGTATCCAAGAACAGCTTAAATCTGGTCCGTTAGCAGGTTACCCAGTAGTAGATCTTGGTGTACGTTTACACTTCGGTTCATACCATGATGTTGACTCATCAGAATTAGCGTTTAAATTAGCGGCTTCTTTAGCATTTAAAGCAGCGTTTGCTAAAGCAAACCCAGTTCTACTTGAGCCAATCATGAAAGTTGAAGTAGAAACTCCACCTGAGTATGTGGGTGATGTAATCGGTGACTTAAGCCGTCGTCGTGCTATGGTTAACGGTCAAGAAGCGAACGAGTTCGTTGTTAAAATCGATGCAGAAGTTCCACTTTCTGAGATGTTCGGTTATGCAACAGACTTACGTTCACAAACTCAAGGTCGTGCATCATACTCAATGGAACCGTTAAAATATGCTGAAGCGCCAACAAGTGTTGCTGCTGCAGTAATTGAAGCGCGTAAAAAATAATTTTTTGTAACAATCCGCTCTATAAGTCGAATGGCTTATAGAGCATTTTCTAGGAAACTAAACAAATGTCTAAAGAAAAATTTGAACGTACAAAACCGCACGTAAACGTGGGTACAATCGGCCACGTTGACCACGGTAAAACAACTTTAACAGCAGCAATCACAACCGTATTAGCAAAACACTACGGTGGTGCAGCTCGTGCATTCGACCAAATCGATAACGCGCCAGAAGAAAAAGCGCGTGGTATCACCATCAACACATCACACGTTGAATACGATACTCCAACTCGTCACTACGCACACGTTGACTGCCCAGGACACGCGGACTATGTTAAAAACATGATTACCGGTGCGGCGCAAATGGACGGTGCAATCTTAGTAGTAGCAGCGACAGATGGTCCAATGCCACAAACTCGTGAGCACATCTTATTAGGTCGTCAAGTAGGTGTACCTTACATCATCGTATTCTTAAACAAATGCGACATGGTAGATGACGAAGAGTTATTAGAATTAGTAGAAATGGAAGTTCGTGAACTTCTTTCTCAATATGATTTCCCAGGTGACGATACTCCAATCGTACGTGGTTCAGCATTACAAGCATTAAACGGTGTTGCAGAATGGGAAGAAAAAATCCTTGAGTTAGCAAACCACTTAGATACTTATATTCCTGAGCCAGAGCGTGCAATTGACCAACCGTTCCTTCTTCCAATCGAAGACGTGTTCTCAATTTCAGGTCGTGGTACAGTAGTAACAGGTCGTGTTGAGCGTGGTATTATCCGCACTGGTGATGAAGTTGAAATCGTTGGTATCAAACCAACAGCGAAAACAACTGTAACTGGTGTTGAAATGTTCCGTAAATTACTTGACGAAGGTCGTGCAGGTGAAAACATTGGTGCATTATTACGTGGTACCAAACGTGAAGAAATCGAACGTGGTCAAGTGTTAGCGAAACCAGGTTCAATCACTCCACACACTGATTTCGAATCAGAAGTTTACGTATTATCAAAAGATGAAGGTGGTCGTCACACTCCATTCTTCAAAGGTTACCGTCCACAGTTCTATTTCCGTACAACTGACGTAACTGGTACAATCGAGTTACCAGAAGGCGTGGAAATGGTAATGCCTGGCGATAACATCAAAATGACAGTAAGCTTAATCCACCCAATCGCGATGGACCAAGGTTTACGTTTCGCAATCCGTGAAGGTGGCCGTACAGTAGGTGCTGGTGTTGTTGCGAAAATCATCAAATAATTGATGTATTAACTGTAACAAGTTAGATAAAGAAGGCGTATCGAAAGATACGCCTTTTTGTTTTTTATCAATGAATGTCGTTTTTCTGATAGAAAGTGCGGTCAAAATCCTGTTGTTTTGGTATGATACAGATTCATTTTTTATACGGGTGTTTTTATGCAACAACTTCCATTTAAAGCCGTTGTTTCTGATCTTGACGGTACATTACTCAATGCTAATCATGTAATTGGTGATTTCACAATTGAGATATTAAATAAATTAGAACAAAAAGGTGTTGATATTATTTTAGCGACAGGCCGTAATCACACGGATGTTTCTTCTATTTTAGGTAAGATTGGAGCGGAGCATGCTGTAATGATCACTTCTAATGGCGCGAGAGTACGTGACCTAAAAGGTAACCTTATTTATAGCAATAGTCTTCCAGAAGAAATCGTACTTGAGTTGTATAAAATCCCTTTTGATCGTACCAAGATTTGTATCAATACTTATCAAGATGATGGTTGGTTTATCAATATAGATGTGCCTGAATTAGCAAAATATCACAAGGATTCAGGTTTCATGTATGAGGTGGTTGATTTCACAAAACATCACGGAAGAGGAACTGAAAAAGTATTTTTTATTGCTCGTGACCCGAAAGATCTTGTAGAACTGGAAGATTATCTTAGAACACATTTTGGTGATAAAGCTACGATTGTTTATTCCGCTGTGACTTGCTTAGAGGTCATGAACAAAAATGTATCTAAAGGTGATGCACTAGCTCACCTATTAGAAAATAGAAATTATGGATTAAAAGATTGTATTGCTTTTGGTGATGGTCAGAATGATGTTGAAATGCTTTCTTTGGCTGGTAAAGGTTATGTAATGGCAAATGCTGATCCTCGTCTAAAAGAAGCTTGCCCTGAATTGGAAGAGATCGGATTCAATAAAGACGAAGCAGTGGCCAAACATTTAGCCTCACTTTTTGGTATTAAATAGATGTTTCAGTCAATTTTTCTGGTTAGTGCAGGTGCAGCGATCGGAGCCTCTTTACGCTGGGGATTAGGTCTATGGCTTAATTCCCTGTTTAGTTCACTTGCATTTGGTACACTTGTGGCGAACTTTATTGGCTGTTTTTTGATGGGTATTTTAGTGGCCGCCTTTTGGTTATTTCCTCAATTTAGCCCTGAATGGCGATTATTCTTAGTAACTGGATTTCTTGGTGCTCTCACCACCTTTTCTTCTTTTTCAGGCGAAGTAATAGAACTCTTTTTTAAAGAAGAGTGGGTAAATGGATTGTTCGTTTTAGTGAGCCATTTAGTTGGTTGTTTAATTTTTACAGTATTAGGGATTTATTTCTTTAGGCTCATCAGTCTTCTATTCCATTTCCGATAAAATCGCTAAATTCTTCAGAATAAAATCCATGAGAGAGCATATACTGCCAAATTTTTTGTTTGCTTTTGATTGGTTGAGGTTCTGCATAATTAGGAAACTTTTTGTGTAGAACCTTTTCTGCTATTTCAATCCAATTAATTTCACTTTCTGCGAGAACTTCATTGATTGCATCTGAAGATACACCTTTCAGTTGACGTAATTCTTGTTTGATACGATTTGCACCATACCCACGTTGCGAACGTGCGTGTAAATAATTTTCAGCAAATCGCTTATCATTTTGCCAGTTTTTTTTCTGACAGTAAGCAATCGTTTCATCGATCTCATCTTCTGTAAATGCTTTTTCCTGCATTTTATTGCGTAGTTCAAATTCACTATATTCACGTCGAGCAAGTAAATTAACGACATAGCTCAAAGCAAGAGAAGACATAGAAATTCCTTTTAGGTGAAATACGGTTGAAATGAAAAGTGCGGTCAATTTTGACCGCACTTTTAGTGATTAGAAATCGCTTTCTGCGTCATCGTTAGATTGTTCAATGTCCGCCATTAATGCCTGTTCTGGATTGGCTACTAATTCAGCACGAAGCTTCGCTTCAAGTTCATCAGATTTAGCAGGGTTTTCGTTTAACCATTTCATTGCGTTAGCTTTACCTTGACCAATCTTTTCACCGTTGTATGCATACCATGCACCAGATTTCTCAACTAGTTTGTGTTTAACACCGAGCTCAATTAATTCGCCAGCTTTCGAAATACCTTCTCCGTAAAGAATTTGGAAATCAACTTGGCGGAAAGGTGCGGCTAATTTGTTTTTGACTACTTTAACACGAGTTTCGTTACCAATAACCTCATCTCCATCTTTAACTGAACCAGTACGACGGATATCTAAACGAACAGAAGAGTAGAATTTTAGCGCGTTACCACCAGTTGTGGTTTCTGGGTTACCAAACATGACACCAATTTTCATACGAATTTGGTTAATGAAGATAACGAGACAGTTTGCATTTTTGATTTGACCAGTTAATTTACGTAGTGCTTGAGACATTAAACGCGCCTGTAAACCCATATGTGAATCCCCCATTTCGCCTTCAATTTCAGCTTTCGGGGTAAGTGCAGCAACTGAGTCCACGATGACCACATCTACAGCACCAGAACGAACTAAGGCATCACAAATTTCAAGTGCTTGTTCCCCGTTATCTGGCTGGGAGACTAAGAGCTCTTTAACATCAACGCCAAGTTTTGCTGCATAAATAGGATCAAGTGCATGCTCCGCATCGATAAACGCACAGGTTTTACCTACTTTTTGTGCTTGAGCGATAACAGATAAAGTTAAAGTTGTTTTACCAGAAGATTCAGGTCCAAAAATTTCAACAATACGACCCATTGGTAAACCACCAATACCAAGGGCAACATCAAGACCTAAAGAACCAGTTGAAACAGATTCTACATCAAGGGCTTGAGTATCGCCCAATTTCATAATTGAGCCTTTACCGAATTGCTTTTCAATTTGACCAAGTGCTGCGGCGAGCGCTTTTTGCTTTTCTTCTTGAGTTGCCATATAAAACCTTCTTAAACAGAGTTATCTAAATTTGGCTAGATTATATCTGTATTGATGTACAGTATCAAGAGAAAATTTTTTCCTTGACAAAAAAATGTGAAGCAGATTCCAAACTTGATAAATAGTTTATTTAAAATCAACTTCTTAAGTATTTTTTTAGATCTTGAATTTGTGCTGAGAGAATTTTTTCACCCAGTTCATATACAGTTCTTATTTTGGTTTCATCTCGTTCTAATCGACCTATATTGAGTGATACATTTGGACGAATCACAAAGATTTTATTTTGTTTTTCTAAACGAATAATTTCTTCTACTTGTTCATTATAAGTGCGGTAGCGATTTTCTAAGGTTTTAACTAAATATGGATATTTGTGATAAAAAAGTTTGAATAAAAAAGAAGATGATCTTGTTTTACGGTAGTCGATCGGTTGAGTTAAAACAACGATGATTTTATCACAACCAAGCTCTTGTGCTTTTTCAAATGGAATACTATCAGCAATTCCACCGTCTAAATATTTTTGTCCATCAATTTTCACAAATTGTGAGACAAAAGGCATGGCTGAAGTTGCTCTGAAGTATTCCATCTCTTTGAAAACATCTTTGATTTTGAAATACTCCGCTTTACCATTCTCAATGTTTGTGGCGGCTAAATAGAAATCAATGTGAGATTTCTCGAATTCATTTTGATCAAAAGGGTCGAGATTAAAAGGGAGATCATAGAAAGCGAAATCTTTATTGATAATATTGCCCGTTGTAAAAAGGCTATGAAATCCCATGTAACGTTTATCTTTAAGATATTTTAGGTTATATCTCAACGCTCTTTCTTTTTGGTTGGATGCATAATTTATGCCAAATAATGCACCTGCAGAGATGCCAATAATTTTATTTATTTGAATGTTTTGTTCCATCAGTGCATCAAGGACACCTGCGGTAAACATACCTCTCATGCCGCCGCCCTCAAGAACGAGTCCTACAGTCATTTTTACTCCTGAATTTTAAAACTTTTAAAAGATTAAATATTAAACTATAAACTTATTTTTTCTTATCTAGTTGTTTATCAATAAATAAATTTTGCATTTGCGATCTTTCTCACAAAATTGAAATTTTATATTCGTCACACTTAACAGGTTATGATATAAATATTTTTGAGAAGTACTTCTTGGTATAGTCGTATGTGATTAACCTTGAAATAAGGAGGAGTTTTAAAATGAAAACTCTCATAATCCCAAATGATCATATCAGTAAAGTATGTGATTTGTTAAATCAACTTATCGGAGATGTGACAAGTAAAAATTTATTTACGGGATATGGCTTGTATCATAAAGAGAAAGATATGTTTGCGGTTTGGGCAAACAATAAGGTTTACTTACGTGCTAAGGATGAGCTTTCGATAAAATTAAAAGGACTTGGCTGTAAACCTTTTGCAACAAATGAACTCAATAAACGCTTCGTATTATCTGATTATTATGCTTTAACTGAAAGTATCTTGAAAGATAATGTTTTAATGAGAACCTTGATCATTCTTTCTATTAGTCAAATCAGGAAGGAAAAATTAGATTCTGCACTATCTAAGATTGGGAGAATTCGTGATTTACCGAATTTATCGGTTAAGTATGAAAGAGCTCTGAAGAAAGTGGGTATTGATAATGTTGATACCTTACGGCAAATAGGCGCTGAAAATGCGATTGTTCGTTTGAAGAAAGCGGATATTGGGGCAACTGAAGCTTTCTATTGGCGGCTTCGAGGTGCTTTAGAGAATCGTAATTGTGAGTTTTATACTGAAAAAGAGAAGGAAAGAGGTCTTAGTAAACTTAATGAAATACTTTCTGCAAATGGGTTTAGACGTTGTAAGCGGACCTTAAAAAAGGTTGAATAGCATTCATATAAAGGAGTTAACGTTTAAAAAATCATCTATCGAAGAAATTTCTTAAAAAAGTGCTTGCGTGGATTTCAAAAATCCCTATAATGCACCCCACACAACGACGCGCTGTTGTGAATCTTAAGAAAAACCGGTGCGTCGTTATTTTTTGCTCTTTAACAATATATCAGACAATCTGTGTGGGCACTTGTTGATTGACTTGTTTTAAAAATATTTTTTAATTTTGAAGTCTTAATAGGTGCTAACTAGAAATTCATAATACTTTTTTAAGTAGTGACATTTTATGTCAGCAGTATTGAGCGATTAAACTTGAATTGAAGAGTTTGATCATGGCTCAGATTGAACGCTGGCGGCAGGCTTAACACATGCAAGTCGAACGGTAACATAAAGAAGCTTGCTTCTTTGATGACGAGTGGCGGACGGGTGAGTAATGCTTGGGAATCTAGCTTATGGAGGGGGATAACTACGGGAAACTGTAGCTAATACCGCGTAATATCGAAAGATTAAAGTGTGGGACCTTCGGGCCACATGCCATAGGATGAGCCCAAGTGGGATTAGG
>NZ_LZOZ01000011.1 GCF_001679485.1 Haemophilus sp. CCUG 60358
GGCTTCCTCCTGAAGTCTGAGCTTTCTCAACTCCTTTAGGTAAGCGACCTCCGCTTCAAGCTGTAAAATTCTCAGACGTAAGCGGTCTTCTTCTGTTTTAGGTGGAGGAGGCATTCTGGCATATTTAGGTTTCATTGGCGGTCGTCCTGATGGTTTATAAGGAATAAGTCCTTTTATGCCACTTTTTTCAAAGCGTTTCAACCAGGTTCCAACTAATGTGTCAGAGGGGATATTGTAAAAACGAGCGGCCTCTCTAATGCTCATTTTCCCTTTTAGGATAGGTTGAAGAACCTGTAATTTAAATTCTGTTGTGTAGTGTTTACCCATAAAAAAATCTGCACCTCAATTGTTGGTTGTTTAGTCCAACTTTTGGGGTGCAGATCATTTCGACCGCACTTTTTCTTTATGATTTTAAGCTTACGCGAACTGACGTACTTCGCCGTTACCCGCTACGTTTTCCACACAACGTGGACAAAGAGTAGGATGTTCAGGGTTTACGCCGATTTTGTCAGAATAATGCCAGCAACGTGGGCATTTTTCACCGTTAGAACGTGCTACGCTTACCGCAATTCCCTCTAACTCACCCGCAGCTACATCTGCTGGTTTGTCCGCTAATGGTTTCACTTCCGCTTTTGAGGTAATTAATACGAAACGTAATTCATTGCCTAATTGTTTTAATAATGCACGATATTCATCGTTAGCATAAACGGTTACTTCAGCTTCTAAACCACCACCGATCACTTTGTCGTTACGGGCGATTTCTAATACACGGTTCACTTCAGAACGAACTTTAATCAGTTGTTGCCAGTAAGCATCATCTAATTTTTCATTCTCGCCTAAGCCAAATAAGCCTTCGTAGAATTCTTCAGTGAAGACGAATTCTGCACGTGCAGTCGCGGTTTGTGGTAAGTAACCCCAAATTTCATCTGCCGTAAATGACAGGATTGGTGCCATCCAACGTACTAAAGCTTCCGCGATGTGCCATAACGCGGTTTGGCAGCTACGACGCGCAAGACTGTCTGCTTTGGTGGTATATTGACGGTCTTTGATAATATCAAGGTAGAACGAACCCATTTCCACAGAACAGAAACGCATTAAACGTTGTACTACTGTGTGGAATTGATAGTTATCGTACGCGTCTTTAATTTCTTTTTGTGCATCTAAGGCACAAGCTACCGCCCAACGATCTAAGCTAATCATTTCTTCCGGTTTAACGGCATCACGTTGCGGGTCAAAACCATTCAAGTTAGCTAGTAAGAAACGCGCAGTGTTACGAATACGACGATAGCTGTCCGCGGCACGTTTTAAAATTTCATCAGAAACGGTCATTTCACCGGTATAGTCGGTAGATGCAACCCATAAACGTAAAATGTCGCCACCGAATTTATCCATGACTTCTTGTGGTGTCACGATGTTACCGATAGATTTTGACATCTTACGGCCTTGACCATCCACCGTGAAACCATGGGTTAATACTTGTTTGTATGGTGCTTTGCTATCTGTTGCTGTAGAAAGCATTAAAGAAGACATAAACCAACCACGATGTTGGTCAGAACCTTCTAAATACATGTCGATATCTTGGCCGTTAAATTCCGAACGATTCGCCACAACAGAAGAATAAGTTGATCCTGAGTCAAACCATACGTCAAGGGTATCAGGCACTTTGCGATAGGTTTCTGCGTCCGCACCTAATAATTCTTTTTCGTCTAAATCCCACCATGCTTGAATACCAGCTTTCTCTACACGTTTCGCCACTTCTTCAAGTAACTCTAAAGTACGCGGATGAAGTTCTTCGGTTTCTTTGTGCACGAATAAGGTCATCGGCACACCCCAAGTACGTTGACGGGAAATACACCAGTCAGGGCGGTTTTCAACCATTTTCTCGATACGTGCTTGACCCCAATCTGGAATCCAACGAACTTGTTTGATTTCGCCTAATGCTTGTTGGCGTAGACCCTGTGTTTCCATGCCGATAAACCATTGCGGAGTCGCGCGGAAAATAATCGGGGTTTTGTGACGCCAGCAGTGTGGGTAACTGTGTTTGATTTTCTCAACTTTTAATAAGTTGCCCACTTCTTGCAATTTTTCAACAACCAATGGATTGGCTTCAAATACGCCTTTGCCTGCAAAGAATTCAGTCGTTGAAATAAATTTACCGTCATTCGATACAAGACCCGCCATTGGTAAATTATATTTTTGTCCTACAATAAAGTCGTCCAAACCATGATCCGGTGCAGTGTGTACTAAACCTGTACCGCCATCAGTGGTCACGTGATCACCTAAAATCACTGGTACAGTGAAATCATAGAACGGATGGTTAAAGCGTACTAACTCAAGCGCCTGACCTTTTACTGAACCTAAAACTTCAACTTGTTCTACGCCCACGGCTTTCGCTACGGATTCAACTAATTCAGCAGCTAAAATCACACGCTCATCGCCAAGTTGTACTAAGTTGTATTCTAAGTCTGCATTTACCGCAATCGCACGGTTAGATGGCATTGTCCAAGGTGTGGTTGTCCAAATCACCGCAGATAATTTGCCATGGCCTTTGCCTACTGCGTTAAATTTCTCTTCAATTTCAACCGCACTTACTGCAGGAAAACGCACATAGATAGATGGAGAAACTTTGTCTTCATATTCCACTTCTGCTTCTGCTAAAGAAGATCCACAATCCAAACACCAGTGCACTGGTTTTGAACCTTTGTATAAATGGCCGTTCGCAATCACTTTACCGAGTGTGCGGATGATGTTTGCTTCAGTGTTGAAGTTCATCGTTAAATAAGGATTATCCCAATCGCCTAACACCCCTAAACGGATAAAATCTTTTTTCTGCCCTTCTACTTGCTCTGCCGCATATTCTCGGCATTTTTGGCGGAATTCAGCTGCAGTCACTTTCTCGTTTGGTTTACCCACTAAACCTTCTACTTTTAATTCAATTGGCAAGCCATGACAGTCCCAACCTGGGATATAAGGCGAGTCAAAACCTAATGCGGTTTTGGATTTAACAATAATATCTTTCAGAATTTTATTAACGGCGTGACCAATATGAATATTGCCGTTCGCATACGGAGGGCCATCGTGCAAAATAAAGGATTTTTTACCTTTCGTCGCTTGGCGGATTTTTTGATACAACTGTTTGTCATACCAATTTTTTAACATTACAGGTTCGCGTTTGGCTAGATCGCCACGCATTGGGAAACCTGTTTCAGGTAAATTTAACGTGTTTTTGTAATCAACTGTCATGTTATTTTCCAATTTTATATTTCAATATAATTCTATCTTGCAAAAAATGCTTTCGCTGTTTTTACGTCTTGTTCTATTTGAGCTTTCAACGCTTCAAAAGAAGGAAACTTTATCTCATCGCGAATCTTATGGCTGAATTCCACTTCGACCATTTGCCCATAAATATTCCGAGAAAAATCAAATAAATGGACTTCTAATAATTGTATCGTACCGTTAATGGTTGGGCGTTTTCCCATGTTGGCGACGCCGTTAAAAATCTCGCCCGATTTTAACCGCACTTTCACCGCATAAACCCCTTTTACTGGGTTCACTTGGCGATGTAAGCGAACATTCGCTGTAGGAAAACCAATGGTTCGCCCTAATTTATTACCGTGTATCACACGACCAAAAATACGATAAGGCTTACCGAGTAAATTTTCCGCATGCTGTAAATCATCTTTAGCCAATGCTTCACGGATAGCGGTGCTACTGATACGTAACTCATCTAAACAGAAGGTTCGGCT
Organism: Haemophilus sp. CCUG 60358; assembly: GCF_001679485.1. Taxonomy (GTDB): domain Bacteria; phylum Pseudomonadota; class Gammaproteobacteria; order Enterobacterales; family Pasteurellaceae; genus Haemophilus_D. The sequence goes on from NZ_LZOZ01000011.1 coordinate 3,747, forward strand.
GTCTTCGACTTCAAAACCAAACTGCTTTCCTGCTTGTTGCAACATCGCAAAATTGCCTAAACGTTTCGCACCAAATTTGAAATCATCGCCAATGCTGAGAAACTTCACATTTAATTTGCCTACAAGCCAATCTTCAATAAATTGTTCTGCAGGAAGATTGGCGAAAGTGCGGTCAAATTTCGCGACGATCACCACATCCACCCCCGCCTGAGCCAAATAATGCAATTTATCTCTTAATCGCATTAAGCGCGCAGGGGCTTTGTCGCCCATAAAATATTCGCGCGGTTGCGGCTCAAAAAGCATCACCGCCATGGGTAAATTCAGCGCATTCGCTTTCTGACGAAGATGACGCAAAATCGCCTGATGCCCCAAATGCACCCCATCAAAATTGCCAATGGTTAATGCGCACCCTGACAAATATGGCTGTGAATTATGAAGCCCACGAATTAATTGCATTACATCTTATTCCAAAAAACGAAAAATAATCGGTGCATTATAGCGGTAACTTAATGTTTTGTCAGTAAATGGTGTTTACGAACACCCAAGAGCACCAATACGCCTAAATAAACGACCGCAGCCAGTCCAATTAACCAAACCAACCAATAGATTCGCATTAAAAATGTCATGTCTGCCCATTCTTGAATCGACGGGCAGTTATACCAAACCAAACCGCCCATGGCTAAGGCTGCGCCTAAAACTTTCAGAAAAAAGACCGCACTTTTACGTGAAAAATGGTATACATCCTCTTTAGCTAACCCACGATAAAGCAAATAAGCATTTAAGGTTGCTGACATGGCAGAAGCAATCGCCAACCCTACATAACTAAATGGAATCGCCAACACATTAAAGCCCATATTGCTCACCATGGCGATGATCCCGATTTTCACGGGCGTTTTGGTATCTTGACGTGCGTAATAGCCATTAGCTAGGATCTTAATCAGCATAAAGCTAAGCAAACCAGCATTGAATGCCCATAAAGAATAAGAGGCTGCATGCACATCGGTTAAGGTAAAACTGCCACGCATAAACAATACCAGTAACATCGGTTGGGCTAACACGGCAATACCAATCGCGGCTGGCACGCCGAGTAATAAAATCATTCGTACGCCCCAGTCCATGGTGTTGCGAAAATCAACCGCACTTTGGGAAGAATTATCTTCGCGATTTACATGATGGCGAGCAAGCGTTGGTAAAATCACAGTGGAAATCGCAATACCAAATAAACCAAGTGGAAACTCTAATAGACGATCAGAATAATAAAGCCAACTAATAGAACCCGTCATTAAGAAACTGGCAATGACCGTATCAAGCAACAAGTTAATTTGACTTACAGAAACCCCAAATAAAGCCGGAATCATCAATCGACGAATTTTGGCTACCCCTTCATCATGCCATGCCCATTTTGGTTTTACGAGCAAACCTGCTTTCTTCAAGAAAGGGATTTGGAATAAAAATTGTAATAAACCGCCTAAGAAGATCCCGATAGCAAGGGCAAGATCAGGATTGTCTAATCTTGGTGCAAGGAAAAGTGCGGTCGCAATCATGGCGATATTGAGCAAAACAGGCGAAAACGACATCACGCCAAATTTGCCTATCGTATTTAAAATCGCGCCTGAAAGTGCCACAAAGGTGACAAACCATAAATAAGGAAACGTAATTTTTAAGAGTAAAGACGCTTGTTCAAACTTGTGCGCATCCGGTCCGTCATTTAGCCAATCGGTAAACCACCCCATCCCGAAGATCGCCGCCACAACAGGTGATCCCACCATGGCAAGCAAGGTGACGACACTAACTAATCCGCCCAGTGTACCCGACACTTTCCCGATAAATTCACGGGTTTTAGAAAGATCGCCCGATTTTTGATATTCGGCTAACACAGGGACGAAAGCCTGAGAAAATGCCCCTTCCGCAAATAAACGACGTAAAAAGTTTGGGATACGGTTAGCGAATAAAAATACGTCTGCCGCCGCGCCTGCACCGATTAAATGTGCTATTACCACATCGCGGACCAGACCTAACACACGGGACACTAATGTCATCCCACTCACGATAATGCCGGATTTTAAAAGTCGTTTACTCAAAATAGGGGTCTCTTCAAAAAAATTTGCCTTAATTGTATAGAATTTTTGTTTTTACGCTATATTCCAACAAAAAAAACTGATAAAATCCTGCTCACATCGTTTGTGTGAGCCAATAGAAAGCGCTTTTTTTAAATAACGATGCTTACTTTCGGTTGTGTCTCACCGAAATCAACACAAATTATTCATTGACAAAAGTATAAAAAATCGGCATATTCTACGCCCTTATTTTGTCATAATCATCTAACAGAAATTTTAGGAGTTTGACCTTGGCTAATATCAAGTCAGCAAAAAAACGTGCGGTTCAATCTGAAAAACGCCGCCAACACAACGCAAGCCAACGCTCTATGATGCGTACTTACATCAAAAAAGTATATGCTCAAGTAGCAGCAGGTGAAAAAGCAGCAGCTGAAGCAGCATTCGTTGAAATGCAAAAAGTTGTTGACCGTATGGCTTCTAAAGGCTTAATCCACGCTAACAAAGCAGCAAACCACAAAGCTAAATTAGCTGCTCAAATCAAAAAATTAGCGTAATTAAAGCATTAAAACAGCTTAAAAATAAAACCGCACTTTGGTGCGGTTTTTGTTTGCCGTAAACCGTCCTGCCACAAACGTCTGACAACAAGCTTGCATTCCCCCCTTTAACCTGTAAACTACCTCACAACTTAAAAATTAATCATAAAATAAACAATAAATGACCAAAAAATCTTTTAAAAAATCGGATCCAAATTATCAAAAAGAATTAGCCAAATACGGTAATCCGATCCCAAGCAGAGACTACATTCTGCAAATTATTCGTGAAAATAATGCCCCGATGAGTCGGGAAGAAATTCTGACCGCACTTTCAATTAAAAGTGACGAACAACAAGAAGCCATGCGTCGTCGCTTGCGTGCCATGGAGAATGATGGACAATTAGTTTTCACTAAACGTAAACGCTATGCCTTGCCTGAAAAATTAGATTTATTCAAAGGCATGGTCATCGGCCATCGCGAAGGCTATGGCTTTTTACAAGTCGAAGGTAAAAAAGAGGATCTCTTTATTCCTAATCACCAAATGCAACGTGTAATGCATGGTGATTTTGTATTAGCCCAACCTGCAGGCTTAGATCGCCGTGGTCGTCGCGAAGTCCGTATTGTTCGCGTACTTGAAAGTCGTAAAAAACAAATTGTCGGCCGTTTCTTCTTAGAAAATGGCTTTAGCTATGTGGTGCCTGATGACAGTCGTATTGGACGAGATATCTTAGTCCCTAATGAACACCGAAATGGTGCCCGAATGGGACAAGTTGTCGTGGTTGAATTGCAAGAACGCTCTGCCTCCTTTACTCAACCAGTTGGCATCATCACCGAAATTCTGGGTGACAATATGGCAAAAGGGATGGAAGTGGAGATTGCTCTTCGTAATCATGACATTCCTCACCAATTCCCAAGTGCGGTCGAAAAATACGTTAAAAAATTCACGGAAGAAGTGCCTGAAGAAGCAAAAAAAGGCCGTGTAGATTTACGCAATCTGCCACTGGTGACCATTGATGGCGAAGATGCACGCGATTTTGATGATGCCGTATATTGCGAAAAAAGCGGTAAAGGTTGGAAACTTTGGGTGGCGATTGCCGATGTCAGCTATTATGTGCGTTTACGTTCTGCATTAGATACTGAAGCTTATAACCGAGGCAACTCCGTTTACTTCCCAAATCGTGTCGTACCAATGCTGCCAGAGATTTTATCAAACGGATTGTGTTCACTGAATCCACAAGTGGATCGTTTGTGTATGGTGTGTGAAATGCACGTCTCCGCCAAAGGTAAACTCACGGACTATCGTTTTTATGAAGCGGTCATGAACTCTCATGCACGTTTAACCTATACGAAAGTTGCGGCGATTTTAGACGGCGATGATGAGCTCCGCACGCGTTATCAAGGACTTGCTCCACATTTAGAAGAATTGCATCATCTCTATCAAGCGTTACTCAATGCACGCAAACAACGTGGTGCTATCGATTTTGAAACCATTGAGACCAAATTTATTTTCAATGCCATGGGACGAATTGATCGTATTGAACCTGTTGTGCGAAATGATGCTCACAAAATCATTGAAGAATGCATGATTCTTGCGAATATTGCAGCGGCAAACTTTATGGAAAAACATAAGGAGCCAGCACTCTATCGTATTCATGCCACTCCGAGTGAAGAAAAACTGACGTCTTTCCGTGCATTCTTAAGTGAATGCGGTTTAAGCCTTGAAGGCGGCATAAAACCGACCACAAAAGATTATGCGAAATTGTTAGAGCAAGTGAAAGATCGCCCGGATCACGAACTCATTCAAACTATGTTACTTCGTTCATTAAGCCAAGCGGTTTATCATGCGGATAATATCGGTCACTTTGGTTTGGCTTTAGAGGAATATGCACACTTTACTTCCCCGATTCGCCGCTATCCGGATTTAACCCTTCATCGTGGGATTAAGTATTTATTAGCGAAAGAAAAAGGCGCTAAACGTAAAACCACAGATACTGGCGGCTATCACTATTCCTTTGATGAAATGGATTTGTTAGGCGATCACTGCTCGATGACAGAACGCCGTGCCGATGATGCTACTCGCGAAGTAGCAGATTGGCTGAAATGTGAATATATGCAAGATCACGTGGGTGCTGAATTTAGCGGAGTGATCTCATCTGTAACGGGATTTGGCTTATTCGTACGTTTGGATGAGTTATTCATTGACGGCTTAGTCCATATTTCTACTTTAGATAACGACTACTATCAATTTGATGCGGCAAAACAACGTTTAATCGGTGAAAATAGTGGTATGATCTACCGCCTTGGCGATAAAGTCAAAATTCGCGTGGTCGCCGTTCATTTAGAACAAAAAATGGTGGATTTCAGTTTAATCGAAAGTGCCAGAAAACCACGTCGCGTAGGAAAAACAGCGAAACAAAAAGCGAAAAAAGTCTTTAAGGAACTGCCACCTAAAGCGTCAAAGAAACGTAAAAGTGCGGTCAAAAATAAAGACGTTTCTAAGAAACCGACGAGAAAGCGGAAGAAATAATAAATAAGAGAACCCTATGTCAGAAAATATCTATGGTATCCATGCTGTAAACAGCATTTTAGCAAATAGCCCTGAGCGTTTAATTGAAGTATTTGTGCTGAAAGGCCGTGAAGATAAACGCCTACAACCCTTACTCAATGAGCTCTATGCTTTAGGCATTGCGGTGCAATTTGTTAATCGTCAAACATTAGATAAAAAATCCAATGGTGAAGTGCATCAAGGTGTGATTGCGCGTGTGCAAGAAGCGAAAGAGCTAAATGAACATGATCTGGATGAACTTCTTACTCGTAAACAAAATCCACTTTTATTAGTGCTTGATGGCGTGACGGATCCCCATAACCTGGGAGCCTGTTTACGTACTGCGGATGCTGCCGGTGTGAGTGCTGTTATTGTGCCAAAAGATAAATCTGCTCAACTCACTTCTATTGCACGTAAAGTGGCTTGCGGTGCTGCGGAGACCGTACCATTAATTCGTGTTACTAACTTAGCGCGCACTTTGCGAGATCTACAACAAAATCATAATATTTGGGTAGTAGGTACGGCTGGCGAAGCAACAGAAACCATTTATCAAAGTAAACTCACGGGTTCTCTTGCCTTAGTGATGGGAGCCGAAGGTGAAGGCATGCGTCGTCTTACCCGTGAGCATTGTGATCAACTCATTAGTATTCCAATGGCGGGCTCTGTTTCATCTCTGAATGTTTCCGTTGCGACTGGCGTATGTTTATTTGAAATTGTGAGACAACGTCTTGCAGCCTAAAAACGCGTGAAAAAATGACCGCACTTTAATATAAAAAATGCCGACAAATCACTGTCGGCATTTTTGTTATTTTAAAATGTTTTTTCCAAATATCATGGAAAGCACTAAAGTACATAATGCGGGCACAAGCCACGCGAGCCCTTGTGAATAGAGCGGGAAATGCGTCATGATTTGATGTAAGCCTTCCGGCAACATATCTAAGTTTTTCAAGCTATCAATCAAACTAAAACAAACCGTCACAAAAATAGTGGTGTAATAGCTCAATCGAATAGAAGGCAGTTTATTACGCACAAGCTGTAAAACCACCAACATAATTGCCATCGGATAAATCAAGAATAATGCTGGAATCGTGACACGGAGTAATTTTGTTAGTCCATACTGTGAAATGATTGTCGTCATTACTGTGAAGAAAACAATCCAGAATGGATAAGAAAAACGTGTCGAAAACTTAGAGAAATAATCACCACAAGCACTGGTTACGCCCACTAATGTGGTTAAGCTTGCTAAAGTAATAATCCCTGCCATAATCCACGTTCCCGCAGAACCAAATAAACTGTTCACATAACGAGAGAAGATTTGTCCACCATTTGTTGCACCTTGTGCCACCGCATCAGAAGTCGCCCCTAAGTAGAATAAAGAAAAATATAAGCAACCTAATAAGATAACTGATACCAAACCGGCTGAAATCGTATATTTAACAATCTTTTGTGGATTCGTCACATTTTTTGCAGCCAATGCACGTGCAACAATGCCACCAAATGCAATCGCTGCCAGTAAATCCATGGTTTGATAGCCACTAATTAAACCTGTGGTTAATGCTGAATTCTCTGCATAAGCCTGTGAAGGCGCAACAATATCAGAAAGTGGTGAAACAAAAACGGTAATACCGACAACCACCAATAACACCAACAATGCCGGGGTCATTACTTCACCCACCGTTGAAATAATTGTGCTCGGACGAATCATGAATCCCATCGCGATAATATTAAAAAGCACAGAAAAAATCAGACGTGCCGTCTCGCTGTCTTCAAAAAGCCCCAATGGTAGCCACGCCATTTCATAAGCCACGTTGGTAATTCGAGGCATGGCAAAGGTTGAACCGATCACTAAATAAAGAATCGTTAAAAAGGCTACGCCAGCCCAATTAGGCAAATCCTTGGTTAGCTCTTCACCGCGTCCTAACACAGACACAACGACTAAGGTAATAAACGGCATTAATACGCCCGTTACAACAAATCCCATAGAGGCTGTTGCCCAATGGTTACCTGCGGTGTAACCTTCCATCGGAGGAAAAATAATATTTCCTGCGCCCAAAAACAGGGCAAAAACCATCATACCTAATACGATGATATCTTTTTTTGAAAACATAGGTAGTCTCGACAAATAAAATAAATTGCCGAATTTTACTCTAAATACCCCTTAACTCCAAACGTAGAAATGGAAAATATGGATAAATCATAATTTTAATCAAATAAATTGCCCCACTAAAATCCATATTTACTGACGGTATTCCCCAAAAGTTAGAAATTTTATGATAGTATCCAAACTTTGTTATTTTTTATTATATTTTTAGGAGAGGATGAATGAATAAACTTAGTTTGACTCAACAAATTCAGCGTTTTTTAAAATTAGAATCAGCTGGCGGAATTTTATTACTTTTCTCAGCGGTAGTCGCAATGCTATTAGCCAACTCACCGCTTAATCAAACCTATAATGACTTTTTAAACTTACCAGTCAGCATTCAAGTAGGGACTTTTTCTATCGATAAAACCTTAATTCACTGGATCAACGATGGTTTTATGGCGGTATTCTTTGTTTTAGTGGGAATGGAAGTCAAAAGAGAATTATTTGAGGGCTCCCTTTCAAGCTATCAACAAGCCGTTTTCCCTGCTATTGCAGCGGTGGGGGGGATGATCATTCCTGCATTAGTTTATGTATTTATCGCCCAACACGATCCCGCTTTAGCCGATGGCTGGGCTATTCCAATGGCAACAGACATTGCCTTTGCACTTGGAATCATGGCGTTATTAAGTAAACAAGTGCCACTCCCACTAAAAATCTTCTTACTTGCTTTAGCCATTATTGATGACTTAGGCGCCATTGTCGTTATTGCACTGTTTTTCTCACACGGATTAAGTGTACAAGCACTCATCTTTGCTGCAGTTGCTATTGTTGTAGTTATCGCATTAAATCGCTTTAAAGTGACCGCACTTTGTGCCTATATAGTAGTGGGAACAATCTTATGGGCTTCGGTATTAAAATCAGGCGTGCATGCTACCCTTGCTGGCGTTATCATCGGATTTTGTATTCCATTAAAAGGTAAAAATGGCGAAACACCGTTACATGACTTTGAGCACATTCTTGCGCCGTGGTCATCCTTTGTTATCCTGCCATTATTTGCATTTGCCAATGCGGGGGTAAGCTTTGATGGTATTGATCTCAGCATGGTGACATCACCATTATTGCTCGCGATTTCTCTTGGCTTAATTATCGGAAAACCTCTGGGTGTATTTGGTTTCAGTTATCTTTCCGTTAAACTTGGCATTGCAAAACTTCCACAAGGCATCAACTTCAAACAAATTTTTGCCGTAGCAATTTTGTGTGGTATCGGCTTCACCATGTCGATGTTCTTAGCAAGCCTAGCCTTCAATGCCGATGCAGGTGAAAGCATTAACTCCCTTTCTCGCTTAGGGATCTTATTAGGTTCTACTGTTTCGGCGATTGTGGGGTATATGGCGTTAAAAGCAACTACTACGAAAAATAAAGGGTAATCAAGAAAATGGAAAAACTAACCTGTTATGTGATTTATGCTTCTGAAAAAATAGAGAGACTGAGTCATTTTTTACAATGCACCTCTGACTCTCATGTTGTTCCTATTCCTGCTGTAACTAAGGAACATGTTAGCTTACTCGGTCATTCTTCAGCCTTATTTAATTTAAATAAAGCGGAAGAACTACTTAATCGTACTCCCAAGAACAAAGAAATCGCCCACACGCTATCTCATATTCAGTGCTGGAAAGCGATTGCTGAAAATGAACAGCTACAAGATGATGATTTTGCTTTAATTGCTGAAAGTGAAATACAACCTGTTGAAAACTTCATTCAGCATACTATCCATTATGCCAATAAATATTCCTCTTACGGAATTATCAAATTACAGCATGATGGCACTCATCATTCTGGAGAGCGCTTATTTCAAGCAGGTGATGAACCCTATGCCATAATTTATAGCGATACTGACCAATATAACTATGGTTGTTCTCTTTACCTGATCCGCAAAGATGTGGCAAAAAAATTGACTGTACTTTTAAATGAAACGAAACCCTACTGGCTTGCTGATCAATTCACTGCATTTCATGATCCTAAAAACATAGCCCAAGCTTGTTATTTATTAGGTGAATTGCCTCAAAAAAGATCACAGCCCAAAATAGAAAATCCCCTATTTAGTATTATAGTACCTATCTATGATGTTGAGCATTACCTAATTCAATGTATTGAATCTGTATTAGCACAAGATTACTCCAATTATGAACTCATTCTTGTTGATGATGGTTCTCCAGATAATTCTATTGATATTTGCATCAAATATGCTAAACAATATTCTAATATTGTTGTTATCCATAAAATTAATGGTGGAGTATCTGATGCAAGAAATGCTGGCATTCAAATTGCCCGAGGAGAGTATTTGATGTTTTTAGATAGTGATGATTATTGGGAAGGGAGAACTATTCTATCTGATTTACAAAATATCATTACTGAAAATAATCCCGATATTATCTTTAATTATATGAGCAGTATTTATCCTGACAAAATTGTGAACCATTACATGAACCGAGATAAAATAATAGGTTCTTTTAAAGAAGACTTTCAAGGCCTTTATCAAGATAGAGTTTATCTTGGGTTCCCCGTTACAAAAACAATAAAAAGAGAATTAATTTTACAAAACCACCTATTTTTCATAAAAGGTCGAAATTTTGAAGATATCCCTTGGAGCTTCTCACTGGTTAAACATATTAAAGATTATGCTATATTTCAAAATTGCTTTTATATGTATAGAAGAGAAAGAAATGGTTCAACTAGCTCAGCCGTAACTGCCAAAAATCAAGTAAGCCTATTTCAAAATCTATCTGATGTAATAACTGAAATAAAAAATATGAAACTCAATAATGAATTACTACCTGGATTAAAAAAATATGTAGATGATATTTATGGGTATGTAATGAAATGCTATAATTTACTTTCAGAGGATGAAAAGATAGATTTTATTAGTTTAAAATTAAAATATGAAAAAGAGCTTAACGATTTATGGCAAGAATTATAAATTGAATAACAAACCGCACACAAAACGTGCGGTTCTAATACTACTACCCTATAAGGGCTAATGCTTCACATGTCTCGTAATAGGCATGCGAAGCGAAAGACTGACAATCACATGGCATAGTAAAAGAAGTTTATTTTTACTGAATCTTGGCAAAAATATCTAAATTAAACGCAAGTTATCAAAAACCCAGCGAATACGCTTACCTTCAACATCTAGCTCTTTAGTGCAAAATTGAATTTCTTCATTTGATACTAAATCAACATAATAAAGTGATTGTAATTCAGGAGAAAACTTATATCCATTCTCACGAATAAAATATGTTGAAAGACATGATCCAAAACCAATTATTTTTTCACAGAAAAATACTAATCTTACAGAATGATTGTGCGTATTTTTTAGTGTAAATGAACTATCTCCTGACACAGCTATCATTAAACAACCTGTTTTATATACGTCATTGGATTGAGATATAGTGCTTGAAAAATGTCCTCCATTTGCATTTGCTTGAGTTAATTCTAATGTGAGATTTTCGTTAGCTGGAGGATAACACGTTAAAGAAGACTTAATTATATTAAACGTCTTATTTTCTCTCAGGTTAAATTTCTTTCCTTCCTGATGATAATAACTTTCAAATACATAAGGATAAGCTAACATCTTATCATTACGATGATTTCTTGTTATATGTATCCCTTGAATGATTTTCCCTTTAACCAAAGGGGCCAAATTACCCTCATCATGTTTTAATTCAATTCCCCAAACAGGCGGGCAATTATATTTTTGATGGATAAATCTTACTTTTTCAGAATCCAGTGCATATAAATTGAATAAAGTAGTATCAACACCATAAATAGGTTTTAGATAATTTTTGATATTCAGTTGTTCTTCAATATACTGTTTATATAGCAACCAAGCTTCCGTGCTCCCTAATATTAATCCTACTTGCCATACATATCCATTTTTCGAAACCACAGCATCTATCTTGGCACTAACTGTTTTTTTAGATTCGGATTCAACACAGTTATCTAAAAAAGTACAACGCCACGCATCATAAGTTGCATAAAGATTCTTTTTATTTTTAATCTGTTCAAATATATCTAGATGATGAGAAGGAAACCAAATATCACAGTCGTATACTGCAATTTGGTCATAGTTATAATTCTGTGCAATATCAGCTGCAGAAATATGTCTATCTAATAACAGCTCTTTACAACCATAACTAGGATCAAAGATTTTAATATTATGTTCTTTTAAACATATTTTCTTAACTTCAGATAAACCATAATCAATGATGCCTATATCGCCTTTATAATTAGTTCTTCGTAAACTGAGAATAAAAGGAATTAGATTCTCAAACCATATTTTATTATTATCATCTAGAGCAGTTAAAATCAGTCTTTTCATTTTACATACCTTATTTATATATGATAAAAAGTGCGATTAAATAACCGCACTTACATATTACTCTTCAAATAAGCGCTGAATTTCACGCTCGTAAATAGCAATATTGATAGGATTACTTGGTAACAAAGTTTCTAAAAACGCGTTTGCACGTTTTTGATACGCCTTATAGTTCTTATCATGATTATCAATCACATTTAATAACACATCCGCACCATGAAATGCATCAAAACCCTCATAATAATATCCAACGCCTTTAGGTAATAGCGTTGAATTATGTACAAATGGATAACCACCATATAACGCATCATTATAAGCATAATTCAAGCCATTTTCCCATTGATGAGCAAGAACTATATCCGTATAACGAGCCAAGAAATCTGGCATTTGATAACGCCCTTCTACGCTTAAAACCCGATCTCGCAACATCTTTGTCCGCCCAATAAAATTAAACATAATAGGGTGATCTTTTTTATGATAAACGTTTGTTATATAAACATGTTCAATTTTCTCAGGAGCTTGTCGATAAGCTTGTTCTGCAATTAAAATAGGAGTAAAACAATTTTTGAAAATAAAAATATTTGGCTCAAAGTTCGCAATTCGCCATTTTTTACGATCTTTATTCGGCTTATAGCCAAATTCAATTCCATGCTTTTCTTTTAACCTTTTAATTACAATATCACAAAATGTAGGTGCCCAAATTGCTGGAACAACATGTGCATCACACTCAAACATAATAGAAAAGTAAGAGCGACAAGTATTTTCATTTTGTGGAATTAGCCAAAGACTATCAAACTTAGAGCCATTAAATACTCGGCCAGCAGGTTGATTAAATATGAACTTTTCAATATCCATAATATAATCAGGCCCCATCTTATAACAAACGACTTTACCTCCATGGGAATGCATTTTGTTACTCAGGTCGGGTTCGATGCTAATCGTTCCTTCAATTAATACATCCAACGTATCAATTACATCATGAACATAAGCAAACTTAAGATCCATTCCATCTAACATAAATCCTTTCGGAGGGGTGGTTGTATTTGTTGCTCCCCAAGAAACTAAAACTACATCCTCAACAATTTCTGACCGCTTAAATAAATCATATAGAAAAATAACATTTTGATTAGCTCCATTAGCCCAAATATCTGGTGAATTTGTTTCTAAGTTAAAAGTAATTCCAATTTTATATTTACGCATAACTCTCTTCCTTTATTATTTAAATAATCTAAAAGTGAAATCAAAAAAATTTGTTTTCAAATAATTTAAGTAATAAAAATCACTCGGGTATTACTTCCCGAGTGATTTATCTAAGTTAGTTGGCTATTACCATTGATAACCTACACCGGCACCAATATTGTAATCACCTTGAGTTGTTGCAGCTCCGCTCACTTTGAAGATAACTTTATTGTTATCACTCGCACGTGAGTAACCTACGGCAACAGCACTTTCACCTTTGTAGTTACCTACTCCAAGGCCAACCATTGAACCACCTGATTTAGTCACTTGTGGAATATTCGCTACAGCAGTTGCCCCTGCGATACCACCACGAAGTTTCTTATCGGTTTTCTTCAATTCGCTACGAACTGTACCAACAGAACGATCAACATATTGTTTATTCGCTGCATCAGTACCACGAACTGGATCTGCGACATTTGTGATTCGACGTTCATTACCGACTGAACCAACAGAAACAGTATTTGCTTCATTTGCTACAGAGCCTTGACCAAGTGCTACAGAGTTATTTGCAGTAGCTTTAGCACCTTGACCCACAGCTGTTGAGTTTTTACCTGACGCTTGTGAGTTATTGCCTAACGCAGTGCCGTTTTCACCACTTGCATTTGAACCATAGCCAACAGCTGTTGCATCTTTACCTTTCGCTTTCGCACTATCACCTTTGCTGGTGTTATCAGCTGCAGATGCTGTTTTACCGTCTTTACTGATCAAGCCAGAATCTTCAATACGTTTCACTGAAGTTTCTGCTGCAGTTGCTGAAGA
>NZ_LZOZ01000012.1 GCF_001679485.1 Haemophilus sp. CCUG 60358
GTAGGACACCGCCAGGTACTGAATTAGAACCCCGAGCTGAAGAGCTTGGGGTTTTTGTTTATGGAGTTTTCAATATTTTAGCAAAGCGTTGATTCTATGATACAATCATCGCCGTAATTTTTATAAAACAAGAGAAAATATGACCGCACTTAATGTATTAATTTATCCAGATGATCACCTAAAGATTGTTTGTGAGCCAGTTGTCGAAGTCAATGATGACATTCGCAAAATTGTAGATGATATGTTTGATACGATGTACCAAGAAGAAGGCATTGGTCTTGCAGCTCCGCAGGTAGATATCTTGCAGCGTATTATTACGATTGATATTGAAGGCGACAAACAAAATCAATTAGTGTTGATCAATCCAGAAATTTTGACCTCAGAAGGTGAAACAGGCATAGAAGAAGGTTGTTTGTCTATTCCTGGATTCCGTGCTTTAGTGCCTCGTAAAGAAAAAGTCACGGTAAAAGCGTTAGATCGCCATGGTAAAGAATTTACGATTGATGCAGATGGTTTATTAGCAATCTGTATTCAGCATGAGATCGATCATTTGAACGGTATTTTATTTGTGGATTATCTTTCACCGTTGAAACGTCAACGTATCAAAGAAAAATTAGTGAAATATAAAAAACAAATTGCAAAACAATAATCAAAAGTGCGGTATAAAATGACCGCACTTTTCCTATCAACGCCATAACGTAGAACATTATGAAACCATTGAATATCATCTTTGCCGGTACCCCGGACTTCGCAGCACAGCATCTTGCTGCACTTTTAAATTCTCATCACAATATTATTGCTGTTTATACGCAACCAGATAAACCGGCTGGCCGCGGTAAAAAATTGCAGGCGAGTCCTGTAAAACAATTAGCAGAACAGCATCAAATTCCTGTTTATCAACCAAAATCCTTGCGTAAAGAAGAAGCACAAGCAGAGCTTAAAGCGTTAAATGCTGATGTAATGGTTGTTGTCGCTTATGGTTTGATTTTACCTCAAGCAGTGTTGAATATGCCTCGTTTAGGTTGTTTAAATGTGCATGGTTCTCTGTTGCCACGTTGGCGTGGCGCTGCACCTATTCAGCGCTCTATTTGGGCAGGTGATCAACAAACAGGTGTGACAATTATGCAAATGGATGTGGGTTTAGATACTGGCGATATGTTACATAAAGTGTATTGTGATATTGATGTGCAAGAAACCTCTGCCTCGCTTTATCATAAGTTAGCTGAAATTGCGCCATCTGCATTGATTGATGTTTTAGATCATTTGGAAGAAGGGAAATTCATTGCAGAAAAACAAGATGATAGCCAAAGTAACTATGCAGAGAAACTTTCTAAAGAAGAGGCTAAATTAGATTGGTCGCTATCGGCAGCCCAGCTTGAACGCAATATTCGCGCATTTAATCCTTGGCCGATTAGTTTCCTACAATTAACCGATGAGCAAGGTAATGAACAAACCTTAAAAGTTCATGCTGCTGCCCTGTTGCCACATGTAGATAAGCCCGCTGGGACGATTTTAAGTGTCGATAAAAAAGGTATCCAAATTGCCACGAAAGAAGGCGTTTTAAATTTATTGCAACTTCAGCCTGCAGGCAAGAAACCTATGTCGGTGCAAGACTTCCTCAATGGTCGAGCAGATTGGTTCCAGGTAGGTAAGGTTCTAAACTAATGGTATTTCAACGAAAAAAAACGGAAAAATCGATCGCACTTTCGGTACGCGCTATTGCTGCTCAAGTGATTTTGCAGGTTTTAGATCAAGGTAAGTCCTTATCAACGTTGCTTCCTGAAGTGCAATCACAGGTAAAACCACAGGATTTTCCTTTATTACAGGAAATTACCTTTGGTATTTGTCGCGTATTGCCTCGTTTAGAAAATATTATAAAAAAACTATTAGATAAACCATTGAAGGGTAAAACCCGCATCGTGCACTGCTTGCTATTGGTGGGATTGTACCAATTACTTTATATGCGCGTACCCGCTCATGCGGCTGTGGATGAAGTGGTGAACGCCACAAAATCATTAAAATCGGATAGTTTCCGTGGTTTGGTTAATGGTGTATTGCGTCGCTTCTTACGGGAACAAGAGGATATTCTTGCTGTAGTAGATAAACATTGGCAAACGCTTCATCCTGAATGGTTTGTGAATAAACTAAAAAAAGCTTATCCGAATTGGCGTGAAATTATGGAGGCGAATAACCAAAAGCCACCAATGTGGTTGCGAGTTAACCAACAACAAAATAATACGAAAACTTACCGCACTTTGTTGGAAGAGCAAGAGATCGTCGCATTTGAATCTGATAATCCACATGCTCTGCGCTTAGCTCAACCACTTTCGGTCACAAAGTTGCCAAATTTTGAACAAGGTGCGGTGACAGTTCAGGATCTCAATGCGCAGTGGTCGGCTTTATTGCTTGAGCCACAAAATAATGAATTAATTTTAGATGCCTGTGCGGCCCCAGGTGGGAAGACTACACATATTTTAGAGATGGCACCGCAAGCAAAAGTGATTGCGCTTGATGTCGAGGCTCATCGCTTAAAACGCGTCGAAGAAAATCTTGCCCGTTTGAATCAACAGGCGACTGTTGTTTGTGGTGATGCGACCGAGCCTGAAAAGTGGCTTTCAGAAATAGGTTTAAGTGGAGCATCCTTTGATCGTATTTTATTAGATGCACCTTGCTCGGCAACAGGGGTGATTCGTCGTCATCCGGATATTAAATGGCTGCGTCAAGAAACGGATATTGCTCAATTGGTTGCCTTGCAAGGACAAATTCTAAAAGCGCTTTGGGCAAAATTGAAACCTAATGGTATTTTGCTTTACGCGACTTGTTCGGTGCTTCCTGATGAGAATAGTCAGCAAATACAGCATTTTTTAGCTGAAACACCCGATGCAGAATTAATGCCATTGCCGTTTGAACAAACTGAAAATACGATTGGAATCCAATTCTTACCACAAGAGAATGGCGGGGATGGGTTCTATTATGTAAAATTGAGAAAACGGTCAGCTTAAATGAATTTGCCTTTAATTGATGTCGTCATTCCTTGTTATAACGAGGAACAAACGCTTGTTCGAGCAGTGGAATCTGTGTTGCTGCAAGGCAATCTTGGCCGTCTTTGGTTGATTGATGATGCGTCGACAGATAATACATTTGCATTAGCCTTACAGCTTGCCGCGCAATATCCTGGCAGAATTTCTGTCGAACAAATGTCGAAAAATAGTGGTGTCGCGATGGCTCGAAATTTGGGTGCGATGCTTTCTGCTAAAAGTGCGGTCGATTTTGTTGCGTTTTTAGATGCGGATGATGCATATGAACCGGGAGCATTAGAAGTGGCGGCGGCAACCTTTCATTTTCAGCCAGATACTTCGGTCGTGAGATTAGCATTAAAACCGATAAATTTAGCCCAACGTTATGCAGAACACCCTAATTTTGATCAGGCATGGCAATATATGCGTATGACCTGTGGGGGAAACATCGTTTTCAATAAAGCTTTTTTCTTAGCTTGCGGCGGATTTCCAACACATCAATTATTCCGAGAGCTCGGTGGTGAAGATGGCGCTTTAGGCATTGCGACGACTAAAACGGCAAAAGTAGCGACATTATTTGAAGATGTAGGCGTGTTGCATTTTTGTCGTGAAGGTATGCATGCAGAACGTTTACTCGATGGTCTGTTATTTGGTAAACAAGATTTAGCGATTACAGCAGAAAAAATGGCAGAAGCTGAACAAGTAACAGCGACCATTTGTCGCCGTATTGAGGCATTAAAGTGCGGTCTAAATTCAGCTGAAATTGGTATCCGACCTTTGGTTGTGGAGAGAACAGAATGAAAATAATCATCTTAGGTGCAGGACAAGTAGGCACAACACTTGCGGCAAATTTAGTGAGTGGAGATAACGATATCACACTAGTCGATAATGAATCTCAACATTTGCAGAATTTGCAAGATAAGCATGATTTACGTGTGGTTAAAGGTTTGCCTTCTTCACCCAAGATTTTACGAGATGCGGGGGCAGCTGATGCAGACTTGATGGTTGCGGTAACCGCATCTGATGAAACCAATATGATTGCTTGCCAGTTGGGATATACCCTTTTCAATACCCCAACTCGTATTGCACGTATTCGTAATGCTGAATATTTGCGAGAGAAAGATAAGTTATTTAATGATGAAAATGTGCCAATCGATCATCTGATTTCACCAGAGAATTTAGTCACAGATGAGATTACTCGTTTAATAGCTTATCCAGGTGCGTTGCAAGTGGCGCATTTTGCCAATAATCGAATTAGCATTGTGATTGTAAAAGCGTATTACGGTGGTCCTTTAGTGGGCTATGCGTTATCCGCTTTTAAAGAGCATATGCCACATATTGATTGCCGTATCATTTCAATTTTACGTAATGATAAATTAATTCGCCCGCAAGGTTCGACCATTATTGAGGCGGGAGACGAAATTACCTTCATTTGTGCGATAGAGCACATTAAAGCGGTGATGAGTGAGTTGCAACGCCTTGAGAAAACTTACAAGCGTATCATGATTGTGGGCAGCGGGAATATTGCCTCAGGTGTAGCAAAACAGCTAGAAGATAAGTATCAAGTAAAACTCATTGAGCGTGATGGTGAAAAAGCAAAAGTGTTGGCTGAGAAACTCTCTAAAACCCTTGTTTTCCATGGTGATGCTTCTGACCAGAATTTACTTTTTGAAGAGCATATTGAGAACGTCGATGTCTTTTTATCATTAAGTGCGGACGATGAAGCCAATATTATGTCGGCATTACTGGCAAAACGTCTGGGTGCCAAAAAGGCGATGGTACTTATTCAGCGCATGGCATATATCAATTTGATTCAAGGCGGAACCATTGATATCGCGGTTTCACCACAACAAGCGACAATTTCGGCTTTATTGGGTCATGTGCGTAAAGGAGATATCAAAAACGTAGCCTCTTTGCGTCATGGTACTGAGGAAGCCATTGAACTTGTGGTACATGGTGATTCGACAACATCCAATGTGGTTGGAAGACGGATTGGCGATATTAAACTTCCAGTTGGTGCAATGATTGCAGCAATTTTACGTAAAAATGAGGTAATTATTGCTCGTCGTCAGGTGGCCATTGAAGAAGGCGATAGTGTCATTGTTTATATTAATGACAAGAAATCTGTGTCAGAAATAGAAAAATTATTCCAACCAAGTGCATTTTTTATTTAAATAACAGTTTACTTTTTAATCTAAAAATCTATAATGCGCACTCTTTTAATTTTTTAAACCAACACAAAAGGAAATTTTATGAGCTTTCTTAAAGAATTCCGCGAATTCGCAGTACGCGGCAACGTAGTAGACATGGCAGTCGGTGTGATCATCGGTGGTGCTTTTGGTAAAATCGTAAGTTCACTTGTCGGCGACGTAGTAATGCCTGTATTAGGTATCTTAACTGGTGGCGTAGATTTCAAAGATTTAAAAATCACGTTAGCACAAGCAGTAGGTGAAACTCCAGCAGTAACATTAAACTACGGTGCATTTGTTCAAAACGTCTTTGATTTCATCATCATTGCATTCGCAATCTTCATGATGATCAAAGGTATCAACAAAGTGAAAAAACCAGTAGAAGAAGTAAAAGGTCCTTCACAAGAAGATTTACTTACTGAAATTCGCGATTTATTAAAAAAATAATAAGAATTTAATGTGAATAAAAAAGGTTGGTATTTTACCAACCTTTTCTTTTACCTAAAATTTAAGCCTTTAATAATAAGGCGACAGCCTCGCAAGCAATGCCTTCACTTCGACCTGTAAAGCCAAGTTTTTCTGTTGTGGTTGCTTTCACGTTTACTTGCTCAATATCACAATGTAAATCCTCCACAATCTTCGCTCGCATTGCATCGATATGAGGACGCATTTTAGGGGCTTGAGCAATAATAGTTACATCCACATTACCTACTTTATAGCCTTTTTCTTGTACTTGGCGGAATGCTTCTCGTAATAAAACACGACTATCTGCATTTTTATATTGCATATCAGTATCAGGGAAGAGTTTACCAATATCCCCTAATGCTGCCGCACCTAATAAGGCATCCGTTAAGGCATGTAAGGCGACATCACCATCAGAATGGGCAATAAATCCGGTATGGTAAGGCACTTCAACGCCACCAATAATTAAAGGGCGATCTTCACCAAAAGCATGAACATCAAACCCATGTCCAATTCGTATCATAGAGTTTTCCTTGTTAAATAAAATTCGGCTAAAGCTAAATCTTCTGGACGTGTCACTTTAATATTATCACTTCGTCCCGCGACTAAGTGCGGTTGAAATCCGGCAAGTTCCATCGCAGAGGCTTCATCTGTAATATTAGCACCTTGAGATAGCCCCTCTTCAAGTGCATTTCTTAATAGATCGCAACGGAAAAATTGAGGTGTTTGTGCAAGCCAAAGTTCAGCGCGATCTTCTGTTTTAATAATATCTTGTTGTTTATTCGCGCGTTTAATCGTATCGACCGCTGGAATGGCCAAAATAGCGCCGTGTTCATCATCGATTTGGAGCAATTTATCTAAATCTTGATGTGTTAAACAAGGTCTGGCTGCATCATGCACCAATGCCCAAGCATGGTCATTTTTAATCGCTTTTAGCCCATTGAGAACTGACTCGGCTCGTGTTTCACCACCTTCAACGAGGGTGATGTTTTGATGAGGAAATAAAGTCATTTCAGAAAGATAGGGATCATTTTTTCCTACCGCAAGAATAACGTGATTGATTGCAGGGTGGGATAGAATCACTGAGAGAGTATGTTCCAGAATCGTCTTGTCTAGGATTTTCAGATATTGCTTAGGTTTGTTTGCCTGCATACGGCTTCCAACACCCGCAGCAGGAATGACGGCAATAATTTCGCGGCTCATTATTTATGCTCTTTGACGATGTGATAGAATACTTCGTTTGGTTTGACCATATCGTGGCCCATGCGAGCACGCTCTTCAATAGATTCAAAGCCTTTTGTTAATCCTTGAATTTCGGCGGAAATCATTTGATTTCTTTGTGAGAGCTTTTCATTTTCAGCTTTATTCTCTTTGATTTGAGCGACGACATCTTTGTAATCAAAATAGCCGTTTTTACCAAACCAAAGATCGTACTGAAATAGCAAGAGAATACCCACTAAAATTCCAATGAAAAGACGCATAAATTACCTATTATTTCTGAAAAATAGGGATAGTTTACCGTGAAATACAGCGAAATGCGATGAAAAAGTGCGGTTAAAAATAAGATGATTTTTGAAGTGATCTCATTCGGCTTATCAGGTAACTTAAAATTTAAAAATGTGATCTCTCTCACAAATTAGTTATAAAGTTTGATAAACCCATAGTCACTGCCCAAATAGGCTTGTTATACTTTTGCTCGTCATTATGACTTTTTAACAGAAGGAACAATCAATGAAAACAACATTAAAACTTACCGCTATTGCAGCGATGTCAGCATTTATTTTAACCGGTTGTGCGACTCAAGATAAGAGTGCAGAAGCGGATGCGCAGCTTCAACAACAAGCGGTATTAGGTCTTAACTGGATTCAACAATCAGGTGAATATCAAGCCCTTTCTTACCAAGCATACAATGCGGCAAAAGTGGCATTTGATCACGCTAAAGTGAAAAAAGGTAAGAAAAAAGCTGTTGTGGTGGACTTAGATGAAACCATGTTAGATAACAGCCCTTATGCTGGCTGGCAAGTTCAAAACAATAAACCATTTGATGGTAAAGATTGGACTCGTTGGGTAGAAGCTCGTCAATCAGGTGTGGTACCAGGTGCAGTAGAATTCAATAACTATGTAAATACCCATGGCGGTAAAATGTTCTATGTTTCTAATCGTAAAGACAGCAATGAAAAAGCAGGTACGATTGATGACATGAAACGTTTAGGTTTTAATGGTGTTGAAGATTCAGCGTTTTACTTGAAAAAAGATAAATCACCAAAAGCAGCACGTTTTGAAGAAATTGAAAAACAAGGTTATGAAATCGTCGTTTATGTGGGTGATAACCTAGATGACTTCGGTGATGCGATCTACGGTAAACAAAATGCAGAACGTCGTGATTTCGTGGCACAAAACAAAGCGAAATTTGGTAAAACATTCATCGTATTACCTAACCCAAACTACGGTGGCTTTGAAGGCGGCTTAGCAAAAGATTATTTCAAAGGCGATTCAAGCAGCAAAGTAAAAGCACGTTTAGATGCAGTTAAAGCTTGGGATGGTAAATAATTCCCTTCTTGAGATAAACAAACACCCGCAGAGATGCGGGTGTTTTGTTTTAGTCTAAAAGTGCGGTCTATTTTCGCATCATTTTTTCTTTATGGGCGGCGAAGTCGCCACCTTTGGCAAGCATGCGAAGTTGTAAGATAACGCGCTCTTTTAGCAAATCTTGTTCAGCTTTGGTCATGTCTAAGGCGTTAGAACCTGCCGTGAATACGATGGTTACCATTCCCTCTGCCTGAACATAAGACACATATTGAGGGTAGTGATTTTTCTTCGCAATGTATTCAGCTAATTCATCGACAAAGTGTTTGATTTCACGAGCGGCTGCGGTACGGAAAGCTTGAGAAGTGCCCGAACTTTCACGTAAGAGCAAACGGAACACGTTGGTGCTGTGAGTGATAAATTCAAAAAAGGTTTCCACGGATACTCGGATCACACTGCCACCTGCATCAATACGTTTACGCGCTTGGCGCATTAATTGACGGAGGGTTAAACCTGCTTCATCTACCATTTCTAATCCGAGCTCATCCATATCGCTAAAGTGGCGATAGAAAGAAGTTGGTGCAATGCCCGCTTCACGGGCAACTTCACGCAAGCTTAAATTAGAAAAGCTTTTTTCTGCACTCAATTGATTGAATGCAGCGTCAATTAAAGCTCGACGGGTTTTTTCTTTTTGAATTGCTCGAACACCAGCCATTGGGTTTTCCTCAGCTTATGATAAATTATTTTTTATTCGCTAAAATCGATTTAACTTGTTCACTGACCGCACTTGCAACGCGTTCATAGCGATTACGTAATGGTGAACCTGGGCGGTAAACGAGAGCAATAGTACGAGACGGTTCTGGCGAATGGCAAGGAATATATTTTACACCTGCACGTGTGCCTTCATTTAATACAGCAAGTTCTGGCATAAAGGTGATGCCTGCATTAGCTGCCACCATATTACGCAACGTTTCAAGGCTAGTGGCTTGGAAGTGAGAGTCTTCTTTAGCACCGGCCGTAAAACAATAATCGAGTGCTTGATTACGTAAGCAATGCCCATCATCCAACATAAGCATTTCTTGCCCTTTTAAGGTATTCATGGCAATTTTACTTTCTGAAGCCCAAGGATGTTGGTCGGATACAGCGAGTAACATTTTTTCATCAAAAATAGGCACTTCGATAAACGCTTCAGTTTCGGGTACGCGAGCCACAATCGCACAATCTAATCGACCAGTTTCTAATTGCTCTAATAATTGATGGGTTTGAGCTTCGTAAAGAAATACTTCTAAATCTGGGAAAGTTTCTTTCAATGTTGGTACAATATAAGGAAGTAGATAAGGGCCAACGGTTGGGATTAATCCAATGTGTAATGGACCTGTCATTTCTTTACCTTGATTGCTAGCCATTTCTTTGAGTAATTTGACTTCGCGTAATACAGTGCGAGCTTGATCGACAAGTAACATACCTGATTGCGTGAAGAGTACTTTGCGGCTAGTACGTTCAAGTAAAATAATGCCTAATTCATCTTCTAGTTTGCGAATTTGGCCACTTAAAGTGGGTTGGCTAACATTGCAAGAATCCGCCGCACGACGGAAATGTTTAAACTCGGAAAGAGCTACTAAGTATTCTAAATCACGAATATTCATGGGGTTCTCACTTTATAGAATATGTCAATTAAAAGGATAGAATTAATTGATTATGACTATATCACAAAACTTTCTATAATGCCTATCAAGTTTTTAGGGCAAATTAATTTAACTCACAGAGGAGACATATTATGTCTAATATGGAAGGAAAAAAAGTTCCGCAAGTTACATTTCGTACTCGTCAAGGCGATCAATGGGTTGATGTGACCACATCTGAATTATTTGATAACAAAACAGTTGTTGTTTTCTCATTACCAGGTGCATTCACGCCAACTTGTTCATCTTCTCACTTACCACGTTATAACGAGCTTGCGCCAGTCTTCAAACAACATGGTGTTGATGATATTTTAGTTGTGTCTGTAAACGATACTTTCGTTATGAATGCTTGGAAAGAGGCAGAAGAAGCACACAATGTAAAATTCATTCCAGATGGTAACGGTACCTTCACTGAAGGTATGGGTATGTTAGTTGGAAAAGATGATTTAGGTTTTGGTAAACGTTCTTGGCGTTATTCTATGCTCGTGAAAAATGGCGTAGTGGAAAAAATGTTTATTGAACCAAATGAGCCAGGCGATCCGTTTAAAGTATCTGATGCCGATACTATGTTGAAATACATTACACCAGATTTCCAAGTGCAAGAATCAATCGCAATCTTCACTAAACCAGGCTGCCCATATTGCGCGAAAGCAAAACAACTTTTACGTGATAAAGGTTTAAGCTTTGAAGAAATCGTATTAGGTCAAGATGCAACTATCGTGAGTGTACGTGCGGTTTCTGGTCGTGCAACTGTGCCACAAATATTCATCGGTGGTAAACACATCGGCGGTAGCGACGATTTAGAAAAATACTTTGCATAATTGATTGCTAGGTAGGAAATTTTTTATATTTTTGATTATTAGGAACATAAGTTAAAAGGGAGCGAAAGCTCCCTTTTTGTTGTTTGTGATTTTGTTTTTATATTCTTAAGCATTAAAGCCAATGTAGCAAACCGAAACTAAAACAATGTAAAAAATGAGCGCACTTAGTAGCAATAATTTTACGGCAAGTTTAGGTTTGTATTGATGCAATTTATAAAGTAAACGCGCAATTAAAACCAAAACAAAGGGATACACCCAAAAGATAATCGAGAAAAGATCGATCTGAAAGTCGCTTAATGTTGGGTTTTTCGCAAAAGCAGTGGAAAGCAGAGAGGCCATTGGCCATAGTAAAATGGGTAAACAAAATGCCGCGATTCCCCAAGCGAAGCCGCTAAATCCTGTCGGCATAGTTTGTTTTTTCATAATGAACCTTATATGATTGACGAAAAATAAAAAGGAATATAACAAATGCCGTCTTTATTTGATAGTGAAACCGATGTGCCAGAAGAGAGAAAAGTATTGAAACGCACATTGAGCGCACAAAAAATCACGTTTATTTTGACCACACTTTGCGCGGTGATGTATCTCTTGCAGAATATAGGATTTGAAGAGCCAATTATAGATTTATTTCATTATCCTGCTTATTCTTGGGAAGATCAGGAAGTATGGCGCTATTTCACCCATGCTATTGTTCATTTGTCGGTACCCCATATTTTATTTAATCTTTCGTGGTTCTGGTTATTTGGTGGCGCGATTGAACGCCGATTTGGTTCTTTCCATTTTTTATTATTGGTCTTAGTGTCTGCCGCAGTGAGTGGCGCCGTACAGAATTATTTTACCGGTCCAGCTTTTTTCGGATTATCTGGCGTCGTGTATGCGGTGTTAGGTTATGTGTTGGTGGTGGACAAATTGCACCCGCATAGCTTTGACTTACCGGAAGGTTTTTTTACAATGTTACTGGTAGGTCTTCTCTTTGGCTTTATTAGTCCGTTGTTTGGTATTAATATAGGCAACGCAGCTCATATTTCAGGCTTTATCTTAGGATTGGTTTGGGGATTTCTGCAGAGTAAAATTAATATTAAAAAGTTTAGCTAATTCAAATTTATAGGCATTTATATGAAACAATCATTACGCCATCAGAAAATTATTGAGCTTGTGAAGCTAAAAGGGTATGCCAGCACAGAAGAGCTGGTGATAGAGCTGGATGTCAGTCCTCAGACGATTCGACGTGATCTGAATATCCTTGCGGAACAAGATTTAATTCGTCGTCATCATGGTGGCGCGGCACCTTCTTCTACCGCAGAAAACTCTGATTACATTGAACGTAAACAATTTTTTCCTTCCCAAAAAAGCGCCATTGCTCGCGAAGTGGCAAAACGTATTCCAAATGGTGCTTCCTTATTTATTGATATTGGAACCACACCTGAAGCTGTAGCAAGTGCTTTATTAAACCATGAACGGTTACGTATTGTGACGAATAATATCAATGCCGCTCATTTATTACGCCAAAATGAAACCTTTGATATTACGATGGCGGGCGGTTCCTTACGTAAGGATGGGGGCATTATTGGTGAGGCAACGGTTAATTTTATTTCGCAATTCCGTTTAGATTTTGGGATTCTCGGGATTAGTGCGATCGACCTTGATGGCTCATTATTGGACTATGATTATCACGAAGTCCAAGTGAAGCGAGCTATTATAGAAAGCTCGCGTCAAACATTGTTAGCAACCGACCATTCGAAATTCTCTCGACAAGCTATTGTACGGTTAGGTGAGCTTAAAGATGTGGATTACCTTTTCACCGATGATGTGCCAAAACAAATTGCAGATTATTTAGAAAATAGCAATACAAAGTTAGTGATTTGTAAATGATAGAAATAGGAAGTGCGGCCAAAATTGACCGCACTTTTTTTGTAGGCATCCATGCTTAGCCACTGCTGTTTCGACCAATTCAAAATTAACCCCATTCATGCCAACATCCTTATTAATATGAGATAAGGTTAATTTTGCTGCATATTAAATTATTAGATTTTAGGGATAAAAACGGACGACAAATCATTCGACTGCCAATTCTTTATTTAGGACTACGGGGAAGGTTTGCTTGAAGAGTCAAGAAAGACAAGATCTTGATAGATCAAGTGGAGTACATCGAGATCCCTCTCTAAATGTAATTTATTTATACTGCTGTTTTTAAAAAAAGGGAATATTAAAATTACAAATATGTGATCGAGATCACAATTTAAATGCAAAAAGAAAGCCACTTATTTTTGTTTAGAAAATAAGAGGCTATTTTGCAGATTTTTATCGATTTAAATTCACTGCGCCTTCATAACCAAGTTGTCGCCACGCCTCATAAATTGTTACGGCTACTGAGTTAGATAAGTTCATGCTACGGCTATTTGCGGTCATAGGAATCCGGATTTTTTGCTCCATTGGCATACTATCTAAAATAGACATGGGAATACCACGAGTTTCAGGGCCAAACATCAAGTAATCCCCTAATTCAAATTGCACTTCGCTATGTGCTGGGCTGCCTTTAGTCGTCAGCGCAAAAAGACGTTTCGGTTTTTCACTTTCTAAAAAGGCTTCAAAGGTTTTATGCTTTTTGATTTCAGCAAATTCATGATAATCCAAACCTGAGCGACGTAATTTTTTATCATCCCATGTAAAGCCAAGTGGCTCGATTAAATGAAGGCGAAAGCCAGTGTTGGCACAAAGACGAATAATATTTCCCGTATTTTGTGGAATTTCAGGTTCGTATAACACAATATCCAACATAATAATTTCCTAATCTTTTTTATACAGGCGGTAGCTCACCATACCTGCGGTTTTCTCTTTCAGTAATTGCCAATTATCAGGCACGCTAAGCGGTTTGTCTTTTTCTGTTTCAACATAAATCAATGCATGAGGTAAGAGCCAATTCTTTTCCTCTAAAAGTGCAATCGCTTGTTCTGCTAAGCCAAAATGAAAAGGTGGATCTAAAAATACCACATCAAAGTGCGGTTGATTTTGCACTTGTTTTAAAAATTCTAAACTATTTTGATTGATTACCTGAGCTTGTTCACTCGTTGTTTTTAGCGTTTGCAAATTTTTCTTTAATTGGTTTGCCACATTTTTATCTAACTCTAAAAACGTCACCTGTTTCGCTTGGCGAGAAAGGGCTTCAAAACCAAGTGAGCCACTGCCTGCAAAGCAATCAAGACAATGGCTATCCACAATGTAAGGCATCAACCAGTTGAATAAGGTTTCTTTTACGCGATCGCCTGTTGGACGCAAACCTTCAGCATTTAAAACCGGTAATTTTCGTCCACGCCAAAGACCCGCGATGATTCGAACTTCGCCTTTGGCATTTTGAACTTGCATTTTTTTCATAAAGAAACAGATTTTTAGTGAAAATTGTGCTTAGTTTAGACGATTTTTTGCTAGAATAGGCAGTATTTTTTACAGATTTGTGTTTAAGAGAAGAATTTATGTCAGAAGAAAAGAAAAAAGGTGGATTTTGGGCCTCCCTTTTTGGTCGCAATAAAAAGCAAGAAGAACAAAAAATTGAGCCAATTATTGAAGAGCCATCTGTCGAACCTGCCGATGTTTCACCTGAGGAAGAAATTGTTCACGCTGAAGAGAACGTTCAATTAGAACAAGTTGAACAGGAAGAATTACAGGAATTAGCTGAACAACTGCAAGAAGATAAAGTAGAAGAGGTCGTTGTTGAGCATCTTGAACCTATCGTAGAACAAGTGATTTCACCTGAAAGTGCGGTCAATATTGAACCTGTTTTAGATACACCGGTGATTGAAACAATTGACGAAGAAACGGTAAAAACAGAAGAAATTTCAACCGCACTTCCTACAGCAGAGCCAGCAGAAAGCATTATTGAACAAAATAATGTCATTGAAGATCTTCCTGTGGTTGAAGCTGAGATTGAGCCTGAAATTGTTGACGATGTTAAAGACGAATTACGTTCAGATATCAATACCGAAACGCAAGAAAAACCAAGTGAAGGCGGCTTTTTCAGTCGTTTAGTCAAAGGCTTACTCAAAACCAAGCAAAATATTGGTGCAGGTTTCCGCTCTTTCTTTTTAGGCAAAAAAATTGATGATGATTTGTTTGATGAGTTGGAAGAGCAACTTTTAATTGCTGATATTGGCGTGCCAACAACTAATAAAATCATTAAGAATTTAACGGAGCATGCAAGTCGTAAACAATTACAAGATGCGGAATTACTTTACCAACAACTTAAAGTTGAAATGGCGGAGATCTTAAAACCTGTCGCGCAGCCGCTAATTATTGATACGACTAAAAAACCGTATGTTATTTTGATGGTTGGCGTGAATGGTGTAGGTAAAACAACCACAATTGGTAAGTTGGCTCGTAAATTCCAAAATGAAGGTAAATCAATCATGTTAGCAGCAGGGGATACTTTCCGTGCTGCTGCAGTAGAGCAGCTTCAAGTGTGGGGTGAGCGTAATAATATTCCGGTGGTGGCACAAAGTACGGGTTCAGATTCTGCGTCGGTGATTTTTGATGCGATGCAATCTGCCGCAGCACGTCACATTGATATTTTAATTGCGGATACGGCAGGACGTTTACAAAATAAAAATAATCTCATGGATGAATTGAAGAAAATTGTTCGCGTCATGAGAAAATACGATGAAACCGCACCACACGAAATTATGCTTACTCTTGATGCGGGTACAGGACAAAATGCAATTAGCCAAGCTAAACTCTTTGATGAAGCAGTTGGACTAACCGGTATCTCATTAACCAAGTTAGACGGTACAGCAAAAGGTGGGGTAATTTTCGCCATTGCAGATCAGTTTAATTTACCAATTCGTTATATTGGTGTGGGTGAAAAGATTGAAGATTTACGCGAATTTAATGCAGAAGAATTTATTGAAGCATTGTTTGTTCACGAAAATGAAGAATAAAAAGGAATAATAAAGTGATTCGATTTTCAAATGTCTCTAAAGCTTATCACGGTGCAACTCAGCCGGCCTTGCAGGGCTTAAATTTTCATCTTCCTGTCGGAAGTATGACTTATCTTGTTGGGCATTCTGGCGCGGGTAAAAGTACCTTGCTTAAATTAATCATGGGAATGGAAAAGGCGAATGCCGGTAATATTTGGTTTAATGGTCATGATATTACGCGTTTGTCTAAATATGAAATCCCATTTTTACGTCGTCAAATCGGTATGGTTCACCAAGATTACCGTTTATTAACGGATCGTAGCGTGGCAGAAAATGTGGCGTTGCCATTGATTATTGCTGGCATGAACCCGAAAGAAGCGCATACACGTGCATTGGTTGCGTTAGATCACGTGGGTTTACGCAGTAAAGCGAATTATATGCCGCCACAAATCTCAGGTGGGGAACAACAACGCGTAGATATCGCACGTGCAATCGTACATAAACCGCAACTTTTATTAGCGGATGAGCCGACAGGTAACCTTGATGATGAACTTTCCTTAGGGATTTTTAATCTTTTTGAAGAGTTTAATCGTTTAGGCATGACAGTCTTGATTGCGACACACGATATCAATTTAATTCAAAAAAAACCAAAACCATGTCTTGTACTTGAACAAGGCTATTTACGCTATTAAGGATAAAAAATGACAAGACGTATTGATGCTTCTTTTGGCGTGCAAACTGCCTATACTTTGCGTTCTGTTTGGGGCGATTTGGTAAAACGTAAATTTGGTACATTGCTAACAATTTTAGTCATTGCCGTGTCTTTAACGATTCCAACGGTGAGCTATTTGTTATGGAAAAATTTACATTTAGCGACGACTCAATTTTATCCGGAAAGCGAACTCACAATCTATTTACACAAAAATTTAAGTGAAGAAGATGCTAACTTAGTGGTGGAAAAAATCCGTCAACAAGAAGGCGTGGAATCTTTAAATTATGTTTCTCGCCAAGAAAGCTTAAAAGAATTCAAAAGTTGGTCTGGTTTTGGTGAAGAATTAGAGATTTTAGATGATAATCCATTACCGGCAGTCGTGATGGTGAAACCGTCTAAAGACTTTAATGCATCTGAAAAACGAGCAGAATTACGTACCAACTTAAATAAAATTAAAGGGGTGCAAGAAGTTCGTTTAGATAACGATTGGATGGAAAAATTGACCGCACTTTCGTGGTTATTTGCGCATGTGGCAATTTTCTGTACGGTCTTGATGACCATTGCGGTATTCCTTGTTATCGGAAATAGTATTCGCTCTGATGTCTATAGTAGCCGAGCAAGCATTGATGTGATGAAACTATTAGGTGCGACAGATCAATTTATTCTTCGTCCTTATCTTTATACCGGTATGATTTATGCGGTGTTGGGCGGATTGGTTGCAGCACTCTTTAGCAGTCTTATTGTAGGATACTTTACTTCAGCGGTGAAGTATGTGACGGATATCTTTGCGGTTACATTTGAGCTCAATGGATTAGGCGTTGGTGAGCTAATCTTCTTATTAGTCAGCTGCTTGATTATGGGCTATGTTGGCGCTTGGATTGCAGCAACAAGACATATTACAATGTTAGATAACAAACTATAGATTTCATTTATATTAAAGTGCGGTCATTTTTTGTCGTGTTTTCATCTGAAAAACATTCAGAAAAATGACCGCACTTTTTTGTATGTGGAAATTAATTGAACAAAAAGCTTGCATAATTAGGTGTTTTTGTGTAATATCCACGGGCTTTCAGACATTGAAAGCCGTTTAATGTAATCATTTATTAAACGAGTATTACGATATGTAATACTAACAATGTTTCCGATTTGGAGACTATATAACAGGTAACTTACACCTCCTTTTCTATTTTGAAGTTAGAATTGTGATTGGTGTTAGTTTTTTATTAGCTAAATTTTATTGGAGCTCTGGTCTAATGCAGAACCAAAGAATCCGTATCCGCTTAAAAGCTTTCGATCACCGTTTGATCGATCAATCTACTGCGGAGATCGTAGAAACAGCTAAACGTACTGGTGCACAAGTTCGTGGTCCAATCCCTTTACCAACTCGTAAAGAGCGTTTCACCGTGTTGATTTCTCCACACGTGAACAAAGACGCGCGTGATCAATACGAAATTCGTACACACAAACGTTTAGTAGATATCGTAGAGCCAACAGAAAAAACTGTTGATGCATTAATGCGTTTAGATTTGGCTGCCGGCGTGGACGTGCAGATCAGCCTAGGTTAATTAAGAGGTTATTACAATGATTGGTTTAGTCGGTCGTAAAGTTGGTATGACCCGTATCTTCAATGAAGACGGTGTTTCTGTACCAGTTACCGTTATCGAAATCGAAGCCAACCGCGTAACTCAAGTTAAAACTCTTGAAAACGATGGCTATACTGCAGTTCAAGTTACTACTGGTTCTAAAAAAGCGAATCGTGTAACTAAACCTGAAGCAGGTCATTTCGTGAAAGCAGGTGTTGAAGCTGGTCGCGGTTTATGGGAATTTCGTACTGAAGGTGAAGAATTCACTTTAGGTCAAGAAATCAATGTTGACATCTTTGCAGATGTTAAAAAAGTAGATGTTACTGGTACTTCTAAAGGTAAAGGTTTCCAAGGTGGTGTTAAACGTTGGAACTTCCGTACTCAAGATGCTACACACGGTAACTCTTTATCACATCGTGTACTTGGTTCTATTGGTCAAAACCAAACTCCAGGTCGTGTGTTTAAAGGTAAAAAAATGGCAGGACATTTAGGTGCTGAGCGTGTAACCGTTCAATCACTTGAAGTTGTTCGTGTAGATGCTGAGCGTAAATTGCTATTAGTAAAAGGTTCTGTACCTGGTGCTATCAATGGCGATGTTATCGTTAAGCCGGCAGTTAAAGCATAAGTCTAGGAGATAGAGATGGAATTACAAGTTGTAGGTGCAAACGCACTAACTGTTTCTGAAACTACCTTCGGACGTGAGTTTAACGAAGCTTTGATTCACCAAGTTGTTGTTGCTTATGCAGCAGGTGCTCGTCAAGGTACTCGTGCGCAAAAAACTCGTGCTGAAGTGTCTGGTTCAGGTAAAAAACCTTGGCGTCAAAAAGGTACAGGTCGTGCTCGTTCTGGTGATATCAAATCACCAATCTGGCGTTCTGGTGGTACAACCTTCGCGGCTAAACCACAAGATCACAGCCAAAAAGTGAACAAGAAAATGTACCGTGGTGCTATCAAAAGCATTCTTTCTGAATTAGTTCGTCAAGACCGTTTGGTTGTTGTTGAAAAATTCGAATTAGATGCACCAAAAACTAAAGTTTTAGTACAAAAATTAAAAGATTTAGCAGTTGAAGATGCGTTAATTATCACAGCAAGTTTAGATGAAAATCTATTCTTAGCGGCACGTAACTTGTATAAAGTTGATGTACGTGATGTTCAAGGTATCGATCCAGTTAGCTTAATCGCTTTCGATAAAGTGATTGTTACTGTTGACGCTGTGAAACAAATTGAGGAGATCCTAGCATGAGTCAAGAACGTTTGCTAAGCGTGCTACGTGCACCGCACATCTCTGAAAAAGCAACTAACAATGCTGAAAAATCTAACACTGTTGTACTTAAAGTTGCTTTAGATGCGAACAAAGCTGAAATTGCTGCTGCTGTTGCTCAATTATTTGAAGTAAAAGTTGACTCAGTTCGTACTGTGGTTGTTAAGGGTAAAACTAAACGCCGTGGTAACAAAATGGGTCGTCGCAGCGACTGGAAAAAAGCTTATGTAACTTTAGCCGAAGGCCAAAACTTGGACTTCGTGGACAGTGCAGAGTAATCGGAGGAAATTAGAGAATGGCTATCGTTAAATGTAAGCCGACCTCCGCTGGTCGTCGTCACGTTGTTAAAATCGTGAACCCTGAATTACATAAGGGTAAACCTTACGCGCCTCTTCTAGATACTAAATCTAAAACTGGTGGTCGTAACAATTATGGTCGTATTACCACTCGCCACATCGGTGGTGGTCATAAACAACATTACCGTTTAATCGATTTCAAACGTAACAAGTTAGATATCCCAGCGGTTGTTGAGCGTTTAGAATATGATCCAAACCGTTCAGCTAACATTGCTTTAGTGCTTTATAAAGATGGTGAACGCCGTTATATCTTAGCACCTAAAGGTTTGTCAGTTGGCGATCAAATCCAATCTGGCGTTAACTCACCTATTAAAGTGGGTAACTCATTACCAATGCGTAATATCCCAGTTGGTTCAACAGTACATAACGTTGAATTAAAACCAGGTAAAGGCGGTCAAATCGCTCGTTCTGCTGGTGCTTATGTACAAATCATCGCTCGTGAAGGCAACTACGTAACTTTACGTTTACGTTCAGGCGAAATGCGTAAAGTATTAGCTGAATGTGTTGCTACAATCGGTGAAGTTGGTAACTCAGAACATATGCTTCGCGTATTGGGTAAAGCTGGTGCTAACCGCTGGAGAGGCATTCGCCCTACAGTTCGTGGTACTGCAATGAACCCAGTAGATCACCCACACGGTGGTGGTGAAGGTCGTAACTTTGGTAAACACCCAGTAACTCCTTGGGGCGTTCAAACTAAAGGTAAGAAAACTCGTCACAACAAACGTACCGATAAATTCATCGTACGTCGTCGTGGCAAATAATTTAAATTAATAAGAGGATAAGCCATGCCACGTTCTCTCAAGAAAGGTCCTTTCCTTGACCTACACTTGTTGAAGAAGGTAGAGAAGGCGGTGGAAAGCGGGGATAAAAAACCAATCAAAACTTGGTCCCGTCGTTCAATGATCATTCCTTCAATGATCGGATTGACCATCGCAGTCCATAATGGTCGTCAGCACGTTCCTGTTTATGTATCTGATGAAATGATCGGCCATAAATTAGGTGAATTTGCACCGACTCGTACATACCGCGGTCACGCGGCAGATAAGAAAGCTAAGAAATAAGAGGTAAATAGATGGAAACTATCGCAAAACATCGTTACGCTCGCACTTCTGCCCAAAAAGCTCGCTTAGTTGCCGATTTAATTCGTGGTAAAAAAGTTGCGCAAGCATTAGAAATCTTAACTTTTACTAACAAAAAAGCTGCGGCTTTAGTGAAAAAAGTATTAGAGTCTGCTATTGCTAATGCAGAGCATAATGATGGTGCAGATATCGATGATCTTAAAGTTGCTAAAATCTTCGTTGACGAAGGTCCTAGCATGAAACGTGTTATGCCACGTGCTAAAGGTCGTGCAGATCGTATTTTAAAACGTACTAGCCACATCACTGTGGTTGTGTCAGATCGTTAATAAGTAGAGGAATAGCAATGGGTCAAAAAGTAAATCCAAATGGTATTCGCCTAGGTATTGTAAAACCTTGGAACTCTACTTGGTTCGCGAATACACAAGATTTCGCCGACAATCTTGACGGTGACTTCAAAGTACGCAAATTCTTAAATAAAGAATTAGCAAACGCTTCGGTTTCACGTATTACTATTGAGCGTCCAGCTAAAAGTATTCGTGTAACAATTCACACAGCTCGCCCTGGTATCGTTATCGGTAAAAAAGGTGAAGATGTTGAAAAATTACGTAACGCAGTGTCTAAAATCGCTGGTGTTCCGGCTCAAATCAACATTGCTGAAGTGAAAAAACCGGAATTAGATGCAAAATTAGTTGCAGACAGCATCGCTTCTCAATTAGAACGTCGTGTAATGTTCCGTCGTGCTATGAAACGTGCGGTACAAAGCGCAATGCGTTTAGGTGCTAAAGGTATCAAAGTTGAAGTTAGCGGTCGTTTAGGTGGTGCAGAAATCGCACGTTCTGAATGGTATCGTGAAGGTCGTGTACCTCTACATACTCTTCGTGCGGACATCGATTATAACACTGCAGAAGCTCATACTACATACGGCGTAATCGGCGTTAAAGTATGGATCTTCAAAGGTGAAATTTTGGGTGGAATGGCTGCAGTTGCGCAATCAGAACAACAACCTGCCGACAAGCCTAAAAAGGCTCCGCGTGGCAAAGGTCGTAAGTAAGGAGAAACGCTAAATGTTGCAACCAAAACGTACAAAATTCCGTAAAGTTCACAAAGGCCGTAATCGTGGTATCGCGGGTGGTACTGAAGTTAGCTTCGGTACATTCGGGTTAAAAGCAGTTGGTCGTGGTCGTTTAACCGCTCGTCAAATTGAAGCGGCTCGTCGTGCAATGACACGTGCAGTTAAACGTCAAGGTAAAATCTGGATCCGTGTTTTCCCAGATAAACCAATTACTGAAAAACCATTAGAAGTCCGTATGGGTAAAGGTAAAGGTAACGTTGAGTACTGGGTAGCCTTAATCCAACCGGGTAAAGTACTTTATGAAATGGATGGTGTGTCTGAAGAGATCGCAAGACAAGCATTTGCATTAGCAGCTGCTAAATTGCCAATCAAGACTACCTTCGTAACTAAGACGGTGATGTAATGAAAGCTCAAGATTTACGTACAAAAAGTGTTGAAGAGCTGAATGATGAATTAGTGAACCTTTTAGGTGAACAATTCAAATTGCGTATGCAAACAGCCACCGGTCAGCTTCAACAAACCCATCAGGCTAAACAAGTGCGTCGTGATATCGCACGCGTTAAAACCATTTTAACTGAGAAGGCGGGTGAGTAATGACTGATAAAATTCGTAGCGTACAAGGTAAAGTTGTTAGCGACAAAATGGAAAAATCTTTCGTTGTTGCTATTGAACGTAAGGTAAAACATCCGTTATACGGTAAATTTATCCGTCGTACAACTAAATTACACGTACACGATGAGAACAACGAAGCCAAATTAGGTGATGTAGTAGAGATTCGCGAATGTCGCCCTCTCTCTAAAACTAAATCTTGGACTTTAGTTCGTGTTGTTGAGAAAGCAGTTATTGCTTAATTAACAAGTTAAAAAATAAAAGCCAATGGTTTATACCGTTGGCTTTTTTCTTTCTAAGACTTGCTAAAAAATAATGAAAATTTGACCGCACTTTAAACACTCTGATTTAAGTATAAAATTTTGATTGCGTTTCTAGCTTGATTTTGGTAAACTCCGCCACCTATCCGCCATATATCTTTATAAGGTATGGATAGGTTCGTCCCGCAAGGGTGTATTATTAACTTAACGGAGCATAAAATATGATCCAAGAACAGACTATGCTGGATGTTGCCGATAACTCTGGTGCTCGCAGTGTAATGTGTATCAAGGTTCTAGGTGGATCGCACCGTCGTTATGCTGCTATTGGTGATATCATCAAAGTTACTGTGAAAGAAGCAATTCCACGCGGTAAAGTTAAAAAAGGTGATGTATTAAAAGCAGTTGTTGTGCGCACCAAGAAGGGTGTTCGTCGCCCAGACGGATCAGTCATTCGCTTCGATGGTAACGCTTGTGTAATTTTAAACAATAACACAGAGCAACCAATCGGTACTCGTATTTTTGGACCGGTGACTCGTGAACTTCGTTCTGAGAAATTCATGAAGATCATTTCTTTGGCACCAGAAGTATTGTAAGGAGAAGTGAGAAATGGCTGCAAAAATTCGTCAAAACGATGAAGTAATCGTACTTGCCGGTAAAGACAAAGGCAAGCGTGGCAAGGTAACTAAAGTGTTACCAAACGGTAAAGTGTTTGTTGAAGGTATCAACATCATCACTAAACATGAAAAACCAGTTCCTGCTTTAGGACAAGCTGGTGGTTTAGTGAAAAAAGAAGCGGCTATCGATGCTTCTAACGTTGCGATTTTCAATCCAAAAACAAACAAAGCTGACCGTGTAGGTTTTAGATTCGAAGACGGTAAAAAAGTACGTTTCTTCAAATCTAACAATGAAATTATCTAACAAACTGGAGTAATGCGATGGCGAAACTGCATGATTACTACAGAGATCAAGTAGTAAACGAGTTAAAAAATAAATTCGGCTACAAATCTGTCATG
This sequence comes from Haemophilus sp. CCUG 60358, assembly GCF_001679485.1. Classification (GTDB taxonomy): domain Bacteria; phylum Pseudomonadota; class Gammaproteobacteria; order Enterobacterales; family Pasteurellaceae; genus Haemophilus_D. The sequence continues at coordinate 23,550 of NZ_LZOZ01000012.1, forward strand.
CAAGTCCCACGAATCGAAAAGATTACCCTGAATATGGGTGTGGGTGAAGCATTGACCGATAAGAAATTGCTAGACAACGCAGTAGCGGACTTAGCAGCAATTAGCGGTCAAAAACCTTTAGTAACTAAAGCTCGTAAATCTGTTGCTGGCTTTAAAATCCGTCAGGGATATCCAATCGGTTGTAAAGTAACACTACGCGGTGAGCGTATGTGGGAGTTCTTTGAACGTTTAATTACAATTGCTGTTCCACGTATTCGTGACTTCCGCGGTTTAAGCGCGAAATCATTTGATGGTCGTGGTAACTACAGCATGGGTGTGCGTGAACAAATCATCTTCCCTGAAATCGATTACGATAAAGTAGATCGTGTACGTGGTTTAGATATCACTATCACAACTACTGCTAAGAATGATGAAGAAGGTCAAGCACTACTTGCTGCCTTTAATTTCCCATTCCGTAAATAAGGCAGGTTATAATGGCAAAACAATCAATGAAAGCACGCGATGTAAAACGCGTTAAATTGGCTGAAAAATTCTTCGCTAAACGTGCAGAATTAAAGAAAATCATTTCTGATGTCAATGCCTCTGACGAAGATCGTTGGAACGCAGTGTTGAAGTTACAAACTTTACCACGTGATTCTAGCCCTAGTCGTCAACGTAACCGTTGCCGCCAAACTGGACGTCCTCACGGCGTTTTACGTAAGTTTGGTTTAAGCCGTATTAAGGTTCGTGAAGCTGCTATGCGCGGCGAGATCCCAGGCCTTAAAAAAGCGAGCTGGTAATATACCACTTTATTTTGGAATCGGAGAAAAAGTACAATGAGTATGCAAGATCCAATCGCAGATATGTTGACCCGTATTCGTAACGGTCAAGCTGCGAACAAAGTTGCAATCAATATGCCTTCTTCCAAGCTAAAAGTGGCAATTGCCAACGTATTAGCTGCTGAAGGTTATATCGAAAGCGTTAAAGTTTTAGAAGGTGCAAAACCTGAATTGGAAATTACTTTAAAATATTTCCAAGGCAAACCGGTTGTAGAAAGCATCCAACGTGTAAGTCGTCCTGGTCTTCGTATTTACAAACGTAAAGACGAATTACCAAAAGTTATGGGTGGTTTAGGTGTTGCTGTAATTTCTACATCTAAAGGTGTTATGACTGACCGTGCAGCTCGTCAAGCGGGCTTAGGCGGTGAGATCATCTGTTATGTAGCTTAATAGAGGGGTAGGAAAATGTCTCGTGTTGCAAAGGCACCTGTTAATATTCCTGCCGGCGTTGAAGTTAAACTCGACGGTCAGCTATTAACAGTAAAAGGTAAAAATGGCGAGTTATCTCGCACAATTCATAACTCAGTTGAAGTTAAACAAGATAATGGTCAATTTACTTTCACTCCACGTGAAGGTTTTGTTGAAGCGAATGCTCAATCGGGTACAGCTCGTGCATTAGTTAATGCAATGGTTATCGGTGTTACTGAAGGCTTCACTAAGAAATTACAACTAGTGGGTGTTGGTTACAGAGCTCAAATTAAAGGCAACGCAGTTGCATTAAGTTTAGGTTTCTCTCACCCTGTGGAGCACACTTTACCAGCAGGTATTACTGCAGAATGCCCTTCACAAACGGAAATCGTTTTAAAAGGTGCAGACAAGCAGTTAATTGGTCAAGTTGCAGCAGATATTCGCGCTTATCGCCGTCCTGAGCCTTATAAAGGTAAAGGTGTACGTTACTCTGATGAAGTAGTACGTATGAAAGAGGCTAAGAAGAAATAATTAAGGTAACACTATGGATAAGAAATCAGCTCGTATCCGTCGTGCAGCTCGTGCACGTCATATGATGAGAGAGCAAGGTGTAACTCGTCTAGTTATTCACCGTACTCCGCGTCATATCTACGCACAAGTTATTGCACCAAACGGTTCAGAAGTGCTTGCCGCTGCTTCAACTGTTGAAAAAGCAATTCGTGAGCAAGTTAAATATACCGGTAATAAAGATGCCGCAGCAGTAGTAGGTAAACTTGTTGCTGAGCGCGCATTAGCAAAAGGCGTTAAAGACGTTGCTTTTGACCGTTCCGGTTTTAAATATCATGGTCGTGTCCAAACTTTAGCGGACGCTGCACGTGAAGCTGGTCTACAGTTCTAATGAGGTAAATTGAGATGTCAAACATCGAAAAACAAGCTGGTGAACTGCAAGAGAAGCTAATCGCAGTAAACCGTGTATCAAAAACTGTAAAAGGTGGTCGTATTATGAGCTTTACTGCTTTAACGGTAGTAGGCGATGGTAACGGTCGCGTAGGTTTTGGTTATGGTAAAGCTCGTGAAGTTCCGGCAGCGATCCAAAAAGCGATGGAAAAAGCACGTCGCAATATGATTAATGTCGCTTTAAATGAAGGTACATTACAACACCCAGTTAAAGGTGTTCACACTGGTTCTCGCGTATTCATGCAACCAGCTAGCGAAGGTACAGGTATCATCGCTGGTGGTGCAATGCGTTCAGTGTTAGAAGTTGCTGGTGTACGTAACGTTCTTTCTAAAGCGTATGGTTCAACCAACCCAATCAACGTTGTTCGTGCAACTATTGATGCATTAGCAAATATGAAATCACCAGAAATGGTTGCTGCTAAACGTGGCAAAACCGTTGATGAAATTTTGGGGTAATTGATAATGGCTAAAACTATTAAAGTAACTCAAGTTCGTAGCGCAATTGCTCGTTTACCGAAGCACAAAGCTACCTTGCGTGGTCTTGGTCTTCGCCATATGCACCATACTGTTGAGTTAATCGATACTCCGGCAGTACGTGGTATGATTAACCAAGTTTCATACATGGTTAAAGTGGAGGAGTAAGATAATGCGTTTAAATACTCTATCTCCGGCTGAAGGTGCTAAGCACAGTGCAAAACGCCTTGGTCGTGGTATTGGTTCAGGTTTAGGAAAAACTGGTGGTCGTGGTCATAAAGGTCAAAAATCTCGTACTGGCGGCGGTGTTCGTCGTGGTTTCGAGGGTGGTCAAATGCCATTATACCGTCGTTTACCAAAATTTGGTTTCACTTCAATGAAATCAGCTGTAACTGCTGAAGTTCGTTTAAACGAATTAACAAAAGTTGAAGGAAATGTTGTCACTTTAGAAGCGTTAAAAGCTGCAAACATTTTAACTAAAGATATTCAATTCGCTAAAGTTATCTTAGCTGGTGAAGTGAAATCTGCAGTTACTGTACGTGGTTTACGTGTAACTAAAGGTGCAAAAGCAGCGATCGAAGCTGCTGGCGGTTCAGTTGAGGAATAATTAGCAAATGGCTAAACAACCAGGTTATCAAAGCAGAAGTACTAATAGTGGTACTGGTGAACTAAAAAGCAGATTGCTTTTTGTATTAGGTGCACTTATCGTTTATCGTATTGGTTCTTTTATTCCGCTTCCTGGTATTGATGCCGCCGTGCTAGCTCAATTAGTTGAACAACAAAAAGGCACCATCATTGATATGTTAAACATGTTCTCTGGTGGTGCATTGAGCCGAGCATCAATTTTAGCATTAGGTATTATGCCGTATATTTCGGCATCTATCGTGATGCAATTGCTTGCTACGGTTTCACCTGCTTTAGCAGAATTGAAGAAAGAAGGTGCAGCAGGACAAAGAAAAATCACCAAGTATACTCGTTATGCAACGGTGGTTTTTGCTACTATCCAAGCTATCGCAATTTCTACCGGTTTACCGAATATGTTGCCACAGTTAGTGCCAAATATCGGTTTTACTTTTTACTTCACTGCAGTAGTGAGTCTTGTGACCGGAACCATGTTCTTAATGTGGTTAGGTGAGCAAATTACTGAAAGAGGTATTGGTAACGGTATCTCAATTCTTGTTTTTGGTGGTATTGTTGCAGGGTTGCCACATGCAATCATCGAAACAGTTGAGCAAGCTCGTCAAGGACAAATGCATCCTTTAGTTCTTCTACTAATCGCTGCTATTGTTTTTGCAGTAACTTATTTTGTTGTCTTCGTAGAACGTGGACAACGTAGAATTCGTGTTGAATATGCTAAGCGTCAACAAGGACGTCAAATTTTAGGTGGTCATTCAACTCACTTACCATTAAAAGTTAATATGGCAAACGTAATGCCAGCAATTTTTGCTTCAAGCATTATTTTATTCCCTGCCACATTGACACAATGGTTTGGTCAAAATGATAAGTTTGAGTGGTTAAATGACTTATCAATGTTGTTGAATCCTGGACAACCTTTATATCTTCTTGTTTATGCGGTAGCGATTATTTTCTTCAGTTTCTTCTATACTGCAATGCAATATAATCCACGTGATACAGCAGATAATCTAAAAAAATCTGGTGCATTTATCCCAGGAATTAGACCAGGTGAACAAACATCTCGTTACATTGATAAAGTAATGACTCGCTTAACATTAATCGGCGGTCTTTATGTAACGTTCGTATGTTTAGTCCCTTACATTATGACATCAGCATGGGATGTTAAATTCTACTTCGGTGGTACTTCCTTATTAATCGTTGTTGTTGTAATTATGGATTTTATCGTGCAAGTTCAGAGTCACTTAATGTCGTCTCAATATGAATCTGCGTTAAAAAAAGCAAACCTTAAAGGTTTTGGACAGTAATTGTTCATTTAAGTAAAAAGGATAAGCAATGAAAGTTCGTGCTTCCGTTAAGAAGATGTGTCGTAACTGTAAAATTGTTAAACGTGAAGGTGTTGTTCGCGTATTATGCAGCGACCCTAAACATAAACAACGTCAAGGTTAATTAACATTTCTTCTTGCAAAGAACCGGTTGAGTAGTTATACTACTCAACTCATTTATGTCCTTGGTATTCTGTTTGAGTATCCTGAAAACGGGCTTTTCAAGATCAGAATACCAAATTAGTTAAAATAATAGGAGTGCATAGTGGCCCGTATTGCAGGCATTAACATTCCTGATCACAAACACGCTGTAATCGCTTTAACTGCAATTTACGGTATCGGTAAAACTCGTTCTAAAAGCATTTGTGCTGCAGCGGGTATTGCTGAAGATGTTAAGATCAGCGAATTGTCTGAAGAGCAGATTGACAAACTGCGTGACGAAGTTGGTAAATTTACCGTTGAAGGTGACTTACGTCGTGAAGTAACACTAAACATCAAACGTCTTTTAGACTTAGGTTGTTACCGTGGTTTACGTCATCGTCGTAGTTTACCGGTACGTGGTCAACGTACTAAAACTAATGCGCGTACCCGTAAGGGTCCACGTAAGCCGATCAAAAAATAGTCGGGGTAAATAAAGAATGGCTAAAACACCAGTTCGTGCACGTAAACGTGTAAAAAAACAAGTTGTAGATGGCGTAGCACACATTCACGCATCTTTCAATAACACAATCGTTACCATTACTGACCGTCAAGGTAATGCTTTAGCTTGGGCTACAGCAGGTGGTTCAGGTTTCCGTGGTTCTCGTAAATCTACCCCGTTCGCTGCACAAGTTGCTGCAGAACGTTGTGCTGAAATCGTTAAAGAGTTCGGCTTAAAGAACTTGGAAGTTATGGTTAAAGGTCCGGGTCCGGGTCGTGAATCAACAATCCGTGCATTAAATGCAGCGGGTTTCCGTATCACGAACATCACTGATGTGACTCCGATTCCTCATAACGGTTGTCGTCCACCGAAAAAACGTCGTGTTTAATGGCGTAATAGGATAGTTGGAGAAAGAAAATGGCAAGATATTTGGGCCCTAAACTCAAGCTCAGCCGTCGTGAAGGCACTGATTTATTCCTTAAATCAGGTGTGCGTGCGATTGATTCAAAATGTAAAATTGATACAGCACCAGGTCAACACGGTGCTCGTAAACCGCGTTTGTCTGACTATGGTAGTCAATTACGTGAAAAACAAAAAGTTCGTCGTATCTATGGTATTTTAGAACGTCAATTCCGTAACTACTATAAAGAAGCAAACCGTTTAAAAGGTAATACTGGTGAAAACTTACTAGTATTATTAGAAGGTAGATTGGATAACGTTGTTTATCGCATGGGATTTGCTGCAACTCGCGCAGAAGCTCGTCAATTAGTGAGCCACAAAGCGATTGTCGTAAATGGTCGTGTTGTAAATATCCCATCTTTCCAAGTTTCTGTAAATGATGTCGTTGCTGTTCGTGAGAAATCTAAAAAACAAGCACGTATTAAAGCATCATTAGAATTAGCAGAACAAAGAGAAAAACCAACTTGGTTAGAAGTTGATTCTGCAAAAATGGAAGGTGTGTTCAAACGTGTTCCTGAACGTTCTGATTTATCAGCAGACATTAACGAACATCTGATCGTTGAGCTTTACTCTAAATAATAGTTAAGCTTAAAAGCAAAGAGAGGATAAAATGCAGGGTTCTGTTACAGAATTTTTAAAACCACGCTTAGTAGATATCGAGCAAGTTAGCTCTACTCATGCTAAGGTGATCTTAGAACCGTTAGAGCGTGGCTTTGGTCATACTCTAGGGAATGCATTACGTCGTATCCTTCTGTCTTCAATGCCAGGTTGTGCTGTAACTGAAGTAGAAATTGATGGCGTACTGCACGAATATAGTAGTAAAGAAGGTGTTCAGGAAGATGTTCTTGAAGTTCTTTTAAACCTTAAAGGTCTAGCGGTTAAAGTACAGAATAAAGATGATGTTATTCTGACATTAAATAAATCTGGAATTGGCCCTGTTGTTGCAGCTGATATCACCCATGATGGTGATGTTGAGATTGTTAATCCATCACATGTAATCTGTCACTTAACAGACGAAAATGCATCTATTAATATGCGTATTCGTGTTCAACGTGGTAGAGGTTATGTACCAGCATCTGCTCGTACTCATTCACAAAATGAAGATCGTCCAATTGGTCGTTTATTAGTGGATGCTTGTTATAGCCCGGTTGACCGTATTGCTTACAATGTTGAAGCAGCACGTGTTGAACAACGTACTGACTTAGATAAATTAGTTATCGAGTTAGAAACTAACGGGACTATTGATCCGGAAGAAGCAATTCGTCGTGCAGCAACAATTTTAGCAGAGCAACTCGATGCATTCGTTGATTTGCGTGATGTTCGTCAACCTGAAGTCAAGGAAGAAAAACCGGAATTCGATCCGATTTTATTACGTCCTGTTGATGACTTAGAGTTGACAGTTCGTTCTGCTAACTGTTTGAAAGCAGAAACAATTCACTATATCGGTGACTTAGTACAACGTACAGAAGTTGAGTTATTAAAAACGCCTAATCTTGGTAAGAAATCTCTTACTGAAATTAAAGACGTTCTCGCTTCACGTGGCTTGTCACTTGGTATGCGCCTTGAGAATTGGCCACCAGCAAGTATTGCTGAAGACTAGTTTGGTCATAGGTTAAGATTTTTCTGAGAAGGATAAGATCATGCGCCATCGTAAGAGTGGTCGTCAACTAAACCGTAATAGCAGCCATCGCCAAGCGATGTTCCGTAACTTAGCAAGTGCTTTAGTTAGTCATGAAATCATCAAGACTACTTTACCAAAAGCTAAAGAATTACGTCGTGTAGTTGAACCGTTAATTACATTAGCAAAAGAAGATAGCGTTGCAAACCGTCGTTTAGCATTCGCTCGTACTCGTAACATCGAAACTGTTGCGAAATTATTCAATGAATTAGGTCCACGTTTTGCTCAACGTGCAGGTGGTTACACCCGTATCTTAAAATGTGGTTTCCGTGCAGGTGACAACGCTCCAATGGCATACATTGAGTTAGTTGATCGTCCAGAAGTTGCAGAAGCAGCAGCGGAATAATAATTTGTTATAAAATAAAAAGGCTCACTGATGTGAGCCTTTTTTATATATTGTTTTCCTAAAATTCAGCTTTAGCTCTGAATGTCATTTTTTCACCTGTGATAGGGTGCGTAATCATAAGTTCTTCTGCATGTAAGCATAAGCGAGGTGACATCGATTTAGCTTGTGGGTGAGAATAAAACTTGTCCCCTAAAATGGGATGTCCAAGCGCGAGCGTATGTAAACGAAGTTGATGCGAACGTCCTGTGATTGGAGTTAGTTTAACTCGAGTACAGTTAGTTGGTAACCGTTCTAAAACTTCATAAAAAGTGACCGCTCTTTTCCCAAATACAAAATCGATGCGTTGACGAGGGCGATTTTCCCAATCGCAAATCATTGGAAGATTTATTTCCCCACTATCTCGTTCTAAGTGTCCCCATACTAAAGCTTGATAATATTTCTTTGGCTCACGTTCACGGAATTGACGTTTCAACTCTTTATCTGCCGCTTTACTTAATGCAAAAAGAATAATCCCACTTGTGGCCATATCTAGACGATGTGCAGGTTCACAAAATCCAAATTTCTCTTTTACCCGACTCATTGCACTATCGTAGTATTCAGGTTGATTGCCAGGAACTGAAAGTAAACCGCTTGGCTTGTTTACCACGCAGATATGATTATCTTGATAGATAATATCTAAATACGGTTCTAAAGGGGGATGGTATTCAATAAGTGCCATATTATTCCTTGTTTGTCACTATTACCCGAAGGCTATCTAATCGCCAGCTTGCTTTACTTAACTCTTCCAGAGAAAGCTCGCGTTGTTTTTCTAATACATCAATTTCCGCCTGGCGAATATTTTTATTTACTGCTTTCAAGGCTATAAGTCGATTGATTTCAGTGCTCAATGTTTGATCTGCTAATTTACTAGCTTCTTGAATTTGAGCTTGTGCGATTTCAGTCATTTTGTGATCGCCTATTTTTATTAATTGCTCAATATTTGGACGAGCCATTTTGACCATTTTATTCGCAATGTCTTTGCCTAGCGGCTTAAGTTTATTTTGCAATGTATCAAAATTAACTTGTCCGGCTAGATCGTTTCCTTTGCTATCCAGCAATAAGCGAACAGGTGTAGGCGGAAGAAAACGATTCAGTTGCAAACCTTTTGGTGATTGGCTTTCAATCATATAAATCAATTCAACCAACAGCGTGCCTGCAGGCAGCTGTTTATTGACTAATAATGCCATCGATGCTTTGCCAATGTCACCAGAAACGATTAAATCAATGCCTTGGCGTATCATTGGATGATCCCAGGTAAGAAATTCTAATTCCTCACGAGCAAGGGCAAGTTGTCGGTCAAAAGTTACTGTAACACCTTCTTCTTTTAATCCAGGAAAATCAGGAATAAGCATGGTGCCCGTTGGTGTGATAACAATGCTGTTTTCACCTAAATCATCTTGTTCTACACCAATAATATCAAATAAATTCAGTGCAAAATCGACTAATTGTGGTGAATTATCTGTTTGAGCGATTTCTGCCGCAAGTCGTTGTGCCTTTTCTCCACCATTAGAATTTAATTCTAACAAACGATCGCGTCCTTTCTCTAAGGCTAAGCGCAATGCTTTTGCTTGTTTTTGCGTTTGGAGAATAAGTTGCTCAAAATCCGCTTTATTTTCCGACCGCACTTTTAGTAACGATTCATATTGTTCAAACAATGTCATGCCAATAGGGCAAGTTTGTTCAAAAGCATTTAAACCTTCATGATACCAACGTGCTAAATCTTGCTGCTCAGAGTTTGTGAGGCAAGGTACATAAATTTGTACATCTCGCGTTTGTCCAATACGATCTAAACGGCCAATACATTGCTCAAGTAAGTCAGGATTTTCTGGTAAATCGAAGAGTACGAGATGACAAGCAAATTGGAAGTTTCGCCCTTCAGAACCAATGCTAGAACTCAGTAAAACTTGAGCACCATTATCGGTATCTGAAAAATAAGCTGCCGCACGATCTCGTTCAATGATTGACATTCTTTCATGGAAAACAGCACCGCGAATGGCTTCTTTTTCTCGTAAAACTTGCTCAAGTTGAATTGCCGTTTGTGCTGTTTTACAAATAACTAAGATTTTTTCATTTCGGTGTGATTTTAGAAAATCAATTAACCAATGAATTTTTTCATCTACTTCAGCCGCATCAATCGTTATTTGATGGTAAACCCGATGCGGGAAACCTTTTACACCTTGACGTGTATTGCGAAATAAAATACGGCTTGTACCGTGTCGATCGATGAGATTTTGAATAAGTTCTTGTCGTGCAGTTTGTTTTTCGTCGTCATTATGACAGGCTAAGGCTTTAAATAATGGTTCGACATCCTGCTCATTGAGTAAATCAGAAATATGATTTTTTTCGACCGCACTTAGCGGCTTCTCTGAAAGCAATGATTGCACTGCATCGGCCACAGGTTGATAATTTTCCTGTTCCTTCAAGAACGCTTGGTAATCATAAAAACGCTCAGGATCAAGCAAGCGTAAGCGTGCAAAATGGCTTTCCAAACCTAATTGTTCAGGTGTTGCAGTGAGTAATAAAACAGACGGAATAGCGTTCGCTAATTGTTCCACCAATAAATAAGCGGCACTCGGCGCATTTTCTGACCAAGCCAAATGATGTGCTTCATCGACAATTAAACAGTCAAATTCAGCTTCAATGGCTTGTTGTATGCGATGAGGATGTGCTTTCAACCAATCTAGTGCACAAATAATTAAGCTTTCAGTACTAAATGGATTGATCGCTTGTTCGGCAAAATCTTCACAACGTTCTTCATCAAATAATGAAAAATGTAAATTAAAACGACGAAGCATTTCGATAAGCCATTGATGCTGCAAGGTTTCCGGTACAATAATTAATACACGTTGTACTTTTTCAGCAAAAAGCTGGTTTTGCAAAATCATCCCTGCTTCAATAGTTTTACCTAAACCCACTTCATCCGCTAAGAGTACGCGAGGATTCACACGATTTCCTACCTCTTGTGCAATATGAAGCTGGTGAGGAATTAAACCCGCACGATTGCCTCGTAAGCCACGCAAAGGCGATTGAAATTGAGCTTGTTGATGCAGAAGGGTTTGATAGCGCAATGCAAAATGTTCATTGCGATCAATTTGTGATGAAAAGAGGCGATCTTTTGCTTGGCTAAAGGAAATTATCGGAGAAAGTTCTTTTTCATTGACGATAATCTCTTCGCCTTGCGCATTTTTGACCAAATAAAATAAGAGACCATTCATTTCTTGAACATCAAGGACTTCTCCTTGCCAACCTGTTTGGTGATGAAGTTGTTCTCCTTTATTCAACACAATTCGGGTTAATGGCGCTTGTGCCACCGCATAAATTCGGGTTTCATCTGTAGCAGGAAAGTGAAGAGTAACCGAGCGGAAATCTAAGGCGGTTATCATCCCTAATCCGAGGTTATTTTCAGTTTCACTAATCCAGCGTTGACCGATTGCAAATGACATCATCTTCCTCTTAATGAATCTCTTAAAATGGGGCGATATTGTAGTCTGATTATAAGGGAAAGCAAGGCATGGACATCTAAAAGCATGAAAAATAAAGTGTGATTTTTCTCACAATAATCAAATTAAATGTTGCCTAAGCTTTACTTTAAAAAAGTGCGGTGTAAAAATGACGTACTTTTTCATAAAACAGGAGTGTTCCATGAATTGGACAGAACGACTTAAAGAAGAATTTTTATCCGGTTGGAAGCCTTTTGAAGTGGCATGGGTAGTTATTTTCCTTGCCGCGCAAATTATTGCTTATGTTCTTGCACCAGATAGCCCATTAGGCATGATTTCGGGTATTGCAGGTATTCTCTGTGTGGTATTGGTAAGTAAAGGAAAAATTAGTAACTATTTCTTTGGGCTTATTTTTGCTTACACCTATTTTTATGTCGCCTGGGGAAACAATTTCCTTGGTGAAATGAATACAGTGCTCTATGTCTATATTCCATCACAATTTATCGGTTATTTTATGTGGAAACAGCATATGCAAAACGATAATGGCGGTGAAAGTGTAATTGCAAAAGCGTTGACACCAAAAGGTTGGGCTGTTTTACTCGTGAGTGTTGGTATTGGTACTTTTTGCTTTGTGCAAGCCTTAAAAGCGGCAGGAGGGAGTTCTACAGGATTAGATGGTTTAACCACGATTATCACCGTAGCGGCGCAATTATTAATGATTTTGCGTTATCGTGAGCAATGGTTATTATGGATTGTCTTAAATGTGCTTTCCATTTTGCTTTGGGCAGAACAGCCAGCAATGTACTTAATGTATAGTGCTTACTTACTCAACTCATTATATGGTTATTACAACTGGACGAAACTCGTCAAAGCGGAAAACCACTAATCACATCAATAAAAAAGGGCATAGTAATATGCCCTTACATTTTCAAATAAAATGCCTTTGTCAATGTAATAAATTCCCCTGTGTACTGATTGTTTTCGTCATAAATCACCAAGCTATCTTTTACCTGTGGTAAATGCTCCCGGCTAAATGTGAGTAACATACGTTGTGGATCTTTCCCTATTTTTGTAATGACATCAGTTTGTTTAATACAATAAAGTGCGGTTGAATTTATCAATGTTTTTCCCGCCTCATAAGGCAAGACAAAACTGATTTTTCCTTTTTCGGATAAACAACTCGTCGCCCAATTTAACCAATCTAAATGGCTTTGTTGAACATAACGGGCAAGCGCTCGTTCGTCATTTTTACATTCAACGCCTTGTGCAAAATAAGGCGGATTAGCCACAATTAAATCAAATTGATATGCTGTTTGTTGGCAATAGGTTTGCACATCTTGGCTTGTTAAATGAAGGCGATTGTGCCATGGCGAAGCCTTAAAGTTTTCTTGTGCTTGTTGTGCTGCAAGGGGATCAAGTTCAACGGCTTCAATTTGGCAATGCACATGACTTCGTTGGGCAAGCATTAGTGCAACTAAGCCTGTGCCAGTTCCCATATCAAGAATCCGCTGACAATCAGGCACATCCGCCCAAGCACCCAGTAAAATGCCGTCAGTGCCGACTTTCATTGCACAATGTTGTTGATTAATATGGAATTGTTTAAAGGTAAAGCTGCTCATAAAATCTTGCGGAAAATGACCGCACTTTCAGGTATAATCAGCCCCAATTTTAACAAATTAACGCAAAATAATGAATTTATCTCCATTTGAAGAATTCGCTCTTTCCCCCGAATTATTAAAAGCCTTAGAAAAGAAAGGCTACACTCGCCCAACTGCCATTCAATTAGAAGCGATTCCTGCTGCCATGGAAGAGCGAGATGTGCTCGGTTCTGCACCAACAGGTACTGGTAAAACGGCTGCATTCTTATTGCCAGCGATTCAGCATTTATTAGATTATCCGCGTCGTAAGCCAGGCGCACCTCGCATTTTAATTTTAACGCCAACCCGTGAGTTAGCGATGCAGGTTGCAGAGCAAGCGGAAGAACTGGCGCAATTCACGCATTTGAAGATTGCAACCATTACTGGCGGTGTGGCTTATCAAAATCATGGGGAAGTATTTAATTCAAATCAGGATATCGTAGTAGCAACACCGGGGCGTTTATTGCAATACATCAAAGAAGAGAACTTTGATTGTCGCGCGGTAGAAATGCTAATTTTTGATGAAGCAGATCGCATGTTGCAAATGGGCTTTGGGCAAGATGCGGAGAAAATTGCGGCTGAAACACGTTGGCGTAAACAAACGCTCCTTTTCTCTGCCACATTAGAAGGGGAGTTATTAGTTGATTTCGCAGAACGTTTATTGAATGATCCGGTAAAAATTGATGCCGAGCCAAGTCGTCGTGAGCGTAAGAAAATCAATCAGTGGTATTATCACGCTGATAGCAATGAACATAAAATTAAGTTGCTTGCACGTTTTATCGAAATCGAGAAAGTGAGCCGTGGTATTGTGTTTGTCCGTCGTCGCGAAGATGTGCGTGAGCTTTCTGAAACTTTGCGTAAACGTGGCATTCGCTCCACTTATCTAGAAGGCGATATGGCACAAACGCAACGTAATAATGCCATTGATAAGTTGAAATCAGGTGTTGTTACTGTGTTAGTGGCAACTGACGTGGCTGCTCGCGGGATTGATATTGATGATGTCACACACGTGATGAACTTCGATTTACCTTATAGTGCAGATACGTATTTGCATCGTATTGGTCGTACGGCTCGTGCAGGGAAAAAAGGTACAGCTGTTTCTTTTGTGGAAGCCCATGATTACAAATTACTTGGTAAGATTAAGCGTTATACAGAAGAGCTTTTGAAAGCGCGTATTTTAGAAGGCTTAGAACCTCGAACCAAACCACCAAAAGATGGGGAAGTAAAATCTATGTCTAAAAAGCAAAAAGCGCGTATTAAAGAAAAGCGTGAAGAAAAGAAAAAATCAGAGGTGAAGAAAAAAGCCAAACTTCGTCATAAAGATACGAAAAATATAGGTAAACGTCGTAAACCAAGCACAGAAAAAGCTGCAGAGAAACAATAAAAAAATAGCCGCACTCATTAAGTGCGGTTATTTTTTTGACTATTTATGAACTTGGCTACCAATTAAGCCACCTAATGCGGCACCACCTAATGTGGTTGCGGCATTACCGCCAATCATATAGCCTGCTGCGCCGCCGATAGCCGCGCCAGCTGTTGTATTTTTTTGAGTACGACTCATATTTCCACATGCTGCAAGAGAAATAACAGTCATCGCGATAACAAGTGATTTTCCAATTAATTTCATAGGATCTCTCCGTGTTTAACATATAAAACTATCCATATTGATAGTACTCCATAAGACAAACAGAGATGAATGAAAGTTCAAAAATATGCGTTTTTCGATGTTTTTCTGAACAATGAAATATATTGAATGTTAATCTTTCGCTTGATCTAATACTTTCGCAACCACTTTCAAATATTCAATAGCCAATCCATGGTGTCCTGTACTTGCATTAAATACTAAATCTTCACTTAATACACCACAAGGCATATTTTCAGGAATTTCACCTTCTTCATAAGCCCGATAGTCAGCTCGCCAGTCACCATCAAAATAATAGTGTTCTAAGGTTTTCATTTTTGGTAAGAAGGCCTGCCATTTTTCAAGAAATTGTTCTGCGTCAGCTAAGAAACTCTCTGCTTCATTGAGAAGGTTTTCCATTTCTGAAATTTTATCTAAGCGTGATTGAGGTAACATAGGTTTCTCCAAAATAAGGTAAAAATAAACCGCACTTTATGCGAACAAAGTGCGGTGAGTTTATCATGCGTTTTTAGATTTACACATCATAAGTGGTAGATGCAGTATTACCACCGCGACCTGTCCAGTTGGTGTGGAAGAATTCACCGCGTGGTTTGTCGGTACGCTCATAAGTATGTGCACCGAAGTAGTCACGTTGTGCTTGCAATAAATTTGCTGGTAAACGTGCTGAAGTATAGCCATCTAAGAAGGTAATCGCAGAGGCCATACAAGGCATTGGGATACCCACTTCGATCGATTTTGCCACCACTTTACGCCAGTCGCTTAATGCGTTTTCTAAAATGCCTTTGAAGTAGCTATCTGAACCTAAGAAGATTAAATCTGGGTTCGCTTCGTATGCATCACGAATGTTACCTAAGAAACGGCTACGGATAATACAACCTTCACGCCATAACAACGCTGTTGCTCCGTAGTTAATGTTCCAGCCAAATTGTTCAGAGGCTTCGCGAATCAGCATAAAGCCTTGTGCGTAAGAAATGATTTTTGACGCCAATAATGCTTTACGTACTGCTTCAATCCACACTTTTTTGTCGCCTTCAACCGGTTGAATTGTTTTGCCAAATAATTGATTAGCGGCAACACGTTGATCTTTAAATGAAGATACGCAACGAGCAAAGACAGATTCAGTGATTAAGGTTAATGGAATACCGAAATCTAATGCATTGATACCCGTCCATTTACCTGTCCCTTTTTGGCCAGCTGTATCTAAGATTTTTTCAACTAATGGCTCACCATCAGCATCTTTATAACCAAGAATATCGGTCGTGATATCGATTAAATAGCTATCCAGTTCAGTTTTTTTCCATTCTGCGAAGATAGCTTTCATTTCTTCATAGCTTAAGCCTAAACCTTCTTTTAAAAATTGGTAAGCTTCACAGATTAATTGCATATCGCCATATTCGATACCATTGTGAACCATTTTCACGAAGTGGCCTGCACCTTCGCCGCCAACCCAGTCACAGCAAGGTTCGCCTTGTTCTGTTTTAGCTGAGATTGCTTGGAAGATTGGTTTAACATATGGCCATGCTTCGTGGTTACCACCCGGCATGATTGATGGTCCATGACGCGCACCTTCTTCACCACCCGAAACACCCGAACCAATAAAGCGAATACCTTTTTCAGCCAATGCTTTAACACGACGGTTGGTATCAGGATAGTTTGAGTTACCACCATCAATGATGATGTCGCCTTCTTCTAAGTGTGGTAATAATGCCTCAATGAATTGATCCACTACATCACCCGCGCGCACCATTAACATCACTTTACGTGGTTTTTCTAATTTAGAAGCTAAATCTTCTAAAGAGTATGCGCCGATAATATTCGTGCCTTTTGCTGCGCCTTGTAAAAATTCATCCACTTTTGAAGTGGTACGGTTATATGCCACAACTTTAAAGCCATGATCATTCATATTTAAAATGAGGTTTTGCCCCATTACGGCTAAGCCGATAACACCGATGTCGCCTTTTACTGACATTGTTTTCTCCTGTTTGTGAGGTACAAGTCTTTGTACCGATTGAATATGTTGGTGTAACTAAATTTCACTCTACATTGATTGATATATTTTATCCTCTAAAAGCTCTTGAAAAGATAAAAAGACAGCCATTAAAAAATCAAAGATTATTTTATCTTCAATATTAGCGCTTGTTTTAAGTGTTGAGCTAATATTATCAAGTATATATGCAATATTTTTGTTTTTAACTTCGAATTTCTTATCTAATATTCTTTTTCCATAGTCATATAAGAAGTTAAGGAAGTTTTTGCTTTCTAAAACACGAACGTGGTTAGGATAACTTTCCGTCGCAATATAAACATTATCTTCAGTTTTATATGCGGTTAGATTTAGTTTTAAAAAACCAGAGTAGGATATAGAAATTACATCTTTATATGATCGAATGTGAGCATGTTTACCTATATGTCCATTAACAATACTTGAGTTTTCTATAATTGCATCATCAAAGATAATTGAATTTTCAATTGAAGAATCACAAATTTTACTTTTATCGAAGATATATGAGTCTCCACAAATTGTAGATGCACCTAAAATCATAGCATCTCCGTATACCGAAGAGTTATTTTCAACAGATGAATCTTCAGAAACTATAGCATTCCCAGAGGCTGTTGCATTATGGATGAGCATCGCATTATCACGAACTATAGCATTTTCAGAAACTATCGCATTGTCTAGAACTTTACTATTTCCAAGAACCTTTGCATTATCTTTTATCCAAGCTTTGCCTATATGTGATAAATTATTTTCACTTTCAATATATCCTCCGAGAGAGCCTTCTTCAACAATCGGGGGATCCCAATAGTTATCTTCTTCGTCATCATAGGGGTAAATTGTTATTAGCGCTTCTATTTGATAAAGTGTTCTTCCTTCATAAACAATAGTATTATTTGTTAAACGATATTTTTTCATTATTTAATTTAAAATAGCATGGAAATAACTCCACGTTCGGTCATCTTAACTCTTCGTCAGCGTTAAAAACCAATATGCGGATAATAATCTATAGCAAAACTTCTTTTAAATTTCTCTAATTAAAGAGCTACCTTGCTCTAACGTGTCTAGCCACTGCCATTTTTCATGTCCGACGAGCTTACTTTCTTCTAAAGAAAATCTTGTACAACAACGACCCAGACGATTTTCTAGAGATTGATTTAAATGTTGATACGTAAATTCAATTTGAGTCTCGTCAATCCATTTTCCAATTAAAAAGCCTTTTAAAATTTCACCTCCACCATATTCGGCCCAAATCATGTTGCCTTGTTGGTGATAATGAAATTCTGTTTGGCTACTGACCTCACCATTTGCGGTGTTTTCAACAGCAATAAATTTTTTATTATCTAAATTCAACATTAAAGTCATTCCGCATCTGATGTATCTATATTTTAATTTAACTTTAGTCCGTACAATGCTAATAGATTAACTCTTCGTCCACGCACTCATATGTTGAGTAAATCCAATATGCGGATAATAATCCACTGCTTGTGGAGCTGATAAAAGCACGATTTTGGCTTGTGGATGTAACGCCTGTTTGGTGTGTTCAATTAACTGCAAGCCGATACCTTGTTTTTGATATTGTTCATCAACCGCTAAATCAGATAAATAACAGCAATAGGCAAAATCCGTCACGGAACGTGCCACACCTACTAATTGTTCACCATCCCAAGCGGTGACTAACAAATCCGCATGATGCAGCATCGCTGCGACACGTTTTTCATCCTCTAACGGACGGCGTGCCCCGAGCGTTGTTTTATTTAGTAATTCAATAAATTGTTTAACTGAAACTGGTTCATTCACTTTGTAGTCTATCATTTTGCAACCCTATGATATTTGATACTCAACTTGTTATAGCAATTTCGCCGCCGCTTTATCCAAATACCATTCCGTCACTCCATTTTTTGCTTTAATTTTTGCTGCGGGATAAGGCAGATTCTCTGCAGGAGTCGTTTGGATTTCTTTTAAAATATCCGCTTTGCTTTCGCCGGTGACCAAATAGGTAATGCGTTTCGCTTGTTCAATGAGTTTGGCTGTTTTAGAAATGCGAATTTGACCACTTTCAGGGTGTTTAGCAATGACAGCTGGGTTTTCATCATCAAAATTAGTTTGATGTGGGAAGAGAGAAGCGGTATGACCGTCAGTTCCCATACCTAAAATGATCCAATCAAAAACACCGTTTGGAATGACCACACTTAATTCTTCTTCGAAGCGTTTTAACTCAAAGTGCGGTTCATTTTCGCCACGAATTCGGTGGATATTTTCTGCGGGAATTTGAATATGATCGAATAAGAGTTTTTGCACTTCACCGTAGTTGCTTTCTGAATCTGTTGGTGGAACCATGCGATCATCACCCCACCAAAAATGCAGATTCTTCCAGTTGATTTGTTCGGTATAAGGCGCTTTGGCTAAAGTTTTGAATAACAGCTTAGGTGTTGAACCGCCAGAAAGAGAAATATGCACAGGGTGACTTAATTGACTATAAATCACAAATTCTTGGGCAATCTTTTCAACAGCGTGTTGAGCCGTTGGGAAGGTAATGGTGTTCATGTTTGTTTCTCTCTATTCGGTGATAAGCCTTCTTCTATTGAAGAAGGCGAGATATTAATGATTAAACCTTTTTCTTCATTTTACCGCTTGGTTTACGCCATACGCGACCACTTTTCGCAATGAGTTTTTCGGCTGCAACAGGTCCCCAAGTGCCCGCTTCATATTCGTAGATTCGACCACCCGATTCTTTGTAATCCAAAATCGGTTGCACAAATTTCCATGCAGCGTGCACCGCATCCGTACGCGCAAAGAGTGTGGCATCGCCTTTCATCGCATCAAGCAATAAGCGTTCATAAGCCGTGAGTACTTGCTCATCGGCCAAATCGGCATAACGGAAATCCATTGAGACTTCTTTCGCTTCAAAGCCCGCACCTGGCTTTTTCAAACCGAAGCGCATTGAAATGGCTTCATCAGGTTGAATACGGATGATCAATTTATTCTCAGGCGCATTTTGACTGAATACCGGATGTGGCGTAGTTTTGAAATGAATCACAATTTCTGTCACACGTGCCGGTAAGCGTTTACCTGTACGCACATAGAAAGGTACGCCAGCCCAACGCCAGTTTTCGATTTCGCAACGTAATGCCATAAAGGTTTCAGTGCGAGAGTTAGCCGGCACGCCTT
Source organism: Haemophilus sp. CCUG 60358 (assembly GCF_001679485.1). Classification (GTDB taxonomy): domain Bacteria; phylum Pseudomonadota; class Gammaproteobacteria; order Enterobacterales; family Pasteurellaceae; genus Haemophilus_D. The sequence continues at coordinate 43,213 of NZ_LZOZ01000012.1, forward strand.
TTTCTTGTAAATAACCTTTAACTTCTTTGCCATCAATTTCCGCAGCAGTATATTGACCAAGCACTAAGTTGTGCTCAACGTCATCTTGCGTTAATGGACGTAAAGAGTGCATGACTTTGGCCACTTCATCACGCATTGAGTTCGCATTGATGATTGCCGGTGGTTCCATGGCAACCATGGCGAGAACTTGTAATAAGTGGTTTTGGAACATATCACGCATTGCACCAGAGCCATCATAATAGCCACCACGTTCTTCTACGCCAATGGCTTCTGCCCCCGTAATTTCGACATAATCAATGTAATTACGGTTCCAAAGCGGTTCGAATAAGCCATTTGAGAAGCGTAAAACAAGTAGGTTTTGAACGGTTTCTTTACCTAGATAATGGTCGATACGATAGATTTGATGCTCTTCAAAGAAACGATGAATTTGGACGTCGAGTTCTTGTGCGGTTTTTTCATCGTAACCAAAAGGTTTTTCGACAATAATACGTTTCCAACCCTCGTCTTCTGTATTTAAACCATGAGCCGCAAGACATTCTGGAATCACACCATATAAGCTTGGTGGCGTGGACATATAGTAAAGGGTGTTGCCATTCGTTTGATATTTAGTATGTAATTCTTCTAAACGAGGGACTAATTTACCGTAATCGGCCGCATCTGATGTGTTTACCGCTTGGTAATAGAGATGACTACAAAAAGCGTCTAGCGTTTCTGGAGTGGTTTCTTCTGTTTCAAGTAACGCTTCGCGCATTTTTTCACGGAAAGTCTCATCGTTTAATTCTGAACGCGCGACACCTAATACAGAAAATTTGTTTAAACGACCAAATTTGAAGAGATTATAAAGTGCTGGAATGAGTTTACGGTGAGTTAAATCACCGGAAGCACCAAAAATCACGATACAGTTATTATTAGTTTGCATATTATTCCTTATTGTTCCGAGTAGTATTTTTAAATAATGCAATATATTACTGCACTTTACCAATCGAACCAATCAATTAAATTGAAAGACAGATGCCCAATTTTGTGTATTATCTGCCACCATCACAAAGGAGGGATTAATTAAACTTTCACGCTGATTATAGGTGAGCGGTTGATAGTGCGGATCGAAAATCATTCCATTGATTTCAGCTAATAAAATTTCAGCGCCTGCCGTATCCCATTCGCCAGTTTTACCGAGTCGAACATAGCAATCAACAGCTCCCTCAGCAACCAAACCGCTTTTCAAACTGCTCGAACCCACCACCGTAAATTCGCATGCCAAATTCTTTGCTAAAATTGACCGCACTTTTTCTTGTGAGGTAGTGGCGCCTACGGCGATTTTTAGCGGTTTTGTGAGATCGATTTTTTTGGGTTGTAAGATTTTTATTTCTTTGTTGCTTTGCTTGAATGCCCCAAAACCTTTCATTGCGTAATAGGTGATATTCAAAATAGGGAAGTGGATAACACCCAGTACAGGTTGATGGTTTTGTACGAGTGTAATCAATACGGAGAATTGATCTGTGCGATCAATAAATTGTTGCGTGCCATCAAGGGGATCGATTAGCCAATAAGTTTGCCAAGTTTGGCGTTGTTCAAAGGGAATATTGCAGTTTTCCTCTGAAAGAACAGGAATGTCAGGGAAAAGTGCGGTCAGTTTTTTGATTAAAAATTGGCTGACAAATAAATCTGCTTCCGTGACAGGGGTGTTATCCGATTTAGTTTGTATTTTTACATCCTGTTGGTAAAAATGAGCTAAATGTTTTCCCGCTTCATTAGCGAGTGCACGGACTTGATCGAGAAGAGATTGAGATAATTGCATGTTTATTTCCTACTTTGATTTCGGTAATAACAAGGAGAGGAAAATTGTTGTATAGATTGCCAGGATGACAGAACCCTCTAAGACAAATAATACACGGTCAGTCAGATATTGAGTATTTTGTGCGATGAGAAGGTTGCCGATACTCCAATAACAAAAAAGAATGATGAATGAAAAAATGAGAATTTTATTCCACTGATGACGTAGATAGCCGCGGTATTTAGCAAAGTAAGCATTGATTATTGCTGGCACGGTGAGAGGCCAAAATGTTAGAAAGAAACCAAATAATACGGCATCGAAGTTGCCTTCTTTGCAGTAGTCCATTCCGAAAGCGACATAAGCAATAATGCTACCGATTAGCTGTGTAACCAATGGGAAGATGATAATTGCTTTTAGATAAGGGGATTGCGTTGACACCTTAAGCTCCTAGAAAAATAGGCTATCCGAGGACAGCCTATTTAAATCCATTATTTCGATTTCTTCGCACGTAATACACGAGAAACGAAAATAAAGATACCAAAGATAAATACGGCAAGACCAAGTAATTCGCCAATATTATCCCAATTTTCTAATCCTAAGGCTAATGGATCTTCAGAACCACCTGAGGTGACAGATGCCGCAATAATGAAGGCTAAGATGACGCCCATCAAGCTTTCACCCACAATTAAACCCGCAGCGAAAAGTGTGCCGAAACGTTCTGCTTTTTTCTCCACTTCAGTATCGTTAGTGCGTTTTGCATAGTTTTTAATATGACGGGTGATAAACCATGCCATTACCGCACCGACCACAACCGGCATATTGATTGATGGTGGAAGGTAGATACCAATCCCAACCGCTAATACTGGTAAGGCAAAGCGGCTGTCACTGGTTTTACGCATGAATGCATCCACAATGATCAATACAATACCTAAACCAACACCAGTTAAAATGTAGGTCCATTCTAAATGGTCGGTGAAAATACCTTGTGAAATGGTGGTCATAAGGGTTGCTTGTGGTGCTGAAAGCGCTTGTGCTGGATCCATATCTGGACGTGGTAATGCGCCAGTGAAACCATAAGCGTGGTATAAAATTTCTAATACCGGTGCAATCACTAATGCACCAACGAAACAACCGATAATCAATGCAACCTGTTGTCTCCAAGGGGTCGCTTCAACTAGAAGACCGGTTTTTAAGTCTTGTAAGTTATCGTTTGAAATAGTCGCGGTGGTTAAAACGATAGATGCCGTGAATAAGGTCAATGCGGTTAAGAATTTTTGACCGTCCGCTGTTTCAAATAAACCACTGCTTTTACCAATAGTCACTAAAACAAGTGAAATCACGATAACAGAAATAATCCCGATACCAGAAATAGGGCTAGAAGATGAGCCCACAAGTCCAGCCATATAACCCGATGCTGCTGCAACGAAGAAACCAATTAACACCGCAAGTAGCGTACAAACCACCACTAATAATACGGCAAGCTCGGCAGAAATAGGCGCTGCGGCAACGAAGTGATATAAAGAAATCACGATTAACACGACTGTCGCCAATAAAATGTAAATGATGGTTTTTGGTGATAAGTCGATATCAATACGATGTTCTGATTCCTCTTGGGAACCTTTTAACATACGGAAAGAATGAATCATCCCTTCGATCATTGGTTTGAGAAGGATTAATAATGTCCAAATCGCTGCGATACCGATAGTCCCGACACCAATAAAGCGAACTTTGGTTTTCCATTCGGTCATCGCATAGCTCACGATTGACGCATCGGTTGGCATATCGCCTGTTGCAGTGAAATAAGGTACTGCGACACCCCAAGCAAGGAATGTGCCGAATAACATGGCCAGACCGCCCACGATACCAATTAAGTAACCCGCTCCCACTAAGGCAAGAGAGAAGCCCATTGGTAATTGGAAAATCGCTTTACCGTTAGAGAACCATGCGCTCGCGCTATCAGACATGACACGTAATGCATTGGTGAAGAATGCAACGGTTCCTGCAAAAATACCGCCGTAAGCAATATCTTTTACACCGCTGTCGCTTTCGCTATTGTTACCCGCTTTTAAGATTTCAGCCGCAGCCACACCTTCAGGGTAAGGTAAGTCGCTGTTTACCACCATTGCACGACGTAATGGAATGGTAAATAGTACGCCTAGAGTACCACCAGAGGCACAGATAAGCACCGTTTGCCAAAATGGGAATTCTTGCCAGTAGCCCATCATTAATAGGCCTGGAAGCACGAAAATAACAGAAGATAACGTCCCTGCTGATGAAGCTTGGGTTTGTACCATGTTATTTTCTAAGATACTGGAATCCTTGAAGAATTTTAAAATTGCCATTGAAATTACGGCAGCTGGAATGGAGGAGGCGAAAGTCATCCCCACTTTAAGACCTAAATAAACGTTAGATGCAGTGAAGATCACTGTAATTAACGCCCCAAGGAACATTCCTCGGAAGGTCAATTCTTTTAAATTATCATGAGACATAAATTTTCCTATTTATTTTTGAAAAATGACTATACATTCTCAAAAAAAGAATAATTATTCAAGTTTTATTTAAAGTTAATCGTTTGTGATTAGAATTTATCTAAATTTCTTCGATTTATTTACGTTTTTTTAAATAATCTCGTAAGATATAAAGTGCGGTTAAGTTTCTTGCCTCATTAAATTCATCACTCACCAACAGGGCATCAAGTTGAGATAAAGGGTAGCGTACGATTTCTAATGGTTCGGGCTCATCCCCTTCCAGTTGATTTGGGTATAGATCTTCACCTAGTAAAACGTGCATTTTATGACCCATGATTTGTGGATTGATCTTCATGGTGCGTAAAAACGTCCATTTTTTTGCGCCAAAAGCAATTTCTTCCTGCAATTCACGATTTGCACTTTGTTCGGGCGTTTCTCCTGTATCCATTCCACCTTTTACAAAACCTAGTTCATATTGTTCCGTTCCAACAGCATATTCGCGAACCAGGAGAAGATCCTCTCCATCAATTGCAATCACCATGACAGAATCGCGATTAAAAGGGCGGAAACGTTCGTAAGTGCGGTCAATGCCATTAGAGAATTTGAGATCGACGGCTTGAATTTCAAACAAGCGGGATTTTGCCACGGTAGAAAGGGAGAGAATGTGTGGAAGTTGTTTTTTCATAATATTAGCCCTATTATCTTGTTATTGGCTCATCATACGCAAAGTGAGAGAAATAGGAAGAGTTATGGCTGAAAATAATGAAGTACGATTAGATAAATGGCTTTGGGCGGCGCGTTTTTATAAAACCCGTAGCATTGCGAAAGCAATGATTGAAGGGGGTAAAGTCCATTACAACGGCCAACGTACAAAAGTGAGTAAAACCGTCGAAGTTGGTGCGATGATTAAACTTCGCCAAGGTAGCGACGAAAAAGAAATTGAAGTGATTGCTTTAAGTGATCAACGCCGTGGCGCCCCTGAGGCCCAATTACTTTACCAAGAAACGGCACAGAGTGTGAAAAAACGCGAAGAAATGGCATGGGCAAGAAAAAATAATGCACTGTCTATGCCACATCCTGATCGTCGTCCAAACAAAAAAGAACGTCGAGATTTATTGAAATTTAAACACCAAGATGAGTTCTAGAAAATAAAAGTGCGGTCAATTTGACCGCACTTTGTGTATTAATGGTTTTTGTGGCTTGTACTGTAGAGGATTTTGTCGGTATAAGCCATCGCAATCGCTGAAATCAAGAAAGCAAAATGAATAATCACTTCCCACATAATCGTTTTTTCAGGAATTTTTGAGGCATTCACAAAGGTTTGCAATAAGTGAATAGACGAAATGCTGATAATTGACATAGAAAGTTTAACTTTCAGCACGGTCGCATTCACATGGCTCATCCATTCAGGTTGATCAGGATGGTTTTTTGTACGAAGTTTTGAAACAAAAATCTCGTATCCGCCTAATGTCACCATCACCAATAAGTTTGCAATCATCACCACATCAATGAGATTGAGGACGGCGAGCATAATGGTGTCTGCATCCATTTCATTAACATTGGTGATGAGATACCACAAGTTTTTCATAAACTTGTAGGCATAGATACCTTGTACGACAATTAAACCTAAGTAAATAGGCACTTGTAGCCAACGACTCGCAAAAATTGTTTTGCTTAGAAAACTGGTTTATTCGTTATATTTTGCACATGGATCCGTGATTTCTTTTTGTTCTGTCGCCATAAAATTCCCCACAAATAAAAAATTTAAATAAAAAAGCGGCAAGAAAATAGCCGCTTTTAAAGAAAAATTCAACAGGGATGCTTTATTTTACCCCGTTCTCGGTAGTGATAAGGGATAGGCGCGTTAAGTCCACGTCATTATTGAGTAATTCAACGTTTGGCATGCTCTTGTTAGCTTTCGCTGACAAGTCTTTAAAGCGTTCCACTTTCCCCACTAAACCTTGTTGCCCCACAAGGGCGGTGACGGTGCTGTTGTATTGATTGCTCACAGTGGAAAGGGTATTCCCCAGTTTGTTTAAACGTTCTGCCACCAGGCAAATCTGGTTGTAAATTTCCCCCGCTTTTTCTGCGATTTCTTTCGCTTCGGCGTTGCCTCGTTCGATACGCCATAAATTCGCCACTGTGCGTAAAATTGGCATGAGGGTCGTGTGCGAAACCATAATCACATTTTTCTCGTAGCCATAATTAAATAGACTTGGATCTAATTTTAAGGCTTCAATATAAGCGGGTTCCACTGCAATGAACATCAAGACAAAATTAGGACTGCGCATGCCAATCAAATTGCTGTAATCCTTGCGGTGCAAGTCATCAATGTGATTTTTCAGGGCTTTAATATGCTCCCTTAGTAAACGCTCACGTTCGAATTCATCCTCAGAATTGACCGCACTTTCGTAAGCATTCAATGACATTTTGCTATCGATGATAATATTTTTCTCATCAGGTAAATTGAGCACAAAATCAGGATAGTTTCGACCGCCTTGTTCATCTTTAAAATGGGCCTGCGCACTGTAATGCACGTTTTCAATGAGTCCCGCAAGTTGAAGTGCGCGTTCAAGTTGCACTTCTCCCCAGTTGCCTAAGGTTTTCTTTTCCCCTTTTAGCGCAGAAGTTAAATTATTGGCCTCTTGCGACATATTTAAGCCAATTTCCAACACCTTTTTAATTTCCGCTTCTAAGCCCGCATTACCTTTCACCGATTCCGAATGGATTTCATTGACCCGTTTTTGAAAGCCTTCGATTTGTTCTCGGAAAGGCTTCAACAAGGTTTCCAATGCCGTTTGATTGGTTTGATTAAAGGATTGGCTTTTTTCTTCCAAAATGCGGTTGGCCAGATTTTGGAATTCTACGCCTAGTTGTTGTTTGGATTGTTCAATATGCTGTTGCTGTTCGGCAAAATGCTTTTCTTTTTCGGAAAGGGTGGTTTTCAACTCCGTTAATTCTTGTGAAAGTGCGGTCAATTTTTCCTGCGTTTTTTGCTGTTCTTGTTCTTTTCTAAGTACATTTTCTTGCGCTTGTTGTAATTGACCTTGTAAGCTTTCGGCTTGTGCTGACGCGATCCCAAAGCGTTCTTTTAATGCGGTGATTTGCCCGCCAATTTGATCGTGTCGGAGCTGTTCTTCATCCAATTCTTTTTCTAAATATTGGATTTTTTCATCGCGTTCATTAAGGCGAGTTTGCAAGCCTTCCGCATGAGTTTGCGCTTTAACGGCTTGTTGTTCTAATTGATTTTTGACCGAACTTAAGGAATCAAAACGCTCAGCCAATTGATTGTAATCGTCGATGGTTTTATTGAGATCTTGTTGTAATTCTTGCGTATCTCGTTTGCTGCGGCTTAATAGAAAAAGCATCACAATACTGATAAAAACCAGCACGGCAATGATAATTAAATATTGATTAGACGTGAGTTCTGACATAAATAGGCTCCTAGAAACGCAAAAATTTTAGCATATTCCCAGAAACTTTTTAAAAATTAAGATTGTTAATTAGATAAGAAAAGTGCGGTCAAAAATAACCGCACTTTTTAGGAAGATTAGTAGTTTGAGTTAATCAATACTTCTTCACCGTAGCCACCAAGGGTTGGCATTGGTTGATAAGTGGAGTTAGCAGCACGCATTAAACGAATACCACGGATACCAGCTTCTTTTGCTGCGAGGATATCGTCATCGCTGTCACCATAGTGAATACTCACTTTGTGCTCAATAATACCAGGTGTTTTGTTATATTTAGTTGGAAGTTTGCGACCGCCCATGAATTCTACAGGGTGCATGTCTTTAATATTAAAGGCTTTTTGTAGCACTGGTGTCACACCATCTTTATCACCCGCTGTACGACCGGTAATAAAATAAATTTGGTCACCACGTGCTTGGTGCATATTAATTAAATCCACCGCAATTTGTTTTGGAATGGAATATTGGTCACAACCTGCATTCACTTCATTCCAGAAATCTTGATTTTTTAAGTAATCATTTTTACCTGGAGAGTATTTTTCTTGGCCGTGATAGAAACAAGGGCTACTGAAAAGTACAGTATCGTCAATGTCGAAGCTCACATTAATGGGTGCTTTACCTTCCAATTCTTTTTTCAACTGCTCAACAGAGATCCAGTGAATCGGTTTTTGCTCTGTCATTTCACGAGCATTTGTACCTTGTTCAGTGTAAGGTTCTTTGTTTGATGCAAAAGTAGAGACTGCGCTTGCCGCTAAAATTGCAATGGCAGAAAGTTTAAGTAAATTTTTCATGATTTTCCTCATTGAGTAGTTTGTTTTGAACATAACAAATCATATTCCTTTGATATTTTGGAGTAAAATCTTGGCAAACGTTTGCTATTTTGATTTATGATCTTTGTCACATTTTTTTAAACTGATTGTCTAATAAAGCATCAAAGAAAAATTTCCCCTTGAATTTGGCGGAATCGATCGCATATAACGAATAACTTTTCTTAAAAGAAGGATAAAAAGAATGACAACAATTGTAAGCGTACGTCGTAATGGCCAAGTAGTTGTTGGGGGCGATGGACAGGTTTCACTAGGCAATACAGTGATGAAGGGGAATGCCCGCAAAGTACGCCGTTTATATAATGGCAAAGTTCTAGCCGGTTTCGCAGGCGGCACAGCAGATGCGTTCACTTTATTTGAATTATTTGAGCGTAAATTAGAAATGCATCAAGGGCATTTGTTAAAAGCCGCGGTGGAATTAGCCAAAGATTGGCGAACCGATCGTGCGTTACGCAAGTTAGAAGCGATGCTGATTGTGGCGGATGAAAAAGAAAGTTTAATCATTACCGGTATTGGTGATGTGGTGCAACCGGAAGCCGATCAGATTTTAGCGATTGGTTCAGGCGGTAATTATGCGTTGTCGGCCGCTCGTGCATTGGTGGAAAATACCGATTTATCAGCACGTGAAATTGTTGAGAAGTCTTTAAAAATTGCCGGTGATATCTGCGTGTTTACCAATACGAATTTCACTATCGAAGAATTACCGAATAAATAAGGAAAAATTATGTCTGAAATGACCCCTCGTGAAATTGTTTCCGAATTAGATCAACATATTATCGGCCAAAAAGAGGCGAAAAGAGCGGTTGCGATCGCATTACGTAACCGTTGGAGAAGAATGCAGTTGCAAGAGCCACTTCGCCATGAAGTGACCCCTAAAAATATTTTAATGATTGGTCCAACAGGTGTGGGGAAAACCGAGATTGCGCGTCGTCTTGCAAAATTAGCTAATGCACCATTCATTAAAGTGGAAGCGACCAAGTTCACCGAAGTGGGCTATGTGGGGAAAGAAGTGGACTCCATTATTCGTGATTTAACGGACAGTGCGATGAAATTGGTTCGCCAGCAAGAAATTGCGAAAAATCGTGCGAAAGCAGAAGATGCGGCTGAAGATCGTATTTTAGATGCATTACTACCACCACCAAAAAATCAATGGGGTGAAGTGGAAAACCACGATACCAACAGCAGTACTCGCCAAGCGTTCCGTAAAAAATTACGTGAAGGTCAATTAGACGATAAAGAAATTGAAATTGATGTGTCTGCGGGTGTTTCAATGGGGGTGGAAATCATGGCACCTCCTGGTATGGAAGAAATGACCAATCAGTTGCAATCCATGTTCCAAAGCCTGGGTTCGGATAAAACTAAAAAACGCAAAATGAAAATTAAGGATGCATTAAAAACCTTAATTGACGATGAAGCAGCCAAATTGATCAATCCAGAAGAATTGAAACAAAAAGCCATTGATGCAGTTGAGCAAAACGGTATTGTGTTTATTGATGAGATTGACAAGATCTGTAAAAAAGGCGAATACAGTGGTGCGGATGTTTCTCGTGAGGGTGTGCAACGTGACTTATTACCATTGGTGGAAGGTTCAACGGTTAATACCAAACATGGGATGGTGAAAACTGATCATATTCTCTTTATTGCATCGGGTGCATTCCAAGTGGCGCGTCCATCAGATTTAATCCCAGAGTTGCAAGGTCGTTTGCCGATTCGTGTTGAATTATCAGCATTAACGGCAGAAGATTTTGAGCGTATTCTAACTGAGCCAAATGCGTCTTTAACAGAGCAATATAAAGCCCTCATGGCAACAGAAGGCGTGAGTATTGAGTTTACACAAGATGCGATTAAGAAAATTGCTGAAGCAGCTTTCCGTGTGAATGAGAAAACAGAGAATATCGGAGCAAGACGTTTACATACCGTTATGGAACGTTTAATGGATAAAATTTCATTTGATGCGAGCGATATGAACGGACAAACCGTGAATATCGATGCGGCCTATGTGATTGAGGCATTAGGCGAAGTGATTGAAAATGAAGATTTAAGTCGATTCATTCTGTAATGAAAGTTTAGATAAAGAAAAAGTGCGGTTATTTTTAACCGCACTTTTTTTGTCTCTAGTTTTATCTCTAGATTAAGATTAGTGACCGCCGCAACCACAGCCGCCATGACCGTGTCCGTGATCATGATCGTGTTTATGACCACCGCCACAGCAACCGCCGTGCCCATGATCGTGATCATGGGCATGGTGGTGATGACCGTGACCACCACAACCGCAGCCGTGACCACCTTCATCATCGTGATGATGGTGATGATCATGTTCACCATGCACGTGACCGTGAGCAATTTCTTCTAATGTTGCTTCACGAGTACCAACAACTTCAACAGTGAAGTGTAATTCTTGACCCGCTAACATGTGGTTACCATCAACCACCACTTCATCGCCGTCCACTTCAGTGATCACAACAGGAACAGGGCCGATATCTGTATCTGCTAAGAAACGCATACCAACCACCACTTCATCAACGCCTTGGAATACATCTTTTGGTACACGTTGAACCATGTTTTCATTGTATTCGCCGTAGCCTTCTTCTGGTTGAACACGCACTTCAAATTTGTCGCCAACTTCTTTACCTTCTAAGGCATTTTCAAGACCAATGATTAAGTTATTGTGGCCTTGTAAATATTCTAATGGTTGATTTGCTGGTGCTTCATCAACTAATACACCGTCTTGAGTACGTACTTGGTAAGCGATACTCACAACCGTATTTTTTGCTACTTTCATATTGTTTTCCTTATTAAAAAAATCGTCGTTCATTGTATAGAAAATTATTCTTTAAGCAATGCAATTCGCGCATTCACACTGACTTTAATTTTCTCTTTGCCACTTTGAGTGTAAGTTTCATCTTTCCCACTCGAGTATAAACTTTTAGAGCTTAGTTCGGCTGCAGCATAAGGGCGGAAATCAGCGACTGAATCATTAACTGAGGAAATTTCAAGGTTCTGTATGCGATAACCTTTCACCTGCAAGGATTCTTGAATTAAGACTGCTTTATCTTTAAGTTTTGCTAAAGCTTCTTTGGTTAATTCATTTTCTAAACTACTTAATTTTTCACGAGAAACAGAGGCATTGACCTGAGCAATGGCCAATACGCCATCTAGTTCATTTACTAATGTTGATAATGCTTGAGAGTCTTTACTTTCTAAGGTTAATCCTGCATGCGCAATCCAACCTTGCTGTTTGCCTTTATTATCGTAACGAACCATGGTATTACGAGAATTATCAGTAATTTCGACCGAGCTCTGTGCTTTCGCTAATTCAATGGCTTTATTCATTTTTTCTGCCATGGTTTTATTGAGCGCGGATAAATCATTGCCTTCCGCTTGGTAAAAAAGGGAGACTTGCAATAAATCACGTTCTACTGCTTTTTCTGCTTCAACAGTAAAGGTTACATCAGCTGGATAATTTGGTACGGGTTCTTCTGCAAAAGAAGCGATAGGTAAGGCAAGTAATGCAAGAGAAAGTGCTTTGAGTTTCATTTTTTCATTCCTATTTGGGTAAGATAAAAATTAAGGGCGATTAACTCCCCCACATTATTAATGTAAACGTTCGTTGTCGTCTTCGACATCTTCATCGTCAAAAAATTCGCCGTCATCGCCGTATTCATCATCTTCCGCATTTGGATCTTCAAAATACGTGCCCCAGCCATCATAAATACCTTTGTATTTTTCGACTAATGGTAAAATTTCTTTTTGTTGTGCATCGATAATTTCAGGCTTTAATTCCACTTCACTGATGATGTCAAAACAGAAAATGACCTTGCCATTTTCATCTTCAAATTCTTCTGCTTCTGACACTTCATAGCCCGCTTTGAAAGCATCCACGGCAATTTTTTCTAAGGTATCAAAATCATAATGGGCGATGTGATGTTCGATAATATAAAGGGCATCTGGATCGCTGCCATCATTTAATAAGTCCGTAATAATTTCACGGGTTTCTTCTTGAAGTTCGTTAAAGTTCGTCATAAGGCATTCCTTTTGTCAGAAAAAGTGCGGTCATTGTAGGGGATAAAGATGAAAATGTCGCTAAAAATTTATTCTCATTTCAGTTTGCCTTGAAGGGGCGGAAAGGTTAAAATTCTGCGTGAATAAATTGTGCTTAACATGCCCAGCTGATCACGCTATTTATTGCAGCGAAAAAAGTTGGGCTTTCTTATTTTAGAACGAAAAAAATGGTCAAACATCTCCCTTATTTCACCTTAAAAACACCGCCAAAAACAACCGCACTTTTAAAGCAAGAGTTTGCCGATTTTATTGTTAAAGAAGATCTGGGCTATGAAATGTCAGGCGAAGGCGAATTTGTGGCGGTAAAAATCCGTAAAACGGATTGTAATACACTGTTTGTCGGTGAAAAACTTGCCAAGTTCGCAGGCATTTCTGAGCGAAATATGGGGTATGCCGGTTTGAAAGATCGTCATGGCATTACGGAACAATGGTTTTGTTTGCAAATGCCGGGGAAAGAAACACCTGATTTTAGCCAATTTCAATTAGAAGGCGTCGAGATTTTAGAAGTGACTCGCCACAATCGTAAAATTCGTACTGGTAGCCTTCAAGGAAATGCTTTTGAGATTTTATTGCGTGGCGCAAAAGAAAGTGATGAATTAAATGAACGCTTAAATTTTGTGGCGAAATATGGTTTCCCTAACTACTTTACCGAACAACGTTTTGGGCGTGATGGTCATAATCTGACTCAAGCGATTCGTTGGGCGAAAGGGGAGATTAAGGTCAAAGATCGTAAAAAACGCAGTTTTTACCTTTCAGCGGCTCGCAGTGAAATTTTTAATTTAGTTGTGGCAGAACGAATTGAACAAAATGTGGCAGATCAGGTTCTAAGAGACGATATTGTGCAATTAAACGGATCGCACAGTTGGTTTAAGGCCGATGAAAATGAAGATTTAGCGGTCTTACAGCAACGCTTGAACGAGCAAGATATTTTATTGACTGCGCCTTTAATTGGCGAAGAAAATTTATCTGCAAGTGCGATCGAAAATCAAGTGGTTTTAGAACACCAGGTTTTCCAAGAATTAATGAAACAAGAACGAATGAAAGCCGCTCGCCGCCCTTTATTAATGCAGGCAAAAGATTTCCATTGGTCGTTTGTTGAAGAAGGATTGAAGCTCTCATTTTATTTGCCTGCAGGGAGTTATGCCACTGCATTGGTGCGAGAGTTAGTGAATATTAAGGAAGAAGAATAATGCGAATTTTAGTCAGCAATGATGACGGTTTTCACGCCGAAGGGATTCAAGTTTTAGCAAAAGAATTACGAAAAATTGCCGATGTGGTGATCGTCGCGCCGGATCGGAATCGCAGCGCAGCATCAAGCTCATTAACGCTTGTTGAGCCTCTTCGCCCTCGTCATTTAGATTGCGGTGATTACTGCGTGAATGGCACCCCTGCAGATTGTGTGCATTTGGCCTTAAATGGTTTTTTATCTGGCCAAGTGGATCTTGTGGTATCAGGCATTAATGCGGGTTGTAATATGGGGGATGATACGATTTATTCCGGTACTTTGGCCGCTGCATTAGAAGGTCGCCATTTGGGATTGCCGGCCATTGCCGTCTCTTTAGATGGTCGTCTGCATTATGAAACAGCGGCTCGCGTGGTGTGTGATTTGATTCCCAAATTACATCCTCAATTATTGAATAAACGCGAAGTGATCAATATCAATGTACCAGATTTACCTTACGAAGAACTCAAAGGCATTAAGGTGTGTCATTTAGGCTATCGCACATCTGCAGCTGAAGTAATTAAACAAGAAGATCCTCGAGGCGAAAATATTTATTGGATTGGACCATCAGGCTTGCCAGAATATGATGGTGAAGGTACAGATTTCCATGCGGTAAAAAATGGTTATGTCGCCATTACGCCAATTCAAGCGGATCTTACGGCTCATCAGTCAATTGCTGCTTTACAAGCTTGGCTGGAAAGTGAATAATGTGCCGTTTTGAAACGAATTTTCTCCTGTTGAACCCATAAAGGATAAGTGAATGAATATTTTTGGTGCAATGTACGATAAAACGATGCAATGGTCAAAACATCGCTTTGCCGTGTTTTGGTTATCCTTTGTGAGTTTTATTGAGGCCATTTTCTTTCCAATTCCACCCGATGTGATGTTGATTCCAATGTCAATGTCAAAGCCGAAAAGTGCGTTTCGTTTTGCGCTTTATACGGCGGTCGCTTCTGTAGTGGGGGGGATGATTGGTTATGCTATCGGCTATTATGCCTTTGATTGGGTTCAAGGTTATATTCAACAATGGGGTTACCAAGCCGCTTGGGAACAAGCTATGGCGTGGTTTAAAGAATGGGGCGTTTTAGTGGTCTTTGTCGCTGGTTTTAGCCCAATTCCTTATAAAGTTTTCACCATTTGCGCCGGTGTAATGCAAATGGCGTTTATCCCCTTTGTGATTACCGCGTTTGTGTCGCGTTTTGCTCGTTTTATTTTAGTGGCGAAACTCGCCGCATGGGGCGGAGAAAAATTCGCCGCGAAATTACGTAAATCCATTGAAGTCATTGGTTGGAGTGTCGTTGCTTTAGCTGTGATTATTTATATTATTTTAAAATAACAGGATGACCTTTTTTATGAATAAATTACTCTTTATTATCTCGAGTGCATTGCTGGTTTCAGCTTGTACGGGAGAGCCGAAAAAACAAGATCCCGACGCATTGCCAGATGGTATTATGCAACCAGTAGAAGGAACGGGAGCTGTTGCCGGTGGTAGCTTTATGCCGGAAATTGAAAAGAATTCAATGCCAAATCAAATGAAATAAATTTAATTTTAAAGGAAGAATAAATGAAAAAATCGTTTTTATTGCTCCCTGTGAGTATCGCTATTTTAACGGCTTGTAGTTCAAATAGCCCTGCACCAATCGAAAATGTGGATGGCACACTTTCTCCAGGTGTAATGCAACCTGTCGATAATAACTCTAGCGGTACATGGCAGCCAGAAATCCAACAAAATACCATGCCAAGTACAATGGGCAGCAGCGTGCCAACGGGAACTCAAACCCCACAACCAAGTTTCCAACCAACTTACCAACCGGTACAACAGCCAGCAGCAACTCAACCACAGCCCGCTCCTGCACCGGTTCAGCCGCAAACTAAGACGGTAACTAAAACAGTTTCTGATTGTACCAGCTCAGGTGCAATCAACGTGCCACGTAATCCAAATACCAATGCACCAGATTACAGCCAAATTCAAAAAGGTTCATACAAAGGAAACACCTATAAAGTAAACAAAGGCGATACCATGTTCTTAATCGCTTACTTGACGGGTATGGACGTAAAAGATTTAGCGAGCATGAACAATATGAAAGAGCCTTACAGCTTAAGTGTGGGTCAAACATTAAAAATTTCAAATTGTTCAACCAAAACAATCACCACAACAGTTCCAGTGAAAACTACCGCACCAGCGGCACCTGCTGAGCCAGAAGTGATTTATACACCAGGTGCAAATGGCACACAAATTGGTTCTGATGGTACAGTAATTGGCCCTATTAAATCAGGTGTGGGTAACGGTGAACCTTCAAAACCAGTCTTCACAAACAATACGCCTAGCACACCAGCAACGACGACAACACAAGTAGAAACTACAAACAATACACCAGTTAATGCAAATGTTGTGGCACCAGTTGCGTCGAATATTGCATGGCAATGGCCAACCCAAGGTAACGTGATCCAAGGTTTCTCTAATACCGATGGTGGTAACAAAGGGGTTGATATCAGTGGTTCACGCGGCCAAGCAGTTAAAGCTGCTGCGAATGGTCGTGTTGTGTATGCGGGTAACGCATTACGTGGCTACGGTAACTTAATCATCATCAAACATAACGATGATTTCTTAAGTGCTTATGCGCACAACGACAAGATCCTTGTGAGCGATCAACAAGAAGTGAAAGCTGGCCAAGAGATTGCGAAAATGGGTAGCACAGGGACCAATGCTGTGAAACTTCACTTTGAGATCCGTTATAAAGGTAAATCTGTGGATCCAGTTAGATACTTACCGAGAAGATAATCTTTTCTCAGAAAAAGTGCGGTTAAAAATGACCGCACTTTTTGTTATACTCTCACCAATTTTTTCTCAATGCTTAGAATCTAAGGTTAATTTAATGCGTACAAGTCAATATTTATTCTCAACACTAAAAGAAACCCCGGCTGAAGCGGCCATTGTGAGCCATCAATTAATGCTTCGTGCGGGGATGATTCGTCCTCTTGCTTCCGGTCTTTATAACTGGATGCCAACAGGCTGGCGTGTGCTTCGTAAAGTAGAAAAAATCATTCGTGAAGAAATGGATAAAAGTGGTGCACTTGAAATCAAAATGCCAGTGGTGCAACCAGCAGAATTATGGGAAGAATCAGGTCGTTGGGAACAATATGGCCCAGAATTACTACGTTTTGTGGATCGCGGAAACCGTAACTTTGTATTAGGTCCAACACATGAAGAAGTGATTACGGATTTAGTTCGTCGCGAAGTGTCATCATACAAACAACTTCCAATCAATTTATACCAAATTCAAACCAAATTCCGTGATGAAGTGCGTCCTCGTTTTGGTGTCATGCGTTCACGTGAATTTATCATGAAAGATGCGTATTCTTTCCATGCGGATCATGCTAGCTTGCAACAAACTTATGATGTGATGTACCAAACTTATAGCAATATTTTCAATCGCTTAGGTTTAGATTTTCGTGCAGTACAAGCGGATACGGGTTCTATCGGTGGTAGCGCCTCACATGAATTCCAAGTGTTAGCAAACAGCGGTGAAGATGATGTGATTTTCTCTACGGAATCTGATTACGCTGCAAATATTGAATTAGCGGAGGCTGTGGCAATTGGTGAACGTGCTGCGCCAACGAAAGCCATGGAATTAATTGATACACCAAATGCAAAAACGATTGCTGAGTTGGTGGAACAATTTAATTTGCCAATTGAGAAAACGGTCAAAACCTTAATTGTAAAAGGGGCAAGTGAAGAGCAACCGTTAGTGGCATTAGTCATTCGTGGTGACCATGAATTAAATGAAATCAAAGCGGAAAAATTACCGGAAGTGGCTTCACCATTTGAGTTTGCGGATGAAGCTGTTATTAAAGCAAAAATTGGTGCAGGTGTGGGCTCATTAGGTCCTGTTAATCTCAATATTCCAGTGATTATTGATCGTTCAGTGGCATTAGTGTCTGATTTCAGTGCGGGTGCAAACATTGATGGTAAACATTACTTCAATATCAACTGGGAACGTGATGTAGCTTTACCAAAAGTGGCGGATATTCGTAACGTAGTTGAAGGTGATCCAAGCCCAGATGGTAAAGGTACCTTATTGATTAAACGTGGTATCGAAGTAGGCCACATTTTCCAATTAGGTAAAAAATACTCAGAAGCGATGAATGCGACTGTTCAAGGTGAAGATGGTCGTCCAATGGTCGTAACCATGGGATGTTACGGTATTGGTGTAACGCGTGTGGTCGCTGCTGCGATTGAACAACATTTTGATGATCGCGGTATTGTATGGCCAACAGATGAAATTGCGCCATTCACCGTAGCTATCGTGCCAATGAATATGCATAAATCTGAAAGCGTTCAAGAATATGCCGAAGAATTGTACCGCACTTTACAGGCACAAGGCATAGAAGTGATCTTTGATGATCGTAAAGAACGCCCAGGTGTGATGTTTGCAGATATGGAACTTATCGGTGTGCCACATATGGTGGTGATTGGTGAGAAAAATCTTGCAAACGGTGAAATCGAATACAAAAATCGTCGCACCGGTGAAAAACAAATGATTGCCAAAGATCAGTTGTTAGATTTCTTGAAAGGACAAATTAAAGCTTAATGTGATCCTTTGATGATGAAGAAAGGAGATTGAAGCATACACTTCAATCTCCTTTTTTATTATCGATTAGTAATTGCTTGAGGTATTAGCAGAAACACCCGTTACAATCGCAATGCCTGCGCTTGCGCCAATTCGAGTAGCTCCCGCTTTAATCATCGCTAGTGCGGTTTGAGTATCACGAATACCGCCAGAGGCTTTCACGCCAATGTTGCCTACCGTTTTCTTCATTAATGCCACATCTTCTACGGTTGCGCCGCCTTTATTGAAACCCGTTGAGGTTTTAACGAATGCTACACCTAATGCTTTACAGATTTCACAGGCTTTTACGATTTCTTCTTTGGTGAGTAAGCACGTTTCTAAAATCACTTTAAGCGGTACACCATGACAAGCGGTTAATACAGCTTGAATGTCATCTTTTACGGCATCCCATTTATTGGATTTAATTAAGCCAACATTAATCACCATATCGATCTCACCCGCACCCGCTTTGATGGCTTCTTGGGTTTCAAACGCTTTGACTGAGGATAAGTTGGCACCGAGTGGAAAACCGACTACCGTACAAATTTTTACATCTGAGCCAGCGAGTTTTTCTTTGGCTAAAGGAATATAACCTGAATTAATGCAGACTGAATAAAAGCCGTACTGAATGGCTTCATCACAGAGTTTAAGAATATCTTGTTCTGTTTTTTCAGCAGTAAGGGCTGTGTGATCAATATATTGTGCTAATTGTTTACTATCCATATTTTTTCTCCTTATTAAATGATGTGGTTATCATAGCAAAATATCTGTAATTTTGACCGCACTTTTCTGATCGATTACAATCCATTTATCCTAGATCATGAAATTTTATTGTGAAACTTAAAACATTATTAAAAAATGCGATTTCGCTCCTGCTGACGTTGATTATTGTAAGCAGTATTCTCGATTTTATTCGTAAACCCAATATTCCACCTGAAATCAATGCGACGGCACTTTATGATTTACAGGGGAATGCCTTCTTTTTACCCCAATTAGATCAAGCTAAGCCGACAATCATTTATTTCTGGGGAAGTTGGTGTGGTTATTGTCGTTATACTTCTCCAGCGATTAATTCACTTTCAGAAGAAGGCTATCCAGTAGTCTCTGTTGCTCTGCGTTCGGGGACAAATAAGGACGTGGAGGATTATTTACAAACGCATCACTATCAGTTTACAACGGTGAATGATCCTCAAGGCAAGATTGCGGATCAATGGCAGGTAAATGTGACACCGACCATTATTATTTTAAATAAAGGAAAAATGGATTTGGCCACAACGGGCTGGACAAGTTACTGGGGCTTAAAAGTGCGGTTGTTTTTCACAGAGTTTTTTGGCTAAGCGGTACAAAATCTATTACAATACACAGACTTATTTTAAAGAGGACAGAATTATGATTATCGTAACAGGTGGTGCCGGTTTTATCGGCAGTAATATCGTTAAAGCATTAAACGATATGGGACGCAAAGATATTTTAGTGGTGGATAACTTAAAAGACGGGACTAAATTCATTAACTTAGTGGATCTTGATATCGCAGATTACTGTGATAAAGAAGACTTCATTGCATCCATTATTGCAGGCGATGATTTAGGTGATATCGATGCAGTATTCCATGAAGGGGCTTGCTCAGCGACCACTGAATGGGACGGCAAATACATTATGCATAATAACTACGAATATTCAAAAGAGTTATTGCATTACTGCTTAGATCGTCAAATTCCGTTCTTGTATGCATCAAGTGCGGCAACTTATGGCGACAAAACTGAATTCCGTGAAGAGCGTGAATTTGAAGGCCCATTGAATGTATACGGTTATTCTAAATTCTTATTCGACCAATATGTGCGTGCGATTTTACCTGAAGCGCAATCACCGGTATGTGGTTTCCGTTATTTCAATGTGTATGGTCCACGTGAAGGCCACAAAGGCTCAATGGCGAGTGTGGCATTCCACTTAAATAACCAAATCCTGAAAGGCGAAAATCCAAAATTATTTGCAGGCAGTGAACACTTCCGCCGTGATTTCGTTTATGTAGGCGATGTGGCACAAGTCAACATTTGGTGCTGGCAAAATGGCATTTCGGGTATCTTCAACTGTGGTACCGGCAATGCAGAGTCTTTCGCAGAAGTGGCGAAAGCGGTAATTAAATTCCACGGCAAAGGCGCAGTGGAAACCATTCCATTCCCAGAGCATTTGAAATCTCGCTATCAAGAATATACGCAGGCGGATTTAACTAAACTCCGCGCAACTGGCTACGACAAACCATTTAAAACTGTAGCAGAAGGTGTGGCTGAGTACATGGCGTGGTTAAATAAATAAAAATATTGAACAAATAATGTCGTTCAATACTAGAAAATGAATAAAGTGCGGTTAAAATTGGTCTTATTTTTAGCCGCACTTTTGTTATAAGGTCAAACATGAATATTTTAATTATCGGCCCGTCTTGGGTCGGCGATATGATGATGTCGCACAGTTTGTATCAACAACTCAAACAGCAATATCCAAATTGCCAAATTGATGTGATGGCGCCCAATTGGTGTAAACCGCTTTTAGCCCGTATGCCAGAAGTGCGTCATGCTATTGAAATGCCACTTGGACACGGCAAATTTGCCTTGTGTGAACGTTATCGTTTAGGTAAGGCATTGCGCAATCAATATGATATGGCAATCGTATTACCAAACTCCTTGAAGTCCGCCTTCATTCCCGCTTTTGCAAAAATTGCGGTACGTCGTGGCTGGAAAGGAGAAAGCCGTTATTTCTTGCTTAACGATTTACGCAATAACAAACGTGATTACCCCATGATGGTGCAACGTTATGTAGCGTTAGCTTTTGAGCAAAATGCGGTACCGAAAGCGGCTGATATTCCTGTTCTAAAACCTTATTTAACCGTTGACTCAACTCAACAGGCGGAAACCTTAAAAAACTTTGAAAAACAGACCGCACTTTTAGGCGAGCGTCCGATTATCGGTTTTTGTCCTGGAGCAGAATTTGGTCCAGCTAAACGTTGGCCGCATTATCATTATGCTAAATTGGCTGAAATGCTAATTGAAAAAGGCTATGCGGTAGAATTATTTGGTTCACCAAAAGATGTGGAAGCAGGAGAGCAAATTCGCAATGCATTGCCCGCCGAGCTACAATCATTTTGTTTAAATTTAGCGGGACAAACAAACCTGAATCAAGCGGTAGATTTAATTGCTAATTGTACTGCAGTGGTGAGTAATGACAGTGGCTTAATGCATATTGCCGCTGCGACAGATCGTCCATTGGTAGCGCTTTATGGCCCAACGAGCCCAACTTATACGCCACCATTATCGGATAAAGCGGTGATTATTCGTTTAATTGAAGGCGATTTAATTAAAGTGCGTAAAAGCACAGATAGCTCGGAAGGGTATCACCAAAGTTTGATTGATATTACACCAGAAAAAGTGGTAGAAAAATTGACCGCACTTTTAAGATTTAAGAAAGAGAGAATATAAAATGGAAGTGACATATCAACCCGTATTAGATAAAAATGAAGCTAAAGCAGCCCGTAAAATCAGTCGTGAAATTTATAAGCATAATAAATTTCGTAAAATGATGCGGCTTGGCGATTTTTTATTATATTTATTTTGCTTGATACCAAGTCTTTTTATTGCATTTTTTATGAGAAATTGGGCTGAAGTTCTTTATGATTATTATGAGAATATTTTGGCCTATTATGCGGGATATATATTGTCTGCTATTTCAATATTTTCTTTTTTCTATGCTCTTATAATACGACCTTATTTGAATATGTGTATGATTAAAAACCAAATAGGCTCCAAAATGGAGAAAGGAAGTCAAACCATACGAATTCAAGAAGATGGCTTATATATTAAAATAGATCTCTGCCAAACATTATATAGTTATCATTATATTCATCATATTGAAAATAAATATGGCTATTTAGTAATTCGAGTTGGTTCTGGATTGTTTTTAGATATTCCTCATTCAGCCTTTCAAGATGATGCTCATCGAGAAGCATTTGAAGCCGCTTTACGAGAAAAAATAAAAGCTTACCAAGCAGAGCCTTTAAGTAAATAGAAAAGGTCTAACAGGATATGTTAATGATATGAACCCTCTCCGCATACATTTACAATTAATTGGAATGGTGATTTTATGGGGCGCCTCTTGGCCTTGGGGACGAGTAGTTGCCCAAGCTATGCCGACATTTGTTGCTTCAAGCCTGCGCTTTTTTTTCGCCATTATTCCACTCATTATTTGGCTATATGCGGCGAATCGCTTCAAATATGCTAAACAACTAAACGCTAATCAGTGGATGGGGTTGTTTGTGACCGCCTTTTTCGGTGTTTTCGCTTATTCCACATTTTTTATCTGGGGGCTGAAATATCTTCCAGCGGGACAAGCAGCTGTTATTGTGGCAACAAACCCTGTATTTACCACGCTTTTGGCGATTTTTTTATTTAAAGAAAAATGGAATCGCTGGGTAATACTTGGAATGGTTATTGCCATGAGCGGAACATTATTGGCTCTCACAAAAGGGAATTTTTTACAAATGATGGATTCCTTTGGTTTGGGGCAAATATTATTAATTGGTGCGCTAATTTGTTGGGTCGTTTACACCTTATTGGCGAGAAAAGTACTTGCGGGCATTGATTCTCTCACCGCAACCACATTATCTTCCATTTTTGGTTTTTTATTGTTATTTATATGTGCCCTATGCGTGGAAAGCTCGGACAATTGGCTGACAGTACTGAATTTATCACAAGGTGAGTGGATAAGTTTACTTGGTCTTGCATTTGGTGCAACGGTATTAGCCTATGCATGGTATTTTGATGGTGTGAAACACTTAGGGGCAGGCAATGCCTCGGCTTATATTATTCTTGTGCCTATTTTAGGCATTTTATTTTCAGCCGTTTGGTTGAATGAACAAGTGGATTCCTCCTTAATTATTGGAGGCATTTTAGCCGTATCAGGGCTTGGGATTATGCACTGGGGAAGAAGGTTAATTAAATGAAAGTATGTGTGATTAAGACTTCCTCTATGGGCGATGTGATTCATACTTTGCCGGCATTGACTGATGCACAGCGTGCTATTCCTAATCTCTCTATTGATTGGGTGGTGGAAGAGAATTTTGCCGAAATCCCACGTTGGCATTCTGCAGTGAATCAAATCATTCCAATTGCTTTAAGACGTTGGCGAAAATCGCCTTTTTCAGCTCAAACAAAAAACGAATGGAAATCTTACCGCACTTTATTACAAGCCAATCAATATGATGCCGTGATTGACGCGCAAGGGCTTTTTAAGAGCGCTTTTTTTGCGACACGCTTAGCCAATGGCGTTAAACATGGCTATGACCGTAAAAGTATCCGCGAGCCTATAGCTTCCTTGTTTTACGATAAAAAATACGCTATTTCCTATCAACAACATGCGGTAGAACGTATTCGTCAACTTTTTGCACAAGCATTATCTTATCCATTACCGAAAGAGAAAGGGGATTACGATATTGCGCGTCATTTTATTTCCGCAGATTCTATCGAACCTTACGTGATCTTTTTTCATTCTACGACAAGAGATGAAAAGCATTGGCCAGAACATGAATGGCGAAATTTAATTGAAAAACTGACCGCACTTTCTGTTCAAGTTCGTTTACCTTGGGGAAATGAAAAAGAAAAGGCGAGAGCAGAGCGATTAGCAGTAGATTTATCTCATGTGGTCGTTTTGCCTAAACTTTCATTAAATGAATTGGCTTACCAAATAGCTAATGCGAAAGCCGTGGTATCGGTAGACACAGGGCTTGCTCATTTAACGGCCGCACTGGACAAACCCAATATTACGCTTTATGGCGCAACTGATCCGACCTTAATTGGCAGTTATGGTAAAAATCAACATTATTTAACGGCCAGTTCAATGGAAAATATTAAGTCAGATCAAGTGTTTTCAATGCTAAATTTATTAATTAAATAGGCGATAAAATAATCAAAAATATATTTATCTGGATTGATTTTAGTCAAAAAATTGCCTATTTTCTGATAGTTGGGAAAATTTAAGATTGACACATTCTGGTTCTGGTTCTGGTGTATAAACTGAAAAAAGTTCAATTTTTTATTAACTTCATTAAATCATAAGGAAAGCGTTATGAAAAAAACACTTCTTGCTTTATCTGTAGTTGCATTAGCAGCAGGTTCTGCACAAGCTTATAACTTCCACATTGACCAAACTGGTACAGATGTTGATTTTTACGGTTCTTTACGTGTTAAATGGGAAAGCACCTCTAACAAAACTAACTATGTAAACGGTGATGTAACGAAAGAGCACATCAACCACGCAGTTGATAACAACGGTTCGCGTTTTGGTTTCAAATTAAAACAAAGCTTAGGTGGCGATTTCTACGCTTTAGGACGTGCTGAATGGCGTATGCGTGGTGAAGCACCTTCACAACATGATTTTGACCATGTTTACACTCACCAACTTTATGCTGGTTTTGGCCACAAACAATTCGGTGAGTTGACTTACGGTAATATGGTAACTATTACTGATGAAGTAAAACAAACTGACTTAGCAAATACTTACAGCTTGTCTGATGGCTTATTAGATGGTTCTGCACGTCGTGTAACTCAATATGTGTACAACGGTAACTATGGTGATAACAAAGTTAAATTTGGTGCGTACTATGGTGGTTCAAGCAAACGTAGCATGAAAAACCTTGATTTAACAAATAAACGTAAAAATGCTTGGGGTACAGGTCTTATCTTTAACCATGCAATTGATAGCATTCAAAATGTGACCGTAGCAGCAGGTTTTACTCGTGAAATTTCTGAAAATGCTAACAATACATCATACTACCGTAATGCTTATGGATTAGGTTTAGCCTATAACTTCGTTCACACGACTTATGGTGTCGATTTAGAGCGTCAAGTAACTAAAAACCAAGGTGACAAGCGTACTAAAAATGAAGTGCGTGCAGTTGTTCGTCAAGGTTTAAACGAAGATTGGAATGTATATGCAATGTACGCATATAAAACAGATAAACAATTTGGTGATACAGACAGAACTCGTCAATTCATGGTGGGTACTGAATACTATGTATACAATCAAGGTTCTTTAAAAGTGAAACCATTCTTAGAATGGCAAGCAACTCGTACTAAATACGAAAATAGTGCGGTAGATCGTAGCCGTGATTTCAAAACTGTTATCGGTTTACGTGCATACTGGTAATTCATCAGTTTAATTTTATAAAGCGAGCGGATAGTGAAAGCTATCCGCTTTTCTTTTTGGCTTGTAATTTTGATTTTCACCCCCATAATACTGCTCAGGCGCAAAGTGCGGTAACAAAATGACATCTTTTTTGAACGTTTAAGATTTATTCACAAAATTGACCGCACTTTTCATTCGAAGAATAAATAGGAACAAATAATGAATTACACTCAAGACAATGACCAACTTTACCGCTACCTTTTCCAAAACCGTGCCTTGCGTGGTGAATGGGTGCGATTAAACCAAACTTTTACTGATACGTTGAATACTCATCATTATCCAAAAGCAGTACAAAACTTATTGGGTGAGATGATGGTGGCGACTAATTTATTGACTGCAACATTAAAATTTAACGGTAATATTACTGTTCAAATTCAAGGTGATGGCCCATTAAAATTAGCTTTGGTAAACGGCAATGATCAGCAACAAATTCGCGCATTAGCTCGTGTGCAAGGTGATATTCAAGATGGCATGAGCTTGCATGATATGATCGGAAAAGGCGTGTTAGTGATTACGATTGCTCCGACTGAAGGCGAGCGTTATCAAGGTGTTATCGGTTTAGATAAACCAACGATTACGGAATGTTTAGAAGACTATTTTGTTCGTTCAGAGCAATTACAAACCCAACTTATTATTCGCACAGGTGAATATGAAGGTAAACCAGTTGCAGCAGGGATGCTGTTGCAAATCATGCCAGATGGTCAAGGTACGCCAGAGGATTTTGAGCATTTAACCACATTGGCATCAACCGTAAAAGATGAGGAGTTATTTGGATTGCCCGCAGAAGAATTGCTTTATCGTTTATATCATGAAGAAGTAGTGGAAGTTTTTGAACCGCAAACTGTTTCTTTCTTCTGCGGTTGCTCACCTGAACGTTCTGGTGCAGCATTATTGCTAATTCCAGAAACTGAAATTGATGAAATCTTAGACGAGCATAAAGGCAGTATTGATATGCAGTGTGAATGTTGTGGCACGCATTACTTCTTCAATAAAGAAGCCATCAATAAACTCAAACAAGCACAATAAGAAAAATCCCCGTTCATGATCTGCACCTTAATCAGTTANNTAACTGATTAAGGTGCAGATTTTTTATGACTAAATATAATCAACTTTTCAAACAACAAGTCGTGAATTTCTATTTCGAACATCACGAAAATCTTGCTTTCACGGAAAATCGTTTACTGGCATTGATGAACTTGAAAAGGTTATCAATGATTATGTCCGGTACTATAATGAAGAACGAATCCAATTAAAATTAAAAGGACTGAGTCCGATACAATATCGAAAGCAGTCCTTTAAATAACAGTCTAACTTTTTGGGGTTAGATCATTTTGTTTAGGTTTTTTGTTAAATAAAGTTAGCATCTTGTTTCAAATTCTGCTAGGGCTTCATCAAATTGTTGTTGCACTTTCGGATGAACAGGTGCAAAGACAGATGATGTTAAAGTAATAAATGAGCAAACTAAGAAACCGGGAATAATCTCATAAAGTTTGGATAAATCGTCCCAGCCTAGATAGCGCATGAGTGGGCTCCATGCAACGACGGTGATAGCGCCAGATAGCATTCCCCATAATGCAGCTTTTGAGCTAATGTTACGGTTAAAGAGAGAAAGAATCACAACTGGTCCAAATGCAGCACCAAAGCCAGCCCAAGCGTACGAAACTAATCCCATCACTTTTGAGTTAGGGTCATGTGCGATAACGATAGCAATGACAGAGATGAGTAACACCATTAAGCGACCAACCCAAACTAATTCTGTGCTAGAGGCATTTTTACGGAAGAAACCTTTATAGAAATCTTCTGTAATAGCCGCAGAACACATCAATAATTGCGCAGATAAGGTACTCATAATTGCGGCAAGAATTGCAGATAATATGATGCCGACAATCCAAGGGTTAAACATGACTTTGGACAATTCAATGAATACAGATTCTGCATTCGAAAGGTCAATGTTTCTTTCAGTGAAATAAGCTAGTCCAAAATAACCGACAGCAACTGCACCACCTAAGCAAAGGATCATCCAAGTAATACCGATTTTGCGTGCTTTATTTAAAGAAGCAACAGAGTCCGCAGCCATAAAGCGAGCCAAAATATGTGGTTGACCGAAGTAGCCTAAACCCCATGCCAAGGCAGACACTACACCAATACCAGAAACGTTGTGCAACCAGTTACTATAAGGAATACCTGTTACAGCAGATTTTGCTTCAAGTGCCATTTTGAGATCATCCCAACTGATCGTGAGAATAACCATCACAGGAGCAAGAATTAGAGCAAAAATCATCAATGAAGCCTGAATGGTATCACTCCAAGAAACTGCTAAGTACCCACCAATAAAGGTGTAGCTAATGGTCGCAATCGCACCAAACCAAAGCGCGGTAGTGTAATCCATGCCTAATAGGCTTTGGAATAATTTCGCACCAGCCACTACTCCAGAGGCACAATAGATGGTAAAGAAGAACAAGATAATACCTGAAGAGATGATTTTCAGTGCTTTTTTCTGACGTGGGAAACGTTGTGCAAAGAACTCCGGTAACGTTAAGGCGTTGCTATATTTTTCAGTAAAAATACGCAAGCGGCCAGCAACAACACGATAGTTCAAATAAGCCCCAATAGTTAACCCAACGACAATCCAAGCTTCGGATAAACCAGAGAGAAAAATTGCTCCAGGTAATCCCATTAATAACCAGCCGGACATGTCTGATGCACCAGCAGACATGGCAGTAACAAAACTGCCCATTTTGCGACCACCTAGAATATAGTCGTCAAAATTCTGCGTGGAACGGTAGGCATATAATCCAATGCCTAAAATAACGAGCAAATAGAGCCCAAAGGTAATGTAGATTTGCATAAATTACTCCTTCTTAATGTTCTTCAGAAGACATTAACGAGGTGTTCCCGCCAGCAGCTGTGGTGTTGTAACTGCGAGAGAACTCATCGTATAACGGTAAAATATCTTGGGTAGTTTGCCAATCATAGCATTTAAAAATAGCTGAGCTGTTTTCAGCTAACCATTGGCGTCGTTCTTTACTTAATTCTGCTAAGTAGATACCTTTTTGGCAGTGGCCTAGTTTAGTATCAACTCGTACGCCCGCTTTACCAGATTTAGCTAATGGATGACTTGGCTCAACTAAAATCGTAAAGCCTTTTGCCAATAGTTTATTTGCAGCTTTTTCTGATGTAGCTAAATCGCCATTTAGAATTGCTACTTCAGAAGGCAAGTAAGCTAAAGAGTTGCGTTCACCAGTAATACTGTCTAAAACAGGTTGTGCATTACCTAGACTGTTTTCATCCCCAAATTGGCTGTAGTAGCGGTCTGTTTTTGTTAAACGTTGCAAATAGAATTCGCCACCGGCTTTCGGGCCTGTACCAGATAAACCATGACCACCAAATGGTTGTACGCCCACAACTGCACCAACAATATTACGGTTAATATAGAAGTTACCGCAGTGGAGGTGTTTTTCAACTAAATCCATCTGTTTACGGATACGGCTATGGCAACCACCAGTTAGCGCATAACCTTTCGCATTAACTTCATTGAGTACGTTAACTAAGTTCTCTTTTTTATAACGCACGATGTGTAAGATTGGGCCAAACACTTCACGTTGTAATTGGTTAAGATTATCTAAAAGATAGACTGCTGGTGCGACAAAATGACCATTGGTTGGTGCCTCTAATTCGACATAAGCACGAGCGACTTTCCGCATATTCGCTTTATGATTTTCTAGATTTTGTTTCGCTTCTTGATCAATTACAGGGCCAATGTCTGTTGAGAGTAAACGCGGGTCGCCAAGGCTAAATTCGTTAATCGCTTCTGTAATCATTTTATAGTAATGATCTGCAACATCTTCTTGTAATAACAAGATACGTAGTGCAGAACAGCGTTGACCAGCAGAGTCAAATGCAGAGCTTAAAACGTCTGCAACAACTTGTTCTGGTAATGCAGAGGAGTCAGATACTAATACGTTTTGTCCACCAGTTTCAGCAATTAAAACAGGATCGTTATCCGCTTGTGCAATTCGTTTTTCAATCAATTTTGCAACTTCAGTTGAGCCAGTAAACACAACGCCATCAAAAGCTTGTTGTACTAATGCCGCCCCTAAATCGCCTGCCCCAAGCACCAATTGTAATGCCTCTTTTGGTACGCCTGCTTGGTGTAAAAGTTTTACTGCTGCATATGCAATAAGAGAAGTTTGTTCTGCTGGTTTAGCAATTACCGCATTTCCTGCTGCAAGGCTTGCAGCGACTTGTCCAGTAAAGATAGCTAAAGGGAAGTTCCAAGGCGAAATACAGAGAACTTTTCCGCGTGGTGCACCCAAGTGTTGATCTTTTGCGAGATATTCAAGCTGATTTGCATAATATCTGAGAAAATCGACGGCTTCTCGTAGCTCTGCAATTGCATTTGGTAATGTTTTACCAGCTTCAACAATGGCAAGTTTCATCAATAAGCCGAAGTTTTCTTCATATAAATCTGCGGCTTTTCGTAATACATTTGCTCGTTCAGTTGCGCTTTGTGCTGCCCATGTCTCATTATTTGCCGCATTAAACACAGCTTGTGCTTCAGTTGGGTTTAAGAAAGCAACTTCCGCTAAGCTCTCTTTCAGATTAGCTGGATTGACGACGGTATGTGCAGCTAAGTTTTCTGCATTAGCCAGCACCGTGAGTGATTGCGCATTTTCGATAGGTGCTTCGTTTAATGCTTGTTCTAATTTAGCTAACTCAAATTCGTTGCTTAAATCAAAACCTGCAGAGTTTCTACGATCATTAAATAGTTCAAGTGGATTGCGTACTAATTTATTCGGTTCACCATTAGATTTCTCATAGAGTTTCCAAGGCGGAATCACTAATTGTTCTACCGGAATATTTTCATCGACCAATTGATGAACAAATGATGAGTTTGCCCCGTTTTCTAATAAACGGCGAACTAAGTAAGCTAATAAGGTCTCGTGCGTGCCTACGGGGGCGTAAACACGGACTTGGCGATTAAAATTCTCTTTGCCAACAATGTTGTCGTATAAGCTTTCACCCATGCCATGTAAGCATTGGAATTCAAATTGTTTGCCTTGACCTAATTCGTGGATCGTACACATGGTTTGTACGTTATGCGTCGCAAATTGTGGGTAGATTACATCTTGAGCAGCAAGTAATTTTTTCGCACAGGCAATATAAGAGATATCGGTATGATTTTTGCGAGTATAAAGCGGGAAACCATCTAAGCCATCCGCTTGCGCCCATTTTACTTCGCTATCCCAATAAGCTCCTTTTACAAGGCGAATCATTAAGTAACCGTCTTTTTCTCGGGCAAGATTGATTAAGTAATCCAATACAAATGGGCAACGTTTAGAGTAAGCTTGAACAACATAGCCAATACCTTTGTAGCCTTTGAGTTCTGGCTCATCTAGTAATTTTTCTACTAAATCCAGAGATAGCTCTAAACGGCTAGCTTCTTCTGCATCAATGTTTACGCTGATGTTATATTTTTTGGCAAGTAAGAAAAGTTCTTTTACGCGCGGATAAAGCTCGTCGATAACACGATCATATTTCGCACGCCAATATTTTGGATGGATAGCAGAAAGTTTAACGGAAACACTGTTACCATTATAGATAGTGCGACCTGCAGCATCTTTCCCCACACTTTCAATGGCATGGAGATAATCATTAAAATAACGATCTGCATCCGCTTGGGTCATGGCTGCTTCACCAAGCATATCAAAAGAGAAGGTAAAGCCTTTTTCATAACGAGGTTTAATGTTCGTTAGCGCTTTTTGCATGGTAACGCCAGCTACGAATTGTTTCCCTAAGATTTGCATGGATTTTACAATGAGCGTACGCATAATCGGGGCAGAGAAGCGAGCAAAGCTACGGCTTAACGCATTTGCGAGGCTTTTTTCGTCTAAATTTTCACTAATTTTTTTACCGAAAACTAAGCCATAACTAGCTGCGTTGATAAAAAATGAGTTAGCGTTACCAATGTGAGATTTCCAGTTACCATCACGTAATTTTTCATAAATCAAATCATCGCGGGTTTCTGCATCAGGAATACGTAATAGCGCTTCAGCTAAGCACATTAGTGCGACACCTTCTTCACTGCTTAATGAGAATTCTTGCATTAAGGCATCTGCGCCATATTGTTTTTGTTTAAGATGGCGAAGTTTGTTAATAAGTTTGATCGCATTGTCAGTAATGCGTTTTTCTTGTTCTTGGGTAAAATCTAAGGTTTTAAGCAAGTTATCTACTGCCGTTTTCTCATCTAAGCGATAGTTTTCGGTGATGAGTTGGCGTTCAGGACGGTAGGTTTTAGAAAGTTGGAAGGACATAGTAATCACCCCTTGTTACTTTGTTACAAGATTGTTAATGAACATAAAATCAACAGAGGGAAAAGTAAATGCTTTTTTCTCGAATTTGTGAATCACTTCACAGAATTGTGTGAAAATAATGCAAAATTCACGAAAATACTGAATAAATAGCGATATTTTTTAGTTTTTGAAGAAAATAGAAAAGCAAATTTGAGAAGAATCGCCTGATTCTTCTCAGAAAGATGTTAATAAGATATTACTCGATACCAATAATCTTATGAGTTTGAAGGCTTAACTGCCATTTAGGTTTAGTAGCACGAAGATTTAATTGACCTAATTGAGTGATAGTTTCTAATAAATTCATTTTGCCATCATGCCCATTAAGCATATGTGCCATATCAAAAATGAATTCTTTTGCAATTTTAAACATTTGCTAGTCCTTTTTCTGTTGAATTTTGAACATAGGAGTTAATTATGGATTATGATTATCAAAAAGGCTTTGAAGAAGGTTATAGAATGATTATGGGGGCATCCGCATTGCTATCTCTAGCCCCTATTCAACCATTAACACCACTTGGAAGCACTCCATTTAGAGAGGGATTAAAAGCTGGTATAAATTTAGCTAAAAGAAATAACCAACAGTCATTTAATAACATTTTTAAGTAATTTTAAGAGAAAAGATGGCATTAATAGGCTTCGCTAGAGTATCAACTCAACAGCAGGATTTGAGTGAACAGATTCAAGCATTAAAAGAATACGGCTGCAAAAAAATTTTCTCAGGGAAACATTCCGGTAAAGCTGAGAAAAATAAAGCACAATTGGATGAACTACTGGATTATGTTCGAGAGGGTGATGTTGTTGCAGTAACTAAGCTTGATCGCTTAGGAAGGAGCCTTGCTCAGTGTTTGAATACACTTGAACTATTTAAGAATAAAAATATTGGCTTTGTTGCAATTCAACAAGGAATAGATACTCGAACCCAAAACAATCCTATGGGGATGGCACTAATTCAATTGTTAGGTATTTTTGCTGAATTGGAAAGGAGTTTTATTGTTGAGCGTACTCAGGAAGGGAAGCGAACAAAACTTGCTTCGGGTCATAAAAATGCTTTAGGCGGCCGTCCACCGAAAGTAACAGATAAAATACGCAAAAAGATTTATGCGGATTTTAAAGCTGGTGATTCTATTTCAACAGTAATGAAACGATATGATTTATCTAAATCAACGGTGGCAAGAATAAAAGGTATTTATAATAGGGAAATACTTAATTGTAGAGAAAAAGCCTAATAATTTTGAATTATTAGGCTTCTTATATAATTAATTCTTCATTTTATCGTAGTGTTCAATAGCTGCTTCAAGAACTCTAGCCAATCCTTGTCGTTCAGGGCCATTTCGGCCATCAATTCCTGCTCCACCTGGACGCTCAAATTTAGAGAAATCATAAAAAGTTCTTACAATTTCTTCTAATAAGTTAGCTCTATTAAGAGGGGTATCGTTTTCAGTATTTCTTAACCATTCTTCAATAATTTTCTTTATATCCTAAAAAAGTTCCCTTAGCCTGCACAACAAGATAATTTCGAAATATCTTTATCGAACGTAAGTGCAACTAATTTTAGCCCTTCAGCCATTGTTAAATATGGTGCTAGGGTTTCTGTTAAATCTTCTATCGTTAAGCCAAATTTAACAGCTAATGATGCTGCATAGATGACATCTCCTGCATTTTCAGATACAATATGAACCCCTAATACTTTTAGTGTTTCTGCATCTGCTACTAGTTTAAATACACCGGTTGTTTCACGGTTTACAATTGCTCTTGGAACAGCATCTAAAGGTAATACAGATGTCTTCACATCATACCCTTTCTCTTTTGCTTGTTCTTCTGTTAAACCAACCGTTGCAACCGTCGGATTCGTAAACGTAACAGCAGGAACTACCGATAAATCTATTTTTTTGTTTAATCCACCAATAGCATTATCAGTAATAATTCCACCTTCATAGGCTGCTACATATACAAATTGTGGTCCTAAAGTCACATCTCCTGCTGCATAAATCTTTTCATTACTTGTTTGACCAAAATCATTGATCAGGATTTCATTATTTTTTCCAGTTTCAACACCTGCTGCACTTAAATTTAAAGAATCCGTATTTGGTTTTCTTCCAGTGGCAACAAGTAACTGATCTGATTCAATGACTTCTCTACTGCCATTTACTGTTACGTAAACCCTTTTTATCTCTCCACTTTGTTCAACACGCTCAAAAGTTGCCCCTTTGACAAGGTTTATACCCTGTTCAATTAACGCTTTTTCAACTGACTCTGAAATCTCAGGATCATACTCCTTTAAAAGTCGCTCACTTCTTTGCATAAGCGTTATTTCTGAACCTAAATGATGAAATAGTTGTCCAAGCTCCATTCCAATGTATCCTGAACCAATTACAGTTAATCGTTTTGGTATTTTCTTTAACTCAAGAAGTGTTGTACTAGTTAAATAGTCCATTTTTTCAAGTCCTGAAATTTGGGGCAACGAAGGCGATGCACCTGTTGCAATTAAAAAGCGTTTTGCAGATAACTTTGCCCCATTGACCTCAACCGTACTAGCATCAACGAATTTTGCTTCACCTTTAATTAAATCAAAATTATATTCATCAATTAAATCCATATATTTTTGATTCCGAAGTTCGCTCACCAATTTATCCTTTTGCGTGATTAAACTAGCTAAATCCACTTCTCCAGCGGATGTTTGTAAACCTATAAACGGATTGTCTTTTGATAAATGATTGATTTCCCCTGCCCTAAGAAGAGTTTTTGACGGAACACAGCCAATATTCACACAGGTTCCCCCAACCGTTCCACGCTCAATCATTCCAACTTTTGCACCGTATTCTATAGCTTTAATTGCCGAAGAAAAGGCAGCAGCACCAGAACCAATAATAAGAAGGTCATAATTGTCTTCATTAATTAACGCCACGTTTTCTAGTGATGATACTTCTTCAATTTCTCCGGCTTGGTAATTTGCTTCATCAATCGCCTTTATTGCACTTTCAACCTCAATATCATCGGGCAGTTCAAATACTGCTTCACCACGACGATAACTAGACTCAATATTTTTAGCACCTATCTTTTCAAGTGCTGATTCTACGTGTTTTTCACAACCCGTACAGGTCATTCCTGAAATGTTTACCTTAAATTTATTCATAAAAAAGCTCCTTTCGTTAATTAATCTCTCATGTTAATGTTTCTATTATTGGACACGAATGTAATTGCTTTTCAGCTGGACATCGTTGTTTTAAGTCGTCTAACATAGTTTCAATTCGTTTTAAATCCTCTATTTGTTTTTGCACTTCCTTTTGTTTTTTAGAAACAAATTCGAACATATCTTGACAACGAACTTCATCTTTATCTACAACACCAAGTAATTTATAAATCTCGCTTAAAGAGAAACCAAGTTCCTGTATTCGTTTAATAAACCCAACACGCTTAACGTCATCATATGAATATATCCGATAACCAGCTTCCGTTCGGTGAGGTTCTTGTAATAAATTTTTTCGCTCGTAATATCTGATCGTTTCTTTATTAACTCCACATTTATCTGCAAACTCACTAATGCGATAAATCATCTTATTTCACCCCCTGAATATTATAAACCATGTACCATAGTACACGGTCAAGTAAATTGGACTATTTTATTTTTTTTCCAAAGTATCACTCGTATGTGATTGATACTTTTATATAATACTATTGATTATCCTAACATCCCACCAGAAAATCCAATTTAAACACCAGTTGTTTTTAAACTATTAAGTATTCGTTAAGCCCTTTTTCTAGCTCAATTGCATGACGTTGTCCGTATTGAAAGGTCACTACTTCGACATTTTCTTTGCCGAATTCTGCGATGACCTGAAATAGGCAAGTTGTGGAGTCTTGGCCGCCTGAAAAAATCACAAGGGCTTTTTATTTTGTTGCATAAACATCCTTAGTTTTGTTTTCTCGTCAAATATTGACTAACCGTGGGAAAGTTTCGAACCACGGAAAATGAAGAGAAAATAAGCGGTCAAATTTCTTGGGGCAGATCATCATGATAACGGGGATTTTTTTGGACGTTTTATTGTTGCACTTGTTCCAAGCTATGTTTGATTGCGTCAGGAATTGAGCCACCGTGGTTTTTATTGGGAATGGAAATAAACGCCACGGAATTTCCTTGTTTGGTTAATATTTCCGCCAGTTGATGCGCATTGATTGTTCGCATTTGTTTCCGTTGATTAATACGCTGTAATTGCTCTTCAGTGATATTCGGATCCTGTTCAGGATGTTCTTCATAAGAGCCTAATGTAATCAGAATATGTGATGGTTTTTGGCTAATCCATGGCTCATTTTGAGGCAAAAATGAACCATTCCCCCACCAAAGAGAAGGGCTTGCCAATGTGTAATGTTGAAATAAATCCGGTTGATGGAAGAGCACGTATAATCCAAACAACCCACCAAAAGAATGGCCAAAGAAATATTGTTTTTCCTTATTGATATCGAAATGCTGTTCAATATAAGGCTTTACATCTTGTTGAATAAAACGTAGAAAATCAGCGGCTTTCCCTCCTTTGGCAAATTCAGCGCCTTCTACTGGAAAAGTGTAATCTCTCATTCGTTCCTCAATGACGTAAGCTTTATCAGATACATAACCGATACCGACAATAAGAGGAAGCGGTTTATGAGGATTGACAGCATTCACTGCTATTGGAAATTGTGCATTGCCATCCAATGTGTAAAGTGCGGTCAGTTTTTGCGATGTTTTTGGTGGAACTGCAATAAACAAACGATAATGCTTGCCTTCAAAAGTAAAATCTTTTTCTTGAATTTGATACATTTTTTTCATGCTTTCTTGAATAGGAGGAATCTTAAAGTCGGGTTCTGCTTGCGTGCTTTGCGTAAATATCAGCAGGAAAAATAAAAAGGGTAAACGCAGAAATGAGAACATGGTTATCCGGTCTTAATTTGAGAATGGTTATCACTATATAGTAAAAGTAAAGGTGAAATCAACCGCACTTCATCTTGGCTCCCAAAAACACCCTAAAAATAGGTAGAAATTTTCAATGAATGTTCAAAAATTTGATCTAGTTAACATTTTTTTTCTGGCAATTCCCCTACAATATCTGCAGGAAAACTTTTAAACTTTAATCAAGAGGTGAACTATGACTGACATTAAAAATGTAATTAAAGAACTTGAAGCCATTGGTATTCATGATGTAAAAGAAGTGGTTTATAACCCAAGCTATGAACAACTTTTTGAAGAAGAAACCAAACCTGGCTTAGAAGGCTTTGAAAAAGGTACACTTACCACAACTGGAGCGGTGGCTGTTGATACTGGGATCTTTACCGGTCGTTCGCCGAAAGATAAATACATCGTTTTAGATGATACCACAAAAGATACTGTGTGGTGGACTTCTGATGTGGCGAAAAACGATAACAAACCAATGACTCAAGAAACTTGGTCAAGCTTGAAAGGTCTTGTGACTAAACAACTTTCTGGTAAACGTTTATTCGTGGTTGATGGTTTCTGTGGCGCAAGTGAACAAGACCGTATCGCAGTACGTATTGTGACTGAAGTAGCATGGCAAGCACACTTTGTGAAAAATATGTTCATTCGTCCTACAGAAGAACAATTAAAAACCTTTAAACCTGATTTCGTGGTAATGAATGGTTCTAAATGCACCAACCCGAACTGGAAAGAACAAGGTTTGAACTCTGAAAACTTCGTTGCATTCAACTTAACTGAGCGTATCCAATTAATCGGTGGTACTTGGTACGGCGGCGAAATGAAGAAAGGTATGTTCTCAATGATGAACTACTTCCTACCACTTAAAGGTGTAGGTGCAATGCACTGTTCTGCTAACGTAGGTAAAGACGGTGATGTAGCAATCTTCTTCGGTTTATCAGGTACAGGTAAAACCACACTTTCTACCGATCCAAAACGTGAATTAATTGGTGACGATGAGCACGGTTGGGATGATGTAGGTATCTTCAACTTTGAAGGTGGTTGTTACGCGAAAACTATCCATCTTTCTGAAGAAAATGAGCCAGATATCTACCGTGCAATCCGTCGTGATGCATTATTAGAAAACGTGGTGGTTCGTGCAGATGGTTCAGTTGATTTCGATGATGGTTCTAAAACAGAAAATACTCGTGTGTCTTACCCAATTTATCACATTGATAATATTGTTAAACCAGTATCTCGTGCAGGTCACGCAACGAAAGTAATTTTCTTAACTGCGGATGCATTCGGTGTGTTACCTCCAGTGTCTAAATTGACACCAGAGCAAACCAAATACTACTTCTTATCTGGTTTCACTGCTAAATTAGCTGGTACAGAGCGTGGTATTACTGAGCCAACTCCAACTTTCTCAGCATGTTTCGGTGCAGCGTTCTTAACTCTCCACCCAACACAATATGCTCAAGTATTAGTCAAACGTATGCAAGCTGCTGGTGCAGAAGCGTATTTAGTTAATACTGGTTGGAACGGTACGGGTAAACGTATCTCAATTAAAGATACTCGTGGTATTATCGATGCAATCTTAGATGGTTCTATAGAAAAAGCTGAAATGGGTGAGTTACCAATCTTTAACTTAGCGATTCCAAAAGCATTACCTGGTGTAGATCCTGCGATCCTAGACCCTCGTGATACTTATGCTGATAAAGCTCAATGGCAAGCTAAAGCTGAAGATCTTGCAGGTCGTTTCGTGAAAAACTTCGAAAAATATGCGACTAATGCAGAAGGTAAAGCACTTATCGCAGCGGGTCCAAAAGCTTAATTAGATAAACAGTATCTAATTAAACATCTCTAAAAATAGCCGCACTTTGGTTTTTAAATCAAAGTGCGGTTTTCTTTTAAACATTCAGTGCATTTTTTGCCGCAGTGTAGTTTTAGTTTTTGGTTTCAGTGGAGGCTAATGCGCCACCAAGCCATCCATTTGGATTATCAGGGAATTGCTTTTGCAATTGGGAATAGAATGCAACGGCACGGTCGTATTGTTTTTCATTTCGAGCGGCTTTGCCTAAATTTTCCAGTTCATTTTGGGAAAATTGCGCTGGTGCGCAGCTTTCGCAAAGTGAAAGTACTTTAGCGGATTGATTCGTCCTCAGATAGAGTGTAATTAAATCATCGCGCACTTTCACATCGTGCGTCCCCTTAAATAAGGCCTCAAGTTTTGGAATAGCTTGATTTAATTGGGCCTCTCCTTGACGAGAGAAAATGATGATATTTTCTCGTTCGGTATCAATAGAGGAATTTTGGGCATAGGCAAGCTGTACTACTGAGGTGCTGATACCTACTAATAGCACTGCCTTAAAGACATGGGATAGAGACTTCATATTAACTTCTACTATGTTTAATTATAATTATTTATTGTGGACTCCATATTTATGACAATGTAAGGAAAGTATAAGTTTCGTAAAGTGGTCCGACCTCAAGTTGAGCTATAAAAAGTATTAGTTATGTATAACATCGAGTGTTTTAGGTGAAAAAATAGGCATTTTAGTAAAATAAAACGCCTATTTGATATTTAGAGAAGTGATTGAAAGTTATTTCAAAATAAACATCGGTGTGTTACTGATAGGATCACGATAAATGATGACATCCAAATCAAACACATCCTTCAGCAACTCTTCGGTCATCACTTCATCGGGCGTACCTTGTGCCATCACGGCACCTTTTTTCATCACGACTAAATAATCGCAATAGCGGCAGGCTTGGTTGAGATCATGCAACACCGTAATCACGGTTTTACCGTTTTGTTGCATTTGTCGCATCATGCCCATGAGTTCAGCTTGGCGGTTTAAATCTAGATAAGTAGTCGGCTCATCGAGTAGCACTAATTCAGCATCTTGCGCAAGTGTCATAGCTAAAAATACCCGTTGTTGCTGACCACCAGATAAATCGGAAACTAACTGTTCGGCGAGTTCGGCAGTTTGTGTTTGCGCCATCGCCCAATTAACCAATTCTTCATCTTTTTGGCTAAGTTTGCCCCAAAGATTTAAGTAAGGCGAACGTCCGTAGGCGATCAATTCGCGCACTTTAATCCCTTCGGGTACCAAGTGTTGCTGCGGGAGAAAAGCCAATTCTTGGGCATATTCTTTAGGGGTTTTTTGCCAAATGTCCTTGCCTTTATGGGTGATTGAGCCTTGCTTTGGTTTGAGCAAGCGAGCTACCGCTTTTAATGTGGTGGACTTACAGCAACCATTTGGGCCGATTAATGCAATCACTTTATTTTTCGGGAATTTTAGCGACAGATTTTTAACCACGAGTTTATCTTGATAACCTAAAGATAAATTATTGATTTCAATGCTCATTATTTAGTTCTCATCAATAAGTAGAAGAAATATGGCGCACCAATAATTGCAGTCAGAATGCCCGCTGGTAATTCAGTTGGTGGGTCAATCACCCGCGCCAAAATATCCGAAAGTTGTAATAAGAGGGCGCCAATAATCAAGGCTGCCGGTAATAGGGTGCGATGTCTGCCGCCGACTAAACGACGGGCAAGATGCGGAGCAACCAAGCCTAAAAAGGCAATCGGACCACAAATTGCCACGGCTGTAGTGGAAAGAGCTACCGCTAACACTAAAACGCTAATTTGCACTTTATTTACGGTTACGCCCAAGGTGGAGGCTTTGTTTTCACCTAAACCAAGGGTGTCGAGATCGCGACAGAAAATAAATGGCAAGGGCAGCAATACCACTAACCATGGTAATACCACATTTAAATAAGACCAGCTGCGTCCCCATAGACTGCCTGTGAGCCATAACATCGCGGTATTGATCTCGACTGGATTAGTAAGCATCAGATAATGACTGATGGCTGCCCACAATGCGGATAGTGCGACCCCAATGATTGCCATTTTGATAGGGCGGAAGTTAAAACCGCATACGATCCATAAAATGACAAAAGAGAGCACGCCGCCTAAAAAGGCAAAAATTGGCATCCAGTAAAATGCCAAGTTTGGCAAGAACATCAATACTGAAACAGCAACCAACCCAGCCGCGTTGTTAATCCCTAAAATATCGGGAGAGGCAAGTGGATTACGTACCACGCTTTGCACTAACACACCAGAAATTGCTAAGGCTCCGCCTAATAAAATCGCTAACACTGCACGGGGTAGGCGATATTCCATCAAGGTAAAATAGTTTTTATCGTCAGGCTGAAAGGCCGCCCAAATTTCCTCAAAGGAAAGCGTATAAGTGCCAAGGCGAATACTCAACCCAAAGAGTAGTAACATCAGACTAAGCGTGATGACATAAAAGCCGATAGCGCGAAAAGATACATGAGAGGTTCGCATTAGTGTCTTCCTCTGGCAAATAATACAAAGACTGGGGCACCGATTAAGGCAAGTACCGCACCAGCAGGCACTTCGCTAGGGAAGTTGACCGCGCGGGCAATGGTATCTGCAGCCAGCATTAAAATTGCGCCGAGTAACATCGCCATAGGGAGCGATTTTCGCAAGTCATAACCAATCCAATAGCGAGCAAGATGGGGCACGAGTAAGCCAATAAAGGCCACGGGGCCGGCAACACTTACGCTTGAACCTACAATCAATAACGCCATGATGTTTGCGTACCAACGTAAACGGAAGAGATTGATGCCTAGTGAACGAGCGGATTCATCGCTTAAATTGAGTAAATTCAAACGGCTGGCAAAAAACAGGCAGAAAAGTGCGGTCAAAATAAAGAACGGAAATAACGTCAATAATTCATTCCAACGGGCATGTGCAATGCCACCAGCTAGCCAACTCATAATACCGAAGGCATGATCTTCCGCGATAATCAGCACCAATTTCGTGAGCGCTGCACACAGTAGTGATACAGCAATCCCCGCTAAAATCACCCGGCTACGATCCCCACTGTTGTCTTTCCATCCGTTGCTGATCAGCATCACCACAAACCAACTCAGACCGCCACCGATACTAGCCACTAAAGCAATGCTATAACCAGAAAGAATCAAGGGGCTAAACGCACTGGCGGTTACCATGGCAAGACTGGCTCCTGAGTTCACGCTAAGTAGTGTAGGTGAGGCCAGTGGATTGCGCGTAATGGTTTGTAATAAGGCCCCCGCCACCGCAAGATTGGCACCTAAAATCATGCCAACTAATGCGCGCGGTAAGCGTAAATCGGTTACCGTAATTTTGGCCATTTCATCGCCATCGGGGAGGAACGCTTGTAAAGCTGCAAGCGGTCGAATTTCGATGGGATAATACAAAAACAGGCTTCCCCATAATAGGAAAGCCAGAATGATAAGGGGGAGTCCCCAACGGAAAGTGGACTTCATCATTATTTTTGTTTCACGAAACCTTCAATTTGTTTTGCCATAATTTTGCTCGCTTCTAAGCCACGACCACGAGCCCACATGTCGGCATCAACGCTGTAAACCTGGTTCGCTTTTACGGCAGGAATGGCTTTCCACAGTGGCTCAGCTTCCCATTT
Source organism: Haemophilus sp. CCUG 60358 (assembly GCF_001679485.1). Lineage (GTDB taxonomy): Bacteria > Pseudomonadota > Gammaproteobacteria > Enterobacterales > Pasteurellaceae > Haemophilus_D. The sequence continues at coordinate 85,624 of NZ_LZOZ01000012.1, forward strand.
ACGCGCAATACTTTCATCACGATAATGGGCGATGAACAAGTATTCCGGTTTTTCCATTACTAATTGTTCAAGGTTGATTTCTACGAAAGCTTGATCACTATTGAGTTTAGTTGGGGCAAAACCTAATGTCGTTAAGAAACTACCCACATAGCCATTCGCATTTTGGATATTAAATTTATCTTCTCGGGAAGTACCAAATGAGGCTTTTTTGCCTTGTACACCTAGATTTTTTGCAATGTTGGCAATGTAATCATTATGTTCATTGATCTTCGCTTTCATTTCAGCGCTTTTACCCACTAAATCACCAATTTTCTGCGCAGTTTCAAGATTTTCTTGATAACTTTCATGACGGGAATCAAACATCACCGTTGGTGCAATTTTTTTCAATTCTTCAAATACTGCAGTATGGCGAGATGGATCGGCAATAATTAAATCGGGTTTGAGAGATGCAATCACTTCAAGACTCGGTTGAGAACGCGTGCCAACGGATTGCCATGCAGCAATTTTTTCGCGCACTTGCGGCAAAATACGATCGACTTTGTTGTCGTCAGCCACACCCACTGGGCTAACACCGACTTGGGCTAAAGCATCCACAAAAGAATATTCCAATGCCACAACACGGCTTGGGGTTTTATCAAGGGTAAATTCACCTTTCGCATCTTTAATCGTCACGGCGCTAGCAAATGCAGATGCCATTAACAATGCGGAAGCTAAAGTAGTTTTGAATAATTTTTTCATGTTGTGTCCTCAATAATAAAAAGCATTTGGATTATACATTCAAACAATGTTATTGAGAATAGTTGTATTTTAGCTATTTGGTCGGATTTCTCTATTTTGCCCGCATTCTAGCAAGCAAGTTGACAGCGATAATGATGACTAATGAACCAATCCAGAAATTCAGACTAGGTACGTTATCCCAGAAGAGCCAGTCACAGATGCTGGAGAAAATCACGCCAGTAAAAGCAAAAGGCGTAATGACATTTGCAGGCGCGTATTTAAAGGCGCGAGTCAATAACAATTGGAAAATAAGACCGAATCCGCCCACTAAAAGTAGCAGAGTAAATCCATGTAATGTTGGCATTTTCCACTGCGTGATGAAAAAGAGTGGCAATAAAATCGAGCCTAATAAGTGAAAGTAAAACACGATATTTTTAGGTGAGTTATGTTTATTGAGCTCTTGTAAGCTGATAAATGCCATGGCTGCTAGCACAGCAGCACCTAACGCATAGCCTACATGGATAGGGTTGATATTCATTGATCCGTTGGTCAGCATAATGATGGATACACCGATAAAACCCATAAAACTACAAGCTAATACTTTTAATGGTGTTCTGACTTTAAAGAAAAACAGCAATAAAGGCACAAAAAGTGAGGACGTATTCATCAATAAAGTCGCAATGGAAATTGGTAAATATTTAATCGCGTAAAAGGTTAACAACATACTGGCAATGCCGGCGAGATTACGCAAAACGAGAAACTTCCATTGCGACATATCAACTTTGAAATCTCCATCTTTAATTAAAAAAGGCAGGAGAAACACAAAACCAATAAAAAAACGGGAAAATAAAATTTCACTGGACGGTAATTCATCAGAGGCGTATTTTACAAATACGCCCATTAAGGCAATGCTGATGTAAGCTAACACCATACAAACAACAGCTTTTTGATAATTATTGCGGATATGTATGTTTGGCATAAGGGTTCCTTGCATAAAGTGCGGTAAAAAATTGCCTTATTTTGTAAGAAAATGGGTTTCTCTTCGTCTAATGAAATGTAGGCTGAAGATATTTTCTATAATAAGGAAAGAAAATGAAATATACAAAAACATTTCTCATATTGACCGCACTTTTTGGCGGTTTGCAAAGTAGTTTAACGTATGCTGATCACACAGAATCATCAAAGGAGCAAAAAATGACAATGGAAAGTAAACAAGAACATCAAATTATTTATCTTGCTGGTGGTTGTTTTTGGGGACTAGAAGCTTATATGGAACGCATTCAAGGCGTGACCGATGCCGTTTCTGGCTATGCCAATGGAAAAGGCGATACCACTAACTACCAATTATTGCACGCGACAGATCATGCTGAAACCGTGAAAGTGACTTACGATCCAAACAAAATTTCGCTAGATAAATTGTTGCAATATTATTTCCGTGTTATCGATCCAACCAGTATTAACAAGCAAGGCAATGATCGTGGCAGACAGTATCGCACCGGCATTTATTATCAAAATGAACAAGATAAAGCGGTTATTGAGGCAGCATTGAAAACCTTACAAAGCAAATATCAAGAACCGATTCAAATTGAAGTGGAACCGCTGAAAAATTATGTAGAGGCGGAAGAGTATCATCAGGATTATCTCAAGAAAAACCCGAATGGCTATTGTCATATCGACATCAAAAAAGCCGATGAGCCATTAATTGATGATAAAAAATACCCCAAACCAAGTGATACAGAATTAAAGCAAAAATTGACCGCACTTCAATATGATGTGACGCAAGGCAAACATACAGAACGTTCTTTTAGTAACGAATATTGGGATAATTTCGCGCCTGGTATTTATGTGGATATCACCACGGGAGAACCGTTATTTTCTTCCAAAGATAAGTTTGAATCCGGTTGTGGTTGGCCAAGTTTTACCAAACCGATTGCCGCTGAAGTGGCGGAGTATCAAAGAGATAATAGCTTTAATATGACTCGTGTTGAGGTGTTAAGTCGCAGTGGTCATGCCCATTTAGGCCATGTGTTTGATGATGGTCCGCGTGATAAAGGTGGTTTGCGTTATTGCATTAACAGCGCATCGATTAAGTTTATTCCATTAGATGAAATGGAAAAACAAGGCTATGGCGATTTGATTCCCTTTGTGAAATAAGAGGAAAAAATGAAAAAAATATTGACCGTACTTTTATTGTTTTTGAGTCCATTGAGTTTTGCACAAGAGAAGGTGTCTTTGGCGGATATCCCCTTGAAGACGTTGGATAATCAAACCGTCTCTTTATCACAATATCAAGGCAAGCCACTGTATATCAAAATGTGGGCATCTTGGTGTCCAATTTGCTTAGCAGGCTTAGCGGAAATTGATGATCTTAGTGCAGAAAAAAATCTTGATTTTAATGTGATTACGATTACCTCACCTGGACAAAAGAACGAACAAAATAGCCCCAAATTTATCAATTGGTATAAAGGCTTGGACTATAAAAATATCACTGTATTATTGGATGAAAAGGGGGAAATTATTAAACGAGCCAATGTATTAGGCTATCCGTTTAATTTGCTGTTGGATAAGGATTTAAATCTTATCAAAGCACAGCCAGGTCATTTGAATTCAGATCAAATTAAACAATTTGTGAAGGAATAAAAAAAGTGCGGTCATTTGATCTGCACCCCAAAACCTGGACACCTAATTTGAGGTGCAGATTATGTCCTACTCTTATCAATTTCGTTTGAAAATTATCAAACTCGTCACTGAACAGAATTATGGTATCCGTGAGGTGGCTAAACTTCATAAAATTTCCCATGCTCTCGTCATTTATTGGCTAAAAGCATTTCGAGAAAGAGGGCTTGATGGCATAAAATCGCCTTATACAAACCTTCAAACCCCGAAAATAGTGAAGCCAAAGATGAAAAAGAAAGACATTGAAATTCCAGAAACCACAGACTTTTCACCTAAAGCGTTTAAAAAGCTGCAGCGAGAGCTCGCCTTGGCTCGAGCGGAGATTGCTTATCTAAAGGAGTTGGAGGCGCTCGACCGTCAAAAGCAGCGACAGAAAAAAGAAAAATTATTGAAAGATTGAAGCCAAACCACGCATTAAATGATTTACTTCATGTGGCTAAAATGCCTCATTCAAGCTTTTACTATAAAGAGATTAAGCGAAATTATCACGAAGCTAAAGAAGCTATTTTATCGCTGTATAAAAAGAACAGAAAACGAGATGGTTATCGCCCCATGACGTTTAAATTACGCCAAATGGGTTTTAATTTGAATCATAAGACGGTGTTAAAGTTGATGAACGAGTTAGGTATTCATTCCATTTTACGCAAAAAAAGACATGGAAAACGTGGAAAAACATCGCATATTGCCCCGAATTTGCTGAATCGTGATTTTACAGCAACGGCACTCAATCAAAAATGGGTAACAGATGTAACGGAATTTCATGTTGGGCAAGAAAAGCTTTATTTTTCACCGTTAATGGACTTGGCTAACCGAGAAATTATTGCCTATAACTTTTCAACACGCCCCAAATTTTCATTGGTGAAAAAGATGTTAGAACAAGGACTTAGTCGAATTAAACCGATAGAATGCCCGATTATTCATAGCGACCAAGGTGTATTGTATGGCACGGCGGAATGGGTGAAAATGTTGGAAGGTAAAGCGGTTCAAAGTATGAGCCGCCGAGGAAATTGCTACGATAATGCGGTGATTGAAAGCTTTTTTGCAATATTAAAATCAGAGTGCTTTTACTCACGGACTTATCATTCAATTGCTGAATTACAGGCTGAAATTGAAGAATATTTAGTGTATTACAACCAAAAACGAATTAAACTTGGTTTAAAAGGATTGAGCCCAGTGCAATACCGAGCTCAATATTTAAGTTAACTAACCTGTCCAACTTTTGGGGGGCAGATCATATTTTTTATTTTATCGCTGCTATGAATAAATTTGCTTTTCCCTTTCTTCTTACTCTTTTTTCATCAAATGTTTGGGCTGATGATATCACCCAATCGCTCCAACAATCTAAACAGCAATTCTCTGAGCTACAGAGCCAAAATCAACAACGTTGGTTAGAACAACATCAATTCCAATCTACTTCTCAAGCGGTTGAAAATGGCGATTTCTCGCAAATTTGTTTAGATTATCAAGGTGTGAAATTTAAAGGAATAACGCTTATTGATCCAATGCCTTTTGCACCTAAATCGAGCGAATGTTTGAATGAAGCTCGTCTTAATCAGCTGAGCCAACAACTTACTCAAGCCTATGTGAGAAAAGGCTACATTCACAACCCTTTTCAGTTTGAAGACGATCAATCAGGCGTTTTAACCCTGCATGTATTTGAGGGCAAAATTGCTGCTATAGAAAGCGATAATAAGCGGTTTAATTTAAGCCAAATTTTGCCAAATGCGATAGGTAAACCACTGAAAGTGCAAGATCTCGACCAAGCACTGGATCAAGCGAATCGCATCACGGGAAACAGCGTTTCTGTTGATGTTTTGCCAGCTAAAAATGGCGAAGTTAAACTGAAATTTACGAACGAACCAATTTCTCGTTTCAATGGTTCAATTGGATTGGATAATTACGCGTCAAGAACCTACGATCGTTGGCAGGTACGTTCCTCTGTTAGCATTAGCACCCCTTTTGGCTTATCAGATACGCTTTATCTAAGCGGTTCGCATACACTAAAATTTCGTCATCAATTTAGCCGCTCGGCATTGCTCTATTATTCCTTACCTTATGGTTATTGGACATTCAGTGGCTTTGTTTCTATTTCCCAATTTAAAACGCCGCTCTCACTTCAGACATTAAGCCTGCAACAAAAAGGGCAAACTCTCCAAACGGGATTAACCGCAGATTATGTTTTCCATCGTGGTTCTAACCATATTTCAACATTTTCAACGCAGATCGAGAAAATTAACAGCAAAAACCGACTGGATGATGTGGTTTTAGATCTTCAAAGTCCTAAATTAACGAGCATTTCTATTGGGCTAAATCATTTGCAGCTGTTTGAAAATGCCACTTTTGTTACTGATTTCCGCTATGAACAGGGGCGAAATAAAGGTGAAAACCAGCCAGAAGATCGTTTTAGCCGTTGGAATTTTGAGCTGAAATTTAACCGCTATCAACCGATTGGTGAACAACTTTTTCGCCATTCTCATCAGCTCACAGCACAATATAGCCGCGATTATTTGCCTTCGATTAAACAAGAAGATTTAACGGGACGAAATAGGGTGAGAGGCTTAAATGATTTGAGCTTATCGGCTGAGAAAAATATTGTTTTACACAACGATATTGCTTGGGTAAAAGCAACCGAATTCGGTACATTTTCGCCTTACGTTGGCATTGATTTTGGCGTACAAAAATCAACACAAGCGAATACTCAGCGAGAACAAGCCTTTGCTTATTCTGTTGGGTTGAATTGGGAGCAGAAAGCCTTTCAAGCTAACCTTGAATGGGCAATGGGGCGATTGTTTTCGAAAACTGATGGTGTCAAACAAGAGCGATTAGTGTTGGGAAGCATCAGCTATAAATTCTAAGCTTATTACACTAATGCACACTTGATTTTTTACTCAATAAATTATTTTTTTGTGAAGCAGATCACATTTTTACTCCATAAATAACTGGTCTAACCTATCCATTTTTGCTTTAATACGAGCATTTCTTATTTAGTTATGTTCCATTTTACGAGGTACAAAATGTCTAAAACTTACTCTTTAAGCAAAATTTCGCTCGCCATTGCATTCAGCATTGCGGGGCAATCTGCTTTTGCAGAAATCAGTGCGGCAGATGCCAATACACAAATTAGCAAAAAACAAGGCATTGAAATTATCAATATCGCCAATCCAAGTGCCGCAGGGTTATCGCATAACCGATATGATAAGTTTAACGTAGATAAATCTGGTGCGGTGCTAAACAATGCTCGTCAAAATGGCAAATCTCAACTCGCAGGCGATCTGAACGCCAACCCAAATCTCAAAACCCAATCCGCAAAAGTGATTCTGAACGAAGTCGTTAGTCGCAATCCTTCTAAAATTGCTGGTCAGCAAGAAATCTTTGGTGAAAAAGCCGATTATGTGTTAGCTAACCCGAACGGCATTAGCGTGGAAGGAGGCGGTTTTATTAATACGCCTCGTGCTTCGCTTGTGGTAGGTAAACCGCAAGTCGCAGAAGGTAAACTTAAAGGCTATGATGCAACAGGCGATAAAGCGTTAAGCACCAGCGGCAAAATTACCAGTTCTGGTGACATTGATTTAATCGCCCCGCAAGTGACCGTTGGCGGTCAAATTACCACCAGCGAAGGGGTGAATGTGATTACGGGCAAAAATAAAATTGCACGTGAAGACAATGGCACGCTTAAAATTACAACTACAGAGCGTAAAGGTCAAGTGCTGGATGGCAAAGTTGTGGGTAGTATTCAAGCGGGTAGAATTCGTATTCATTCAACTGATGATCGTGCGACTATCACCGCTCAATCGGCTAATTTACAAGCAAAAGAAGTGGATATTACCGCAGGCAATGCAAACTTAAACGGTAGAATTAGTCGTCATACAGATAGAGGTAAAGCAAAAGTTACACATCAAAATGGCGTACAGTCTCGTGATCATCAAAGTGGCTCAAGTGAAAGCTACCAAGCAACCCGTGTGCAAACCGATCAATTTAACGTGAATGTCGGTGGTAAATTGAACATTTCAGGAGCAGATATTCAAGCCAAAAATAGCAATATTCGCGGTGGCAATGTACATTTAGGGGCAGAAAAAAACGTAAATTTACGTGAACACAGCAAAAACCAAAGCAAAGGCAGTTGGTATCGCAATGAACAAGAGAGCAATCGTGTTGAAACCATACACCGCACTACGATTGCAGGCGATAGTGTAAATATTGAAGCAACCAAAGGCAAAGTGACCACAGAAGGTGCAAAAGTTTCCGCAAAAACGACCGCTATTTATGGCGAACAAGGCGTGAATTTACGTGGTGCAAAAGCCACTACCACTCAAACGGCTCGTGCTGAATTTAAAAATGAAACTGCACGTTTAAAAACAGGTTTAAGCAGCCAAGATAGTAGCGTGCAGCACTACACTGCGACAGAATTAACGACCGAACAAGATCTTATTTTAGGCGGTAAAGGCGATGTGCATTTAACAGGCGTAGTGGCAAATGTGGATGGTGCATTATTGGCAAAAAATATCGGTTCGCTTTCATTCGGCTCAGAAAGATCTAGCGAAAGTTATAACCTCAGCGATGATATGCGTTTCTGGGGTGGTTTAGCAGGCTCTAAAACCGTTGGTACAGGCAGAAGTGCGGAAACTGTTCACGGGGCTGATTTTACCGTGAAAGGCGATGCGACTTTAGATGCAAGCCGTGGCGTGCATATTTCAGGCAGCCGTGTCGTAACGGGTGGTAATGGCGTAGTAAAAGGCAATGCAGGTGCATTAGTTATTGATAGCACTCAAGCGAAAACCACTGCAGTTGATTACGCTCGTCAAGGTACAATTTTTGATATTACCAAGGCTCGCCAAAGTAGCTATACACATACCTCTACTGCAAAAGGTTCAACCTTAAAATCAGCATCGAATCTCCAACTCTCTACCAACAAAAACGTGAGCATTGTGGGCTCAACCGTGCAATCCGCAGGGTTGCTCGATATTGCAGCAAAAAGTGGTATTGAAGTGAAAGGTGCAGCTAACCACGTTCGTACGGAATCAAGTAAGGCTGGTTTTAGTTTCGCGGGCAGTTTCGACAGCCTCAAAACATCATTCCAACACGGGCATTTAACCGCAAATCTCAACCTTGATAATAACAAAGGTAAGCCAAGCGTGGATGCAGATGTTGAAATCAGCAAAGAGAAAAAAGCAGATGCTATAAATGCAGAAGGTAAATTCCACTTGGGCTTGAACGTTTACAATAACAGCCAAAATAGTCACACGACAACGCATACAGGTTCAAGCGTAAAAGGTAACGATGTAGCATTGAATGCAAAAACTGTGACTGTTTCAGGCAGTGAAGTAGCGGCAACTCACGGCAATTTAGTCATTAACGCAGATAAAATCACGACACAAGCGGCTCAAAATCAAAGCATTAACAACAGCGTGAAAAACGAAGTAAATGTTGGTTTGAGCGGCACCGTAACCGAGAACAAATTAAGTGCCACTTTAGGGGTTGGCGTAGCTCATTCCTTGAATTCAAGCGTGGAAAACAAAGCCCAAGTAAGCAAACTTTCAGCGGCAAATGATGTAAAACTTAATGCAAATCGCATTGAGCATCAAGGCAGCCAAGTGCAAGCAGGAGGAAATATTCAAGAAAATGCGAAAGAGGTACTCCACACTACTGCGAAAAACAGTATAAATAGCTTTGGCAATAATGTGAGTGTTGATCTCACGGTGTCTGCGAGCATTGATAAATCCAAAGCTTTCAGCGTGGAAGCGGAACTTGCTGCAAAAGGTGGACGTGAAACCGTATCAAGCACAACGCATACCGCAACGCAGTTACAAGCGGGCAAAAATATCAGCGTAAATGCAAACCACATTCAAGATAATGCGACCCAATACAAGGCAGGAGAAACGGCACAATTTAATTCAAACAGCCATCAACTTGTAGCAGTTGCAAATCGTGTTGAGAAAAACAGCCTTTCAGCTGGGGCGAGTTTAGGCGTTTCAGCCGATACTACCGACTTCCAACGCTTTAACGTTGCAGCAAAAGTAGGAGCAAATTACAACCAATCTGCTAGCCAAGAAAGCAATGCTGTGCAAGGCTCAATTAATGCGAAAAACGTGAACATTCACACAGGCAAATTAAATAGCCAAGCAAATATTAACGCAAGTGAAAATGTGAATATTCAAGCTCAAAGTGCTCAATTCAGCCAAGCAACAAGCAGTAAAACCCAATCAGGTGGTGGTTTTGAAGCGAAAGTAGGTGTTGGTGCAATGGTTGTGCCATCAGCAGGTGCAGCAGTTCCATCTATTGATTTAAGCCTTTCTGCAAATGGTAAAAACGGCAACCAAAGCCAAGCGGTGATGAACACCATTGCGGGTAAAAACGTAAATGTGCAAACACAAGGCGTATTGAACTTGCAAGGCACAAACGTGCAAGCGGTTGAAAATGCTCAACTTTCTGGCAAACGTGTGAACATTACAGCCGGCAATAATCACGTTCAAAATGTGGCAGCCTCTGTGGCAACAGGCGTGAATATTGGAGCTAAAGTAGCAAATGCAGGCTTTAATGCAAATGTAGGCGTAAACACCGAAAACAGCCAAACGCACACAGGCGTGGCAGTAAACGGTAAAAATGTGAGCATTCAAGCTCAAAACGGAGTGAATTTAAAAGGCGTAAACTCAACCTCTGAACAGCTCAATCTTAATGCAGGCAAAGGCAATTTAGCCTTAACGGCAGCAACAGATAGCGTGAACAAAACTGATGTTTCAGTAGGCTTAAAACTAGGCGGTGGTGTGGCTGAACAAAAATGGACTCCGTCTTCAGGTAGCGGTCATCTTGCTGTGAATGTGGTGCGTAATGAAACACATACCGAAACCACTCTCAACACCGATACAGCTAAAATCAATGCTGGTGGTGATGCGAAATTTATCGGTGGCTCTGTCAATGCTAACCACGCAAGCGGTACGATTTCAGGTGATTCTCACAGTGAGCAATTAGCCAATAAAGTCAATGAAGTAAGTGTAAGCCTTGCTGCGAATGGTAGTGGTAAACTTGCTGTACCAACTACAGATAAGTGGGCAGAAGCAGCAAAAAATGACTGGAATAACGGTTCTATTGCAGGTGTGAAAGCGGATGCAAAATTAGAGGTTAACGCCAAACATCAGCAAACAGCAACTAATGCTGGCGTGAATGCAACACAGGATACAGTTGTAGTCAAAGGTGTAAAATCTCGTACTGAGATGAAAAATCATCGTAGTCGCCAAATACATTTTAAAGCGGAAGCTACTACAGCGATAAAAAAACAAGTTGAAGCAAAAATTCCTGAAAAAGTAAGACAGGTAGTAAAACCAATACGTGCAGTAAATTTACAACTTATTAAAAATAATAAAGTAAATTATAAAGTACGTGTAAGACACTAAAACCCATCAAGCAGTCAATTTTTTGCAAATTTTTCACGGAATTGATCTGACCCCAAAAAGTTAGACTGTTATTTAAAGGATTGTTTTCGATATTGTATCGGACTCAGTCCTTTTAATTTTAGTTGAATCCGTCGATGATTATAGTAATCCAAATAATCTCTGACGGCATCAACTATCTCCTCTCTACTGTTAAATTCCCGACCATAAAAGCATTCCGTTTTTAATCGCCCAAAGAAACTTTCCATTGCGGCGTTGTCCAAGCAATTCCCTTTTCTCGACATACTTTGAATGATGCCATGTTCAGCCAAGATTCGACGATAAGCTACCATTTGATATTGCCATCCCTGGTCTGAATGTAAAATGACACCACAAGCTTTATTTAATCCTTTGACGGCTTGCATTAACATGTCCTCTACTTGCACCCAGTTTGGGGAATAGCTGAGATTATAGGAGACTATCTCATTGTTAAATAAGTCTAAAATTGGGGATAAATAGACTTTACTTCCATCTTTCGCCTTAAACTCGGTGATATCGGTCACCCATTTTTGTTTCGGAGCCGTTGCACTAAAATCGCGTTCAAGATGATTCGGTGCAATCACCCCTATCGTGCCTCGATAGGTGGTAAATTTCTTGCTTTTTCTTGACCGCACTTGAAGCCCAAGTACCTGCATTAAACGTTGGACTTTTTTATGATTTACGCCTGGCAAACAGGCATGAACACGTCGATAGCCATAATCAGGATGTTTCGCTTTAATGTCTTTAATGGCGGCTTTAAGTACCTTGTCTTTATCTGGCTTAACTTGAAGTTGGGAAAAGAACGTACTACGCGCTAAACGTGCGAAACTCAATAGCCATGTTAAGGGATAATGCGTTCTTAACCTTTGGATAATTTCCGTTGCTCGGCTTCGTCCTGAAGTCTGAGCCTTCTCAATTCTTTTAGATAAGCCACCTCCGCTTCAAGCTGTAAAATTCTCAAACGTAAACGCTCTTCTTCAGTTTTGGGTGGCGGTGGCATTTTTGCATATTTAGGTTTCATTGGCGGTCGTCCTGATGGTTTACGGGAAATAAGTCCTTTTATGCCACTTTTTTCAAACCGTTTCAACCAGGTTCCGACTAATGTGTCATAGGAGATATTGTAAAAACGAGCGGCTTCTCGAATGCTCATTTTCCCTTTTAGAATAGGTTGAATAACCTGTAATTTAAATTCGATTGTGTAGTGTTTACCCATAAAAAATCTGCACCTCAATTGTTGGTTTGTTGAGTCCAACTTTTGGGGTGCAGATCATTTTGAACCGCACTTTTATAGACTTGATTATGAAAATGCTTGTAATTCAGGGTTGATTGGAGTTTCAGCAATGTTGTTCACATAATTACATAATGTGGCGAGGCTAACACCTAAAATCACATCAATAGCATTTTCTTGGGTATAACCTGCATCAAAGAACGCGTTAAGTTGTGCTTCGGTTAATTTTGCTTTTTGTAAAATAACAGCAAGGGTGAAACGCGCTAAAGTATCGAGTTTTTTATCACTTTCAATACAAGCAGTTGCACGAATTTGGTTTACAAGCTCTTCTTCAAGTTTTAACACTTTTAAAGCGATTTTCGTGTGGCCTGCTACACAGAAACCACAGCCATTGACTACGGCTGCAGTAATTTGCACCACTTCGCGTTCTGTTGCGGTTAGGCTATTACGACCATTAATACCGCCCACTGTACGATAAGTTTCAAGTGCAGTAGGGGCATTTGCGAGAACACCAATTAAATTTGGAATAAAACCATTGGCATTTTGTACGGCTTTTAAGGCTTCTTGTGCCGCTTCCGGTGCAGATTCAATGGTGTGAATTTTAAATTGAGACATAAACTACTCCTAAGGGATAAATCATAAATTTCCGCTTGATAATACCTTTCTAAATTCAGTAAGAAAAAGAAGAAAAGTTTATTTCATATAGCCAAAAGTTATGATTATTTTGGCGTCGCCATGCTAAATGTGTTTTGACGATAGACAGTAATCTCTCCAACTCTTTTTTGCCTTTTTCGGAAAGGGCTTTGTTGTCGTGCAACATTTGGGTGGCGCGTGCTTCAATAAAGCGGAGGTAATCGCTGTTTTGGGTTTCTTGGAATTGCTTTTCGGCTATGGGTTTGAAGGTTAGCGTCAAATCAAGAATAGTCAAATGGTGATCGAGATCAAATAAACAGGTAAGATGACTTACAACTTTTGAGGTATTTATGAATGAAATGCAAAGTGCGGTAGATTTTTGATTATTTTTTCAGAATGGAAAGCATTTCGCGACAAGACAAATAGGAAAAGGTTAAAATAAGCCAAATTTTCTGTTGGGAGTTTCAATGTTTTTTGTTTATCTCATCGTCGCTTTAGCGGCAGGCGTAGCACTCGCCACGCAATCAGCGATTAATACGCAATTGGCGAAAGCCATGAGTGGCGAAGCGGTGATTGCTACCTTCATTTCTTTTGCGGTAGGCACGATTTTTCTCTTTTTTATCGCGTTGGCTAAAACTGATTTATGGAGCAATCTATCCACGATTCCATCACAACCTTGGTGGAAATTAATTGGTGGGGTACTCGGCGCTATCGTCGTCTTCACAACGGTTCTACTTGCACCGAAATTAGGCATCACCGCGATGTTATTTTTTATCATCGTTGGACAATTAATTACGGCAACAACCATCGATCATTTCGGTCTTATCGGTATGCCGATCCGAGAAGTGAACATCACAAAACTCATTGGATTAATCATTGTCGCCTTTGGATTAGTGTTTTATTTCTTTGGAGATAAGTTGGTTGAGTTATTTGGGGCGAGATAGGATAGAATACGCCTCTATTTATTGATTAATCGCGTAATTGGGGAAACTATGCGAAAGCGTTGCCTGTGGGTGTTGATTATTTTGTTGCTATTGATCGTAATAAGCATTGGCTTATTACGCGTTTTTGCGACCCCGAAACGTGTAGCGCAACTTACCAATCATTTTTTAGCACCGCATTATCACATTGAATTAGCCGATGATTGGCAATGGGAAACAACAGGTTTAACGCTGCCAGAGCTAAAAGTGAAAACCGACCAATGTACGCTTGTGAACCTGAATAATACTCAGGTGACTTGGTGGAATACGCATAGTCTTGATGTTGAAAAGGCTAGCTTGAATTATGATTGTTTAACCCATTTACCCAGTGATAATGCTGAAAAAACACCGCCAAATCTGACCGCACTTTGGGCGGCATTGCCTATTTCTCATGTTAACGTTAAACACTTTCAATTAACGGATGCCGAAGCCTTGACACAAGGGGCTTTAAAACCTTTCTTATCAGCTGATTGGGCGTTAGACGCAAACTATAACGGCAACCAATTAGCACTCGAAGCTCAAGCCAATAATGACGGGCTTGAGCTTCATCATCAATCGACTGTCACGCCACAAGATGGTATTTTCCAATGGGCGGGGAGTAGTGAAATCAAACAAGCGGGAGATAAAACCTACGATCTTCATTTCTCTGCGAATTTTGATCCTGATCTTTCTCAGCTTCCTCAACAAGGCAATGTCTTACTTAACTGGAATAACCCAGAACTAGCCGTCACAAAAGGCGAGACAAAAGTGTCATGGCAAGGTGCAGACGGTCAGTTAAACGCTCAAGATTTAACAGCAAATTCGCCGTTGTTGGATGTGCCTTTCGTGTTCACCAAAGATGGCTTGGATATTTCGTGGGGGAAATTTTATTGGACCTTTGACAGCTATCAACCGATTAAAGGCTTCCTTGGGTTATCTATTCATCGTGCGGCAGAAGGCTTGTTGCCATTAAGCATTGATATGAACGTGATCTTGCAAACTTTTGGCGAAATGGGCAAAGGGGAGATCGTGATTTCAGGGAAAAATGGTGAAATCGGTGGGGGCGATGATAATAACGAATTGGACTTTGAGCTGAAAACTCGCGGGGATTTACGTTATAACGCTACCGTGGCACTTACTAATTTAACTTATCATCTAGGCGGGATTTTTACGCATCCCGTGGTGTATTTTTATCCTGGCTCGGTCTTTAAAATGGATACTGTACAACCCGACACCAAATTACATGTTCGTTTACCGTTAGATGACATTATTATCGGTCGTTATGGCTTAGAAGGGCGTTTGCAGGCAACGTTGAATGGCACAACTCCGCAGTTTGAAAACCTCAATCTAAAATTAGACGGAAATGCCCACGAGTTTATTGCCGGTATTAAAACCGTGTTTGATTTGCGAGATGAAGAACATAAGTTGCAGTCGGTGGAGAAACAAGCGACAAACCGTTGGGATTGGATTATCAATGGCAGTGCAAACTGGAAATCTTTAAATACGCCAGTCAAAATGGAAGGGAAAGGATTTTGGGAAGCCGATCATATTGAATTAAATCAACTTTCTGCTCACTCCAAAGAAGTCAAAATGAAAGAGGTAAAAATGGCACCACTTTCATTGGAGCTTAAAGATCGACTCCGCTGGGATTATGAAGAAGAGCATATTCGAGGTTTGTTGCAAGCGAAAACAGATTGGATTGAACTGGCTTATGGCGGTCGTTTTGTTTCGCCTGTTTTCGGTTTAGGTATTGATGGTAAGAGTATCAGTAACTTCAATTTTGCAGGTGATTTAAAGGCTGGTTCGCTTGGGCCTTTAGATGTCTTGGGTGTATATCAAAATACTGCACTTTCAGGCAAAATCAGCTGGAAAGAACAATCTGCAAAAGTATTCCAATCACTTTTCCCTCAACAATGGAATTGGTTAATTCATGAGGGCAGCATTAAAGGACAAAGTGAATTCGCAATCAATGGCAATGGCGTGAAGATGAAGGGGGAGCTGAATCTTAAAAATGGCAAAATCACTATGCCAGATGGCGAGATTTATGGCTTGAATATTCGTTTCCCAATGAATTATGAAAACTCGGCATTGCAAGTGGCTTCGGGTAAACCGATCCATATTTCGACTCAAAATATTCGCTATGGCGCGCTTTCCGTCGCAAATGGGGAATTGGATTTGTTTGGGCGTTATCCGAACACCATGAAAAATCCGCTTACTTTGAGAAATGTGAAACTTTCCTTATTTGATGGCGTATTGACGGTGCCTCAGCTCAGTTTTCCACAAAGTAAAATGGCGACACTTTCTTTTACTAATATTGATTTAGCCCAAGTGTTAGCCTTGGCACAATATAACCAAGTAACCTTAACCGGCCGCGCCAATGCGACCTTGCCATTTTGGCTTGGTCACAAGGAATGTCTGATTTGTAATGGTACATTGGAACAAGTGGGAAATGTGTCTATCAAATTAACCGATGAAATGGTGAAAGGACTGAAAAAAGGTGGTTGGACAGAAAATATTTTGGTGGATTTATTAAAAGAAATGGAACTGCAAAATTCCCATGCGGCGGTGACGCTCGATCCTAAAGGGCAGATGAGGTTGCATGCGAGTATTAGCGGATTTAATCCAACTAAGCGAACCAATAATCCGATAACGTTAAATTATACGCACCAAGAAAATATGTTTGAATTGTGGAATATGATTGACTACGGCTCGCAATTTGAACAAAATCTGCAATATAAACTTTATAAGCAATTAGACAAAGACAAATGATAAAACACTTTAAATTTCAACCGCACTTTTTTATTTTTGCGGCGATGTTTACACTCACAGCCTGTACGCCAACCATTCAATTAGACACCCCAAAGGAAGGGATCACCATTAATATGAATGTGGTGGTGGACCACAATATTAAAGTGGAAATGGATGAAAAATCCCAGAAAGCTGTGAGTGAAGTTGATCCTGCAAAGAAATAATTAAATCAATTAAAAAGGCCATCTGAATGTTTTATTTCAGATGGCTTTTTTTTTATTTTAAGGTGCGGTTAAATTTCACGAAAATTTTACTTAATTTTTACTTTGTTCACAGTTTATTATCTTTATGTTTAGGCGTATGATGGCTATTAGTTTTACATAACCCCTAAATTTATTTAGGTAAATATATTATTTCTATTTAATAGGAGATTGAATAATGAAAAAATTATTCACAGCGGTACTTTCTGCGGCAGCCATTACCGCCTCTATTGTTGCTTATGCAAATACTGCACCACAAACAGAACAAAGTATGGTACAACCGGAAAAAGCAAAAGGCGTTTGGATTGATGTGCGTTCTGCTGAGGAGTTTAATGCTGGTCATTTACAAGGTGCAGTGAATATTCCACACGATAAAATTGTGGAAGGTGTTAAAGCAATTGATTCAGATAAAGATGCACCGATCAACCTTTACTGCCGTAGTGGTCGCCGTGCCGAAGCTGCACTCACTGAGCTGAAAAATGCAGGCTATACCAATGTCACCAATCATGGTGGTTATGAAGATTTGGTTAAAAAAGGTTTGAAATAAATATTATTTAGTCTAAAAACTTTCGACACTGTAGAATTCATTGTTATTTAATAGTTGACTAAATATCAAGGTTGGCTTTTTTATGGAGACAGTTGTTGCACCGAAAGTATTCAGTTTTATTATAATGATAAAAAAGTGTCGTAAAAATTCGTACCTCTTAAGGTTTAACAAAGTATAAAAAAATAAAGGAACTGACAAGACATCAGCTCCTTTATTGTTATTGCTTAATTTAAAATCATTATAGTTCAATAATATATACGTCCTTAGCCAGAGCATCTTTACCCGTTTCTTTCCCTTCATAGTCTGGAATAATTGCTAATCTTGAGCCTTCTTTTATTGAAGGCCATAATCTATATGAAGCTTTTGACATTCGTCTATAATGAATGAAGAAACGTTCTTTTTCAAGAGATTGAGCGAATAAATAACTGGCTCTTTTCCCTGTATCATAAAATACTATTTTTTCTACAATTACCTCTATATGATTTTCTGATGGTAGCTCTTCTAGGAGAACTAGAGTACTATACTTGCTAAGAAAATCTTTCCAGAAAAGGTTTTGAAATGGATTTTTATTGGGAAGGTGATGCATATAATCAACAAACTTAATAAGAAATTCGCAATCTCCATATGTAATATCATCTATTGAATTAGGTACATGTTTTGTTATGAAATTCACAAATTCTATAGATTCATGTAAATTCCAATATTCACGTTTATCTTTAGTCGAAATGAGTAACTTAGCTATTTCATCAGCTATAGCCTTCATTTGGATACAGGCTACTTTTATATATCCGTCATTTCTAAATATATCTTCTAAAATATGTATAGATCTCAATATTTCTTTAGCTCGATCTTTAGGAATATTAATTTTCTCAGCAAGATTTTTTATTGCTCTGGCTCTAAAAGAACCTTCGATACCTCTTACTTGTGATTCTCTCCATTTTTTACTAAATTCTAATATTTCCTCATACTTACTATCGTATAGTAATGACTTATACATATAATCGATAATTTTTTCTCTTAGCTCCCCTTTTATTTCATTATCTAAATATAAATCCCAAAATTTTTTAAATGAGTTACTATATTCATTATCATAAAAATCAATTAAAGCTAAATAGTATTTGGCGATTCTAGACGAATTACAGCATGATATAGCACTATTAAAGCGTTCTCTAGCCATATCATTAGCTCTCATTTCAAATAATAATCGACCATAGGCAATCTGAAATTCTAAGTGTCCCTTGAAATTATATTCTAGCTGACAAAATCTATCTAATAGTATTGATAAATCATTATGCTTTTTAATACTCTTATTTAGATCAAGTAATAAAATCTTTAAAGAGTCTGGTAAAGATGGATTTATATAATCAAAAGAAAGTTTATCTATACCTTGTATAGCTTGTTCTCTCTGATATTCATTAATTTTTGTCTTCATCCTTCCTATTTTCTTCTGAATTTCAGCGCGAACTCTAATGTTTTTAGGGTTAGACAATAGTAAATTAAGAATTGACTCTCCTAATTTATAATTTTCAACATCATCTTTAGTAACCCTTACTATTAGACTTGTATTAGATAATTGGGCAATACTATCTGCAATTTCGTCATCAGAAAAATCTAATATTTCTTTTAAATCAGCTCGAGAACTTTCTGGTTTCAAATATAAACATTCTAAAACTTTGATAATATTTTCATCAAAAGAATCGATTAAGTTTTTAAATGAGAACTGAACTATTTCTTTATTAGCAACCTTAGTTGAGGTAAAAATATCCTTCCCTTTTAAGTAAAGGTCTATAGTTAATCTAATAGCTAAAGGATTCAAATAGCATTCATTAACTACTTTATCTAATTCATCGTCGGTCATAGTATGATTTCTTAAATTACCAGCTTTTTTCGACAGATAAGAACGTGCTAGAGCAATAGCTTCTGTTTTCTTTAGTACATCAACTTTAATAATTTTACTGTTATCAATAGATATTCTACTAGTGATTAATACTTTCCAAGAAAGCGGTATTTCTGATAAAAAGTTATCAAAATCAGATTTACATTCAATTAAAAGAGTTTCTAAGTTATCTATACATAATAAAATTTTCTTATTAGATTCTATATCAGATAGCTCAGAAAAATCAGAATAATCTGTTAAAAATAGATCATTAAAAATACTCACTAATTCTTTTCTTAGCTCATTAACTGAAGTTATTGAATCTAGTTTTACAATACCATTATCAGTTAGTTCTTCTGTTTTTAATGTTATGTAGATGCATGCTTCAAAATGTTCTTTAGTTAATGGATCATTAATAATTCTTCTTAAAGTTTCTAATACAATTGCTGTTTTTCCATTTCCTCCTGGAGCAACGAGGGATATGGTCAAAGATCTTCGATCAAGCCTATTTATTAGAAGTTCTTTAAGATCGGCTAATAGTTTATTCCTGCCAATTAGACCTGTTATAGTATGTTCAAATTTATCTGGGATGTTGTTAGGAATTTTCTTAAAGATACTATTCATCCAATCTTCAGGAGGATCTACAATTAGATTATTTTCAGCTGATAATAATGATTTTTTAACCTTAGATAAACCTAATAATTCAATAATAGGATCACTTGCCAAGGCAGCAACTTTATACCAGTAATTTAAATCAAATATTCTATTAGGATGAGATATAACATTTCTAATATTATATATTTCGTTCTGTATAAAAATATTTCTTAATTCAATTATATCTTCTCTAAAAATAGTATCTTTAGATGAAGGAATTAACATCTGAAATAAATCATCTAGATATGATTGCTCCACTAAATCTTGAACTGTCAGCGGTTTTAATTTATTAGTTTCAGAATCAGATAAATTAGAATCTGGAATTTGTTCTAGTACTAGATTTCCTATTCCAATTTCTAATTCGTGTAAAACCATAGCTGTTTTTCTTCTAAAAGTGTTTAGATCCATTTAAATAACTCTTATTACTTATCTTTTTAACATAGAAAAAAAGAAGCCTATTTTAAAAGACTTCTATTTATTCATTTGAATTGTATTTCCATATTTAATTTCTAATGTAACTTAGAATGGAATGTTGTCATCAAATGCGTCCATTGGTGGCTCAGCTTGTGGCGCTGGCGCAGATTGTGCTGGACGAGATTGATAGCTTGGTTGTGGTGCTGATTGTGCAGGTGTATAACCGCCCATCTCTTGATTACGACCACCTAACATTTGTAAGTTATCACCTTGGATTTCAGTGGTGTAACGATCTTGGCCGTTGTTATCTTGCCATTTACGGGTTTTTAAACGACCTTCAACATAAACTTGTGAACCTTTGCGTAAGTATTGCCCCGCAATTTCTGCTAAACGACGATATAACACGATACGGTGCCATTCTGTCACTTCACGACGTTCGCCCGTGTTTTTATCTGTCCAGCTTTCACTTGTTGCCACGCTGATATTTGCTACCGCTTCGCCATTTGGCATCGTGCGGATTTCAGGATCATTACCCAAATTACCCACGATGATTACTTTATTAATACCTGCCATAGAATCCTCTATATTTTAGAAATAAGGTGAAAAATTTTGGCTATTTTGCCTTAAAAGAAACAAAAGATCCATAAAAATTAACTGGATATTTGCACAGATATTGAAATATGCGATAATGGTCACAATTTTTGAATTTATTTTCTTAAGGCAATCGCTTTTTTTATGGATACTATCGACATTCGTGGGGCTAGAACCCACAACCTCAAAAACATCAATTTAACCATTCCGCGCGATAAATTAATTGTGATTACAGGCTTGTCCGGTTCGGGCAAATCTTCTTTAGCATTTGATACGCTTTATGCGGAAGGGCAGCGCCGTTATGTGGAATCTCTTTCTGCTTATGCGCGTCAATTCCTTTCTTTGATGGAAAAACCGGATGTGGATTCGATTGAGGGCTTGTCACCAGCGATTTCTATTGAGCAAAAATCCACTTCTCATAACCCGCGTTCAACTGTGGGGACTATCACCGAAATTTATGATTACCTGCGTTTGTTGTTTGCTCGCGTAGGGGAGCCTCGTTGTCCGGATCATGATGTGCCATTAACGGCACAAACCATCAGCCAAATGGTGGATAAAGTTTTAAGTCTGCCAGAAGAAAGCAAAATGATGTTGCTTGCGCCTGTGGTGAAAAACCGCAAAGGTGAGCATGTTAAGCTGTTAGATAGCTTGGCGGCACAAGGTTATATTCGTGCAAGAATTGATGGTGAAATCTGTGATTTATCCGATCCACCAGAACTTGCTTTACAGAAAAAACATACCATTGAAGTGGTGGTGGATCGCTTCAAAGTGCGGTCAGATTTAGCCACACGTTTGGCGGAATCCTTTGAAACGGCTTTAGAGCTTTCTGGTGGTACAGCAGTTGTGGCGGATATGGATAATCCTAAGGCTGAAGAATTGGTTTTCTCAGCAAACTTTGCTTGTCCGCATTGTGGTTATTCTGTACCGGAATTAGAGCCTCGCTTATTCTCATTTAATAACCCGGCAGGGGCGTGTCCGACTTGTGATGGCTTAGGTGTTCAGCAGTTCTTCGATGAAAGCCGTGTGGTACAAAATGAAAGTATTTCTCTTGCAGGCGGTGCGGTAAAAGGTTGGGATCGTCGCAATTTCTATTACTATCAAATGCTTACCTCGTTAGCAAAACATTATAAATTTGATATTGAAACGCCATACGAAGATTTGCCTCAAAAAATTAAAGACATAGTGATGCACGGTTCAGGCAAGGAAGAAATTGAATTCCAATACATGAACGATCGTGGCGATGTAGTGATCCGCAAGCATCCTTTTGAAGGGATTTTGAATAACATGGCGCGCCGTTATAAAGAAACGGAATCCATGTCTGTACGCGAAGAATTGGCAAAAAATATCAGCAACCGCCCTTGTGCAGATTGTGGTGGTTCACGTCTTCGCCCTGAAGCTCGAAACGTGTATATTGGCAGCATTAACTTGCCGCAAATTTCAGAGAAAAGCATTGGTGAAAGCCTTGAGTTTTTCCAAGGGCTTACCTTAACCGGTCAAAAAGCACAAATTGCGGAAAAAATCCTGAAAGAGATCAAAGAGCGGTTAGAATTCTTAGTGAATGTGGGGTTGAATTATCTTTCCCTCTCTCGCTCAGCTGAGACCCTTTCGGGCGGTGAAGCACAACGTATTCGACTAGCTAGCCAAATTGGTGCGGGATTAGTGGGAGTCATGTATGTGTTGGACGAACCTTCTATCGGTTTGCACCAACGCGATAATGAGCGTCTGTTAAATACGCTGATTCATTTGCGTAATTTGGGCAACACCGTAATTGTGGTGGAACATGATGAAGATGCCATTCGAGAAGCCGATCATATTATTGATATTGGCCCAGGGGCAGGTGTGCATGGTGGTCAAGTGATTGCGCAAGGTACCGCCAAAGAAATCATGGCGAACCCGAATTCGATTACGGGTAAGTTCTTATCGGGTGAAGAAAAAATCGAAATTCCGAAAAAACGAACCGCACTTGATAAAAGCAAACTTCTAAAATTAAAAGGTGCGACAGGGAATAATCTGAAAGGTGTGAATTTAGAGATCCCAGTGGGCTTATTTACTTGTATTACGGGGGTATCAGGTTCAGGTAAATCAACGCTAATTAATGATACGTTATTCCCATTGGCTCAAAACGCCTTAAATCGTGCGGAAAAAACGGATTTTGCACCTTATAAATCCATTGAAGGCTTGGAATATTTCGACAAAGTGATCGATATTAACCAAAGCCCAATTGGTCGTACACCGCGTTCTAACCCTGCAACTTACACCGGTTTATTCACGCCAATTCGTGAATTATTTGCGGGCGTGCCAGAGGCGCGTGCGCGTGGTTATAACCCGGGACGCTTTAGCTTTAATGTACGCGGTGGTCGTTGTGAAGCATGCCAAGGTGATGGCGTGCTAAAAGTAGAAATGCACTTCTTGCCGGATGTGTATGTGCCTTGTGATCAATGTAAAGGTAAACGCTATAACCGTGAAACCTTGGAGATCCGTTATAAAGGCAAAACTATTCACCAAGTGTTAGATATGACGGTGGAAGAAGCTCGCGAGTTTTTTGATGCGATCCCAATGATTGCGCGTAAATTGCAAACCCTAATGGATGTAGGCTTGTCTTATATTCGTTTAGGTCAGTCTTCTACCACGCTTTCAGGTGGTGAGGCACAACGCGTTAAGTTAGCGACAGAGCTTTCAAAACGCGATACTGGTAAAACCCTTTATATTTTGGATGAACCGACAACCGGCTTGCATTTTGCTGATATTAAACAACTTCTCGAAGTGTTACACCGCTTGCGCGATCAAGGCAATACTATCGTGGTGATCGAACACAACTTAGATGTGATCAAAACCGCAGACTGGATTGTGGATCTTGGTCCAGAAGGCGGTAGCGGCGGTGGTCAAATCATTGCAACAGGCACACCAGAAGAGGTCGCTAAAGTCAAAGGCTCGCATACCGCGAGATTCCTAAAAGACATCTTAACAAAAGGCTAGAAAAACCAACCGCACTTTTGAACATCATTAAAGTGCGGTTATTTACTAGAATTGTATTACAACATTGGATATTTTTACTATCTGATTGGATATAGCTAATGTTGAGAATTCTGATAATCTCTATTGCTCCATCAATAACTCATACAATGCTACATTAATATAAAAATTTTCTTTTCCAATTTTTTCCTTCTTTAAAATACCGATTCTCACCAATGCTTCTAAACGGGTTCTTGCTGTATTACGATGGATTTGGCAGTCTCGTACGATGAAATCAATTTTCGTATAAGGGTGTTTATACAGATTGTTAATCAGTTCATGGCTGTAAATCTGTGGTAAGTTGTCACGGATGAGCTGTTTATGGTTTTGCATTAATACTTTAATTCCATTGATTAAGGTCACTGTCCGTTTGGCGGTTTCTGTGATGCCATTTAACATAAATACTAACCACGCTTCCCAGTTTTGACGGTCGCGTACCGATTGCAATAATTGATAGTATTTAGCTTTGTTTCGGTTGATATATCGGGAAAGATACAGAATCGGCGTGTCTAGCAAATCCTGCTGAATCAGATACAGGATATTCAAAATCCGTCCTGTCCGACCGTTTCCGTCATAAAATGGATGAATGCTTTCAAACTGGTGATGAATCAGTGCCATTTTTACCAAGGGATCGTAATCAAGTTGTGCCGAGTCATTGATAAATCTTTCCAAATCAGACATATATTTTTCAATATCGGTAGGATTTTGCGGTGGCATATAAACAATTTCTTTTGTCGTTTGATTTACCAGCCCCGTTCCTTGCTGCTTTCTGAAACCCGCATTGTTTCCTTCCAATGTAGATTGAATTTCTTTAATGAGATTGAGTGTAATTAATTTATCGGAACGGACGGAGTCAAAGCCTAATGACATGGCTTGTGCGTAGTAGTGAACTTCTTTTGCCGCTACGGTAGTGAATTGGTGTGTATTGATATTGCTTTGATATAAATCATCCTGCGTGGTAATGATATTTTCAATCTCCGAGCTTTCTTTTGCTTCCTGCAAGGGTAATGTCCCTAGCAAAATATTTTGATTCGGCATCGTATGTACCACGCCTTTTAACTCACCTAATGCCTGATGAGCAGCACTGCAAGCTTTCAATACCGCTTTACTTTCTATCTCGCCCAAGGCAAATAAATCTGGAATTTGATAGTTGTTCATTATGACTTCCTTTATACATAAAAAGGTGTGGTTTCTTGTGCACGTTTACATAACATGCACAATATTCAGAATATTTTGTGCATATTAGTACAACGCACACAAATTTTCTATTTTTTTGTGCATGTTTCAGGTTCTAAAGCAGAAGACATAATATTTGGTTAAATTTCCCAGTTTTTCAATTGTCCCAAATAACAAATTCTTGTCATTTCAGATAGAAAAGTGCGGTTATTTTTTCGGGTGTTTTTAATGTTTGCTGCTGAAAGGTGGTTTAGCAAACCAAATGAGCACAACCAAGGAAATAAAGGTTATCGCAGAAACTAAGAAGATCTCGTTAGCACCAATAATAAAGCCTTGAGCGGTGATCTGTCTGGCGAGATATGATGCCGTTTGTTCTTCACTTAAACCAAAACTTGCCATAGTTTGGAAGAATTGTTGGGAAATCGGATTGTATGGATTAATGACTTCTGTGAGTTGCGTGTGATGCACGGCTTCGCGGTTATACCAAATAAAAGTAGTAAGTGATGTGCCTATTGAGCCGGCAAGGGTTCGGAGAAAATTAAATAAGCTCGACGCCGAAGCCATTTTTTCAGGTGGTAAACCAGAAAGGGTAATGGTTGTCAGTGGCATAAAGAAACAAGCAACGGCTAAGCCTTGCACAAATTGCGGTAATGCCACATCCATAAACGTCATTTCAGGTTCAAAGGTCACAGCTCGCCAATAAAAGGTCAGCGCATAAACCATAAAACTGACGGTGATTAAAATCCGCATATCAATTTTATTGCCGAATTTCCCTATAATCGGTGCAAGTAGAATCGGCAATAATCCTACTGGAGCTGCCGCAAGTCCCGCCCATGTTGCTGTATAGTTGTAAACCTGTTGGAGCAGAAGCGGGATAAGCACGACTGTCCCTGAATACACCAAGAAAGCAAGGCTGGTTGAAACACAACCTACGGTGAAATTTCGGGATTTAAATAAGGAAACATCCACAACTGGATTATCGTCCGTGAGTTCCCAAATGATGAGGGCGATTAAACCTACCGCCGCGATAATGGTAAGTACCACAATTTCAGTGGAATTAAACCAATCTAGCTCACGACCTTGATCCAGCATTAATTGCAACGCACCGACGCCAAGCGCCAATAAAATAAGCCCAATAGTGTTAACTGGTTGATGAGAAATTCTACTTTCTCGGCCTTCTAAAATTTTCCAACTGATTAAGACAACGGCAAGCCCAATCGGAACGTTGATAAAGAAAATCCAACCCCAGTGAATATTATCGCTGATCCAACCGCCTAAAATCGGGCCACAAATTGGGGCGACGACGATTGTCATTGACCAAAAGGCCAATGCCATTCCGCGTTTTTCAGGCGGGTAGTTATTTAATAATAAACTTTGAGAAAGGGGAATGATGGGACCCGCTACCGCACCTTGAAGGACGCGAAAAACGATCAACATTTCCAAGCTATTTGCAATACCACAAAGCCAAGAGGCTAGCACGAATAATAGCGTTGCGATTAAAAATAACCGCACTTCACCAAAACGTTTTGCCAGCCAGCCTGTAATCGGGATCGAAATCGCATTTGCCACCCCGAACGAAGTGATCACCCACGTTCCTTGGCTAGACGAGGCACCCAAATCACCTGCAATAGTTGGAATGGCTACGTTAGCGATGGTGGAGTCTAGCACGAGCATAAAGGTGGCTAAAGACAGCACCAATGTGAGCATCGCTAACGCACCGCCTTGTAGCGGCTTGAAATGAGATTGCGGCATAACAGAACCTAATAGCTATTGTCGCGAATAATGGATTCAATCAAATTATTGACCGCACTTTCATCATATTGCAGCACATTCGTGGAATAAAGCGTTGTAGATGGCGCTTGGTCACGTAAAGTTTCGCCTTGGCTATCGGTCACATTCACTTTCACAGTTGCAGAAAGACCGATACGTAATGGATTTTCAGCCAGTTGTTGCGGATCTAATTGAATACGCACAGGCACACGTTGCACCACTTTGATCCAGTTCCCCGTCGCATTTTGAGTGGGTAATAATGAGAATGCACTGCCCGTACCCATTTCAATTCCCACGACTTTTCCATTAAAGGTTTTATCTTTGCCATAAAGGTCGAAATGAATTTCAACCGGCTGACCAATTCGCATATGGGTTAATTGTGTTTCTTTGAAGTTGGCATCTAACCACATTTGATCGGTTGTGACCACTGCCATTAATGCCCCACCAACAGACACCGCTTGACCCACTTGAGCATTGCGGCGAGCCACATAACCTTTAATTGGACTGCGGATTTTTGTGCGTTCTAAATTTAGCCAAGCTTGTTTTAAATTACTGATTGCGCTTTGAATTTGCGGTTGTTCACTTAAAGGTCCGTCTAACAATAAGGCTTGATTTGCGCCGAGCTGATTTTGTGAGGTGGTTAAGTTCGCTTTTGCGAGTTCAACAGCTTCTTTTGCATGTTGGAACGATTCTTTATCAATCGCCCCATCTTTGACTAATTGCACACGACGGTTCAAGTTTCCTTGTGCTTGAGCAAGGGTTATTTCATTCGCACGAACAGCAGATTTTAATTGTTTTATGGTGTAATTCAGTTGAGAAACTTGGCGAACGGCATTGGCTAAATTGCTTTTTGCTTGCTCAAAACTCAATTTGGCATTGGTGTCATCCAATTCTAATAACACATCGCCCGCTTGTACGGGATCCATATTATCGACATTAATTTTCGCAATATTTCCCGCCACCTGTGCTGAGACCATCACCTGATTGCCGCTGACATAGGCATCTTCCGTTTCTTCAAAACCTTTAATAAAGAAAAACCAATAAGCCGCCGAACCGATTGCAATCAGAAGAAGCAAAAGAATAAAAATAGAAAGCCCTTTTTTACGTTGTTGAGATTTATTATTTGAAGAGTTTTGTGTATCTGTTTGTTGATCGGACATAATGCGAGCCTTATCGGAAAAGGCTGAAGTAAAAAAGCTTCAGTCTATAAAATATGAATGTTTGTTCATTATGAACGTGAATTAGAATTATTTCAAGAATGACCGCGCTTTAGTGACTAATATATATTTTAGTATAAGAAATTCCGTATATCCGGAGAGGAGAAGAGATCTTTACATAATATTTACTTGATATAACTGGTGTTCTTTCTGATTATAATGCATAATCATGAGCTGATCACATCTATGGTGATTTTAGGCAAAAATTTTTTATTTTTGTTCAATTTTATTAAAGTACACATGAGGAGTTTTGTTTAGATGAACAAGATTTTCAAGGTTATTTGGAATAGAACCCACAGTCATTGGTGGTGACTTCTGAATTAGCTAAAGGACAAGTAAAATCGTCCTCAGATATTTCAACATCAACTGTTTCAAATGGTGTTAACAGATTATTCAAATTAAGCGTTATTGCCTTGGCAACATTAGGGATCGCAGGGCAAGCAAATGCTATTATGGCTGGAAGCATGAATCAAATAGTTGGTGACAATGCTAATCATCTAGCGGCTATCGCTGGTGGTACATCGACAGGTACAGGTTCCATTGCAATAGGTAGAAGCTCGGAAGCTAATAAAGGCGGTGTGGCTATTGGGCGTGCAGCTACTGGAACTGGAGATAATAGTGTTGCCTTAGGTATTGCTACAAAATCAACAGCTGTTAAATCTGTTGCTATAGGTTCTGATTCTAATGCTAATGCTGATTTTGCAATTGCGCAAGGTGGATTTGCAAACGCAACAGCTGCGAATGCGACTGCAATTGGTGGTTTTGCTAATGCAAACGGAATTTCTGCAGTTGCGATTGGTCAGAATGCGAATGTTCAACGTGAACAGGGTATCGCCATTGGTAATGGGGCAACTGTTACGGCAACTAGTAACCAAGGGATTGCATTCGGTACAGCAGCATCCTCAAATGCAGGAAATTCTACTGCAATTGGTACTTTAGCTAATGCAAAAGCAGATGCATCTATTGCGATTGGTAGAAATTCTGTTGTTGAACGTGAAAAAGGTATTGCAATTGGTGAAGATGCAACGGCTACCACAAACAGTACTCAAGCGATTGCAATCGGTGTTTCATCAGTTTCAAATGGTACTAACTCAACAGCAATTGGTTCTAATGCAAGAGGCGGCTATATTGATAGCGTAGCATTAGGTACAAATGCGAATGCATCAAACTTTCAAGCGATTTCGATTGGTAAAAATTCCGTCAATGGTGCGATAGCTGGTGTTGCTATGGGCTCGGGCAGTACTGTTGGAGGATGGGCAGATAATGCTATTGCAATTGGTACTGGTGCGGTAGTTAACGGTCCAACTGGTGGCTCAAAAGGTAATAATGCTATTGCAATTGGTACTGGTGCGACAGTTAATGATTCAGCAGGTGCCTCACAAGGTAATAATGCTATTGCTATGGGCTTTAGCGCTAAAACAATTGGCGAAAATACTATCGCTATGGGTATGACTGCGAAGGCGAATAAAGAAAGCGGTATTGCTATTGGTCGCGAGGCAAACGTATCTGGCAACTTTGGTCTTGCAATTGGTCGTAATGCTAATGTATCAACAACAGAAGATAACGCCATCGCATTAGGTCGTAATACCGTTGCCGGTAAAGATAGTGCTGTTGCTATTGGTTTAGGCGCTGAAGCAACGGGTTCATTTTCTTTGGCTGCCAGCCGTTATGCGAAGGCTAGTGGGCAAGAAAGTATTTCTGTAGGTACAAATGCGAATACTTCGGCAGGTTATGCAGTTGCTATTGGTTCAGCAGCGAATGCTACTGCGGCAGGTGCGGTTGCGCTAGGTCAAGGTGCGAATGTTACTGCAGCAGGCGCTGTTGCTTTAGGTCAAAATGCGAAAGCAGCAAATGCACAAGACGTCGCTTTAGGTGCTGGCTCAACGAGCGGTGCTAAAAATTCATTAACCTCAATCAAAATTGGTGGAACAACTGAAGTTGGTAATAACGGTGTTGGTATTGGTACTGGTACAGTAGCCGTAGGTAATACAACTAACCAACGTCAAATTCAATATGTGGCAGCGGGTTTAATTAGTGCAACTTCTACCGATGCAATTAACGGTTCACAGCTTTATCAAGTGATTACTGCAGTTAACGCAACAGCAAGCACTGCAGCAGCAGCAATGAGTACTGCAAATAGTGCGACAACAGCTGCGGCAGCAGCTGCTTCAAGTGCGAAAGCTGCAGCGGATACTGTGAACACGAATCTGGCCGAAATTAAAAAATCAGTGGCTGCAGCAGCGTCATCAGCGACAGCAGCAGCATCTTCTGCAACAGCAGC
>NZ_LZOZ01000013.1:0-2798 GCF_001679485.1 Haemophilus sp. CCUG 60358
CAATTCTCCAACGCCCACGGCAGATAGGGACCGAACTGTCTCACGACGTTCTAAACCCAGCTCGCGTACCACTTTAAATGGCGAACAGCCATACCCTTGGGACCTACTTCAGCCCCAGGATGTGATGAGCCGACATCGAGGTGCCAAACACCGCCGTCGATATGAACTCTTGGGCGGTATCAGCCTGTTATCCCCGGAGTACCTTTTATCCGTTGAGCGATGGCCCTTCCATTCAGAACCACCGGATCACTATGACCTACTTTCGTACCTGCTCGACTTGTCTGTCTCGCAGTTAAGCTTGCTTATACCATTGCACTAACCTGACGATGTCCGACCGTCATTAGCAAACCTTCGTGCTCCTCCGTTACTCTTTGGGAGGAGACCGCCCCAGTCAAACTACCCACCAGACACTGTCCGAGACCACGTTTCGTAATCTTCGTTAGAACATCAAACGTTAAAGGGTGGTATTTCAAGGACGCCTCCACAATCACTGGCGTGACTGCTTCTAAGGCTCCCACCTATCCTACACATCAAAATTCAATGTTCAGTGTCAAGCTATAGTAAAGGTTCACGGGGTCTTTCCGTCTAGCCGCGGGTACACCGCATCTTCACGGCGATTTCAATTTCACTGAGTCTCGGGTGGAGACAGCCTGGCCATCATTATGCCATTCGTGCAGGTCGGAACTTACCCGACAAGGAATTTCGCTA
The DNA here is from genome assembly GCF_001679485.1 of Haemophilus sp. CCUG 60358. Classification (GTDB taxonomy): domain Bacteria; phylum Pseudomonadota; class Gammaproteobacteria; order Enterobacterales; family Pasteurellaceae; genus Haemophilus_D. The sequence continues at coordinate 709 of NZ_LZOZ01000013.1, forward strand.
CCTTAGGACCGTTATAGTTACGGCCGCCGTTTACTGGGGCTTCGATCAGGAGCTTCTCTTTCGATTACACCATCAATTAACCTTCCAGCACCGGGCAGGCATCACACCCTATACGTCCACTTTCGTGTTTGCAGAGTGCTGTGTTTTTAATAAACAGTTGCAGCCAGCTGGTATCTTCGACCGGTTCAACCTTCGCCCGCAAGGGACTACAATCTACGCCGGCGCACCTTCTCCCGAAGTTACGGTGCTATTTTGCCTAGTTCCTTCACCCGAGTTCTCTCAAGCGCCTGAGTATTCTCTACCTGACCACCTGTGTCGGTTTTCAGTACGGTTTAGATAAACCTGAAGCTTAGTGGCTTTTCCTGGAAGTGTGGTATCGGTTACTTCAGCTCCGTAGAGCCTCGTCATCATCTCTCAGTGTTGAATGGAAGTCCGGATTTGCCTAAACTCCCCACCTACAAACTTAAACGCACATATCCAACAGTGCGATAACCTAACCTGCTCCGTCCCCACATCGCAGTTTATCCAAGTACGGGAATATTAACCCGTTTCCCATCGACTACGCTTTTCAGCCTCGCCTTAGGGGCCGACTCACCCTGCCCCGATTAACGTTGGACAGGAACCCTTGGTCTTCCGGCGAACGGGTTTTTCACCCGTTTTATCGTTACTTATGTCAGCATTCGCACTTCTGATACGTCCAGCAAACCTCTCGATTCACCTTCATCCGCTTACAGAACGCTCCCCTACCCAACAGACTTTCGTCTGATGCCGCAGCTTCGGTGCTATATTTGAGCCCCGTTACATCTTCCGCGCAGGCCGACTCGACTAGTGAGCTATTACGCTTTCTTTAAATGATGGCTGCTTCTAAGCCAACATCCTAGCTGTCTAAGCCTTCCCACTTCGTTTCCCACTTAATATAGACTTTGGGACCTTAGCTGGCGGTCTGGGTTGTTTCCCTCTCCACGACGGACGTTAGCACCCGCCGTGTGTCTCCTGAGTATCACTCTTCGGTATTCGTAGTTTGCATCGGGTTGGTAATCCGGGATGGACCCCTAGCCGAAACAGTGCTCTACCCCCGAAGGTGTCCGCTCAAGGCTCTACCTAAATAGATTTCGGGGAGAACCAGCTATCTCCCGGTTTGATTGGCCTTTCACCCCCAGCCACAAGTCATCCGCTAATTTTTCAACATTAGTCGGTTCGGTCCTCCAGTTAGTGTTACCCAACCTTCAACCTGCCCATGGCTAGATCACCGGGTTTCGGGTCTATACCTTGCAACTATTCGCCCAGTTAAGACTCGGTTTCCCTTCGGCTCCCCTATTCGGTTAACCTCGCTACAAAATATAAGTCGCTGACCCATTATACAAAAGGTACGCAGTCACCCTTAAAGGGCTCCCACTGCTTGTACGTACAAGGTTTCAGGTTCTATTTCACTCCCCTCACCGGGGTTCTTTTCGCCTTTCCTTCACAGTACTGGTTCACTATCGGTCAATCAGGAGTATTTAGCCTTGGAGGATGGTCCCCCCATCTTCAAACAGGATATCACGTGTCCCGCCCTACTTGTCGTTAGCTTAGTACCATGACCTGGACTTCGAGTACGGGGCTATCACCCTGTATCGCCAAGCTTCCCAGCTTGTTCCTCTGTCTCTGTCATTATCACTAACAGGCTCCTTCGCGTTCGCTCGCCGCTACTAACGAAATCTCGGTTGATTTCTTTTCCTCGGGGTACTTAGATGTTTCAGTTCTCCCGGTTTGCCTCACTTACCTATGTATTCAGTAAGTGATAGTAGATTCTTCATCTACTGGGTTTCCCCATTCGGACATCTTGGATTAAACGCCTCTTATCGACTCATCCAAGCTTTTCGCAGATTAGCACGTCCTTCTTCGCCTCTGATTGCCAAGGCATCCACCTTGTACGCTTAGTCACTTAACTATACAACCTCAAAAATTCTTGATGTTGTGTTTTCAACTAAACACTTGATTGCTTTTGTTCAATCAAGATTTTCTTCTTACTCAGACTTTTTCTTATCCTTAAAAGGACTTGAAAGTCTCTTCAGTTTTTCAGCTTGTTTCCTGGTTGTTAAAGAACAGAA